>NZ_JBSHAF010000029.1:0-47297 GCF_053611365.1 Streptomyces sp. NPDC054813 | reverse complement strand
GAGCACCGGCGCGCACGACCGCAAGGACAGAACCCACATGACACTTCGCGAGAAGAGACCCGCCACCGCGGGCGCGCGCCGCACGGCGGTGGCCGCGGCGACTCTGGCGCTCATCGGCGCCGTGACCGGGGCGGGCATCGCCTCCGGTTCCGACGCCGTCACGGCCACGGACGGCCACGGCCACTCCGCACCGCGCGACTGGCTCCCGGAGACCCCGGAGAACTGGCCGCTGGTGGTGGACCGGACCCGTACCCCGTCCGAGACCGTCACCCGCGGCCTGAAGCACTACAGCGAGACCTACGACACCGTCGGCGGCCGTCAGCACGTCCAGGTGCTCCAGGCCGACCTGACCGACCCGAATCTGCGGGTGGGCATGGTCGAGGCCGGCGACACCCTCACCTACCCGGCGGACGAGACACCGTCGTCGATGGCCCACCGCACCCACGCGGTGGCGGGAGTCAACGGCGACTACTTCGAGATCCACGGCAGCGGACGTCCCGTCGGCGGTGTGATGACCGACGGCCGGCTGCTGAAGAGCCCCAAGGCGGGCTTCGCCTCCCAGCTCGGCGTCAAGCCCGACGGCACCCTGGTCATGGGGCCCGAGACCTTCTCCGGCACCATCACCGCCGGGACCGTGACCCGTGCGCTCACCTCGGTGAACACCGTCAACGACGTGGCCGGCGGAGGCATCACGGAGGTCACCTCCGACCTCGGCGAGACCCCGGGCCTGACCAAGGCGTCCACGCTGGTGGCCGGGCACAGCACCGACGGCGGCTTCGTCGTCGACCGGGTGCAGACCGGCCTCACCACCGTGCCTCGCCTGGCCGCGGACGAGACCGGCCTGCTGGGCGCGGGCGACGGCGGGCAGTGGCTCACCGACACCCTGCACACCGGCGACACGGTCCAGATCGCCACCCGGCTGTCCCCCGATAACGATGTCACCCAGCTGATCAGCGGCGTCGACACCCTCGTCAAGGACGGCAGGGTCTACCAGGACCCGACCGGCACCCCGCCGAGCGGCGCCAACCCGGAGACCGCCGTCGGCATCACCAAGGACGGCAGCCACGCGATCGTCGTCGCCATCGACGGCCACGGCGGCTCCGACACCGCCTTCGGCGTGACCCCGGAGCAGGCCGCGGGCTACCTGGTCGCGCACGGCGCGTACACCGGAATGCTCTTCGACGGCGGCGGTTCCACCGGCATGGTCAGCCGCGCCCCCGGCGCCGGCCACGCCGAGGTCGTCAACACGCCCTCCGACCTGCCCGGCAACACCGAACGCCCGGTCGCCAACGGCATCTTCTTCTACTCGACGGCCAAGAAGCCGGGTGCCGCCACCAAGGTGGTCGTGAACGACGGGAAGACGGTTACCACCGTCTCCGGCGGCTCCATCCCGCTCCCGGTGCACTCCGTCGACCGGTTCGCCAACCCGGCGGACGGCGAGACCCACGTGCGCGTCGAGCCCGCGGGCCTGGCCACCTACGAGGACGGCAAGCTCACCACGCACCGCTCCGGTACCGGCCGGATCGTCGCCTGGAACGGCAGCGCGTCCACGTCCGAGAAACTGGAGGTCGTCAGCAGGCTGAAGACCCTCACCGTCTCCCCGGACCAGACCGACCTCGACAACGGCGCCACGCAGCAGCTGACCCTGTCCGCCACCGACCCGGACGGCGACCAGGTGCAGATCCCCGCCGAGGCCGCCACCTGGAAGGCGGACCCGGCGGACCTCGGCGCCGTGGACGCCCACGGCCTGTTCACCGCGAGCGCCGACGACGGCGGACTCGCCGATGTGAGCGCGACGGTCGCGGGTGCCACCGGCACCACGTCGATCGCGGTCGGCAGCGTCAGCAAGGTCATCGACCCGATGAACAGCCTCGACCACTGGCGCCTCAGCAACAACACGACCGGCAAGCCGGCCACGCTGACCGCCGACGCCGGGGTCGTACCGCCCGGCTCCACCGAGTCCGGATCGCTGAAGCTCGACTACTCGATGCCGGCCGGCTCCGGCGTCAAGCAGCTCGTGCTCACCCCGAACGTCACCCTGAAGACCGACACCGCGGGCGGCCATGTCCCGACCGCCATCGGCATGTGGATCAAGGGCGACGGCAACGGCATCGAGCTGGCCGAACGCTACATCGGCGTCAACGGCTCGGCGACCACGCTGTATCCGACGTACGTCACCTGGAAGGACTGGCACCTCGCCATCGCGCAGTTGCCGGCCGGCATGCAGTTCCCGCTGACCATCAGCTTCGTCGACTTCCTGGCCATCAGCCCGAGCACCGCCTACAGCGGCTCGCTCAACGTGGCCGGTCTGCAGGCGCTGTACTCCCCGCGGCCGGTGACCGTGCCCGAGTACCACGCCGTACCGAAGAACCCGAAGTGGCTCTCGTACGAGGAGGACTCGGCGGACTTCGCCCGGCACGGCAGCACCCTCCTCACCGGTGACGACGCCCACCTGCTCGCCTCCGACCCGAAGTCGGTCAGCGGCAACGTGATGGACTCCATCGCCGGGCGGCTGCCCACGCTCACCCCGCAGGCCCGTCCGGACGCCGCGCAGTTCCTCGGCGACATGTCCGACGACGGCAAGCTCGCCGACCTCCGGTTCGCCAAGTCCAAGATGGACGCGCTCGGTGTTCCCGAGCGGGACATCGTCGGCAACCACGAGATCACCCAGGGCGCCGACGCCGAGAACGGCAACTACAGCGACACCTTCGGCGACACCCACTACGCCTACAGCGAGGGCGCGGCGCGGCTCGTCGTCACCGACAACTCGCACGGCAGCCTCCAGTCCTCGGACCCCTTCCAGGATCCCGAGGGCGCCCAGTACCCGTGGCTGGTCCAGCAGTTGACCGACACCACCGCCAAGGACGTGCTGGTCGTCACGCACATGCCCGCGTACGACCCGCACCCGGCCGCGAACAGCCAGTTCACGGACCGCTGGGAGGCACGCATGTACCTGCGGCTGGTGCAGCGCTACCAGCAGACGCACCCGAAGCAGCACGTGATCATGATGTACGGCCACGCCCGCGGCTTCGCCGAGCAGATCCTCGACCCCGAGGGCCACAGCACCACCGTGGAGGATGGCGGCATCCCGCAGTTCACCTTCGCGGACCTCGGCATGCCCGCGTACGCACCCGTGGACCAGGGCGGCTTCTACCACTTCGGGCTGATCCGGATCGGTGACGACGGCGACCTCCAGTACACCGTGGAGCCCGCGCTCGCCTCGATCACCGTCCAGGGCCCGAAGGACCCGATCGCCAAGGGAGACCGCGTCACCCTGACCGCGACCGGCGACCAGGTGGCCGGCGACAACATCGCACCGCTCACGATTCCCATCGCGGACCCCGCCTCACACGTGTGGTCCTCGGCCGACCCGAGGATCGCCTCGGTGAACCCGTCCACCGGAGCCCTGACCGCCCACCGCTCCGGCACGGTCACCGTCTCGGTGACCTCCGGCGGCGTCACGGGCAGTGCCCAGGTCGTCGTACGGTGACCCACTGACCCGACAAGGGGGTGTCCGGCACCGACCGGACACCCCCTCACCCGGCGCTCTCCGCCTTCACCCACAAAGGCCGGACGTCTCGGTGTCAACTGCAGGACGCCGGGCTCCCCGCCCCGCCGACGACGCTGCCGAGGTCAACGCCGCCCAGGTCCGCCGGGTGGTCGTCGATCTGATCGAGATGGGCCGCCGGCACCTCGGCGACCGCGACATCCTGATCGTCTTCGACGCCGGGTACGACCCGAGAGCCGGCCGGCGACACGACCGGGACCGCGCCCGCTCGTGCGGCAGCCCGCGTAGCAGCGCGCAGCACTTCTGACGCAGAGTCGAGCCGACCGTGCGAAACGGATGGAGCTGGAAGCGGCCCACGCTCAGAGACGCGGGAAGCGCGAGCACGCCGAGGGCCTTCGGCCAGCAGAGCGCGCAGAGCAGAAGGCGGAGGGGCTCGGGGATCGACCTGTGCCCGGAGCTGCTCGAAGCCGGTCGCATCGCCCAACGGGACGGCTATGCAGAGGCCGAGATGGTGGTGCCTGACGACGTGCTCGCCGCAGCCACAAGCGCCTTCGCGGCAGGAGTCGAAGAGTCGTGGAGCCAACTGGCCGTCATGCAGGAGCAGATGCGCCAGGCCCTCGGCGTCGAGAGCCGCACGCGGGGTGACGGTACCGACTGAGTCGTCCACTCGGCGAACAGGGACATGGACCGAGTCCAATCGTGAAGCGCGCGGCCGCACAGTGGACTTCGAGTCGCGCGGCCCACAGCCGACCATGCGTCAAAAGGTCTGCGGGCGGGGCTTGCCTGTGGTCATCAAGCCGCGTTCACAGCCTCTTCCGTGTTGCGGGCAGTCACCAGCTCAGGCTGCTCTACGCCACGTCGGCGCCTTCTCAGGAGGCAGGCGTGCGCTGGGCCGTGTGTCCGGGTCGGCGGCCGCCGTTCGGATCACCCAAGGCGGCCCTTCGGGTGATTGCCAGGCACCTCATGAGCCGGGCAGCCGTCGCAGGGGGTACGACGTACCGGCAGAGGACGAACCCAGAACGCCGTGAGGAGCTTGGCGATGTACGCAGCAGTCCGCCGGTACGAAGGGGTGACCGATTCGGCCGAGGCCGCACGTCTCGTGAACGAGGGGTTCGTGCCGCTCATGCGCCAGGTCTCCGGCTTCGTGGCCTACTACTGGATCGATATCGGGGACGGAGTGATGGTCTCGACCAGCGTCTTCCAGGACCAGGCCGGTGCCGACGAATCGATCTCGAGAGCTGCGGACTTCGTGCGGGACAACCTTGCGTCACTGCTCCCCAACCCTCCCCAGGTCATGGCCGGCGAGGTGGTGGCTTCCGCGTGACAGCGGTCGTACCAGCCACATGAGATGGCCGCCGAGGCTGTACCGGTCTGCAGCGCCCACATTGCCGCCCTTCTGGTCGCCCTTCACAGCCTCGATCCCGCTAGGTGCGTCGGTCTCAGAGAGGACCGTGAACGTGGCTTGCCAGACCAGTCGCCGCCTGGCCGCCGACGGCATCATCGGCCCGAACACGTGGACGAGGCTGCGCAACGGATGAGCCCACACGTCCTGGCCGGCCGTGGAAGCCTGCCGGTGGGCGGCCGGCACGCTTCGGCAGCCGTCCCTGGCCGGCTCCCCACTCATCACCCCGTCGGCGGTCACCGGGGTCTCGAAGTTTGCAGCCGGCGGGTCCTGCCGGGTCGGTGTGACCCGGCAGGGCCTGCCGGTCGGGGGATCAGTGTGGGTTCGGTGTCCGCGCCACCGGACCGGCTACCAGCCGACGGCGACCAGGAGCCATTGCGGGTTGGCGTGGGAGATGAAGGAGGACTGGCCCGCCACGTCGTCGTAGGGGAAGCCGTAGGCGAGGTGGTTGATGGCGTTGTCGTGCCAGAACTTGGCGTAGTAGTTCGCCGGTGCCGCCGTGTAGAACTGGGCCGGGTCGGACTGCTGGGAGGCCGGCAGGGTGGCGACGTGGCGGTTGAGGGCGGCGCACATGTTCGGGTCGCCCGCCAGGGAGGCCGCGCAGCCGAAGATGTCGGAGGTGGCCGCGTTCACGCCCACCGACTGGGCGTACGAGGTGAAGTAGTTCGCGTTGGCGCCGCCCGCGCGGAAGCTCGGGTCGCTGCCGGGCGCGATGATCCGGTACGGGGCCTGGGTCTGGGCCAGCACCTTGAACTGGCTGGGCACCGCGTCGGTGAAGCGCTGGAAGGTGGTGGCGCGGTCCTCGGCGAAGGTCTGCCGGTTCTCGCCGACCTCGGTGTCGTAACCGTCCTTGGTGTGCAGGCGCATGGCCAGCTTCAGGCCGAAGGCGTCGACCCGGGTGGTGTTGCCGTTGAAGACGTTGCTGCCGACCGTGAACTCGATGAAGTCGTAGTACGAGCTGTTGGGCGAGCCCAGGTAGAAGTACATGCGGCCCGCGGAGTTGGCCGGCATGTCGAGGTAGGGCTGTTCGGCGATGGAGTGCACCTGGCCGTTGAAGCTCCAGTACACCTGGCTGTCGGGGTACTTGCCGTTGGTGCGGTTGAGGATCTTCACCTCGACGGCGTTGTTCGCCGCGGGTATGTCACTGGTGCTGCCCCAGAAGTCGTCCGGCGGGGTGGTGCTGCCGGGGCCGTAGACCTGGAACTCCCACAGGGAGTATCCGTAGGGGGTGCCCCGCGCGGTGCCGTAGACGCGGACGTAGCGGCCGCTGCCGGTGACGGTGAGGTTCTGGGTACCGCCGGTGGCGGTGGTGGTGGAGTAGACCGTGGTCCAGGTGGTGGCGTCGGTGGAGGTCTGGATCTGGAAGGCGGTCGCGTAGGCGGCCTCCCAGTTCAGGGTGACGCGGCTGAGCTGCTGGACGGACCCGAGGTCGACCCGTAGCCATTGCGGGTCGGCGAAGGCCGAGGACCAGCGGGTGCCGGTGTTGCCGTCGACCGCCGCGCTCGCAGGGAAGGACCCGTTCTCGCTCGAGGAGGCGGTGGCCGGCTTGCCCTGGGACAGCAACTGGTCGGCGGCGTGCGCGGGCGACGGTGCGACGACCGCGAAGAAGGCGGCGACCAGGACGACGACCAGTCCGAGAGCCAGGCGTGGGCCTGCGGCGCCGGCCGGTGGTCTACGGGTGGGTGCGCTGGCGGAACTCTGCATGCGGAGTCTCCTCAAGCCGGTTCGGCGTGCGTGGGGATGGAGCAACAGCAGATATGAGAGCGCTCCCTCGGGTTGTAGACCCATCGGTGTCCGCCGTCAACAACTGAAGCTGAAAGCAATCGGGGTGCGGGCTCGCGGACGACACGGTGCTGGTCTCGGCGCCGTTCTCGCGCACAACGCGCCCACCGCATTCAGCTTCCGACGGCTTAGGCGCCTCCAAGTCGGCCCGTTTCTGCAACCCTTGACGCAACCGGTACGGACCTTTTACGACGCCGCCCCAGGCAGGTCGTGCGGTGTCCCCCAGGTGTGACCGGGACCGAGACCGGTTGCGCTGTGCCAAGTGATGCGGTCGAGGTGCGCCTTGAGCTGTGCGCCGGCCCGCCGGTGACGGCCGTCCGGTGCGGCGCCGGACACCCGCCCTGCCGGGGCGGCCAGTTCGCCATGGCCCCCTTCACCTTCCGTGGCGTCAGCGCTACGTGCCGGACGGCATCCTTGGGTCTTTGGGGACCGCCTGCCCTTGAGCCATGAGGAAGACGTCGAGGCCTTCACCGCCCCAGGTCCTCACCTTGACCTCGATCTGCACCGACTCGCCTTGAGCCGTCACCAGGAAGTCGCGCTATGGGCGTGCAAGCCCCTGCGACCAGGGGTTTTATGTTCCCTTGCCGGACATCCGTCTTCGGTGTGAGCACTGAGCGCAGGTGCCGATGCCGTCATTACGGATCGCTTTCGTGACTCCCTCGCGGGGCTCACGGCACACATGGTTGCGACAGGGGGAGGCGAGGACCTCCCGCCTCGTGGGCGCTTCCCCGGTCCGTGCGTTCCCGTCGTGGTCAGCAGCCCGTGGAGGCGTTGTGGTCCTGGGCCGGGTCGAGGCCGGTCATGAGTTCCGCGAAGGCCTGTGCGGCGGTCGGGGAGGTGAAGAGGCGGTCGAGGCGGGCACGGGCCAGGTTGCGCAGGAAGGGGCCGCAGTGGGTGTCGTCGCCGGCGTCGTGGACCGTGCGGGTCAGCCAGTGGGAGAACTCCTGGTCGCTCCACACGCGCCGCAGGCAGCGCTCGGAGTAGGTGCGCAGGCCGGTGTCGTCGTGGTGGTCGACGTGGTCGCGGACGGCGCGGGCGAAGAGATCGGCGTCGTACAGGGCGAGGTTCATGCCTTTTCCGCCCATGGGGGACACGATGTGGGCGGCGTCCCCGACGAGGTACAGGCGGCCGTACTGCATGGGGTCGTGGACGAGGCTGCGCAGCCGGAAGGTCTCGCGGTCGGTGATCGGGCCCGCGGTCAGGGCGGGGTCGGCGAGCCGGGTGCGCAGCGCGTCCCAGACACGGGTCTCGGGCCAGGCGCCGGGGTGGTCGTCGGGCGGGCACTGGAGGTAGTAGCGGCTGCTGTGCGGTCCTCGGGGGAAGTGCGCGGCGAAGCCCTGCGGGCTGACGGCGAGCAGGGGGTGGGCCGGGGGCGGGGCGTCGGCCAGGACGGTGAGCCAGCCGATGCCGTGGTCGAAGGTGTGGGCAGTGAGGTGGCCGTCGGGGACCGCGGTGCGGGTGACGCCGTGCTCGCCGTCGCAGCCCGCGACGAAGGCGCAGGTGATCGTGTGCACGGTCCCGTCGGCGGAGCGGTAGCGGACGGTGGGGCGGTCACCGGTCAGGTCGTGCAGGGTGATGTCGGCCGTCTCGTAGCGCACCTCGCCGCCGTCGGCGAGGTGGGTGGCGGTGAGCTTTTGGACCAGGACCTGCTGGGGGCACAGACGCGCCCCGGGGCCCTCGGATCCGTCGCTGTCGTCGACGAGGTGGCTCTTGCCGTCCACCCGGAACTCCAGGATGCCGTCGTGGGGTGGGCCGCCCAGCACCAGGTCGGCCAGCCCCCAGGACGCGAACATCCGCACCGCCCGGCTCTCCACGATGCCGGCCCGCTGCCGCTGTGCCACGTACTGGCGGCTGCGGCGCTCCAGGACGATGCTGTCGACGCCGCATCTGCGCAGCAGACTGGCGACGGTCAGCCCGGCCGGGCCCGCGCCGATCACCACAACGGTCGTGGATTCCGGGACCTCGTCCAACTTCCGCTCCGACTGGGCCACTTGGCACCTCCGGGGTCAGCCTAGCGCCGAGTGGGGCCGGGCCGGGGTGAAGCGGCGCGCGTGGCCACCACCGCCTCTGACCTCGACGACATCATGCGTATCGGAGCCCTGGCTGCGGGTGTCTGGGTGCCGGCCGCGCTCCTGGCGGTCCGAGGGGCAACGCCGCTGGAGGAGGCCGCGGTCCGGGAGGGGCCGACCCGATCCGGCGCGGGCCGGGACGTCGCACGGAAGGCCTGAACCGGAATGCCTGCGGCGGGGCGGGCGGTCATCGACCGGCCCGCGGAGTGCGGTGTGCGGCCCGCCGGATGCGGGGTGCGGAGTGCGGAGTGCGGGCCGCCGGATGCGGAGTGCGGAGTGCGGAGTGCGGGCCGCCGCAATCGCGCCGCGATGTTGGCGGCCTGCGGTGAGCTGCTCTTCCGGGACGGCTACCACGCCACGACCGTGCGTGCCGTGGCCGAGGGGGCGGGTGTCTCACCCGAGACCGTGTACAAGACGTTCGGCGGCAAGCCGGGCCTGGTGAAGGCCCTGTGGGACAGCACGCTGGCCGGCGACGACGAGCCGGTGCCCATGGCGGACCGTCCCGAGACGCGGGCGATCCTGCGGACGAGCGAGCCGAACGCCAAGCTCCGGCTCTATGCCGCGTTCGTGCGCGGAATCCATGAGCGGATCGCCGCGCTGTTCACCCTGCTGACCCAGGCGGGGCCGGACGTCGAGGAGGTGCTGGACATAGCCGAACGGGAACGGCTCACCGGCGTCACCTCGTTCGTCACCCACCTCACCGAGACCGGTGCGCTGGATCCGGAAGCGGATCCGGCGCACCTGGCGGACGGCCTGTGGGCGCTGGCCGGGCCGCAGCTGTACACGCAGCTCACCGCGGGGCGCGGCTGGTCGGCCGACATATACGAGGCGTGGCTGGCCGGCACGGTCATCGCCACGCTCCTACAGCCTTCCCGCCCGAAGCGGTAGGCCTTCGGCGGGGCGGCGGAGCCGGCGGGGTCGCGCCTACGCGGCCAGGATCTCGTCCTCGCGACCGCTGCCCCCGTGGCCGGAGCGGTAGCCCTCCAACAGGGTGTCCGCCGCATGCAGGGCCTGCGCCGCGTCGGTCGCTCCGGTCATCACGCACAGCGTGTACGTGGCGTCCTCCAGCAGGCGACTGGTGCGGCCGGTGGGACGTACGTCGTGCTCGATGCGCGCGTCGGCGAACCGGGCCAGTGCGGCGCGCAGTTCCTTCTCCGCCGGAAGAATCATGACGATTCCCACTCCCCCAAGCTCGGCTCGCGGGCGCGTCGGCGCCACCGCGAGGCACAGGTTGCACAGGTGGCGTCGCGCGCCACTCTTCGGCGCGGGACCGCGCCGAGTGAACCTCCGTCTGCCCCGCAACCGGAGGTCCATACCTGGATGTTTGAAGAGGGCCGCCACGACGGGGTGGACGGTGTCACGTACCGGAGAGGGCTTCGTCGCCGGCCCCGAACAACTCCTGAAGGGGCGTCTACCAAACCTGGGGCAGTTCACCGCACATCAGGTTGCCGGGTTCGCGGGGGTCGTCGCTGGTCCAGAAAACGGTCCACAGGACGGCGAACTCCGGGCGGCTGAGGTGGCCGTCGCCGTCCTGGTCGAGGCGGTCGAACACCTCCCCGGTCTCGATGGGCCGCCCGTGCCATGTGTCGATCAAGCGCTTGTGCTCGCCGCGGCTGATCCGCCCGTCGCCGTTCTCGTCCACCGCGTCGAAGACGGTGTCGGCCGTGGCGGTGACAGCCTCCGGGATGGAAGGCAACAGGTCGACCATGGCAAGGAGATCATCCATGTCGATCCGGCCGTCCCCGTCCGCGTCGACAGCAGCCGCCAGCTGCCGCCACCACCCTCTCATCACGCTCTCCACCCGCACCGCCAGCTCCGACTCCGCTCTCACCCGCGGCAGCCGGCCCCAACGGACCGCGAGCGCCGCGAAGTCCTCCTCCTCCAGGTAGCCGTTGCCGTCCGCGTCGAACGCGTCGAACATCGCCCGAAGCTTGTTCCGCTGGAACTCACTGGCCATCACACGCCTCCTCACACAGCACTGAGGAGATGCTGTCCGCGGGTACCACTCCCCCAACGGCGCACGCGATCACTGACGCACAGGCCGACGATTCCGCCAGCCGGGCCGACGCTACGAGCGCCGGTTTAGCCCTCGCCAAAGGCAGAACCGACGAGACCGCCGATGCCGTGGTTGCGCGGCATCGTGCATGTCATGTTCACATCTTGACGGACTTGGTATAGACCTTTAGCTTTCCCGGTGTCAGGTCTTCCTGACGTGCGTCCTGTCGGTGTCCGCCACACCAACGTGCCACCTCGGAAAGGCTTCCTCACCCCCCATGGCTGCTCGCTCCTCCTTCCTCACCACCGCGTTACGCGGTACTCCTCTCATAGCCCTGCTGGCCTTGTTGATCAGTCCGTCGACCGCGACACCGGCGGCCGCGGCGACCGGCACGGTCACGGGCCTCGCCGGCAAGTGCCTCGACGTCGCCGGCGCCAACTCTGCCGACGGCACCCCGGTGCAGCTCTACGACTGCAACGGCACCAGTGCCCAGCAGTGGACGCCAGGCGCCGACAACACCCTGCGCGCCCTGGGCAAATGCCTCGACGTCACCGCCAACTCCACCGCTGACGGCGCCAAGGTCCAGCTGTGGTCCTGCACCGGCGCCGCCAACCAGCAGTGGACCGTCACCGCCGCCCACGACATCGTCAACCCCGCCGCGAACAAGTGCCTCGACGTCACCGACCGGTCCTCCGCGAACGGTGCGCGGATTCAGATCTGGACCTGCACCGGCGCCGACAACCAGAAGTGGAACGCTCCCGCGGAACAGGGCGGCGAACAGTGCTGGGCCACGCACTACGGCCCCCAGCCGCCCGGCGCCCTGACCGCCAGCGGCGAGGTCTTCGACAACAACGCCGACACGGTCGCCACCTCCCTCTCCCGCCAGCCCCAACTGCCCTTCGGTACGCGCGTCCAGGTCACCAACGTCGCCAACGGCCGGTCCCTGACCGTTCGGGTCAACGACCGCGGCACGTTCGTCCAGACTCCGCAGGAGCCCAAGTGCCTTGATCTGACCGACGGCGCGTTCAGCCGGCTCGGCGGCGTCCTCGACCCCGATGCCGGACACATCGTCGTGACCCAGCAGGTCCTCGGCTGAGACGTCTGCCTCCGCAGGCCGGTCACGCACTCTCCCCCTCGTTTCACGTCAGGAGCAGCTCTCCATGCGCCTTCCTCTCCTCATGTCCCGCCTCCGCGGGCGCAGCGTCCTCGGCCGGTTGACGCTGGGCGTCGTCCTCGCCGCCGTCCTGTCCGCCCTGTTCACCGTCGCCCCGGCCCAGGCGGCAACCGGCCAGATCACCGGGCTGGCCGGCAAGTGCGTCGACGTGGCCGGCGCGAACAGCGCCAACGGCACCGCCGTCCAGCTCTACGACTGCAACGGCACCGGTGCCCAGAGCTGGTCCAACAACGGCGACGGCACTCTGCGCGCCCTCGGCAAGTGTCTGGACGTGACCAGTGGCGGCACCGCGGACGGCACGAAGGTCCAGCTCTACGACTGCAACGGCTCCGCCGCCCAGCAGTGGGCCGTCAGCTCGGCCAACGACATCGTCAACCCACAGGCCAACAAGTGCCTGGACGTGACCGGCAACAACTCGGCCAACGCCACCCGGCTGCAGATCTGGACCTGCTCGGGCGGCGCGAACCAGAAGTGGAACGCCCCCGCGAGCGGCGGTGGCGGCGGCAATCCCTCGGGCTTCGTGGTGAGTGAGGCCCAGTTCAACCAGATCTTCCCGAGCCGGAACTCGTTCTACAGCTACAGCGGCCTGACCGCTGCTCTGTCGGCCTACCCGGGCTTCGCGAACACCGGCTCCGACACCGTCAAGAAGCAGGAGGCCGCCGCCTTCCTCGCCAACGTCAGTCATGAGACCGGCGGGCTGGTGTACGTGGTCGAGCAGAACACCGCCAACTACCCGACGTACTGCGACTGGAGCCAGTCCTACGGCTGCCCGGCCGGACAGGCCGCCTACTACGGGCGCGGCCCCATCCAGCTGTCCTGGAACTTCAACTACAAGGCCGCCGGCGACGCCCTGGGCATCGACCTCCTCAACAACCCCTGGCTGGTGCAGAACGACTCGGCCGTGGCCTGGAAGACCGGCCTGTGGTACTGGAACACCCAGTCCGGCCCGGGCACGATGACCCCGCACAACGCCATGATCAACGGCGCCGGCTTCGGCCAGACCATCCGCTCCATCAACGGCTCCCTCGAGTGCGACGGCCGCAACCCGGCCCAGGTCCAGAGCCGCGTCGACGCCTACAACCGCATCACCTCCATCCTCGGGGTCACCCCCGGCAGCAACCTGTACTGCTGACCACGTCCGAGCCTCCCCGCACGGCGGACCGGTGGAATCCCCCACCGGTCCGCCGATGCTCCCGCGGCCGGTTCTTCCGGTGGGCGACCGCAGCTGGTACCCGCCGCAGGACGGCCGGTGTCCGGCCAGCACGGGGCAGGCGGGCGCGATGACGCCGACGGCGACAACGCCATGTCGACGGCCGCGCCTCCTCGGTAGCCCCGGCGCCACCGCAGTTCCGCTGCTGCGGCGCCGGGAGCGGCTTGGCTCGGCCCTGCAGCGGTCCGGGGAATGCCAAGGTCGGCGACCCAGTTCGAGGCACCATTCGACATCCGGTGCCGCGGTCGGTGTCGACAGCCGGGGACCAGGCCGGCCGGTGAACCCGTCGAAGCCCTATGCGTCCACGGCACCTTTTACGAATCGCCGAAGGTGCGCACGCACAGTGTCGGGCTGCTCCAACCAGGGTTCATGCCCTGCATCCGCTACCCGGGTCAGCGGACGAGCGAGCCGGAGCGCGAGTGATTCAAGCGCCGACACAGGACGGGGATCGTCGGCCCCGCCAAGGAGCTCCGTCCTCTCGGGCAGGCACGCACGCAGATCGGCAACGTGCTCGTCGAGCGGATCCGCACGTCCTTCCCTGCCAAGTTCGCCGTTCATGGACCAGTTGACCGGGCGCCGCTGCCGGGCCCCCTGCGCTGCCCGGTGCCACCCGCGGTCGGAATCGGCGTGGTCGGTGAACCAGGCCAGCGTGAGCAGCTCGACTTCCTGCTCCTCCGTGCGCTGCGGCAGCTCCTCCAATGCGCGGAGCCGCGCCTGCTGTGCGGCGGACATGCGGCGGCTGCGTTCCGCTCGGTACCCGGAACACCAATCCCCGGTGAACGGCCCGCACATCAGCAGCATTGCGGCAACCCGGTCAGAGTGCCTCAGGCAGAACCGGCTCGCCAGATCGGTGCCGTAGGAATGGCCGATCAGCACGGCCCTGGGCACGTCCCATGCCTCGAGCAGCTCGGCGAGATCGTCGACATGCCGGCCGATGGAATGGCGGCCCCGCCACGGGGATCGGCCTGTGCCGCGCTGGTCGTACCGGTACACAGGCGCGAGGTCCGCGATCATAGGGGCGACATCGCCCAGATAGTCGGGCAGACCCGGACCGCCATGAAGCAGGATCACGGCCGGCTGCCGAGTCGTGTCGCCCAGCGCCATCCATCGCAGCTGTGCCCCGTCGGTCATCGACACAAGGCCCTGCGTCTCCATCGAAGTCACCGCGAAGAACCTACCGGCGTCTCGGCGCGCGCGGTCACCTCGCACAGCGGTGCGCCCGTGTCGATGAAACGATGCGCCACGCTATTGACGCCGCTCATCAACTTTCATACATTGCCACCGCATTAACAGTTTGAAACGATTCAATCACACGGCCGCCATCACGCTATGCCGGTCGCCTGCCACGAACACCGACGATCGTCCGACCCGCCGCAGACCGCGACCGGACGGGAGCTCCCGTCCGCGTCCGCCGCTCACCGAGCCGTCCTGCTTCGCCCGACGCGTGTGAAGGAGTACTCCGTTGGCCAGTCAGACCACACCCCCCACCCCCGGCTCACCCGGTTCGCCCGACTCCGGCTCGCACACGCCTCACGAGGAATCCCCGGTCAGCAGACGCGGCTTCCTCGGCACGGCGTCGGCGCTGGCGGCGGGTGCTCTCGCCGCGGGAGCCGTCGGCACGTTCGCCGGCCGCGCACAGGCGGCCACCGGAACACCCCCGGTCGGGCCCGTCGGGCTGTCCCCGGCCCACTGGATCTGGTACCCGGAAGGCGATCCGGGCTCCGACGCCCCCGCCGGACACCGCTACTTCCGCACGAGCTTCACCGTCGCCGAGGGCGAGGTGACCGACGCGCAGCTCGTCGTCACCGGCGACGACTCCGTCGACGTATGGCTCAACGGGACACCCCTCGCCGGCTCCCCCAGAGTCGCCCGGTCCTGGCAGGACGCCCTGTACGTGGACCTGCGACCCGCCGTGACCGCGGGGACCAACACCATCGCGCTGGCGAGCCGGACCGAGGGCGGCTCGGCCGGCGTCATAGGGCGGATCCGCGTGCGGACCGCCGGCGGTACGACCGATGTCGTCACCGACGGCCGCTGGTCGGCGGGCAAGGCGGTGCCCGCCGGATGGGAACAGCCCGGCTTCGCCGACGACGGCTGGCCGGCCGCCCGGGATCTCGGCGCCTACGGAGCGGCCCCCTGGTACTCCCGGGTGGCCGCTCCCGACCTCTCGTCCCCGTCCCCGTTGAGCGTGGCCGCGTGCACGGTGGAGCATCGCGCCCTCCCTCTCGGCGTGGACGCGGCACAGCCGCGCTTCG
This sequence comes from Streptomyces sp. NPDC054813, assembly GCF_053611365.1. NCBI lineage: Bacteria > Bacillati > Actinomycetota > Actinomycetes > Kitasatosporales > Streptomycetaceae > Streptomyces > Streptomyces sp. NPDC054813. The sequence continues at coordinate 31,901 of NZ_JBSHAF010000029.1, read as the reverse complement.
GCTGGGTCCTCGACTCGGCGGAGCGGCAGCAGCGTCAGGGCGGCTATCGGATCCAGGTCTCGGCCACGGCCGACGGCTCCGGTGAGCTGTGGGACAGCGGGCGTGTCGCGTCCGACCGGCAGATCGACATCGCCTACGCCGGCGGCCCCCTGAAGAGCCTGACCCGCTACTTCTGGCGGGTGCGTGTCTGGGACACGCAGGGCCGGGCTGCCGCGTGGAGCAAGCCGAAGTGGTTCGAGACCGGTCTGCTGGCGCCCGCGCAGGAGTGGTCCGCCGCGTTCATCGGGCGGCCGCCGGGACCGGACCTTTCGGGGGCCACCTGGATCTGGTACCCGGAAGGCGATCCCGCGTCCGAGGCGCCTGTGGCGACCCGTTTTTTCCGGCGCACCTTCACTCTGGCGGACGCCCCCGCCGCGGCGAGCCTGATCGTCACCGGGGACGACACCGCGGACGTCTGGGTCAACGGAACCCAGGTGAGCACCTCACGACGCGTGACCGACTCGTGGAAGAGCGCCTCGACGGTCGATGTCACCGCGTATCTCAAGACCGGCGACAACACCCTCGCGGTCGCGAGCCGGAACACGACCCTCTCCCCGGCGGGACTCATCGCCAAGCTCACGGTGACGGGCGGCCCGACCGTGGTCACGGATGATGCGTGGAGGTCGCACCAGGACCCGCCCGCGGACTGGCAGAGCCCTGGATACGACGACAGCGCCTGGCCCGCCGCACGCGCGCTCGCCCCGTACGGCAGCGGTCCGTGGGGATCGAACGTCCAGGTCGTGGGGCCGGCGCCGATGCTGCGCAAGAGCTTCAGCGTGCAGGGGCGAGTCGCCTCGGCACGGCTGCTGACCACCGCGCTCGGTCTTCACGAGACCCGGCTCAACGGCGCGAAGGTCGGCGACGACGTGCTGGCCCCCGGGTGGACCGACTACGCGAAGCGCCTTCAGTACAAGGTGTTCGACGTCACCGCGCACATCCGGCGGGGCGCCAACGTGCTCGGCGCCTGGCTCGGCAACGGCTGGTACTCGGGCAACCTGGGCTTCGCCGGCAGCCGGCACTACGGCACCCAGCCGTACTACGGCGCACAGCTGCTCATCACCTACACCGACGGATCCACCCAGTTGGTGACGACGGACCGCAGCTGGAAGACGGCAACCGGCGCGATCACGGCGGACGATCTGTACCAGGGCGAGAGCTACGACGCGCGCCTGCACGTCGAGGGCTGGGACGCGCCGGGCTTCGACGACAGCGGCTGGACGGCCGTCGCCGTCCACGACGGGCCCGTCCCGCGACTGGTGGCGCAGGTCGACCATGGTGTCACCGTGCAGCAGGAATTCCGTCCGCTGTCGGTGGCCGAGCCGCAGCCGGGGGTGTGGATCTTCGACATGGGGCAGAACTTCGCCGGCTGGAACCGGATCGCGGTCCGCGGCGACGCCGGCACCACGGTCACCGTCCGGCACGGCGAGGTCCTCAACCCCGACGGCACGCTCTACACCACCAACCTGCGCGCCGCCCAGGCCACCGACTCCTTCACCCTCGCCGGCACCGGGAGGGTGGAGACGTACGAGCCCCGGTTCACCGTCCACGGCTACCGCTACGTCGAACTCACCGGCCTGCCGTCCGGTTTCCGGCCCGACCCCACCGCCGTCACCGGTCGCGCGGTGTGGACGGACGCCCGGCAGCCGGGCACGTTCAGCGCGTCCGACGCGCTGCTCGACAAGCTCCAGCACAACATCGTGTGGGGTGAGCGCAGCAACATGCTCTCGATCCCGACCGACTGCCCCCAACGGGACGAGCGTCTGGGCTGGACGGGCGACATCGCCGCCTTCTGCGCGACCTCCACCTTCAATCTGGACACGCACGCCCTCCTCACCAAGTTCGTCGACGACCTGGCGGACGCCCAGCAGGCGAACGGCGCCTTCACGGATGTCGCGCCCGCGGTGATCGGCGGCTCCGGCACGGCCGGCTGGGGAGACGCGGGAGTGGTCATTCCCTACACGTTGTGGCAGCGCTTCGGCGACCTCACCGTCGCGGACCGGCACTTCACGGCGATGGCCCAGTGGGTCGACTATCTGCGCGCCACCTCCGGCAGCGACCTGATACGCGATCAGCAGACCTACGGCGACTGGCTCAACGTCAACGACAACACGGCCCAGGACCTCATCTGCACGGCCTACTTCGCATGGTCGGCCCGCCTGGTGTCGCGCATGGCGGCCGCCACCGGCCGCAGCACCGAGGCCACCGCCTACGGGCAGCTCGCCGACCAGGTCGCGGCCGCCTTCCGCGCCCGCTTCGTCTCGGACGACGGCACGGTCCGCGGCAACACCCAGACCGGCTATGTGCTGGCCCTGGCCTTCGAGTTGCTGCCCGCGTCCGTGGTCCGGGCCGCCGCGGACAAGCTCGCCGCCAAGGTCGCGGCCACGGACGGACACCTCAGCGTCGGCTTCCTGGGCGTGGAGAACCTCCTGCCCGTGCTGGCGGACCACGGTCATGTCGAGACGGCGTACCGGATTCTGCTGCAACGCGGCTTCCCGGGCTGGGGCTACATGATCGACCACGGGGCCACCACGATCTGGGAGCGCTGGGACGGCATCCGCACCGACGGCTCGTTCAACGACCCGGGCATGAACTCCTTCAACCACTACGGTCTCGGCTCGGTCGGCGACTTCCTCTACCGCCAGGTCGGCGGCCTCGGCCCCGCGAGCCCCGGTTACGCCTCCCTGCGCATCGCGCCGCGGCCCGGCGGCGGCCTGACCTCCGCCGTCAGCACCTACGACACCCCGTACGGCAGCGCGGCGAGCAACTGGGCCATCTCCGGCGGCCGGTTGAGGCTTCACGTCACCGTGCCCGTCAACACCTCCGCAGCCGTCACCGTGCCCACCTCACGGCCGGAGTCGGTCGTCGCCCCAGCCCAGGCCGTCCCGACGGGCCCGGCGACCTACCATCTGCCGGCCGGGCACTACACCTTCACGGCGGTCGTCTGACCACCAGGAGAGTTCGCGGGGACGGGGCGCACGCGCCGTCCCCGCACCGCCGCCGCGGCCGTCGCAGAGTTCGGGCACGCTGTCAGTCTCGTCGCGGTCGGACCGCCCGGCCCGACCGCGAGGGCACGGCCCTGCGCCTGTCGGCGACGGTCGTCAGGCAGTGGCTGCGCCGTCCGGCGTGCCGGGCGTGTAGCGGGCCCGCATGGCGTGGCCGGCGGCGGGGCCGGCCGTGAACACGTAGGTCTGGCTGTCGTCGAGGCGGCGGCCGGTCCTGGCGTCGACGACCACGGGTTCGACTTCTTCGCCGCTGTCGGCATCGACCAGGACCATGCTGCGCTGCTCGGGGGCGAGGCGGGAGTTTCCCCATGCGGCGAGCGTGATGATCACCGGGCGCAGGGAGCGGCCCAGGTCGGTCAGGACGTACTCGTGGCGGACCGGGTTGGTCTGGTACGGGCGGCGTTCCAGCAGGCCGTCGGCGACGAGCCTCTTCAGGCGTGCGGTGAGCATGCTGGTGGAGATGCCGAGGTTCTCCTGGAACTGGTCGAAACGGGTGTACCCGTCGAAGGCGTCGTGGAGGAGCAGGAGCGTCCACCATTCGCCGACGTGCTGCGCGGTCGTGGACAGCGGGCATTCGAGGTCTTCTGCCCTGATGCGGCTTGTCAAGGTTGACCATCCCCAGAGAGTTACTGCTAAAGTCGAAGTTACTAGCTTCTATTTTAGCAGTAACGACGGGTGTGGTGCCTGCCTGACCGCGCCCGAGAACGGGACCCACCATGGCCACCCCCACCACAGCAGTCAGCGAATCACTGCAGGGCCGACGCGCCCTGGTCACCGGCGGCACGAAAGGAGTCGGCGCAGCCGTCGCCCGACGCCTGGTCCAGGCCGGCGCCACCGTGCTGGTGACCGCACGCAGCCGACCGGACGACATCGCGGCCCCGGACATGATCGCCGCAGACCTGGCCACCCCCGAGGGGGCCGCCACCGTGGTCGAGGAAGCCCTCCGCCGCCTCGGCGGCATCGACATCCTGATCAACAACCTGGGCGGCTCGGACGCGCCCTCGGGCGGATACGCGGCGCTCGACGAGGACGACTGGGCCAGGGAACTGAACGTGAACCTCCTGGCCGCCGTCCGCCTGGATCGCGGCCTGCTGCCCCGCATGATCGAGTCCGGGCGTGGCGTCATCATCCACGTCTCCTCGATCCAGCGCCGCATGCCGCTGTGGAACGGCACCCTCGCCTACGCGGCCGCCAAGGCCGCCCTGACCACCTACAGCAAGGGGCTGGCCAACGAGGTCGCCCCGCACGGTGTCCGCGTCAACACGGTCGCCCCCGGCTTCGTCCGGACCACCGCCGCCGACCACCTGGTCGCCCGTATCGCCCAGAACGCGGGCACCACCCAGGAGGCGGCCCTGAAACAGCTCATGAACTCCCTCGGAGGTATCCCCCTGGGCCGCCCCAACCGCCCCGAGGAAGTCGCCGAACTCGTCGCCTTCCTCGCCTCCGACCGCGCCTCCGCCATCGTCGGCGCCGAGCACGTCATCGACGGCGGCACCATCCCCACCGTGTGACCCCTCCCCCCAGGAAGCCACCATGCACACCGACCAGCCCCAGAACCTCGACCCCGACGCCCTCCCCGAAGTGATCACCCGCTACCTCGACGCCCACCGCGTCCGCGACACCGCCACCGCGCGCAGCGCCTTCCATCCAGGCGCCGGCGTGACCGACGACGGCAAAACCCACCGAGGAGCCGCCGCGATCGAGACCTGGCTGACCCGTACCGCCGGCGAGTACACGTACACGACCGAACTCACCGGCGTGCAGAAGGTCGGCACCGACCACTACGTCGCCACCCACCACCTCGAAGGCGACTTCCCGGGCGGCGTGGTGGACCTGCACTACCGCTTCACCCTCGGCGACGGCCTCATCGAGAACCTCGTCATCGAACCCTGACCAGCTCCCACGGCTGAGGGACCATCCACCGGGCCACGCGGCTCGCTTTGAGAAGTGACAACGATAAATCCGATGTGCGTGAGCTGTTGGACTCGGCAATCGCGCCAGGGCACAGTAGGCACGTTCGCTCCCCGAACGGCATGAAACCCCCTGTCACCTGCGGAGACCCCCATGAACCACGTCGCGGACCCCGAGCGGTACAACGGCACGATGCGCTACCGGCGCACCGGGCGCTCGGGCCTCGACCTGCCCGTCCTGTCGCTCGGCTACTGGCACAACTTCGGTGACGACCGGTCGTTCGAGAGCCAGCGGGACATCGCACTGCGCGCCTTCGACCTCGGAATCACCCACCACGACCTGGCCAACAACTACGGCCCGCCCTACGGCTCCGCCGAACTCAACTTCGGGCGACTGCTGAAGCAGGACCTCGCGCCGTACCGGGACGAGCTGGTCGTCTCCACGAAGGCCGGCTGGGACATGTGGCCCGGCCCCTACGGCCAGGGTGGGGGCTCCCGCAAGTATCTGCTGGCCTCCCTCGACCAGTCCCTGCGGCGCACGGGCCTCGACTACGTCGACATCTTCTACTCCCACCGCCTCGACGCGAGCACGCCCCTGGAGGAGACGATGGGCGCGCTCGACACCGCCGTCCGCCAAGGCAAGGCCCTGTACGTCGGGATTTCCTCCTACGACGCCGAGCGCACCCGGCAGGCCGCCGCGATCCTGCGGGAACTGGGGACGCCCCTGCTCATCCACCAGCCCTCGTACAGCATGGTGAACCGCTGGATCGAGACGGACGGGCTGCTCGACGCGGCGCAGGAGGAGGGCTTCGGCGTCATCGGGTTCACGGCGCTCGCGCAGGGCCTGCTCACGGGGCGCTACCTCGACGGCATCCCGGAGGACTCGCGGGCCGCGGCCGGCACGTCGTTCGACACGGACTGGCTGTCGGACGACATGGTGGACAGGCTCCGCGCGCTCAACGCCATCGCCCAGCGCCGGGGGCAGACCCTCGCGCAGATGGCACTCGCCTGGGCACTGCGTGACAAGCGGGTCACCTCGCTGGTCATCGGCGCGTCGCGTACCGAACAGCTCGAGCAGAACGTCGCCGCTCTGGAGAACCTGGAGTTCACCGCGGAGGAGCTGGCCGACATCGACACGTACGCCGTCGACGGCGGCGTCGACCTGTGGCACGACGCGCGGACCGGAAAGATGAACTGAGGCCGTACCTGCGTCGGCCGGCGGCGGCCGTGCCGAACGGTCTCCCCGTGCCGGTGCTGGGCCCCGCCGACGCACGGTCAGGCGAAGGCGAGCGACCGGAACGTGTTGCGGACCGGGACGAGGGATCCGTGATGCCTGGTGTAGTAACGCGTGTTGGTCAGCAGGACCGCCCAGCGACCCTGTCTGGGGGACAGCCATGCGCCTGCCGCGCCGGAGCCGTAGTGCTCCCAGATGTCGTCGGCCCCGGGGACCGCTCCCGGGGCCGGGTGCCAGAACAGTCCGCCGGCGGGGGCAAGTGCACCGGTCTGGGTGCGCAGTGACTCGTTGATCCAGGCGGTGCCGAAGCCCGGTCGGTCGGCGTCCTGTCCCGGCTGGAGCAGGTGGCGGAGGAAGGTCGCGAGGTCGGGGAGGACGGAGAACACTCCTGAGACACCGCAGACTCCGCCGAGCAGGCGCGCTGACGAGGCGTGGGCGGTACCCCTCAGGCGGGACCCCGTGAGGTCGTCGACCTCGGTCGGCGCGCAGCGGGCGGCTGACGCGCCGGGCAAGGGGCCGTAGCGGGTGCGGGTCATGCCGAGGGGCTGCCAGACTTCGGTGGCGGCGAGGTCGTCGAGGCTCTGGCCGGAGAGTTCTTCGGCGAGATAGCCGAGGACGAGGGCGGCGCGGTCGGTGTACTCCACGGCCTCCCCGGGCGGGCGACGCACGGCCTCGTGGAGGACGCCGTCGCGAATGACCTGGAGGTCGGCGCCGTACAGGTTCGACAGGTCGGTCCGGAGCGGGATGCCTGCCGTATGGGTGAGCAGGTGGCGAGTGCTCACCCGGCCCAGCGGATGACCGCGCACCTCGGACCAGAAGTCACCCAGTTGCTCGTCGAGGTGCAGCTTGCCGGCTTCGACGAGGGATCCGATGGACGACCACACCGCGAGGACCTCCGTCAGGCCTTCGACGTCGAAGACGGTGTCGTGCCGCATCGGTTCGTCGGGCTGGTCGGGATCCAGGACCCCCGGGGTACCGAGGGCCATGCTTCCGGAGCGGTCACCGACGGCCCAGACGGCACCCGGGTAGACCTTGTCGCGGACACCTTCGCCGAGGAACTGGCGGATGCGGTCGATGTCGAGCTCGAGGGCCATATGGTCTCCCGATCTGTCCTGGTCCGTGCGGTCTCCCGTCGCTCAGCGTAGTGAGACGAGCGGGGCGGTCCTGGCTGCGCCACGGCGAGCCGGGCGCGCTGTTCGCCGAGGTTGCGCGTCCGCCGCCGGGGCGGTGAGCGGGCACCGCCCGCCGACCGGCTGAGGTCGCGCCGCCAACCGGCGGGTTCTGTGGGCCGGCCGCCGGCGGGCAGCCTTTGCGGGGGTACGCATCGACCGGGGCACGCGAGGAGCGGAGCGCACATGATCCGGGTACTGGTGGTCGATGACGAGGCTTTGATCCGTACGGGTTTCACGCACATCCTCCAAACGGCGGACGACATCGAAGTCGTCGCGGCGGTACCCGGTGGCCAGGCCGTACAGGCGGTACGGGAGCTGTGCCCCGACGTCGTCCTGCTCGACATCCGGATGCCGGACGTGGACGGGCTCACGATCCTGGCCGACCTCCGCCGCATGCCGCAGCCGCCGGTGGTCGCCATGCTCACCACGTTCGACACCGACGAGTACGTGGCGACCGCCCTGCGTTCGGGCGCCGCCGGATTCCTGCTCAAGGACACCGATCCCGAGCAGCTTCCCTACCTGGTGCGTACGCTGGCCGAGGAAGGGACCGTGCTGTCGTCCAAGGTCACCCGACTGGTGGTGGGCGGCTACCTCGACAACAACGTTCGTGAGCCCACCGCCGTCCGGCTCACCGCTCGGCTCACCGAGCGTGAGCGTGCCGTGCTCGTCCTCATGGCGGAAGGACTCGCCAACAACGAGATCGGCGAGCGGCTGCACCTGAGTACCGGCACCATCAAGGGCCACGTGACCAACGTGCTCGGCAAACTGCGGGTGAGCAGTCGCGTCCAGGCGGCTCTGATCGCCGAGCGCGCGGGACTGCTCACGCACGCGCAGGACGAGGGCGCACGGTGAGCCGCCGGCAGCCGCGTGCCGCGCTCATCGACATCACTCTCGTCGGGACCGCGCTGGCGGACGCCTGGGCTCACGTCGACATCCAGGACCGGCCGACCACTGCCTGCGCGGTGCTCGGCGCCCTCGCCCTGGTACTGCGCCACCGGCTGCCCCTGACGACCTTCGTCCTCACGCTCCCCACCGGCCTGGTCACCGACGCGGTGGTCGCCCCCACGGCCGCGCTGTACACCCTGTCCTCCGTCAACCGTCACCGTTTCCTGCTGGGCGGCTGCGCGCTGCTCTACGCGATCATCGACTTCCTGCCCTGGCCTTGGTCGTCCCTCGACGCCACCGAGCTGTCCCAGACGAACAGCGTGTTCCACCTCAGCTACACGCTGGCCACCGCTGCCGCTCCCGTTTTCCTGGGCCAGCTCGTCCAGGCCCGACGCGAGCTGTCGCTGCGGCTCGCCGACATCTCGGAGGCCCGCAGGCAGGAACGGCTGCTGACCGCTCAGAGCGTGCTGGCCAAGGAGCGCGCCCAGCTGGCCCGGGAGATGCACGACGTGGTCTCCCACCAGGTCAGTCTCATCGCCGTACAGGCCGGAGCGCTCCAGGTGGGCGGCCGGGACGCCGAGACGAGACAGGCCGCGGCCACGATCCGCCGCCTGAGCGTGCAGACCCTGGACGAGCTGCGGCACATGGTGGGCGTGCTGCGGGCCTCCGGCAGCAGGCCCACGGAGCTCACCCCGCAGCCTTCGCTCGCCGACCTTGAGCACCTGCTGGAGGCCGGCGGCATCGAAGCGAAGCTGGAGATCGACGTGCCCGAGGAGCTTCCGCCCACGGTTCAGCGGGCCGTCTACCGGACCGTGCAGGAAGCGCTGACCAACGTCCGCAAACATGCCCCCGGCGCCGCCGTGACCGTCCGTATCGGGCTCAGGGAGGGTGTTCTCTGCGCCACGGTCACCAACACGGCCCCCACCCGAAGCGCACTCGCCCTGCCCAGCGCCCATCACGGCCTGGCGGGTCTGGCCCAGCGGGCGGAGCTGCTCGGCGGTACCGTCACATCCGGCCCCACGGACCAGGGTGGCTACGAGCTCCGGCTCGAACTGCCCCATGACCCCGACCGGTGAACGCCGCCGAGGCGACCGCCCGCGCGTTCGCAGGCCGCGCGCCGGGGTCCGCCCCTGCCTCGTCCTTGCGTGCTTTCCGCCCTCCGCAAGGGTGGGTCGGCCGGTCGGCGGGGTGGCTTCGGACACCTGGCGGATGGTGCTGGTGGGGGGCCTGCACCGACTGTGGAGCAGGTGAGGCACGAGGTGCCGGCAGCCGCCACACCGTCTGAAGCCACGCCCGGCCAGGAAAGAGGTAGGTCCCATGTCGATCCACCTGACGCTTCTGTGTGCGCCCGGCGGTGACCCCACTGTGGATCCGCTCCTCGGCGACGCCCATCTCAGCGACGAAGGCATGCACATGGCAGGCGCCGCGAGAGCAGTGCTCTCTCCCTGCGAGTCGGCCGTCCGGGCACCTTCGATCCGTTGCTCGGAGACTGCTGACGCCATCGGTCTCCTGGCATCGTCCGAGCCCATGCTGCGCGATCTCAACGTGGGCGGGTGGTGCGGTCGCACTGTCCGGGACATCGCCGCAACCGACCCCGCCGGGTTCACCGCCTGGCTCACGGATCCGGATGCCACGCCGCACGACGGCGAGTCCGTACGACAGCTCTGCCGCCGGTCGGCGGACTGGCTGAGCAGCGTGGCGCCGCACACGAGCCACACGGTGGCCATCACGGAAGCAGCCGTCATGCGGGCCGTGCTCATCGATGCTCTGGCCGTACCGGCAAGAGCGTTCTGGCATCTCGCGGTGCCACCCCTGTGCGCGGTCTTCCTCACCTGGCAGAACGGCTACTGGGACGTCCAGTTCGGTGGCGTCTCGCCCCAGGAGCCCCGGCGTCGGCTTCTCTCCCAGCGAGCGACGCTCGCGACGGGCAGGGCCTGACCAGCGCAGTCCTCGGTTCTTGCCGAACGCGTTCCCGTGGGTCCCGGCCGATCGCCCTGGACCCATGGGAACGCGCCACACCGAGGCATACGAGCGGGGCTGTCAGCTCCCCCGCCGACGGCTCAGCTCGGCAGTTTCCAGTTCTGGGCCGCCGTACCGTTACAGGTGTAGAGCTGGAGCTGGGTGCCGTTCGTCGTCGAGGAGTTGGGGTCGTCCAGGCACAGCTTCGACTCGGGGTTGACCAGCGATCCGCTGGTGCCGGCGGTCCACTGCTGGGCGCCGCTGCCGTTGCAGGTCCACAGCTGGATCAGCGTGCCGTTGGTGGTCCCGCTGTGATCGGCGTCCAGACACTTGCCGAGAGCCCGGATCGTGCCGTCGCCGGCGACGATCCAGTCCTGGGCGTACGTGCTGTTGCAGCCCCAGATCTGCACGTGGGTGCCGTCGGAGGTGCCGGAAGACGCGTCGTCCACGCACAGGCCGGAGGCCACCGCCGAGGTGAGCGGACCGATCCGCGGCGTAGCCGGCGCCGTGGTGTCCCCCGCGTACGAGGGCGGAGCCGCGGTGGCCGCCGTCGCCCAGGACGTGTTGGCGCTGGTCCCGAGCGTGAAGTCGAGCGTGCCGCCGGCCGTGATCGCCGTGGTGGGGGCGTAGGCGTTGTTCCACGCCGTGCCGTTCCACGCCGCGGACTGGACGTAGGGGGCGTTGTCGGCGGCGCCGTTGCCGTTGACCGTCAGCGTCCTGCCCGAGGGAAGGGTGACCACGGCCTGTGTGAACAGCGGTGAGCCGAGGGCGAGGTCGGAGGTTCCGGGCGTCTCGGGGAACATGCCGAGCGCCGACCACACGTACCAGGCGCTCATCGCGCCGAGATCGTCGTTGCCGTCGGCCAGGCCGCCCGGGGTGTTCGACCAGATCTGGTCCTGGATCGCCCGAACCGTGCCCTGCGTCTTGTAGGGCTGCCCCGTGTAGTCGTACTCCCACGGCAGCTCGATGCTCGGCTCGTTGCCGACCCAGGCGTAGCCGTCGGCGCCGGTGTAGCTGCGCAGCACGGTGTCCAGGTAGTGGTTCATCGCCGTGTTGCCGCCCTTGGCGTGCGCCAGGCCGCCGACGTTGAACGGGACCATACCGGTGTAGATCCACGAGTCGGCCTCGACCATGTCGGTGCCGCTGGTGGGGTCGAAGCCACCGGTCCACGAGCCGCCCGCGTTTCGGGGTTCCACGAAGCCGGAGGCGGGGTTGAGCACGTTGCGCCAGTCCTGCGCGCGGTTGGCGTAGGTCCTCTGGTTGGCCGTGTCGCCGAGCGCCCCGGCCATCGCGGAGATCGCGAAGTCGGCGGTGTCGTACTCCAGGGTGGTGGCCACCGGACCGTAGAAGTTGCAGCAGCCGTAGCTGCCGTCGTGCGGCATGTATCCCGGTGAGTTCAGGTAGGCGAGACCGGGCCGGTCGTTGTTGGTCGTGCTCGCCTGCCTCACCATGTCGGCCAGGGCGGTCGTGGCGTCGAAGTTCCGGGCGCCGAAGGCGTAGTAGTCGGCGAGGATGGCGTCCGCCGGGTCACCGACCATGACGTACGACTCGCCGTTGTTCTCCGACCACTTGGGGAAGATCCCGGTCTGCGTGTAGTCGTCGACCATCGACTGCGCGGTGTCCGAGGCGGCCTGGGGAGCGACCAGGGCTTCGAGCTGGGCCTGCGAGCGGTAGATGTCCCAGCCGGAGTAGTTCGCGTACACCGCGCTGTGGCCGGCGTCCACGGTGTGTGTCTTCCCGTCGAAGCCGTAGTACTGGCCGTTGGCGTCACTGATCACGTTCGGGTGCAGCAGCGAGTGGTAGAGCGCGGTGTAGAAGCTCTGCTGCTGCGCGGCCGTTCCGCCGGAGATCTGCACCTTGCCTAGCGTGCTGTTCCACGCGTTCTGTGCCGCGGTGCGGGTCGCGTCGAAATCCCAACCGGTGTTCTCCGCGGTCCGGTTGGCGACCGCGTTGGCGACCGACACGTAGGAGATGCCGACCTTGGCCTGCACCACCGGGTTGGACGTGGTGTTGAAGGTGACGTAGCCGTTCGAGGCGGCGGCAGCGGGGGCGGCGGCACCGTCCTTGGCGGACCGCGGGGAGTTCGCGGACTTCGACTCCGAAGCGCCCGGGTTTTTTCCGTGCAGCACAGGCCTGTTGGGCTTCTCGGCGGCGTTCTTCGACGCCCTGGCCGGCGCAGCGGAAGTGGCGGTCGTGGCCTTGGCGAGCGAGCTGCCCTGTGATGCGAACGGCTGGTCGAAGACCATGTCGAAGTACACGTTGTACGTGTTTCCCGCACCGCAGAAGTGGCCGCTGGTCACCTGTCCGCTCACCTCGGTGCTCGACACCTTGGTGAACTGTGTCGAGGTGGCACCGTTCTGACTGCCCGTCAACTTGAAGATCAGGTTGGCCTGGCCGGTCGAGGGGAAGGTGAAGCGCGCCATACCGCTGCGCGTCGTGGTGGTCAGCTCTGTGGTCACCTGGTTGTTGAGCGCGACCTTGTACGATCCGGCGGACGCCGACTCGTTGGCGTGCGAGAACGCGTCCGTCGCACCGGTGTTCACGGCCCCCACCGTGGGCAGCACCGGTATGTCACCGGCCGCGCCGCAGCCGGGGCCGGCGATGTGGGTCAGGCTGAAACCGGTGATCGACGAGTCGTTGTACTCGTAGCCCCCGCCGTCGGGGCGCGACGGCGTGTCCGGGCTCCACTGCACCATGCCGAACGGGACGTCGGCCCCCGGGAAGTCGTCGGCCTGGTTCGACGTTCCGATGAACGGATTGACGAGAGTCGCCGGCGAGGTGACGAGCGCAGCCTTCCCGGCCGCCCACGCAGGCGTGCACAGCCCGGCCGCGGCAAGCGCCGCAGCGGCGAGGAGACCGATCGCCGCGGTTCCGGGAGGTCTCGACAGTCGTGTGATCACGGGGTTTGCTCCTCTACTCGGGAGTGGAGGTCCGACAACGTTGTCTCCCGCGTCGAGAACGCGACCCCGGGTGATGGTGACGCGCCGAGATTTCTTGATCGTCAGAGACTGACAACGTTGTCCAACCGTGGAGATGAGGTGCCTGAGATGTGAACGCTTCGATGGGACCCTGGGCTGTGGGCGCCCAGGAAGCACAGCGGGAACTCTCGCGAAGCTAGCCACAAGGCAGGGGCATGTCAACGACTGCTGCAAGGTCGCCGGGTACAGCTGTGACGACGTCTCCGGCAGCGGTCCGGCTGAACCGCTGCCGCCCACCGGACCGAGCGACAATCTACGGTGGCAGACCCGGCGTCAAGGGAGGAAGTACATGATCGACGTCGTCTTCGGAGTGGACGTTGGCACCTCCAGCACCAAGGGCGTGGTGGTCGACACCGCCGGCCGCATCCTGGGCGAGGCCGTACGCACTCACGTGGTCGACCGTCCCCGGCCGGGGCACGTCGAGATGGACGCACATGTGTGGTGGGACGAGTTCGTCTCGCTCGCGGCCGAGTTGCTCGATCGCGACGACGTCGCCGTCCGAGCCGTCGGAGTCAGCGGCATGGGCCCATGCACCCTCCTGGTCGACGACGCGGGAGAGCCGGTGCGTCCGGCGGTCCTGTACGGGGTGGACACCCGCGCCGAGGAACAGATCACCCGGCTGAACCGGGAGTTGGGATCGGACACCGTCTTTCGCAGGTGCGGTTCGGCGCTGTCGTCCCAGGCCGTCGGGCCGAAACTCGCCTGGATCCGCGAGCGGGAGCCCGAGGTGTGGGCACGCGCCCGCCGCCTCCTCATGCCCGCCTCGTGGCTCGCCCACCGGCTGACCGGCGCCTACGTACTGGACCTGCATTCCGCCAGCCAGTGCACCCCGCTGTTCGACATCCACGAGCAGCGCTGGATCCCCGAATGGGCCGAGCACATCGCACCCGGCATCGAACTCCCCCCGCTGCGCTGGCCGGGCGAGGAGGCCGGACGGGTGAGCACGCCCGTCGCGGGCGTCCCGGCCGGGACGCCGGTCATCGTGGGGACGATCGACGCGTGGAGCGAGGCCATCAGCGTCGGCGGCCACGGCGTCGGCGACCTGATGCTGATGTACGGCACCACGATGTTCCTGGTGAACACCGTCGACCGGCTCGTGACCAGCCCGTCGATGTGGTCCACGGCCGGCGCCCTGCCCGGCACCCGTTGCCTGGCCGGCGGTATGGCCACCTCCGGAGCAGTCACCGACTGGCTCGGGCACCTCTTCGGCGACGTCGACCTCGGCGTGCTGTTCGACGAGGCGGCCGCCTCGCCCCCGGGGGCGAACGGCCTGGTGATGCTGCCCTACTTCGCCGGGGAACGCACACCCCTCATGGACCCCGACGCCCGGGGCGTGATCGCGGGCCTGTCGCTGGGTCACACCCGGGGCGACCTGATGCGGGCGGCGCTGGAGGCCACTGCCTACGGTGTCCGGCACAACGTCGAGACGATGCTCGCGGCCGGCGCCGACATCCGGCGGATCGTCGCGGTCGGCGGCGGCACCCGGGGCGGACTGTGGCCTCGGATCGTCAGCGATGTCACCGGTCTCGAACAGATCGTCGCCCGCACGACCATCGGTGCCTGCTACGGTGCCGCCTTCCTCGCCGCCGGGCTGATCGGCCGACCGGACATCACGGCCTGGAATCCGGCGGAATCGGTGGTTCGGCCCGATCCCGCCACCGCGGCTGTCTACGACCGCCGGTTCACCCAGTACCGGGTCCTGTACGAGAACACCACCGCGGTCACCCACGCCCTGGCCCACGACCAGAACACCGCGTGAAGGATGCGCCCCGCCACGTCGCCCTGCACGCTGCCCGCCCCGTGCCGTCCGCCCCGTTCCGCGTCCGGTTCTGAAGCCGGACGGCGGCCACCTCGCGGCCGGTGGCGACCTGCGGGACCGGCGGACGCCGCGGCCGACAAAGCCGTGGATCGATGACGGCGTCGCGGCTGGGCTTCTTCCAGTCGCCGGGAAAGGGCGCCTGAGCAGGTTAAACGTCCGGCAGGCGCCCCTCTTGGTCAGTGCCGAGTACGGCTGCGCCGTGGTGTCGGGGGCATGCGGCCTCCGGCACGACGGCCGCGTCCGCGGCGCGGACCGGCTCGTTCATCGACTGCACGGACCGGCGCGTTCATCGGCGTGCGGCGGCCGGTCCGCGCTTGCCTGCGAGGTCTAGAACTCCTCGACGAAGTAGGGCTCGACGGTCATCCAGCCGTTGCCCGAGGCGCCGTTCAGCCGGCCCGAGGAATTCTGGGCAAGGGTGTACCAGGACTCCACATAGTCGGGGTCGTCGGTGAACCAGCCGTCGGGGATCGCACTCAGGACCGCGTTCACCAACGGGATGTAGGTGCCCTGGTCGGTCACGGTGAGCAGCGCCGTGGTGATCGCCTGTGCCAGGGCACGGTAGTTGGTGCCGTCGTCGTCCTCCATCATGACGACGTCGGCCAGGTTGTACTTGTAGTTCGACCAGTTGACCAGGATCTGGTTCGGGTAGTACACGGTGCCGTCGTAGTCCAGGTACGGCATGTCCACCGAGTCGACGCGCGCCGTGCCGTCCTGACCGAAGCCGGTCACCAGCGAGAACATCTCGGCGGCGCCCTTGAACCACGGCTCCTGGTCGTCGTTCACCTCGACGGCCGTGACCTTGGTCGCCCACCAGCCCGCCGTGGCGGCGTCGGCTCTGTTCGCGGCCTTGGACGGGAGGGAGGTCAGCCCCTTGTCGACGAAGGCCTTCTGCAGCACCTTCAGGCCGGCCCGGTGAGCCTTGCTGACGTCGATGTCCAGGACGTACAGCGGGCGGTCGGGGACCCGCGCGGTGTCGACGGCGTGGGCGTGGCCCTGGCTGTCGTACGCCGTGATGCTCTTGGCGTCGTCGTCGGCCGCGGCGACGGCGATCCAGGGAGTGACATCGGCGTTCAGGTGCGACCGCATGGACGGCGCGCCCAGCCGTACGCGCAGCAGCGACCCGGTCGACGCGGGCAGGCCCTTCAGGCTCGCGATGCGACGGTCCGCTGCAGAGACGGAAGCGAACAGGTTCCTGCCGTCCGCAGCGGCGGTCCTGCCCGCCAGCGCCTGGAGGTCCACGTCCTCGGTGCCGAGCGCGGCCGCACGGACCTGCTCGCGCCACTGCGGGTCGCGCAGCGAGGCGGACAGCGCCCGCGCGATCTCCTGCTCGGTCGACCGCACCGGAGACTGCCGCAACGGTGTGGCCTGGTCCCCGGTGTCCCGCCCCGGCGCGGCGATCGCGGGCTGGACGGTGCCGCCGATGACCGCGGACAGCATCACGCCGATGAGGACCCTGCGTCTCTTGCTTGATCTGCTCACCATGCTCCTTGTGTTGTTGGTCGCCGCCGCGCCCACGGTGAACGGGCGGCCGTCCTGGGGGTGATGGGCCCGGATTGCCTCGGGCTCCTGAGGGGTCGCAGCCGCGCGCCCGGTCCCGCCCCGCCGGGCGTTCACCGGGACGCGTCGACATGACCCGTACATGACAGATAGAGAAACGCGGGACGAACGGACATCCGCGCGTGATCGGGGCACGCCGAGGCCGGACCGCTTCGCCGCACACCTCGCCTCGACGGCAGCCGGCGGGCCCGCGGTCGCGGCCGGGGAGCGCGGCTACCGGGGGCTGTCGGCGGCCGGCCGGCCGCGAGGACTGCCGAGCGAACCGAGCATGATCTTCTCGGTGCCGGCCAGATACGTCTCCGCGGCGCGCCGCGCGCCTTCGCCGTCCCGGTCGACCACGGCCCTCACCACCGGCGCGAGCCGGCCCGTCGCCCGCGCCGCGTCCTCGAACGGCGCCCGCAGCGCGGCCCGTACCGGAAGGTAGGCGTTGAACAGTGTGTTCGTGAGGAGCAGATAGACCCGGTTCCCCGTGGCCCGCGCCAGTTCGCGATGCACTTCCGCGTCGGCGAGCTGGACGGCGTCGGCGTCCGGGCCGTCCGCGACCTGACGCAGCAGCTGTTCGAGCCGCCGGGCCTGTCGTTCCGTGCGCCGGTCGGCCGCGCGGCCGGCGATCAGGGTGCCGATCTGCCGCCGTACCTCGAAGACCTCCCGCAGCCAAGTGGGGTCCTGTGCGGCCAGCATCGGAAGCAGGTCGGCGCCGCCGACCCGCAGGTAGTCCAGGATGCGCGTGCCGATGCCGTGCCGGGTGCTCAGCAGCCCCGCCTGCTCCAACCGGGTCAGCGCGTGCTTCAGGGTCGTACGGGTGACCCCGTACCCGGCGGCCAGCTCCCTCTCGGGGGGCAGCAGGGATCCGGGTTCGTGCGTGCCGCTCAGGATGTCGTCACGCAGCCGTGCTTCCAGCAGGTCGACCACGGTTCGGCGCGGAATGCTTTCGACGGCCACGGAGGATCTCCCAGGCTTCGGTCCATGGTTCAGCGGCTCACTGGTCTAGTGGCCCACTGGTTCAGCGACTTCTTGGTCTAGTGGCTCAGCCACTGCTTCAGTGAAGCAGCCGCCCGACCGCCACGTCAATCACCTGATGGCACAGAGGAGTTGTGCAGGGGTACGCGCGTAGAGGACCGGGGCGCGGACGAGCGGTGGGGGCCCGGGCCCTCCTCTGGAGCCGGTCCGTCGGCGTCGTGTCGGCGTGGCACCCGTGCGTCGCCTCGTTGGGGCCGCGCCGAAGGCGACCGCCCCGTGACCACCCCGCGTCATGCCGGCCGCCTGCTGCTCACCGATCCCCCAGGATCGCGGTCGATGTCGCCACCCGCTCGATCTGCGCAGCGGTGCTGCGGCCGGGGGTACCAAGGCGGTGGACGCCTCCCTCGCACGGCATGCCCGGCGAATCCGGCTCTGCAGCCTCGTGCCGGACTACCTCCTACGGCGAGTCCCGCCGTACCGCCCGATGCTCAGCGACAGCCGCGCGTCCAGACCTCGCGGTGTGACCGGATCTTTCGTGGATCCGCCATGTCTTGGTGGATCCGCCGACCTCGCCGCCGTGCTGTTCCGCGCCGTCCGAGTCCGTCTCAGACTGACGGAGCCGGCAACGCCGCCGGATCGATGAAAGGTCAGCACGATGCCGATGTTCAACGACGGGATGTCCGAGACCGAGCTGCCGGCCGACTCGGCCGTCACGACCGACGTCGTGGTCGTCGGTTCCGGTCCCGCGGGCGCCTCCGCGGCGCTGCTGCTGGCGACGCTGGGCGTCGACACCATCATGATCACGAAGTACCGGTGGACGGCGAACACCCCCCGCGCGCACATCACCAACCAGCGCTCGATGGAGGTCTTCCGCGATCTCGGCATCGAAGGGCAGGTGCTGGCCGACGCCACGGACCACTCCCTCGTCGGCGACACGGTGTTCTGTACCAGCATCACCGGTGAGGAGATCGGCCGTATCCACACCTGGGGGACCCGGCCGGACCGTGAGGCGGACTACCGGCTGGCGTCCCCCTGCCTCACCGTGGACATCCCGCAGACGTATCTCGAGCCGATCCTGGTCCGCAACGCGGCGCAGCGTGGCGCGCAGACGCGGTTCTCCAGCGAGTACCTGTCCCACACCCAGGACGCCGACGGAGTCACCGTGCGGGTGCTGGACCGGCTCACCGGGCACGAGTACAGCATCCGCGCGAAGTACCTGATCGGCGCGGACGGTGCCCGCTCCAAGGTCGCGGCGGACATCGGTCTGCCCTTCGAGGGCGCGATGGACATCGCGGGCTCGATGAACATCACGTTCAAGGCCGACATCAGCCGCTACGTGGCCCACCGGCCGTCCGTCCTGTACTGGGTCCTCCAGCCCGGCTCGAACGTCGGCGGCATCGGCGCCGGGCTCGTGCGCATGGTGCGGCCGTGGAACGAGTGGCTGATCGTGTGGGGCTACGACATCGCCGGGGCACCCCCGGTCGTCGACGAGGCCGCTGCCGTGCAGATCGTCCGCAACCTCCTCGGCGCACCCGACCTGGAGGTGGAGATCACCGGCACCAGTCTGTGGGGCAACAACGAGATGTACGCGACCCGGCTCCAGCAGGGCCGCGTGTTCTGTGCGGGCGACGCCGTGCACCGGCACCCGCCGAGCAACGGCCTGGGCTCCAACACCTCCGTCCAGGACGCGTACAACCTCGCCTGGAAGATCGCGGCCGTACTCAAGGGGCATGCGGGAGCGGGCCTGTTGGAGACGTACACGGCAGAGCGGGCTCCCGTCGCCGAGCGCATCGTCAAGCGCGCGAACAAGTCCAGCCGCGAGTTCGTCGACATCTTCGAGGCACTGGGCGTTCTCGGCGCGCCGGACGAGGACGCGATGTCGGCCGCCATCGAGGAACGCAAGGCCAACACCCCTGCCGGGGCCGCCAAGCGGGCCGCACTGGTGCGCGCGATGGAGCTGAAGAACTACGAGTTCAACGCGCACGGTGTGGAGCTGGGCCAGCACTACACCTCGACGGCCGTCGTCTCCGACGGCAGCGAACTGCCCGTGCCCGCACGCGATGCCGATCTGTACTACGAGATGTCGACCGTCCCCGGCGCGCATCTTCCGCACGCCTGGGTCGGGGACAGCGCACAGCGTCACGCGCTGATGGACCTGGCGCCGTACGACCGTTGGACGCTGCTGACCGGCATCGCGGGCGAGGCGTGGGAGCAGGCGGCCGTGAAGGTCGGCGAGGAGTTGGGCGTCCCGCTCAAGACCGTCGTCATCGGCCCGGGCCGCGAAGTGACCGACCTCTACTACGACTGGGCCAAGCTGCGCGAGATCGACGAGAGCGGTGTGCTGCTGGTGCGGCCCGACAAGCACATCGCGTGGCGGGCCATGGACCTGCCCGAGAACCCCGAGGACCAGCTGCGTGCTGCTCTGCTCTCCGTCCTGGGAAGGGACTAGACCGTGCGGTTCGTCCACGACACGCTGCCCCAGCGGGTACGGTTCGCCTCCGGCGCGGCCGAGGAGGGCCTGGCCGCGGAGGTCGCCGCGCTCGGCGCCCGGCGGGTGATGGTCATCGCGGGAGCGGCCGAGCGGGAGTTCGCCGATCGCGTCACCGCCGGCCTGCCCGTGGTCCACCGGCACGACGACGTCGTCATGCACGTTCCCGTCGAGGTCGCCGCGCGGGCCCGCGCGGCGGCCGCCGAACGGGACGTCGACGCCCTGGTCAGTGTCGGCGGCGGCTCCACCACGGGTCTGGCCAAGGCGGTCGCGCTGACCACCGGGCTGCCGATCGTCGCCGTCCCGACCACGTACGCCGGCTCGGAGGCCACCGCCGTATGGGGGCTGACCGAGGACTCCGTGAAGACCACCGGTACGGACGTGAAGGTCCTGCCGCGTGCCATCGTCTACGACGCCTCGCTCACGCTCTCCCTCCCGGTCGGGCTGAGTGTCGCCTCGGGTCTCAACGCGCTCGCCCACTGTGTGGACTCCATGTGGGCACCGCGGACCGATCCGATCAACCAGGCCCTCGCCGCCGAAGGCGTGCGGGCGCTGCGGACGGGGCTGCCGCTGGTCGTGAAGGACCCGCAGGCGCTGGACGGCCGGGAACAGACCTTGTACGGCGCCTACCTGGCCGCCGTGGCGTTCGCCTCCGCCGGGTCCGGACTGCACCACAAGGTGTGCCATGTGCTGGGCGGCATGTTCAACCTTCCGCACGCCCAGACCCACGCCGTGGTCCTCCCCCATGTCCTCGCCTTCAACGTGCCCTTCGCCCCGGACGCCGAGCGACGCCTGGCCGCGGCCTTCGGTTCCCCAACCGCTGTCGAGGGGCTCGTCGGCCTCCGTGACCGGCTCGGCGCGCCGCGCTCGCTGCGCGACCTCGGTATGCCCCGGGACGGTGTGGCGGCCGTGGCCGAGGCCGTCGTGGCCGCCGCGCCCGCGGGCAATCCGCGGCCCGTCACCCTCGACGCGATCACCGATCTCGTCCGGAACGCCTGGGAGGACCGATGAACGACACCCGCACCCCCGGTAAGCCCGTCCCGGCCGAGCAGCAGGAGCGTGAGGAGCAGATCACCCGCCAGGTGCTGGCGTCCTTCGGCGACTGCACCGACCCTCGGCTGCGCGAGATCATGCAGTCGCTGGTCCGTCACCTGCACGCGTTCGTCCGAGAGGTCCGGCTCACCGAGGGCGAGTGGACCAAGGGCATCGAGTTCCTCACCCGCACCGGTCACCTCACCGACGAGCGCCGCCAGGAGTTCATCCTGCTGTCGGACGTGCTCGGAGCCTCCATGCAGACGGTCGCCGTGAACAACGAGGCGTACGGCGACGCCACCGAGGCCACCGTCTTCGGCCCGTTCTTCGTCGACAACAGCCCCGAGATCGCCCAGGGCGGCGATCTCTCCTTCGGGGCCGCCGGAGAACCCTGCTGGGTGGAGGGCACCGTCACCGACTCCGCCGGAAAACCCGTGGCCGGGGCGCGGATCGAGGTGTGGGAGGCCGACGAGGACGGCTTCTACGACACGCAGTACGGGGACGACCGGATGGCGGCGCGGGCGCATTTGTTCAGCGACGCCGACGGCCGCTACCGGTTCTGGGGGCTCACGCCGACGCCGTATCCCATTCCGCACGACGGGCCGGTGGGAGCACTGCTGGCGGCGACCGGCCGTTCGCCGATGCGCGCCTCCCACCTGCACTTCATGGTGAGCGCTCCCGCGCTGCGCACGCTGGTCACGCACATCTTCGTCCGCGGTGACGAACTGCTGGACCGGGACTCCGTGTTCGGGGTGAAGCAGTCGCTGGTCAAGGACTTCGTGCCGCAGCCGGCGGGTACGCCCACGCCGGACGGGCGGGACCTCGGCGAGCGGTCCTGGTCCCGGGTCCGCTTCGACATCGTGCTGGCACCCGACGGCACGTGATCCGCAGCCCGCTACGACCGGGCGCGCGCCTCACGCAGGACGTCGGTGGCGCGCAGGCCGTAGCGTTCCTTGAACCGGTGGGAGAAGTGGGCGGCCGACACGAACCCGCAGCGCGCGGCCACCTCGGCCACGGTCGCCTCTCCCCCGGTGCTCAGCAGCGTGCGGGCTCGCTCGAGGCGGCGGTGCAGCAGATACCGCGGCACGCTCGTGTCGCCCGCGGCGAACACCCGGGACAGATGGCGCTCGCTGATCCCGATGCCGCGGGCGATGCGCGCCGCGGAGAGCCCCGGGTCGGCCAGGTGGTCGTCGATGTAGGTCTTCGCGACGGTCAGGTGGACGGTGGAGAGGGAGGGGGCGCGGCCGCTCGCGGCGGATACGAGCAGGTCCAGCACGGCGTCCTCGTCCACGTTCGCGGCGACGGAGGACTCCGGTGGCAGTGCTCGGGCGACGAGGGTGGCGAGAGTCCGGGTGTGGACGGCGCCGGCGTCGATGACCAGCGGCTGGGACAGGGAGGACGGCCCGCCGAGGTCACGCCACACCCGGTGGGGGATCTTGACCGCGAGCTCCTCCAGGCCGTGCGAGAAGCCCCGGATGAAGGGCTGGTCGGCGTCGCAGACCAGCAGCTGTCCCGGACGCAGCAGCCGTACGCCGTCGTCGTAGTAGAAGAAGGCGTCACCGGCCAGGGTCAGATAGCAGGCCACGGCGTCCGAGGGCACGCGGCGGATCTCCGCGTCGGGTCGTTCGACGACATGGGGGCTGCCCAGGACCCGGGCGAGGTGTGCCCTGGGCAGCTGGAGGTTGATCTCCGTCGCGTCGAGGGCGGTGTCGTGCAGGGAACGGCAGCGCAGCCCGATCAGGGCCTCGGCGTTGTGCTCTTCCCACAGGGCGATGCGTTCCGCCTCGGGAAGACCGGTCGTACTGAAGCGCACCGGCGCACTTGTTGTGCCGCTCGTCATCCCTCCAGCGTAGAGGGCGGGGACTGCCGGTGTTCGGGACCGTCCACACATTCTCTGATCACCGAGGCGACCTGTTCGGTGGCGGGGGTGGTGCGCCGGGCATGGCTCGCGAGGACCAGATCGACGGATTCCGTCTGGGTGAGGGGCACGTAGGCGACGCTGGCCAGGCGGAGGCTCTGTACCGGTGCGGGAACGAGGGCGACGCCGTGCCCGGCGGCCACGAAGACGACCAGTGTGGCCGTCTCTCCGACCTCCATCAGTGAGGTGGGCTGGAATCCGGCGCGCCGGCACGCGGCCAGGACCCGGCCGTACATGGAGGAGCGCGAGGAGTGGACGACGAAGGGCTCGTCGGCCAGTGCCTTGAGCGAGATGCGTGGCCGGGCCGCGAGGGGATGGTGCGAGGGGAGGACGGCCACCAGGGACTCGGAGCGCAGGGGTGTGGTGCGGATGTCCTCGTGGTCGGCGGGGCCGCGCAGGACCGCCAGGTCGTAGGTGCCGGCGAGCAGTCCGTCGACCAGGTCGGGGGTGAGGAGTTCGCCGCGCAGGTCCATGGTGATCCTGGGCAGCCTGGCTCGTACGGTGCGTGCGACCTGTGGCAGCAGGTCGTAGGTGGCGGTGCCGATGAAGCCGGTCGAGACCCGTCCGGCGTGGCCGCCGGCCAGCTCTGTCATGTGCCGGCGGGCGCGTTCCTCCTCCGCGACCAGGGTGCGGGCGTGTTCCAGCAGGTGGTGTCCGGCCTCGGTCAGGGCGACGTGTCGGGTGGAGCGGGTGAACAGGGTGGTCCTGAGCTCCTTCTCCAGCTGTTTGATCTGCTGGGAGAGGGCCGGTTGAGCCACGTGCAGGCGAGTGGCCGCCCGCCCGAAGTGGCACTCCTCGGCCAGCGCCAGAAAGTACCGGATCTGTCGCAGTTCCATACCCCGATTCTATAAGATCAGCTTATTAATCTATGCAGATTGGGTCTTGGACGCACTGCAGTCCGCGCTCCTACCGTGACGGTATGACCGACAGTTATCTCTACTCGGCAGTGCGAACCCCTTTCGGCCGCTTCAGGGGCGCCCTCTCCGAGGTCCGGCCCGACGACCTCGCGGCACAGGCCATCGGCGGGGTCCTCGCCAAGACCCCCGCACTGGATCCCGGGCGCATCGACGACGTCGTCTGGGGCAACGCCAACGGTGCCGGCGAGGACAACCGCAACGTCGGCAGGATGGCCGTCCTGCTGGCGGGGCTGCCCACCTCGGTCCCCGCGACCACCGTGAACCGCCTGTGCGGGTCGTCCCTCGACGCCGCCCTGATCGCCTCGCGCGACATCGAGAGCGGCGACGCGGACATCGTCCTGACCGGCGGAGTCGAGTCGATGACCCGCGCCCCGTGGGTTCTGCCCAAGCCCGGGCGCGGCTTCCCCGCCGGGGACGTCACCGCCGTGTCCACCACGCTCGGCTGGCGCCTGGTCAACGAGCGCATGCCCAAGGAGTGGACGGTCTCCCTGGGCGAGGCGAACGAACAGCTCGTGGACCGCTTCGCCATCTCCCGCGAGCGCCAGGACGCGTTCGCCCTCCGCTCCCACCGTCTCGCCGACGACGCCTGGAACGCGGGCTTCTACGACGACCTGGTCGTCCCCGTCTCGGACGGCGAGCGCACCGTTCTGGAACGCGACGAGGGCATCCGCCCCGGGTCCACCATGGAGAAGCTCGCCACGCTCAAGCCCGCCTACCGCGCCGACGGCCTCATCACAGCCGGAAACGCCTCGCCGCTGAACGACGGCGCCTCCGCGGTGCTGCTCGGTTCGGCCGCGGCCGCCGACCGCATCGGCGTGGATCCCCTCGCCCGGGTCGCGGGCCGCGGCCGCGCCGCGGTGGATCCGCAGATGTTCGGGTACGCCCCCGTCGAGGCCGTGAACAGGGCGCTCAAGCGCGCGGGCATCTCCTGGGCCGACGTCGACGCCGTCGAACTCAACGAGGCGTTCGCCGTACAGGCGCTGGCGTGCGTGGACGCGTGGGACGTCGATCCGGCGATCGTCAACACCAAAGGTGGGGCCATCGCGCTCGGCCATCCCCTCGGTGCGTCCGGCGGCCGCCTGCTGGGCACCCTCTGCCGCCGTCTGCAGGAGTCCGGCAAGCGGTGGGGCGTCGCGGCGATCTGTATCGGTGTCGGCCAGGCCCTCGCCGTGGTCCTGGAGAACGTCGCCGGGGGCAGCAAGTGACCACGCGGCTGTGTGCTCATGCGGACGAGGCGGTCGCCGGCGTCCAGGACGGCTCCACGGTGCTCGTCGGAGGCTTCGGCATGGCGGGCATGCCGGTGGCGCTGATCGACGCGCTGATCCGGCAGGGGGCCACCGACCTCACGGTCGTCTCCAACAACGCCGGCAACGGCGACACCGGCCTTGCCGCGCTGCTGGCAAAGGGACGGGTCCGCAAGGTGATCTGTTCCTTCCCCCGCCAGGCGGACTCCTGGGTGTTCGACGGCCTCTACCGGGCGGGCCGGATCGAACTCGAAGTGGTCCCCCAGGGCACCCTCGCGGAACGGCTACGGGCGGCGGGAGCCGGTATCGGTGCCTTCTTCTGCCCCACCGGTGTCGGCACGCTGCTCGCGGAAGGCAAGGAGGTCCGCGAGATCGACGGCCGCCTCCATGTGCTGGAGTACCCCATCGGCGGAGACGTCGCGCTGATCGGCGCTCATCGTGCGGACCGGATGGGCAATCTCGTCTACCGCAAGACCGCGCGGAACTTCGGTCCCGTCATGGCCACCGCGGCCACCACCGTGGTGGCCCAGGTCCGCGAGGTCGTCGAGACCGGCGAGATCGATCCCGAGACCGTCGTGACGCCCAGTATTTTCGTCGACCGTGTAGTACAGGTGGCTGATCACTCATGACCCGGACATCCTCGACCACCGGCGGTCAGGGCCCGCTGGGCAAGCACGACATCGCCGCCCTGATCGCCCGTGACATCCCGCACGGATCCTTCGTCAACCTGGGGATCGGCCAGCCGACCCTCGTGGCCGACCACCTCTCCCCCGGTTCCGGCGTCGTTCTGCACACCGAGAACGGCATGCTCAACATGGGGCCCGCCGCTTCGGAGGACCAGATCGATCCGGACCTGACCAACGCGGGCAAGGTTCCCGTCACCGAACTGCCGGGCGCCGCCTACTTCCACCACGCGGACTCCTTCGCGATGATGCGCGGCGGTCATCTGGACATCTGCGTCCTCGGCGCCTTCCAGGTCTCCGCACGCGGCGACCTGGCCAACTGGCACACCGGCGCACCCGATGCCATTCCCGCGGTCGGCGGAGCCATGGACCTGGCCATCGGGGCGAAGCAGGTCTTCGTGATGATGAACCTCTTCACCCGGGACGGAGCACCCAAGCTGGTCCCCGAGTGCGGCTATCCGCTCACCGGCCTGGCCTGCGTGGACCGCGTCTACACGGATCTGGCCGTCTTCGACCTCACCCCGAGCGGGGTCCGCGTGCGGCAGACCTTCGGCATCGACGTACCCGAACTCGCCGATCGCCTGGGCCTGCCGTTGCTGACCGACTCCCCTTGACGGTGTGGGCGAAGCGAGCCGCGGTGATATTCAATGAGGTGTGCGGTCAGGGATCTCGGGGCCCCGTCTGAGAGAGCCACATGGACGCCACACCCTCCTCCTCGTCGTCTTCGCCGTTCGACATGGTCAGCAGCGCTCTGGGGCGTTACGTCCCCCGTGGAGGAACACGTCTGCACGCACCCGACGGACCGGCAGCCGGCCGTCAGGATCAGATACTCGGCGTGATCAACCTGGGCAAGGATCTGACGGTGATCCGCTCCAATCTGGACGCCCCGGTGTTCGCCGGTCTGGACGCCGTGGCCGGGAGTCCTTTCGTCGATCTCCTGCCCCCCGGCGACGTACCGACGGTCACTCGTCGGTTGCGGCAGGTCCTGGAGACCGGTGAGGCGCATGTCGCGCGGATCCAGCGCCTGCGGCGCCGCGACGGGTCGGAACTGGTGGTGTCGCTGAGCATCCTGCCCGCCGCGGTGCCTCAGGAAGGCCTGACCGTCTCCGTGATCGCCATGGCCAAGAGGCTGCACCTGTACGCCGCCGAGACCGCGATCGGCACCTCGCTGGACATCGGCGAGACCGCGCAGTCACTGGCGGAGTCCCTGCTGGCCTGGGGAGACGTGGCCGCCGTCGACCTCGACTTCACCGTGTGGACGGGCGAGGGAGTCACCGGGCAGACGCAGGGGCGCATCCGGCTGCGGCGGGCGGCCCTGGTGCCGAACCGCGCGTGGCCCGAGGGCTATGTCACTCCCGGCGACGATCTTCCCAGCGACGCGAGTCGCCTGCTGGCGCAGGCGGTGCGGCGGGACGACGCCCCGCAGGCCATCGTCATCCCCGACCGGAAAGCGGTCGAGCGGGTCCTCGGCAGTCCGCGACTGATACGTGCCCTGGTGCCCGGCGACCGGTCGGCGGGTGTGGCGTGCATACCACTGGTCCTGGACGGCGCGCCGCCGGTCGTGCTGGGCCTGGCCGAGATCTGGCGGCGGGCCGACAGCCCATTCCGCGACAGCGAGCTGTTCGACCTGCAGGAACTGGTCGCCCGGACCGTCCATCACGTCGACCTGGCCCGTCAGCACCAGCGCGAGCACAAGCAGGTGCTGGCGTTGCAGCGCCGGCTGCTGCCCCGCATGGGCGGGAACACCATCGAGATCGCCAGCGTCTACCAGCCCGCCACGCCCGACAGTGCGGGGGTCGGCGGTGACTGGGTGAACAGCTTTCCGCTGCCGGACGGTCGTACCGCGCTGGTGGTGGGTGACGTCGTCGGACATGGCCTGGGGGCCGCGGCGACCATGGGCCAGCTGAGCATGGAGGCCCGCGCACTGCTGTCCGCGGGGCTCGCGCCCGACGAGGTGCTGGAGCACCTGGACGAGACCGTGACGCTGCTCGACGACACGGAGTCCGGGCTGGCCGCCGGCTACAGCGCCCTCGGTTCGACCTGCTGCATCGCCCTCTACGACCCGGTCAGCCACAGCATGGCGCTGTCCAGCGCCGGCCACCTCCCCCCGGTCCTCGTGTCCCCGGACGGGCGCGCGGGCCCACTCGCGATCCGCCCGCATCCCGGTCTGGGCGCCGAGTTCGCACTGCGAGAGCCGTTCGACGTACACACGTTCGACGTTCCCTCCGGTTCTCTGCTCGCCCTCTACACGGACGGCCTGGTGGAGGATCCGACCGTGGCGATAGACGACGGCATCGGCAGGCTGGCGGACGTCGTGTCCACGGTGCACCCCTGGGACGCCCTCCAGCAGGCCGCACGGCATGTGGTCTCCGCGTTGGCACCCCCGCACCAGCGCGACGACGTGACCCTGTTGCTGGCGCGGATGATCGGCTACCGCAAGGGGGACACCGCGACCTGGCGGCTGCCCGCCCGCAATGACGCGCCCGCCCGGGCCCGCGCGCTGCTCTCCGCGCTGTTGCGGCAGTGGCACGCCCGGGACGACACCCGGGACAACGTGCTGCTCCTGGCCAGCGAACTGGTCACCAACGCGGTGCGCTTCGCCACCGGCCCCGTCACGGTACGGCTGATCAGGGCCGGCCACAGCCTGCTGTGCGAGGTGGGCGACACCGGCAACGGCAGGCCGCGTCTGAGGCGGGCCGGCCTCTACGACGACGGGGGTCGCGGCCTGTACGTCGTGCACAGGCTCACCACTCGGTGGGGCGTGCGGTGGACCGACACCGGCAAGGTGGTCTGGGCGGAAGTCGCGAGGTGACGCGGGGACGGCCGTGCGCCGCGCGGACGGCGCGGGCTCGGACCGCCACCTCTCTTCCGGCTAAAGCCACTCCCCTTCCAGGGCGGTCGCACTGAGGCCCGGTGCCGCCGCGTACAGGACGGCGCGGCTGCCCGACTTCTGCCCGGCGTCGTACGCCCGCCGCATGATGTCGAACACGGCGGCGCCTCCACGGTTGCCGCTGGTGTAGCTGTCCCGGCTGTACTCCAGCAGTCCCGACGGCCATGCGTCGGGCATCGTCTGCTCCATGTACTCCAGCACCCGGGTCCCGCCGGGGTGAGCGAGCAGCACGTCGGGGTGCCAGGAGTCGGGGTCGTCCTGGTAGCGGACGCGCAGCCACTCCCACATCGCGGTGACCGTCTCCTGCACGGCGCGCGGTCCGCGCCGGTCCATCACGAAGTGGGTGCCGTCCGCCCGCGTGTCGAGGCGGTGCAGGTCCTGGGTGCCCGGCAGGGTGTGGTGCCAGGCGGCGTCCAGCCGCAGCGCCGACTCGCTGCGCCGACGGCCCGTGACCACCGTGGCGACCGCGGTGTCCGCGAACAGCAGCCGGACGATCAGGGACTCGAGAGTGTCGTCCGCCGGCTGGTAGGTCGTGCTCAGCGCCTCCGCGATCACGACCAGGACCACCCGGTCGGGGTCCGCGGCCACGAGATCCGCCGCGAGCGCCAGGGAACGGGTTCCCGCTATGCAGGCCCACTGTGTGGCCGGCAGCAGCATCACGTCGTTGCGCAGCGAAAGCTTGTTGGCCAGGGCGACGTCCAGCCCGGGCAGCGCCGGGGTGGTGGAGTGACTGGTGATCAGGCAGTCGACGTCCGCGGCGTCCAGACCGGCGATCTGCAGGGCCCCGCGCGCCGCACGCTCCCCGTAGGACTGCACCGCCTCCCAGGCCGGCGCGGTGCGCTCCTGCACGGTCTGCGGCGCGGGAATCGCCTCGAGCGCGGCGATCGCGCGGTCCACGTCCTGCTGGGTGAACCCTTCACGTGCCAGTGCCTCTTGGGCCGACGCGCTGCCGACGGCCTGCAGGCCACCGCCCTTGCCGGGCGCTACGGCGGCCTCCAGCGGCAGCATCCACCCGCGGGTCTCTATGCCCGTGCTGGCCGCGATCCCGTCGATCCGCGGCGTCCACGCCGCATGCGGATGCCGGTCGCGCACCTCCGCCACGATCTGGCTGGTTTCCACGGCGTACTCTCCGTGGATCACGGCAGGAGGGCAAAGGAAAGCGGACATAACGTGTCCTTCCGGGAGGATTAGGGAGGTCTGCCGCGGGCACTGTGCCATGGGTCACTTCAGGACCGCACGCCCAAGACATCGACGGCAGGCTCCAGTTCGGGAGCCGGTCGCCGCTTCGAGCATGGACGCTAAATGGACAATTCCGCTGTGATGCAAACAACTCAGGCCACCCTCGATGGGCGTGACAACGCACACACCTCTCGGACCAGGGCTCGCAGGCGCCTTACATGACGCGCCGTCAGCAAGGACACCCCAGGTCACTGTCGCCGGTGTCGAGTCCCGGCCACCCATCACCTGGCCGACGGTGATAATCGGCATGTGAGCGGCTACGAGTCCACCGAGGCGTCCCAGGGACTGGCAACGCAGAGCAAGACGCGTTGGCGTTCCTTCGTGCAGACGGAAACCGGCAGTGCCGTCCTGCTCCTCGGCGCGGTGTGCGTCGCGCTGCTGTGGGCCAACATCGACATGCACTCGTACGAGGCCGTGTGGCAGGCGCACTTCACGATCGGCTTCGACACGAAGCACCTGTCGCTGACCCTGCACGAGTGGATCAACGCCGGGCTGATGAGCCTGTTCTTCTTCGTCGTCGGCCTGGAGGCCCGGCACGAGTTCGACATGGGGGAACTGCGTGACCGGCGCTGGGTGCTGCTGAGCGCGGTGGCCGGACTGGGCAGCATGGTCGTTCCGGCGCTGATCTACTGCGCGTTCAACGCGGGCCGGGACTCCCTGCACGGCTGGGGTACGGCGATGTCGACGGACACCGCTTTCGCGCTGGGCATCCTGGCCGTCCTGGGGTCGCGGCTGCCGGCTTCCCTGCGGGCGTTCATCCTGTCCGTGTCGGTCGTCGACGACCTGGTCGCGCTCCTGGTGATCGCGGTCTTCTACAGCGACGACATCCACCTGCCCGCGCTGCTGGTGGCCGTGGGCACGCTGCTGGTCATCATGCTGTTGCGGCTGGCACGCGTCCGCAAGGGACGGTACTGCGCCGTCCTGTCGGTGGTCGTCTGGGTGGCGCTGCACCAGGCCGGGGTGGACCCGGTCGTGACCGGACTGGCCGTCGGCGCCCTGATCGTCGCCTACCCGGCGCCGCGCGAGGATCTGGAGCAGGCCAGTCGTCTCTTCCGGCTGTTCCGGGAACAGCCGACACCCGAGTTGCAACGCTCGGCCGTACAGGGCCTGACCGCGGCGATCTCCCCCAACGAGCGGCTGGAACAGAGGTTTCTGCCGTGGGTGAGCTTCGGCATCGTGCCGCTGTTCGCGCTGGCCAACGCCGGCATCGAACTCAGCGGCGGGAAACTCGCCGAGGCGTTCACCTCGCCGATCACGCTGGGCATCGTGTGCGGCTGTGTGGTGGGCAAGGTGATCGGGCTCGTCGGGTCCATGGCAGCCGCCCGGCTGGTGTCGGGCGGAAGGCTACGGCCCGGTGTCGGCTGGGGCTCGGTCACCGCCGGCGGGGCGATCGCCGGGGCGGCCTTCACGGTGTCGCTGCTGATCGCCTCGCTGGCCTTCGAGGGCGAGGAACTGGACCAGGCGCGTATCGGCATCCTCGCCACGCTGGTCGGCGCCTTCGCGGTGAGCTGGGCGGTCACCGGGGCGATGAACCTGCTGCCGGCCGCCCGCCGGGCCCGGGCGCTGCTGGGCAACGCCGATCCGCTGACCGATCTCGCGGTCGCCGTCGACGCGCGCCACGACCGTGTCCGCGGAACCGACCGGGCAGCGGTCACCCTGGTGGAGTACGGCGACTTCGAGTGCCCGTACTGCGGCCAGGCCGAGGCGGTGGTAAGGGAGTTGCTGGGCTGTGACGCGGACGTCCGCTACGTGTGGAGGCACCTGCCACTGACCGACGTCCACCCCAACGCGCAACTGGCGGCGGAGGCGTCGGAGGCCGCCGCCCGCCAGGGGCGCTTCTGGGAGATGCACGACCTGCTGCTGGCACGGCAGGACGCTCTCGGCGCGCGCGGTGTCGGTCACTTTGCCCTGCGTCCAGCTCAGCGCGATAGCGCCGCACGACGTGCCGTAGTACACGACGTCTACTGCGGTGCCG
>NZ_JBSHAF010000028.1:114495-144607 GCF_053611365.1 Streptomyces sp. NPDC054813 | reverse complement strand
GGCCCGTCGGGCACCTTGATGGGCCCGAACTGTGCCTGTGGTACACGCAGGTATTCAGCCTGGGCGCCGGGCACCGCACCGTACAGACGGGTGTATCCGAACAGGGCGGCACCCATTCCCTCGCCGGTCACCTGAGTGGTCTCGCACTGGGTCATCAGGCCCGCCGAGCACATGAAGCAGTGCCCGCAGGAGATCTGGAACGGCACCACTACGCGGTCGCCCGGGCGTAGGTTCGTGACCTGTGCGCCGGTTTCCTCGACCACGCCCATCGGTTCGTGGCCGAGGATGTCGCCCGGAGTCATGAACGGCGTGAGCACCTCGTAGAGGTGCAGGTCCGAACCGCACAGACCGGTCGACGTGATACGGATGACGGCATCCGTCGGCTGCTCGATGCGTGGGTCGGGTACATCCTCCACCCGGACGTCCCGCCGCCCTTGCCAGGTCACTGCTTTCATGGCTCGCACTCCCTTTCTCACCTGCGCGCAAATTCCGTGGCCGGCCCCGGTCATCCCCGTCGCAAGCCGCACGGCAGCCAAGCGGAACGCCAGACCGAAGATCAAGTCGTTCGGCCGGCAGCCCGAAACAGAGCGCGAACGGGACCCGGCGGGCCCGAGAGGAGATCCACCGCCGTAGGTGGCTTCGGCGTCGTCCTCGTAGAGCGGATCCCGCCGGCCGTGACCCTCGCTATGGGGATGAGAAGCCAGCCCCGGGCTTCCCCGGGGCCTCGGCTTCGGGGGCCCTTGCTGTCGGACCGTCGGCGGGTTGTGCCGAATGGGCCCGGAGGGATCCCCGCCGCTGCCGGGAATCAGCCGCTCAAGCGACTGCGCAGCATTGCCTTGCCCAGGTCCGCGCCCTTACGGCTGTCAGCCTGTGCCTTGGTGAACAACTCGACCAGTTGTGCGTCCTTCTCCCGCTCGGCGTCCTTGATGTAAGTGTCCAGCCGCAGGGCGTTCTCCAGGCAGCTCTCGACGTACCAGAGAAGGTTGTAGTCCTTGTCGGCAGTTCCGGTGATCTTTCCGGTCTCCGTGGCGCTGGCCATCGTCGTCACTCCGTCCGTTGTGTTGAAGCGGCTGTCAATCCGCCGGCCTTGTCGGCCGGGACTGGCCGAGTACCCCGCAGGGACACGACGCACCATGGGAGCCAGTCACCATGGCGATCGCCCCCGCCCGACAGTGCCGCGGTCGCCCGGCACCGCCATCTGTGCGGCGGCGAATTTCCTCCCGCTGTGCGCGGCGCGCAGGACCCTGCGGACAACCACCGATCATCTTGTTCCCTCTCCCGTACTGGTCGTAGGCGCGAAACCGGCGGTCCACCGGGTACCGCAGCACCGAGAACTACGGGGCATCCGGGTCCACGACGCTCTCGCCCCCGCGCTGTCCGCCCAGCCCGCCGCCGGCCCCGGCTCGCGGCGGACCATGCCGACGTGCTCTCCGGCGAAGTCGAGAGCCTGCGGAACGAGGTGTTCGGACTACGCGGCCAAAGCCCGCACCAGCTGCCTGATCGGAATCGCCCAGGGCATGCTCCTCACCCGCCACGGCCTGCGGGTCCCCGCCGCTTTCGCCCCTCTCCGGGAGACTCCCAGCACCTCAACGTGCCGCCGCGGTCGGCGTGGTCGAGCCCGTCGCTGCGGAGTCCCGCACCGCCCGCGGGCGCACCGGGAACCGCGCAGTCCGGGAAGTGGTCGGCTACCTCGGAACACGCCCCCGGTCTGCCGCGCC
The DNA here is from genome assembly GCF_053611365.1 of Streptomyces sp. NPDC054813. Lineage (NCBI taxonomy): Bacteria > Bacillati > Actinomycetota > Actinomycetes > Kitasatosporales > Streptomycetaceae > Streptomyces > Streptomyces sp. NPDC054813. The sequence goes on along the minus strand of NZ_JBSHAF010000028.1, from coordinate 142,889 downwards.
TCGTACATCAACCCGAGGGGGCATCGATCTCTTACAGGAAGGCCGGACCATCACACCCGTCCTGGATCGCCTGGGCGCGGCCATCCAGTTCGGCGAACCGGCCGTCCTTGGGCCGATAGAAGAAGCTGTTATGCGGCTTCTGACCTGGTTCCGCGTGTCACCTCACCGTGGCGGGAACCCGACGGCCATGAACGCTGAGACAGGGGTACGACCATGAAAGACGCCGAGGCAGGAATCCGGGGATCTTACTGGCTTGAGACGGCGCCGTCCGTCGAACCCGCCCCGCCGCCGTCCGGTGACCTCTCTGTGGAGGTCGCCGTGGTCGGCGGCGGCATCGCCGGGCTCAGTACGGCCTGGGAACTGGTCCGGCAGGGGCATGAGGTGGCCGTGGTGGAGGCGGACCGGCTGGCCGCCGGGGTGACCGGCCACACCACAGCCAAGCTGACCGCCCTGCACACCCTGATCTACGACCACCTGCGCAGGACCCGCGGCCCCGAGGGCGCGCGGCTCTACGCGCTGTCGCAGAGCGAGGCCATCCGGCATGCCGCCGGGATCGTGGCGGAGCTGGGCATCGACTGCGAGTGGGAGGAGGCGGCGGCCTACACGTACGCGCAGCAATCCGGGCGGGAGGAGGAGTTGCGTGCGGAAGCGCGGGCGGCGCGGGAAGCCGGGCTCCCCGCCGAGTTCGTCACGGAGACGGAGTTGCCCTTCTCGGTGGCCGCGGCGGTCCGGGTGACCGGACAGGCCCAGTTCCATCCCCGCAAGTACCTGCTGACGCTGGCAGACGACCTGCGTCGGCGCGGCGGCACGGTGTACGAGGGGACGCGGGTCGTGGGCCTCACCGAGGGTGAGCCCTGTGTGCTGGGGACGGACTCGGGCGTGTCGGTGCGTGCCGAGAAGGTCGTGGTCGCCACGCACTACCCCGTCTTCGACCGGGCCCTGCTGTTCACCCGGCTCTCCCCGCGCCGCGAGCTCGTCGTGGCCGGGACCATCGACGAGGCCCTGGCCCCGCGCGACATGTACATCACGCCGGAGCAGGGCACCCGATCCGTCCGCAGCGCTCCCTACAGGGACGGCAAACGCCTGCTGATCGTCACCGGAGAACACTTCACACCCGGCACCGCCGACGTCGACAAGCGCTTCGCCCGGCTCTCCACCTGGGCCGACGACCACTTCCCCGAGCTCACGCTCACCCACCGCTGGGCCACCCAGGACAACGACTCCACCGACTCCGTGCCCCTTGTCGGGCCGCTCCACCCCGGCAGCCGCCACGCCTACGTGGCCACCGGTTTCGGCGGGTGGGGCCTGAGCGGCGGCATCATGGCGGGCCGCCTGATCAGCGACCTCGTCGGCGGACGCGAGGTCGAATGGGCGGGTCTGTACGACCCGCGCCGCCTGGGCCCCGTAGCGCGTGAGGGGATGTCCTTCCTGAAGCATCAGGCTCAGGTCGCCCGGCACCTCATCGGCGACCGGCTGCCGGCTCTGACCGGTCTCCGGCCGGAGGACATCGCACCGGGCGACGGCGCCGTGGTGCGGCTCGGCGGACATCGTTGCGCAGTCCACCGCGACGAGAGCGGCCGGCTCGAAGCTGTGTCCGCCACCTGCACCCACCTCGGCTGCCTCGTCGCCTTCAACCGCGCCGAGCAGGCGTGGGAATGCCCATGCCACGGGTCCCGCTTCGCCCCAGACGGCCGGATCCTTCAGGGTCCCGCCGTAAAACCACTGGAGAAGCGCGACCTGTGAGGCGCACGGCGTTTCCTGGCCCGGGCCGACGGAAGCCCGGCCGGCGCACCACGGGCACCACGGGCACCACGGGCACCACGGGTGGCCACCAGGCGCACTCGTACACAGGGCACTCGCCGGTTGGTCACGGCGCTCTCAGCGGCCCGTAGGCAGCTCGTCGATTCTCCGGCGGCGCAACAGGCTCTCGGACGCTGAGATCAAGGAAGTTCCACGCTGTCGACGCTGATCAGTTCCATGAGCTGGGTCCGGTGCAGGTCGGCGAGGTTCTCGAGCAGGTCGGGATGGCGCAGGAGGGGCGCGGCTTCGGTGTCCCGCTTCCCGGGGTCGGTCAGGCGCAGCAGGCCGCCAGCGGCGTGGTACTCGCTCACGGCGAGGGCTTGGCGGGCGGCGCGGGTGGCCAGGGCGGGGTCGGCCAGGAAGCAGGCCGCCCAGCTGACGACGGTTTCGTCGATCCAGGTGCGCCACGCGGTGTCGTCGGGCTGGGGATCGCATCCGGTGAGGCGGTCCAGGCCGTGGGATCCGCTGGGTGCGAGCAGGTGGAGCAGTTGCACGTCGAGGTGGGTGGGGTAACGCAGGGTAGCGGCGAGGGTGACGGCCTGCCGGGCCTGGGCCTCGGCCAGCGCCTGGCTGAGCGCGCCGCCGGGGGCGGGGTAGGCGGCCAGGAGCCAGCGGGTGGAGGCGGCTATGACAGGTGTCAGATCGTCGGTCACGGCGGTGGGCCCCTTGGGAACGTGCTCGCCTGTGTCCGGCAGATCGGTCCCGCGAGCTGTTTCGCAGAGCCACGCTGCCCCGCTTCATGACCCATGAGACTAGGCCGCCGAGCCCGAAGAGGGAATGAGCCGCGTCACAGGCGGCCCCCGCCGGAACTCCTCGTCAGGAGTCCGGACGTGTGCCGCCTGGCCCGGACCAACTCCTGCGAGGGAGGCTCAGGACTTTCCGCGGCCGGTGATGAGGTCGCGGGCCCGGTCCACCAAGCCGACGCCCGGCGCGAGGAGTTTGTTCGCGGGCGGCGTGCTCGGGGCGGAGGGGTGCGGGCGGGTCGGGGCCAGGGACTTGGCCCGGCGGATCTTGTCCCCGAGATCGTTCAGCGCCTCGGGAGAGCAAGCCTGCCGCAGCATCGGGAAGAGGTTGTCCTCCTCGTCCTGGACGTGGGCGGAGACCTCCTCCATGAGCTGCTGCAGCAGCGGGCTCATCCTGGGGTCGTCGGTTTCCGTCTTCTCCAGCTGCTTCAGGATTTTCTCGACCCGGCCGTGGTCCGCGATCTCCTTGTCCGCGATCCGGTCGCCGCCCTCGATGTGCTCGCGCACCGCCGGGTACAGGTACTCCTCCTCGGCGATCGAGTGCCGTACCAGTTCGATGGTGACGTCGTCCACGAGATCACGGAGTTCCTGCCCGCCACCCGGCATCCCCTGGATCCGGGCGAACATCTCCTCGACCTCCCGGTGGTCGGTCATCAGTTCCGCAAGCGCGTCTCCGCCGTGCCCCATCGTCCATCCGCCTTTCGCTGGTCATGCCTCGGACGGGTCGGTCCCGCCCTGCTACCAGTGGTTCCCCGTCCGTCCGACACCGCCGCCGCCCCGGGCCAGGTCCACCCGGTCGGGTGCCTGTGTGGTTCCGGGAGCAATGAACTTCCGGGAGCAATGAACCAGCCGGCCCATCACCGTGCGTATGCCGAGGGGGGCGCCCCCATGTCTCTGGCCAAGCGGGAGTTGCAAGGGTAGGAGCGACTTGATGTGTTCTGCGGCTTTCTTCGAGAGATCGGGCAGCGGTTGGGCAAGCCGGCGCTGATGGATCCGGAGGGCGAATATGGCCATCCGGTGCTCGGCTTCGATCTCCGTAACGGGGGCGGAAGGCCCGGGGGTCGGGTCACTTGGCGCCGCTACCTCCCCCGCCGAAGGAGCCGCTGGAGCCGCTGGAGCCGGGCTGCCAGCGCGGACGGGTCTGGTTCTCACTCGGCCTGCTGGAGGCGTTCCCAAGCTGGTGCGGGGTGAGAGGGGCGTCGTCGCCGGTCGCCCGGGGCACTTCGTTCGGCTCGCGCATGCTCTGCTCCTCGCGCACCGGCCCGGAGGGCGGCAGTGTGGGGTGGTCCCCGCGGCGTGGTGGTCGGGACTCCTTGCGCCGGACGCCGATTCCGAAACGTACGGCGGCCACCAGTGCGGCCGCGACGAGCAGACCGCAGACGACGATGACCACCATCCCCGCCGCCGAGCCGGCGGCGGCCAGTTGCTCATGGCTGGTGTGCATGAGCGCCAAGTACCCGCCACACGGCAGCGAATCCCAGGCCGAAGGGGCGTGGCTGACGTGGCCCGCGGCTGCTCGCCGGTAGCGTCGCGGCGGAGCGGACAGACACCGCGCATCGGCCATGCCGGTGAGTGTCGCCCCTCCGCGGGAGCCGGCGGTCTCCCGGGGTGGCGGGCAGGGCACCCGCGAGGCGCTTCCCGCGCTGGACTGGGCTGAGGAGGACCATGACCGAACTGTCGCAGCCGGTCGGCGAGACGACCGGGTCCTCCGCCGCTCCGGCGCCGCTCGGGCGCAGACTGCTGGGCTGGGCCACCACCACCGACCACAAGGTGATCGGTCGGCTGTACATGGTGACAGCGTTCTGTTTCTTCCTCCTCGCCGGCCTGCTCGCCCTCGGCATGCGTGCGGAACTGGCCCGCCCGGGGCTTCAGCTGATGAGCCAGGACTTCTACAACCAGCTCTTCACCATCCACGGCACGATCATGATGCTGCTGTTCGCGACCCCGATGTTCGCGGGGTTCGCGAACGCGGTGATGCCCCTGCAGATCGGCGCCCCGGACGTGGCGTTCCCCCGGCTGAACGCGCTGTCGTACTGGATGTACCTGTTCGGCGGGCTGATGGTGGTCTCCGGGTTTCTTCTGCCGGGGGGCGCCGCGTCGTTCGGGTGGTTCGCGTACGCGCCGCTCAACAGCGCGTACTACTCCCCCGGCGCGGGCGCCGACCTGTGGGTGATGGGGCTGGTGGTCACCGGCGTGTCCACCACGCTGGGCGCGGTCAACTTCGTCACGACGATCCTGTGCCTGCGGGGCCCGGGCCTGACCATGTTCCGGATGCCGATGTTCACCTGGAACGTGCTGTTCACGTCGGTCCTGGTGCTGCCGGCGTTCCCGGTGCTCACGGCCGCGCTGCTGGCTCTGGAGTGCGACCGGAAGTTCGGCTCGCACATCTTCGACGCGCACAACGGCGGGGCGTTGCTGTGGCAGCACCTGTTCTGGTTCTTCGGGCACCCCGAGGTGTACATCGTGGCGCTGCCGTTCTTCGGGATCGTCTCGGAGATCATCCCGGTGTTCTCGCGCAAGCCGCTCTTCGGCTATCTGCCGATGATCGGGGCCACGACCTCCATCACCATGCTGTCCGCGGTGGTGTGGGCGCACCACATGTTCGTGACCGGGGCGGTGTTGCTGCCGTTCTTCTCCGTGATGTCGTTCCTGATCGCGGTGCCGACCGGGATCAAGTTCTTCGCGTGGATCGGGACGATGCACCGGGGTTCGCTCTCGTTCGAGACGCCGATGCTGTGGTCGGTGGGGTTTCTGGTGTCGTTCCTGCTGGGCGGGTTGAGCGGGGTGCTCCTCGCATCGCCCCCGCTCGACTTCCATGTCACCGACTCGTACTTCGTGGTGGCGCATCTGCACTATGTGCTGTTCGGCACGGTCGTGTTCGCGATGTTCGCCGGGTTCTACTTCTGGTGGCCCAAGTTCACCGGGAAGATGCTCGACGAACGGCTCGGCAAGGTGCACTTCTGGCTGCTCTTCCCCGGATTCCAGTTGACGTTCCTGGTGCAGCACTGGCTCGGTGAGCAGGGGATGCCGCGACGGGTCGCCGACTACCTGGCGGCGGACGGGTTCACGCTGCTCAACACCCTGTCCTCGGCGGGCGCGTTCCTGCTCGGGATCTCCACACTGCCGTTCCTCTACAACGTCTGGCGTACGGCCCATCGCGGGCGGCAGGTCGAGGAGGACGACCCCTGGGGATACGGACGCAGCCTGGAGTGGGCCACCTCCTGCCCACCGCCCCGGCACAACTTCGTGGCGCTGCCCCGGGTGCGGTCGGAGTCCCCGGCGTTCGACCTGCACCATCCGGGGATCGTGCGACAGGCGGAGCGGGAGGGGCTGCGGTGAAGGTCGAGGCACTGCTCTTCGGTGGGGTGGCCGTCTTCTTCGGTGCGGCCGCCGCGCTCTACGGCGTGTGGTCCGACGCCGATCCGGCCGGTACGGCGGCGCTGATCGTGGCGTTCGGGATGGCCGCGATGGTGTCGTTCTTCTGCGCCACCCAGTACGTCCGGCGCGGTCCGCGCCCGCAGGACCGTACGGACGCGGAGGTGGCGGACTCCGCCGGGCCGCTGGAGTTCTTCCCGCCGCACAGCCCCTGGCCGATCGTCACCGCGTTCGGGTTCGCCGTCGCGGCGGTGGGGGTGGTGTTCGGGCTGTGGCTGTTCCTCATCGGCTTCGGCGTTCTGGCTCGGGGTGTTGCCGGGCTGGTGTTCCAGTACCTGAACCGGGGGGTTGGTCAGGGGGACTGAGCGGCCTGCGCGGGGCGCCCGGCCGGAACGACGTCACCGGGCGGTGGTCGCTCTCGTAGCCACCGGCGAGGGTCTGCCGTACCTCCCCCGTCTCCTCGCCCTCGGTCAGCAGTTCCTGCTCGGTGTGCAGCAGGGTGCGGCACAGCGTGCGGGTCACGAAGAAGGCGGCGACCGGGGCCACGATCAGGGCGATCCGGAAGATCCAGGTCAGGGCGTTCACCGAGATCCGGAAGCTCTGGGCGATGACGTCGTTGCCGCCGGCCAGCAGCAGCACGGCGTAGAAGGTGACGCCGGCGACGCCGAGGCCACTACGCACAGGCCGCTCACGTGGCCGGTCGCTGAAGTGCTGCTCGTGGCTGTCCTCGCCGGTGAGCCGTTGCTCGACGAAGGGGTAGGCGTACAGGACGAGGAAGAGCAGCGCGGGCAGCACGACGGCCGGCAGCAGGACGTTCCACATGAGCGTGTGCCCGGCGAGGTTCGTCTCCCAGGGCGGGACGAGGCGCAGTGAGCCTTCGAGGAAGCCGACGTACCAGTCCGGCTGGGAGCCGGTCGACACCTGGTCCGGTCGGTAGGGGCCGTACGTCCACACCGGGTTGATCTGCGCGACACCGGCCAGCACCACCAGCAGCCCGGAGACGGCGAGGGACAGGCCGATGGAGGAGGCCGCGAACTGGGGGTAGAGCGGCTTGCCGGTCACGTTCTTGTTCGTGTGTCCCGGGCCGTGCCACTGGGTGTGCTTCAGGTAGAACACCAGCATCAGATGGACGGTGACCAGGGCGAGCAGCGCACCGGGCAGCAGCAGGATGTGCAGGGTGTACAGCCGCGGAATGATGTCGTGACCGGGAAACTCGGAGCCGAACACGAACATGGCGAAGTACGTCCCGACCACCGGGATCGACAGCATGATGCCCTGGGCGATCCGCAGGCCGGTGCCCGAGAGCAGGTCGTCCGGGAGCGAGTAGCCGGCGAAGCCCTCGGCGAGGGCGAGCGTGAAGAGGGTGACACCGATGGCCCAGTTCAGCTCGCGCGGCCTGCGGAAGGCGCCGGTGAAGAAGACCCGCAGCAGGTGCATGCCGATCGCGGCGACGAAGACCAGCGCGGCCCAGTGATGGGTCTGCCGCATCAGCAGACCGCCGCGGACGTCGAAACTGATGTGGAGGGTCGAGTCGAACGCACCCGACATCAGCGTCCCGCGCAGGGGTTCGTACGTGCCCTCGTAGACCACGTCCGCCATCTCGGGGGTGAAGAAGAACGTCAGCCACACGCCGGTCAGCACCAGCACGATCAGGCTGTAGAGGGCGATCTCGCCGAGCAGGAACGACCAGTGGTCGGGAAAGGACTTGCGCAGCAGCCGACCGGCCCCGTCGTGGACGGGCAGCCGGGCGTCCACCGCGTCCGCGAACCGTTCCCCGCGGTGGCGTTCCTCGCCCCCGTCCGGTCCCGTCCCCCTCATTCGGCGCCCGCGGCGCTTCGCGCGCATCGCACTGACCTCACGTGACGCCCTCCTCAGGACCGTGTGCCTCGCACTCTCGCCATCCCTTGCCCGGGAGCCGCGGCACGACTGCCCCGCCGCCGCGAAACACTCGCGCGACCGGGCCTCGGCACCCGATCGGATGAGTCGCCGACGCTCCCAGCGCGAGGGTGCCGACCGCTGGGTCACCGTCGACGACGGGAGGCGCAACGGGTCACCAGACGAACTGGGAGGCGCCTCATGCCAGGTGGGGTACCTGTGACCGCGGGGTCGGCCCGCCGCCCGTCGACTTCGATCCCCTCCGGGTCGTCATCGACGTCGCCGAACTCGACACCACCGGCTACCGCGCCGCCGACTGGCTGCGCGCCCACCATCACATCGACGCCCGCCTCTTCGACCACGGGCGCGTCAGCGCACAGCTCACGCACGCCGACGACGAGCACACCACCGCCTGCCTCTTCACGACCCTGCGCGACCTGGCCGACCACGCCGGCGAGCTCCGCGATGCCCCGCAAGATGTCGTCCCGTCCCCGGCCGATCTACGGATGGACCAGGGCCGCCTTCCCCGTGTGACGCCTACTTGCCTGTTCACCGAACGGCTCCTGCACCACCGCGGCGACCTGCGCGAGGCCGCCGAGCGGCTGACGGTGCTCTCAGGAGCCGAGAGGGCCGCGCTGCCCGGGATCTCGCTCCCCCGCCCGGCGCCTGGCCGGAGCCGTCGCCGGATGCACCGCGATGAAGCTCAGCGGCGGGAAGACCGCCGCCATCTGCTCCTGGGCCCTACCCGAGGGCAGGCGGCTGTCATCGTCGGCTCCCCTCGCCCACCGCGGCGCGCAGACAGCGCCGCAGTTCCTCGGCGTACGGCAGGACGACACCGCCCGCGATGATCCCGGCGAGCCCCGCGAGGTACGCGGCGGGCAGCGGGTGCTCCTTGGGCAGCAGGCGCCAGTCCTGCGGGTCCGGGCCGCCCCGCAGGGTCTTACGGACTGCGTCGGCGTGCAGACAGGCGGTGAAGGCCAGGGCGGTGAGCGGCAGCACCTCCAGGAAGCTGTGGATGTGCTGTTCGATCGGGCGGACCTCCCGGTCACCGACGGCCAGCGACACGTCGTACAGGGCCGTCGCGCCGTGGGCGAGGGCGGCGCCGCCCATCACGCTGAGCACCAGCGGGTTGACACGGGCCAGCAGGCCCATGACCACCGGGATCCCGGCCTCGGTCATCATCAGCGCGTGGACCGCGGACTCCTTGATTCCGCTGGTGTGCTCGATCCGGGTCCGCCGGTGCATCCACCAGTCGGCGAGGCCCGGCACCACCCACAGCGGGAGGGCGCCGAAGAGCAGGAAGCGGCGGCTCGCGTCCTCCACCTCGGTCGAGCCGGCCGGGATCCGCAGATCGTCGCCGCGTCGCCAGTCCCGCCAGGTCCGCCAGTTCCGCAGGGTCTTCCGGGGCAGAGCGCGCAGTGCCATAGGCACCTCCGTAACATCGCCGTGGCCTGGGCTTTCGTACCCGCGAAGGCACTCTTCCCCGGTACCCCTTCTCCCGCAGGCGACACCGTGTACAACCCGGCCGCCACGGGGTACTCGGCAGCGGTCACCCAGACGGACGCGGTTCAGGAGGCACGATGGCGGACTTCGGATACTTCCTCTCGTGCGAGGAGCACAGCCCGGCGGAACTCGTCGAGCAGGCGCGGATGGCGGAGCAGGCCGGATTCGACGCACTGTGGATCTCCGACCACTACCACCCGTGGCACGGCGGCCAGGGCCAGAGTCCTTTCGTGTGGTCGGTGATCGGCGCCCTCTCGCAGGCGGTCTCGCTGCCCGTGGAGACGGCCGTGACCTGCCCGCTGGTGCGTACACACCCCGCGGTGATCGCCCAGGCTGCCGCCACGAGCGCGGTCCAGCTGAACGGCCGCTTCCGGCTGGGCGTAGGCACGGGCGAGGCGCTGAACGAGCACATCCTCGGCACCGTCTGGCCCGAGGCGCCGGTGCGGCTGGAGATGCTGGAAGAGGCACTCCAGATCATCCGGCGGCTGTTCACCGGCGAGCAGATCAGCCACCACGGCAAGCACTACACGGTCGAGAACGCCCGCCTCTACACGGTGCCGGACGAGCCGGTCCCGATCGACGTCTCGGCCTTCGGCCCGCAGGCCGCCGAGGTCGCCGCACGGATCGGGGACGGGCTGATCACGATGACGCCGGACGAGTCCGTGGTGGAGCGGTTCCGGCGCGGTGGCGGCGGTACGAACCCGGTGTACGGCGGGCTCAAGGTGTGCTGGGGGACCGACGAGCGGGAGGCGGTCCGTACCGCGCACCGGCTGTGGGCCAACGAGCAGCTGCCCGGCGAACTCCCGCAGGTCCTGCCCACCCCACGTCACTTCGAACAGGCGTCCCAGCTGGTCACCGAGGAGCAGGTCGCCGAGTCGGTCCCGTGCGGCGACGATCCCGAAGCCCATGCGAAGGCGCTGTCGGAGTTCGTCGACGCGGGGTTCGACACGGTGTACGTCAACCAGATCGGCAAGGACCAGCAGGGCTTCTTCGACTTCTACCGGACCAAGGTCCTGCCCCGGCTGCGGGGCTGACCGCACGAGGCGAGAGTTCCCCGTGCCCGGGCCCGGAGAGAGCGACGGCAGCGCGCTCATCGTGATCGACATGATCAACACGTACGACCACGAGGACGCGGAGCTGCTGGTGCCCGCAGCCGAGGGTGCCGTACCGGTTCTGGCGAAACTGATCGGCCGAGCCCGCGCCGCGCACGTACCGGTGATCTACGCGAACGACAACTTCGGGCTGTGGCGCTCCCACCACGGCGAACTCGTCGACACCGCGCTCGCACGCCCGCACGCCGACCTCGTCGAGCCGATCCGCCCCGACGACGACTCACTCTTCGTCGTCAAGGCCCGCCATTCGATCTTCTATGACACGCCCTTGTCGTACCTGCTGTGGCAACTGGGCGTCGGAACGGTGGTGCTGACCGGCCAGGTCACCGAGCAGTGCGTCCTCTACTCCGCCCTGGACGCGCACATCCGCCATCTGGACGTCACCGTGCCGAGGGACGCGGTCGCCTCCATCCATCCGCATCTGGAGGCCGCCGCGCTGGAAATGATGGAACGCAACATGGGCGCCCGGATTGTCCTGGCGAGGGAAGTGGACTTCCGGGGTACCCGGTGGCCCGTCCCGGAGGAAACCCCGCACCAGACCGGAGGTCGGTCATGAGCGAACTCGTCCACGGAGAGCCTGTTGGCGACCTGGTGGCGGCCCTGCGTGCCGAGACCGACGCCGAGGTCCGCTTCGATGCCGGCAGCCGGGGCGCCTACTCCACGGACGGCTCCAACTACCGGCAGATCCCGCTCGGTGTGGTCGTCCCCCGCACCGTCGAGGCCGGGGCGCACGCGGTGGAGGTCTGCGCCCGCTTCGACGTGCCCGTGCTCTCGCGCGGCGGAGGCACCAGCCTGGCCGGGCAGACGACCAACGCGGCCGTCGTCATCGACTGGAGCAAGTACTGCGACGCCCTGGTCTCCGTGGACCCCGACGCCCGCACCTGTGTGGTGGAGCCCGGCATCGTCCTGGACGAACTCAACCGCCGGCTGTCCGGCCACCGCCTGCAGTTCGGCCCGAAGCCCTCGACGCACAGCCACTGCGCGCTCGGCGGGATGATCGGCAACAACTCGTGCGGGGCGTCCGCGCAGGCGTACGGGAAGACCGTCGACAACGTCCGCCGCCTCGAAGTGCTGACGTACGACGGGCTGCGGATGTGGGCGGGGCCCACCACACCGGCCGAACGGACCCGGATCGCCGCCGAGGGCGGCCGCCGCGCCGACCTCTACGACGGGCTCGAACGCCTGGTCACCGAATATCTCGCGGACATCAGGCGCGGCTACCCGAAGATCCCGCGCCGGGTCTCCGGCTACAACCTCGACTCGCTGCTGCCGGAGAACGGCTTCGACGTGGCCAAGGCCCTGGTCGGCAGCGAGGGCACCCTGGTGACCGTCCTGCACGCCGAGCTCGACCTGGTCCCCGTACCGCCGTGTGAGTCACTGCTGGTGCTCGGGTACGACGACATCTGCCGGGCCGCCGACGACGTGCCCCGTCTCCTCGAGCACTGCTCCCCCGGTCAGCTGGAGGCCCTGGACGGGCGGATGGCGCAGCTGATGCGCGAGGAGCACGCCTATCTCGATTCGCTGCGCACCCTGCCGGACGGGGACAGCTGGCTGCTGGTGCAGTTCACCGGGGACAGCCAGGAGGACGTCGACGAGCAGGCCCACGCCCTGCTCAAGGACCTCGGGCGGTCGGAGAAGGACGCCGGTGTCGCCTTCTCCGACGACCCGGCACGCGAACGGAAGATGCTCAGGGCCCGGGAGGCCGGGCTCGGCGTGACCGCGCGGCCGCCGGACGACCGGGAGACCTGGGAGGGCTGGGAGGACTCCGCCGTGCCGCCCGAGCGGCTGGGCGACTATCTCCGTGACCTGAAGGGGCTGTTCGAGGAGTTCGGCTACGACCATCCGTCCCTGTACGGGCACTTCGGGCAGGGGTGCGTGCACACCCGGATCCCGTTCGGGATGAAGACGGCGCAGGGCGTCGCGGACTTCCGGCGGTTCCTGGAACGAGCCGCCGACCTCGTCGTCTCCTACGGCGGCTCGCTGTCCGGCGAGCACGGCGACGGCCAGGCCCGGGGCGAGCTGCTGACCCGGATGTTCGGCGAGCGGCTGGTGGGCGCCTTCGGTGAGCTGAAGGCGCTGTTCGACCCGGGCAACCGGATGAACCCGGGCAAGGTGGTGAACCCGCACCCCGTGGACGGGCAGCTGCGGCTCGGTGCCTCCTGGCGGCCGGCCCCCCGTGACACGCACTTCGGCTATCCCGACGACGACCGCTCCTTCACCCGGGCGGTGCTGCGCTGCGTCGGCATCGGCAACTGCCGCTCGCAGCGGGGCGGCGTGATGTGCCCCTCGTACCGGGCCACCAAAGAGGAGGAACACTCGACGCGCGGCCGGGCCCGGTTGCTGTTCGAGATGCTCGACGGGCACCCCGACTCGGCGGTCAAGGACGGCTGGCGGTCCAGCGAGGTCCGGGACGCCCTGGACCTGTGTCTGGCCTGCAAGGGCTGCAAGTCGGACTGCCCGACCGGCGTGGACATGGCCAGCTACAAGGCCGAGTTCCTCGCCCACCACTACGCGGGACGCCCGCGTCCCGCCGCCCACTACTCGATGGGCTGGCTGCCCCTGTGGGCCCAACTCGGCGAGCGCGTACCCGCGTTGGCGAACAGCGCGTTGCAGGCGCCGGTCCTCGGCCGGCTGGGCAGGCGGCTCGCGGGTGTGGACAGGGACCGGCAGGCTCCTCTCTTCGCCGAGCGGTCCTTCGTACGGTGGTGGCGCGCGCTCGGCATCGAGCAGCCGGACCCCGCGGATCCGGCAACCGTGGTGCTGTGGCCGGACACCTTCAGCAACCACTTCCATCCCTCGGTCGCGAAGTCGGCCGTCCGGGTCCTGGCGGACGCCGACTTCCGGGTCGCTGTGCCCGAGGCGCCCGTGTGCTGCGGGCTGACCTGGATCTCGACCGGGCAACTGGCCACGGCCAAGCGCGTGTTGCGCCGCACCCTCGATGTCCTGCGGCCGTATCTGGACGCGGGCACCCCCGTCATCGGCCTGGAGCCGTCGTGCACCGCCGTCTTCCGGTCCGACGCGCCCGAACTGCTGCCCGACGACGAGGACGTACGGCGGCTGGCGCGGCAGACGCGGACCTTCGCCGAACAGCTCGTCCACCACGCCCCGGACGGCTGGCGACCACCCGCACTGGCCCGGCAGGCGACCGTACAGACGCACTGCCACCAGCACGCGATCATGAAGTTCGACGCCGACCGCGCGCTCATGGACCGCGCCCGCATCGACGCCGACGTCCTCGACGAGGGCTGCTGCGGCCTGGCCGGCAACTTCGGCTTCGAACGCGGCCACCACGAAATGTCCATGAAGATCGGCGAGTCGGGCGTGCTGCCGGCGGTCCGGGAGGCCGCTCCGAGCAGTCTGCTGCTGGCCGACGGCTTCAGTTGCCGCACCCAGATCGAACAGGGTGCCACGGGACGCCGGGCCCTGCACCTGGCGGAGGCGCTGGCCCTTGGCCTGGACGGCCCGCTGCCGAGCGACCGTCCCGAACGGCTGGCCCGGCGGCCCGCCGAACCCTCCGGCACGGCCCGCTGGGCGACCACCGCGACCGTCGGCACGCTGACGGCCACGGCCGCACTGGCAGCCGTACGACATCTGCGCCGCGCATGACGCGCACCCCATTCCAGGAAAGGTTTTCCACCATGTCGACGAAGGTCTCCGACTACATCCTCCAGCGGCTGCGCGAGTGGGACGTGGAGCATGTCTTCGCCTACCCGGGTGACGGCATCAACGGCCTGCTCGCGGCCTGGGGGCGGGCCGACAACAAGCCCAGGTTCATCCAGTCCCGCCACGAGGAGATGTCCGCGTTCGAGGCCGTCGGCTACGCCAAGTTCTCCGGCCGGGTCGGAGTCTGCGCCGCGACCTCCGGGCCCGGCGCCATCCATCTCCTCAACGGCCTGTACGACGCCAAGCTCGACCATGTGCCGGTGGTCGCGATCGTCGGGCAGACCAACCGGAGCGCGATGGGCGGCTCCTACCAGCAGGAGGTCGACCTGCTGAGCCTCTACAAGGACGTCGCCTCCGACTTCTGCGAGATGGTCACAGTCCCCGAGCAGCTCCCGAACGTGCTCGACCGGGCGATGCGCACCGCCATGGCACGCCGGTCGGTGACCGCCGTGATCGTTCCGGCCGACGTCCAGGAGCTCGACTACTCACCGCCCGGGCACGCCTTCAAGATGGTGCCGTCCAGTCTCGGCATGCCGCACTACGCGCCGGTACCGGACGACGACGACCTCCAGCGGGCCGCCGATGTCCTCAACTCCAGCGGCAAGGCCGCGATTCTGATCGGTCAGGGCGCGCGCGGCGCCCGGGCGGAGGTGACGGAGGTCGCCGACCGGCTCGGTGCCGGAATCGCCAAGGCGCTGCTCGGCAAGGACGCCTTCGACGACGACCTGCCGTATGTCACCGGGGCGATCGGGCTGCTCGGTACCCGGCCGTCGTACGAGCTGATGCGTGAGTGCGAAACCCTGCTGGTGATCGGCTCGTCCTTCCCCTACACCCAGTTCCTGCCGGAGTTCGGGAAGACGCGGGCTGTGCAGATCGACATCGATCCGCACATGGTCGGGCTGCGCTATCCGTTCGAGGTCAACCTCGTGGGGGACGCGGCGCGGACGCTGCGCCGGCTGCTGCCGCTGCTGGAGCAGATGGAGGACACCTCCTGGCGGCAGAAGATCGAGAACAACGTCACCCGCTGGTGGGAGGTGATGGAGCGGCGGGCCGCCGTCGAGGCGCAGCCGATCAACCCGGAGTACGTGACGCACGCACTGAACGGGCTGCTCCCGGACGATGTCATCCTGTCCGCTGACTCGGGCTCGGCCGCCAACTGGTACGCCCGGCACCTGAAGTTGCGGGGCGGAATGCGCGGTTCGCTGTCGGGGACGCTGGCCACCATGGGGCCGGGCGTGCCGTACGCCATCGGCGCCAAGTTCGCGCACGGGGACCGGCCGGCGATCGCCCTGGTCGGCGACGGGGCCATGCAGATGAACGGCATGGCCGAGCTCATCACCATCGCCAAGTACTGGCGGGACTGGGAGGATCCGCGGCTGATCGTCGCCGTCTTCAACAACCGGGACCTGAACCAGGTGACGTGGGAGATGCGCGCGATGGAGGGCGCCCCGCAGTTCCTGCCCTCGCAGTCCCTCCCGGACGTCGCGTACGCCGACTTCGCCCGCTCCCTCGGCCTCACCGGCATGCGGATCGAGCAGCCCGACGGAGTGACGGGCGCCTGGGAGGCCGCGCTCGCCGCCGACCGGCCGTGCGTGCTCGACTTCGTGACCGACCCCGCCGTACCGCCGATCCCGCCGCACGCCACCCTCGATCAGATCGAGGCTGCTGCTTCCGCCGTCCTCAAGGGCGACAGCGACCGGGCGGGGATGGTCCGGCAGGGCTTCAAGGCCAAGATGCAGGAGTTCCTGCCCGGCGGCCACCGGTGACCGACGCGTGGAGGGTGGAGCGGGTGGAGAGCGCCGTCTACACCGTGCCCACCGACACGCCCGAGGCGGACTCCACCCTGGCCTGGGACAGCACCACGCTCGTCCTGGCCACCGTCCACTGCGGCGAGGTCACCGGCCTCGGCTACACCTACGCCCCGGCGGTGGCCGCGCGGGTCGTCGACGACCTGCTCGCCGGGGTCGTCACCGGCCTGTCCGCCCTGGACGTGCCGCGCGCCAACGAGGCCATGCAGCGTGCGGTGCGCAACGCCGGCCTGCCGGGGATCGCGGCCCAGGCGATCTCCGCCGTCGACATCGCGCTGTGGGACACCAAGGCACGCCTGCTCGGGCTGCCCCTGGTGGACCTCTTGGGCGCGGCCCGCGACGAGGTTCCCGTCTACGGGAGCGGCGGTTTCACGACGTACGACGAAGAACGGCAGGACCGGCAACTGCGCGGGTGGGTGCAGGAGGAGGGCATTCCGCGCGTCAAGATCAAGATCGGGGAGTCCTGGGGCAGCCGCGAGGCGCGCGACCTGGAGCGGGTGGCGCAGGCCCGAGCGAGCATCGGCGACACGGCCGAGCTGTACGTGGACGCCAACGGGGGCTATGGCGTGAAACAGGCGGTCCGGATAGCGGGCCGTCTGGTGGACGAGGGAGTGGTGTGGTTCGAGGAGCCGGTCTCCTCCGACCACCTGGAGGACCTCGCGTTCGTCCGCGGCCGGATCACGGCCGACGTCACGGCGGGCGAGTACGGCTACATCCTCCCGTACTTCCGGCATCTGCTCGCAGCCGGGGCCGTCGACTGCCTCCAGGCCGATGTCACCCGCTGCGGCGGCATCACCGTGTGGCTGCGGGCCGCCGCACTGGCCCACAGCCATGGCCTGGAGATCTCGGGGCACTGCGCCCCGCACGCCCACGCGCACCCGGCGGCCTCGGTGCCCAACCTGCGGCATCTGGAGTGGTTCCACGACCACGTCCGCATCGAGCGCCTCCTCTTCGACGGCGTCCTGGATGCCGATGGCGGTGCCCTCGCCGTAGCCCGCTCCGAGGCACCCGGAGTTGGCCTGAGCCTCGCCGGCGAGCGGGCGGCGCGCTACCGAACCAGCTGACGGCACGACAAGGAGCCGACCATGACGCAAGTCGTCGTCATCACCGGAGCCAGCGCCGGCATCGGCCGTGCCACGGCCCGGCTCTACGCCCGGCGCGGGGCACGCATCGCCCTCATCGCCCGCGGCCGCGACGGGCTGGAGGCCACGGCACGGGAGGTGACGGAGCTCGGCGGGCTGCCCTCCGTCCACCAGGCCGACACCTCCGACGCACACCAGGTCGAAGCAGCCGCAGACGCCGTCGAAAAGTCCCTCGGACCCATCGACGTCTGGATCAACTGCGCCTTCACCAGTGTGTTCGCACCCTTCACCGAGATCGCCCCGGACGAGTACGAGCGGGTCACCGCCGTCGCCTACCTCGGATTCGTCAACGGCACCAGGGCGGCCCTCGCCCGGATGGTGCCGCGTGACCGGGGCACCATCGTGCAGGTCGGCTCCGCGCTCGGCGAGCGGGCCATCCCGCTCCAGTCCGCGTACTGCGGCGCCAAGCACGCGATCAACGGCTTCACCTCCGCCGTACGCGTCGAACTCCTGCACAAGGGCAGCAACGTACGCATCACCATCGCTCAGATGCCCGCCGTGAACACCCCGCAGTTCTCCTGGGTCCGCTCCCGGCTCCCGCACCAACCACAGCCCGTCCCGCCGATCTACCAACCCGAGGTCGCCGCCCGCGGCGTACTGCACGCCGCCGACCATCCCCGGCGCAAGCAGTACTACATCGGTGCCAGCACAGCCGCCACCATCCTGGCCAACCGACTCGCCCCGGCCGTCCTGGACCGCTACCTGGCCCGCACCGGCTTCGACTCCCAGCAGACGGACGGCCCCCGCCCGGCGGGCCCGGACAACCTCTTCACCCCGGCCGACAACCCGCCGGCCACCGACCACGGCGCACACGGGTCCTTCGACGACCGCGCCCACCCCCGCTCCTGGCAGGCCGCCCTCGCCCGCCATCCGGCCGTCGCCGCCGCCACGGCGACGGCGGTCGGAGCAGCGGCGATCGGCATCCGGCACCGCATCGGAGGCCATCCCTGAACCCAGGGGTGGCGTGCTTCACGACGCCGGGGGGTCCTGGCGAGCCGTGTTAGTAGGGATGGCGCCGGCGCCCCAGCGGGACGTGGGCCGGGGTGTTCCCGACGAGGTTCATCAGCGCGTCGGGGTAGGCGGCCCGGACTTGTTCCGCAATCGAGCCGGTGGTGTGGTCCACGACGGTCGTGGCCGCGAGCGCGGTGCTGGGTTCCGCATCGGCGGCGGTGCCGGTCGCCACGACGGTCACGCCCCGGGCGGCGAGCAGCTGGAGCGCGTATCGGCCCACCCCGCCGGTGGCGCCGTTGATCAGCACGACCTGGCCCGGCTGCGGGTCGACACCTTGCGGGGCCGGCCGTGGTCTCTTCCGCGGGCCGAACGGGTGCTGAGGGGCACGGTGTGCTTCCGCACGAACCTGACCATGCGGCAGACGGGTCCGCTGTTCGGTGTCTCTTTCTCCACGGTGTGCCGAGTCATCCAACGGCTGGGACCGCTGCTCGCGCCAGAACCCGTCGCCCACCCGGCCGATGCAGCAGACCGGTTGTGGATCGTCGACGGCACCCTGATCCCGGTCCGTGACCGGAGTGTGGCCGCCCAACAGGCGCTTCGACGCGGGCTGTGTGGCCGCACGCAAGGCGGTGGTGAGCGGCGAACTCGGCGACCTGCACACCGTACGGTCCACCACCCTCGACCCCGCCCCGCCGCCGCCCGCCTACGTGGCCGTCTCCGGCGGCATCTTCCGCGACTGCAGCGTGCACGACTTCGACATCGTGCGCTGGGTGACCGGCCGCGAGGTGGTCGAGGTCTACGCGACCGGCGGCAACCGCGGCGCGGAGTACATCCGTGAGGCGGGTGACGTCGACACGGCGTCCACCCTGCTCACCCTCAACGACGGCGCCATCGCCGTCATCTCCAACTCCCGTCACAACGCGCGCGGTTACGACGTGCGCCTGGAGCTGCACGGCATGAAGGACAGCATCGCGGTCGGCCTGGAGGACAAGCTGCCGCTGCGCTCCGTGGAGCCGGGTGTCACGTTCCCGGTGGGCACCCCGCACGACTTCTTCATGGACCGGTTCGCCGCCGCCTACCGCGCCGAACTCACCGCGTTCACCGAGGTCGTCGCCGGTACCCGCACCTCCCCCTGCACGGTCGCGGACGCCATCGAGGCGAGCTGGATCGCCGAGGCGTGCACCCTGTCGCTCCGTGAGCACCGGCCCGTACGACTCGACGAGGTGCGCAAGGGATGACGGACGAGCCCCTGCGGATCGGCGTCCTGGGCGCGGCCCGGATCGCCGAGCTGTCGATCGTCGGGCCGGCCCGCACCGGCGGACACCGCCTCGTCGCGGTGGCCGCCCGCGACCGCGACCGGGCCGAGGCCTTCGCCGCCACGCACGGCGTGGAACGGGTGGCCGGCTCCTACGCCGACCTTGTCGCCGACCCGGAGATCGAGGTCGTCTACAACCCGTTGGCCAACAGCCTGCACGGGCCGTGGAACCTGGCCGCCCTCCGGGCCGGCAAACACGTCCTCACCGAGAAGCCGTCCGCGAGCAACGCGGCGGAGGCGACCGAGGTCCACGAGGCCGTCGCCAAGGCGGGCACGGTGTTCATGGAGGGCTTCCACTACCAGCGTCCGCCGCCGGGTACCCCGAGCAGCAACAAAGATCTACTGGCGTCGTGGCGGCGTCGGCGCGTCCACGTCGTGCGTCGAGGCGTCGGGCACGCGGAAGCATGCGCTGACCGACTTCCCGTGGGGACAGGGGTGCGACTCCCATGCGTCGGCCACGGCGTCCACCAGGAGCATGCCGCGCCCGCCGAGGCTTTCGGTGCCGGCCTCCCGAGGAACCGGCAGGTCACGGGAGTTGTCGTGCACGGAGACATGCAGACAATGATCGTCACAGATCATCACCAACTGGGCGCTGCTGTGGGCGTGCCGGTGTGCATTGGTCACCAGCTCGGAAACGGTGAGCAGTATCGCGTCCACCGTCTGCGGAGCAGCGGTGGTCCAGCCCCGCGCGTCCAAATGCTCACGTGCCCAGTCACGGGCGGTCTTCACTTCACTGTTCAAGGGCAGCGTGCGCGCCCAGCCCACTGCCCGGAGCGACGAACTTTCCACGGCGATCCTTCCTAGTTGAGGCGAGTGCGGTCAGCGACGGCATCCAAGCTTCCCCAGAGGCGCCGGACTTGGGCCCGACGACGCGGGTCGGCAGCGGCTCGACGTGCCTGCTCGGCCAGCCGTCGCCCCTGACGGCTCCCGGCGAGCCGCTCGATGCGTTCCGTCGTGCCTGGAATGGCACCCCCTTCTCAAGACACCGTGCCTGTACCTGCTTCGGATACCCTCCAAAACGTCGATCCAGCCCTGCCGCTCGGCACCCCCCAGAACCCGTGCCCTCAGCGCCGCCCCGCGCCTGCGGTCGCCGCAGTATGAGCGAGCGTGCCATCGGCACGTCGTCGGAATCGGCCTCAAAATCGGGCACGCGGCAGTCCGGAAGCGCGGTCCGCGAGCAGACCGATGACAGCGATCAGGTACGCGTGGGCGATGCCGACACCAGTTGCTGGGCCCAAGGCCGTCGCAGCCACGGAGGCACACCCGTAACCGAACTCAGCCAGTCACAGCGCCCAGCCGTGGGAAGCCGATTCCGCCTCGAATTCCACGTTCCGTTGATGTGACAGAGCAGGGAGGCGAGAAGGTCCGCAAGACCGTCAGAAGCCTGCCTGGCCGAGCGGACGGCAGGGCGCGCGGGTCCAGACGCCAAGCGCTGCCGCCGCCTTCTCGCCTCGCTCGTCGTCACGCGAGCCGATGTAGACAACGTGACCCAACGCCAGAAGCTGTTTGGCCGTCTCGAAGCCGATTCCCTTGTTGGCCCCAGTGATCAGTGTGATGGTCATGCGTATCCTCCCCAATGTGGCCCGAGCGGGCCGTTTGCGGTGTTCGGGGTTGTTCTTTGGGTTGCTGGTGCTGATCCCGGAGGTCAGCTGGTCAGCTGTCGGAGAAGTTCGTCGGTGTCGTGCAGGGCGGCCATGTGCACGAACCGTCCGTTGCGGACTTGATAGATGGCGTACTCGACGATCTCGAAGGAGGCGCCAGCGGGGGCAACGCCGAGCCATTCCCTCACCGTCGACGTACATGCTCGAACCGGTGATGAAGCTGCTCTGCTCGGAGGCGAGGAAGGTCACGGCGGCGGCGATCTCAAATGCAAGCGTGCTGATACCTCTGAAGCACAGGAGGAAGCCCGCACACTGGAAGCACCTACGACGGCAGGCCCGCGCAAGAGCTTCACGCGGGCCTGCCGTGCACATTGCGTAGGGCGCGACGTCGACGTCGGAAGGTGCCTGTCGTTACATCACGGCGTCGGTCTGGAGCGGGCCCGCGGTGATGCGGAGCGCCCGGACGCGAACCGGCACTTCCTGGTCGAGGTAGAAGATGTGCATGAACGGGGCGCGCACCACCTGGTCCGGCTCGCTCTTCTTGGCCATGGTCGCCTCGCCACGAAGCAGGCGGACGCCGTCACCGGCGACCCAGCACTCCAGGACCTCATGGGTGATGTTCAGCGGTGCGTCGATCTTGACGAAGAACGCCTTGATGGCGTCGACACCGTGAATGTGTGCGGTGCCGAAGTACATGTCGGTGTCCTCGGTCAGTGGCGCGAAGCCCTCATCGAAGTTCAGGGTGTCGATGGCTTCCATGAACTTCAGGACCCACTCGGGTACGGCAGTCGCGTGTGCGGTGTCTGTCATGGTGGTGGTCGCCTCATCAGGCCGCGATGGGCAAGGCGGCGAGGAACGCGTCGATTTCGGCGTTGACCGCCTCGGGGTTCTCACGCGCGGCAAGGTGGGCGGTGTGCTGGAGCACGCGGAAGGTGCTGCCCTCGATGGCGTCGGCCATCTTCCGCACCACGTGCACGGGGAACTGGCTGTCCTCCTCGCCGGCGATGATCAGGACGGGCACGTTCCGGATGGTGTTCAGGCGACGGTGCTCGTCCTTACGGCCGATGAGGATGCTGCGCAGCGCCCAGGCGACCGACTTCGGGTCGTCCTGCAGGACGAAGTCGGTGAAGTCGAGGAATTCGGGGTTGGTGGCCTCGGCGGTGGGGCCGGCGAACGCGCCGCGCGCGGCCTTGGCGGCCAGCGGCGGCATCTTCGCGTGCAGCGAGAGATAGGTGGACAGCGCGGTGGCCCAGATGCTCTCGAACATGGTGGGCAGGGAGGCGGTGCAGTTGATGCCGATCGCCGCCGTGGTTCGCTGTGGGTGATAGGCGGGAAAGACCCCGGCGAGCATGCCGCCCCAGCTGTTGCCCACGAGGATGCACTTGTCGATGCCGAGCGCGTCGAGGATCTCCACGAGCGCGTCGGAGCAGTCCTTGAGATCGATGAGCTTGCGCAGAGCGTCGGACTTGCCGTGGCCGGGGCTGTCGATGAGGACGACGCGGTGGGTGGGGGCGAAGTGCTCGTACTGGTACTGCCACATGATGCCGTCCATCATCAGGCTGGGCCAGCACACCATGGCCGGGCCGTCGGGGCGGCCGCCGGCGCGGACATTGACGAGTCCGAGCGAGGTGGGGATCAGCTTCTCGGTGAGTCCCTCGAGCCAGTTGGCGGTCATGATCGGTCCTCTCCGCAGTCAAGGAGGAATACAGTCCATCACTAGTAGCGTATGGCTACTAGTTTCGAAATGCAACCAGGCGCCTCCCGCCTCACATCGAGGTGATCAGCGAGGTCCGTCCTCGACGGGTACCGGCCGCAGCGCAGAGGCCTCGACCGGCTGATGGCAGCTGCTGCACGCGAGGTACGGGTCGGTCGGATTCCCGCACTCCGTGTGCATCAACGAGTGATGTACGGAGTCGCCGTCCGCCGCGTTCGCCTCGGCCCACCGCGTGATGGTCACGATGGCAGGGACGACGAGTTCGCGGGCACTGTCGGTGAGCCGGTACTCGTACCACGGCTTGTCCGGCCGGTAGGCGTGCTTGCTGAGCAGGCCCAGCTCGGTGAGGCTGTTGAGCCGCGCGGTGAGGATGTTCGCCGAGATGCCGAGGGCCCGCTTGAGTTCGCCGAACCGGCCGACGCCGAAGAACACCTCCCGCAGGATCTGGTAGTTCCAGCGCTCGGAGATCGCGGCCAGGAACTCCTGCCCATGCTGGAAGGTGGCGTGACTCGGGCGTTCGGACACGGCTTCTCCTCGTCGGCAATCCGTAGTAGTGCTGAATTGCAAGTAGTTCTCCAATGTTACTAGCGCCCCTTCCGTGGCATCCACCCCCAGGGAAGAAGGGGACGAGCCATGCCATACGACACCGGGGCCCTGGCAGCCTTCCGGCAGCCAGCGAGGTCCTGGCACGACACGAAGCGGCCACCCTGGCGGGCCCAGGAATCGCTGGAAAAGATCGACACCCTGGACACCGCCGACCCGGAACTGCGGCGCTTCCTTCTCGACGGTCAGGGCGACCCGCCGGCAGACCGCGTGGTCGGCCACCGGGACCGGGCGTTACTCACCCTCGCCATGCCGGCCGCCACGGCGACGCCGCCGACCAGCTGAAGGTCCACCTGGAAGCAGCTGCGGCATGACACGGACACGACCGTCGAAGAGATCGCCGGGCTCCGCACATGATCACGTGCTTTGCCCGCGATCACGCCCGGCAGCGGCACCAGGCGCCCTTCACCCGGCGCGCGTCACTTGAGGCGCCGGATCCGATGGGTGCAATCTCGGCCGGCGCCGGCAGCCGCACCATCATTTTCAGGAATCGCCAGCCACGTTCGCGGATGCCGTCCGGGCGAGGGTGTCCGCCACCGTCGTGCATGCGAGCCGGGCCACGGAGCGCAGCTCGGCATCCGAGGTGCCTGCACGACTCAGCACGGCCAGCGACTGGTTGACAGCGACGACAAACGTGGCGAGCTCGTCGAGGGTTCGGCTGTCGGCAGAGGAGTCCGCCAGCGCCGCACGTATCCGCCGGCGCTGTATCTCGAGAAGGCCACGCACCTGCGCGCTGTTCTCCTCCTTCAGCGTCACTGACTGCGCGGCGGACTGGGCGATGAGGCACCCCACGGGGACCGACGGGTCGGCGATACGGCTCAGGACGACGTCGAAGAACGCCTCGACCGCGCGCACCGGATCACCGGGGTGCGCCGCGAGCGCCTGCTCGTACTGCGCGCCGTAGATCGACGAGTAGCGGTCGAGGCACTTGCCGAAGAGCTCTTCCTTGTTGCCGAAGGCGCCGTAGAGCGAGCCCCGGCCGAGGCCGGTGGCCGAACCGAGGGCATCGAGCGAAGCGTCCGCGTACCCGCGCTGCCAGAACACCCGCATGGCCTGGTCCAGGGCCGCGCTGATATCGAACTGCTTTCGGCCGGACACGGCGCGTATTTCCTCCTTCACATCCCTGTCACGTCTCTGGCGTGAGCCTACTCGCGTCTTGGATCGATCGGTCGAATCATCTTTGACCGATCGGTCCAAGATGGTTAGCGTGAGGGCCTTGGTTCTGGCACTCGAAAGGCCGCACGATGATCGACGACCTCGCGTCAGACGTCCGCCTACAGCCTGTTCCGCCCGCCGACAGGCGCCGGGCACACGCCGGGTTCTGGCCCACCACCGCCATGACCTGAGCGGGCGCCGCACTCCATGAAACCCCCGTCAAGTCCCGCGCCAAAGGGCGGCGTACTGCAGTCAACGCGCACCCGAGTAGCTCTGCAGCCTCCGCCTCAACGGCGCACTCCGGCTGGATACCTCAGACGAGCCCGCAATGGCGCTGAACACTATAAATGTGCGATCTGCTTACTTATGGGATCCGGCAACGACGCGGATCTCGAGCACCATGCTCGCCGCTCTCGTCGTGTTCACCACGTTCACAGGCCTCGCCTCGGCCGACACACCGGACCAGCACACCCAACACCGATGAAGGAAAACCATGACTGACCCTGCAATCACCGCCCGTGCGTTCGACAACCCAGTCCGCGACCTGCCGTTGCACGACCTGGCCGGCTTCACTCACCGCTGGGTCGACGCGGGCGGTATCCGACTTCATGCCGTTGAGGGCGGTCAGTCGAACGGCCCAGCCGTCGTGCTGCTGGCTGGATTCCCGCAAACCTGGTGGGCATGGCGAAAGGTGATGCCCCACCTGGCCGACCGATTCCATGTCATCGCGATCGACCTGCCAGGCCAGGGCCACTCCGAACGCCCGGTCGGCAGCTACGACACGCACACGGTCGCCGCGTACGTCCACACCGCGGTGAAAGCGCTCGGAGTTTCGACATACTGGTTGGTCGCCCACGACATCGGCGCGTGGGTCGCCTTCTCCCTCGCCTTGAAGTACGAGAGCCAGCTGCATGGCGTCGCACTGCTCGACGCCGGAATCCCGGGTATCACACTCCCCGACACCATCCCGACCGACCCCGAGATGGCGTGGAAGACCTGGCACTTCGCATTCCATCTCGTGCCCGACCTGCCCGAGACACTGCTCTCAGGCCGCGAACGCGAGTACGTCGAGTGGTTCCTGAAGGTCAAAACCCTCTCTCCCGACACCTTCGACGACGCCGAGATCGAGCAGTACGCCGCGGCCGTCGCCGCCGACGGCGGACTCCGCGCCTCCCTGGCCTACTACCGAGACGCCGCTGAATCGGCGCGGAAGAACCACGAGGCCCTTGAACAACAGCACCTGACGGTGCCGGTGCTCGGGATTTCCAGCAGCCACGGCTCCATCCCTGACATGGCAGCTTCCCTCAGGCTGTGGGCCGACAACATCACCGGGACTGTCGTGCCGGACGCAGGACACTTCATCCCGGACGAACAACCCGCCGCCGTCGCCGCCGCTCTGGTCGGCTTCATCACTCAAGGCGATTGACGCCGGCCGACTCGCGTGCCAGTCGACCTGCTTGTTCCCTGACCCCGGAGCAGGCCGCGGACAGCCCCCAGTTCATCCCCGTACCCAAGAAAATGGGAAGCCTCAGACCGGCGAGCCACGTTCCAAGCGCCTCTGCCGAAGGTGGCAGCCGAAAGGGAAACTCTCATGGCAAACGCAGGTCGTATCGACGTCCACTCCCACGTGGTGCCACCGTTCTGGGGCGAGGCGCTGCCGAGCCACGGTGGAGACCCCTCGGATTGGACCACCCCGCATTGGAGCCCAGAGGCACACCTGAAGTTCACGGACGACAACCAGATCGCCACCAGCATCCTGTCGCTCACCGCTCCCAGCGTTGTCGGCTGGCAGAGTCAGGAACGCCGGGACATGGCCCGCAGGGTCAACGAGTACGTGGCAGACCTGGTCACCAGGCATCCGGGGCGTTTCGGCAACTTCGCCACCGTCCCACTGCCGGACATCGAAGGCGCCGTGTCCGAGGCCGAACACGCCCTGGACGAGATCGGCGCCGACAGTCGCCTGGTAGTGGCCATCGGTCTCCCGCTGTCCGGCAGCCGCAACGACTGCCGGGCCTTCACCGAGTCAGGCGCGGACCGGGCCCGCCGCGGCGCCCCGGTCATCGCCGACGACGGCCACCAGGACACCGACCTGCTGATCCCGCACCGCAGACAACGCGGTCAAACACCTCTCACCCCGCGGCAGGAGGCGGAGAACGCCGTTCACCGCCGGGCCCGGGTGGAACACGCTCTGTCCCGCCTTGAGAACCGGAAGATCCTGCGGGACTGCCTGCTCAAGGGCAACGGCGTTCACCAGGCCATGCTCGGCATCGCCCGACTCCACTACATGGCCCTCATTCGATAACTCACGCCCCGTACTTGACGACCTCTAAAATTCCTTCATGATCCAGGACGGTGAATCCATGCGCGGCGGCCTGTCGATGGTGCGCCGTGAGGGCGAGACTATCCGCAGGCCCTGGCGCGTGTGGACCCCGTCGGTGCGGGAGCTGCTGCGCCACCTGGAACAGATGGGATTCACCGGCGCACCGCGCGCCCTGGGTGACGGTCCCGTGGACGACCACGAGGTGGTGTCGTTACTGCGCGGCGAGGTCGGGCTGTACCCATGGCCACGAGCACTCCTCGCGGACGAGGGCGTCACCGCGCTCGGGCGGTGGCTGCGCGACTACCACGAGGCCGTACGCGACTTCCGGCCCTCGTCGCAGGCCATCTGGTGCGACCCGGACGCCCGCTGGCGCCCCGGGCTGATCATGCGCCACGGCGACCTCACGAGCTGGAACTCGGTCTGGGCGGACGACCGCCTGGTGGGCGTCATCGACTGGGACCTGGCCATCCCCGGTGAGGCATTGGAGGACCTCGCGCAACTTGCCTGGTACAGCGTGCCGTTGCGGCTTCCCGACCGTCAGCGCAGGGTCGGCTACGGCGAGGACGGCGCACCGTTGGCACGCCGGCTGCGGCTGCTGTGCGACGCCTACGGCGCGGACCCGGCCGCCGTGCTGGACGCGCTGGCACGGTTGCAACGCGACGAGGCCCAGCGGATCGCGCGTCTGGGCCCACTCGGCTCAGACCCCTGGGCGACGTTCCTGCGGCAGGACTTTATCCCGGACATCGAGGAGGAGCGTGCGTGGGCGCTAGCGCGGCGCGAGGAACTCCTCGGCCACGCCTGACGCGGCCGCGTGGCGAGAGCCTGTGTGGCGGGTCCCGGCCGTGTTCGGGTGGCGACGCCGTTGTCAGCCGGGTGCCGGCTTGCCGGTGGCCATGACACGCAAGCGCGGCCTGGCCGAAGAAGCCGCCACTGCAAGACCCTTGCCGGGCCGAAACCGCGAATGAACCGCTCCGGGACAGTCCGGAGCCTCCATCAGATCCGGAGCGCTTCACTCACGCGCGGAGACGTGTCCGGAGCTCGCGCTTGAGGATCTTGCCAGTGGCGTTGGTGGGCAGGACATCGACGAACTCGATCAGGCGGGGGTACTTGTAGCCCGCCATCTGCTCCTTGCACCACGCTATGAGGTCCTGCTCGGAGAGCTCGGCTCCCGGGGTGAGGACAACGCATGCCTTGATCTCCTCGCCGTGGCTGTCGTGGGGCACTCCGATGACCGCCGCCATGCTCACGGCGGGATGGGTGAGCAGTACCTCTTCGATCTCCCGTGGGTACACGTTGAAGCCGCCGCGGATGATCAGGTCCTTGGTGCGGTCGACGACGTAGAGCCATCCGTCGGTGTCCCGGCGTGCCAGGTCGCCGGTACGGAACCAGCCGTCGCGCATCACCTCGGATGTCGCCTCGGGCCGGTTGTAGTAGCCCTTCATCACGTTGTGCCCGCGGACGACGATCTCGCCGATCGCGTCAGGGCCTTCCACCGTGGATCCGTCCTCGGCGACCAGGTTCACCTCCACGCCCCAGACGGGGCGTCCGACGGAGCCCGGGCGCCCGGGGGGCCCCGCCGCCCGGCAGGCGGGGCGCCCCTCTCCGGCGCGGCCCGCGGAGTCAGGCTGGTGGACGCGGGGGCGGTGTGCCGGACGTGACGCCCGCGCTCGGACGCGTGTCCGAGTCGGACCGGTGGTACCCAGCGGTGTAGAAC
>NZ_JBSHAF010000028.1:7362-114485 GCF_053611365.1 Streptomyces sp. NPDC054813 | reverse complement strand
GGGCCCCCCCGTGCCAGACCTTTCAACCCCCCCCCCCCCCGTCGGCGCGGGCCGCGGCGGGGGGGGCCACTGGTCCCGCCGCGCGGCGAGAACGTGGCCGCCGGGCTGGTCTCCGACAGGCCGTACCCCTCCAGGATGGTGATCCCGAACCGCTCGTGGAACCGGCGGTGGATCTCGACCGGCAACGCGGAGCCTCCTGAGCCGGCGATGCGCAGGTTCCCGGCGATCCGCGCCAGGTCCACGTCGGTGGCGTCCTCGCCGAGCAGTGCCCAGTACATGGTGGGCACGCCCGCGAAGAACGTGACGGCATGACGCTGCATCAGGGCGAGCGCCGAGGCGGAGTCGAAGCGCGGCATCAGCACCAGGGTCGCCCGCGCGGCGAGGCCGGCGTTCATCTGGACGGTCTGGCCGAAGGAGTGGAACAGCGGCAGGGCGATGAGATGCACCTCGTGCTCGACCTCGCCGAACAGCTTGTGGCAGGTGAGCGCGTTGAGCATCACGTTGGAGTGGCTGAGTTCGGCGCCCTTGGGCAGGCCGGTGGTGCCTGAGGTGTAGAGGATGACCGCGGTGTCGTCCGCCTCGGTGGCGACCGTCTCGAAGTCGGCGCTCTGGCCGGCCAGTGCGGCCGTCAGCGTCTGGGCGCCCGCGATCGGGGAGTCCTCGGCGGGAGCGGCGGTCATCAGGAAGAACTGCTCGCAGCCCGGGGCCTCGCCGAACCCGGTCCACCCCTCCTGCCCGAGCGGGAGCTCGGCGCCGCCCTCGAAGCAGAAGTAGGCTTTGGCCTCCGAGTCAGCCAGGTGGTACGCGATCTCCCTCCCCTTGAGCAGCACATTGAGCGGGACGACCACCGCGCCGGCCTTGAGGATGCCGTAGTAGACCACCGGGAACCACGGCAGGTTCGGGCAGGACAGAGCTACCTTGTCGCCGGGCCCGACACCGCGTGAACGCAGCAGGTTGGCCACCCGGCGCGCGGCGGTGTCCAACTCCGCGTAGGTCAGCCGCTCGTCGCCGAGTACGACCGCGGCGCGGTCCGGCACGGCACGGGCGCTGCTTTCGAGCATGACGGCGAGGTTCAGCACGGGGTCTCCGTAAGGTGTGTGGGGCGGTGGCGGGGCTGGACGCGGTCAGCCGCGCAGCGCGGAGGCGAGGATGCCGGGCAGTTTCCACACGCTTGGTGCAGCGGTGAAGCGTGTGACGCGTTCGATGGTGGTCAGTGCGGTGCGGTTGGTGACGAAGTACGGCGGACGCGGGGACAGCGAGGGATCGCCCGTGAGCAGACCGCGTGGTGCGGGTGTGAAGGGGGCGCGCAGTACGGTCTTTTCGATGTTCTCGAGCATGAACGCGTTGTGCACGAAGCCGGTGCCGCTGCCGATGTCCTGGCGGGTGTGGCCGGGAAAGGCCCCCCAAGGGGTGAAGCCGAGCAGGAAGCCCACGCCGGACCAGCAGTTGATGCCCAGGGTGCCGTAGCGCAGGTCGGCGATGGCCGTCTGCACCGTCGGCCTGTCGGTCTTCTCGGTCCTGGGGTGGACGATCAGGGTGGCGCCGAGGGTTCCGGGGAGGGTGTTGTTGGCGAAGTCGACGGCGTGATGCAGGTATTCGGCCATGGTCGCGCCGGGCAGTCGTACGACGCCCAGGGCGCTTCCGAAGACCTCCTCGGTGATCAGGACGTCGTCGTGGTCGGTGATGTCGGGGACGAGGAGTCGGCAGTCGGCGCCGTGGGTCTCCGCCTGTGGGTGGGCGGCGAGAACGGCGGCCAGGCGGATGTCGGTGCCGGGGTAGTAGTCGGCGCGCGCAGGCAGCTCGCGCAGTACCCGCCGGATCTCGTCCAGCAGCCGCTCAGTGCCGTCCCAGTCACGCGGCACGACCAGGATCTGGCTGGCGATGCAGTTGTGGCCGGAGTTGTTCATCTTGCTGGTGACGATGTGTTCGGCCTGGAAGCGGAAGTCGGCGTCACGCCACGGCCCGGGCGCCACGATGCACGGGCTGACACCGCCCAGTTCACTGCTGAAAGGCTTGGTGACCAGGGGCCGGTCGTCGCGTCGGCGCTGCTCGGCGTCCTCGTCGGTGCCCCAGACGATGGCATCGTGGGTTCGGTCACTGCCGGTGACATGGATGGCGTCGATGCCCTCGTGGCGTGTGAGGTAACCTCCTTCGGCCGCGCCGCCGTCGACGAACCGCACCCAGTCGCGTGCGACGAAATCGGCGAAGACGCGCTCGAAGTGGGGGCGTAGGTAGGCGTTGACGGGGTTCAGCTTGGCGATGACGACCTGGCCCTCGACGTAGAGCTTGTGCAGGACGTCGAGCGCGGTGATGGCGGCGACATTTCCGGCGCCGAGCACCAGGGCGACGGCGGGACGCCCGGGCCGGCCCCGGTACTCGCCCGCCGCGCTGTCGCGTACCTGCTCGGCGGTGGCACCGGGGCGCATCCATACCTGGGCCGTGAAGCCGTTGAGGAGCAGCCGGTCCCAGCCGGTGGCAGGGAAGACGCCGACCTTGGTGCGGCCGTGCTCCTCGCGCACGCCTCCCGGGTCGACGGGTTCCTCGCCGCTCGCGATGCGTCGCAGTACGTGGAGATAGGCTGCGGCGTTCTGCGCCAGGGCCCACGGTCCGCCGCTCCAGTCCTCGGCGGCCCACGGGGTGTCGGGGCCGTAGCCCTTGGCGTGGGCGCCCACCGCGGCCAGCTCGGCGGCGCCGGACGCCACGCGGGGCAGCAGTTGTTCCAGGAGGGCGATGCGCCTGGTGAGGGGGGTGGCCGACCAGGACCCGGCGCTGTTGCGCAGTTCCATGACGGCCCGGTCGAGGGAAGCGGTGTCGAGGGCGCTGGAGGTCACGTCATTCCTCGCAGAAGGGGGTCAGGGCGGGCGGGACCGTGCTCCGTGCGGTGAGGGACGGGCAGCGCACCCCGCCGGGGCACGATGGACGCCGCCTCGTCACTCGGACAGCAGGCGCGCGTCGCGAGATGGGTCGATGAGCGTGATGGCTGCGATTCCGCCGATCAGGAGCAGGGCACCGGTGATCAGGACAGCGTGCTGGTAGCCCGCTGGCCCCTGGCTGTCCACAAGGCGCCCGATCAGTGTCGGGGCGATCAGGCCGGCCGTGGTCACCACGGCGTTCATGAGGCCCAGGGCCCCGCCGCGGCGGTGGGCCGGGGCCAGTTCTGCGACAGTGGTGACGGCGACGCTGCCCATCGCTCCGGTGAGCCCGAAACCGATGACCAGGAGCGCGACCGTCGCCGCACCGGCCGGAGCCGACGGCAGGGCCAGGCACGCCGCGGCGCCTACGAGCAGAAGGATGCCGCCGATCCCGCCGCGGGCCCACCGGCTCGCGATGCCACGGCGCAGCAGCCACCCGGCCACGCCCGCCTGTCCGAGCACCACGACGCCGCTCAGACCCCAGACCAGCATCAGCAGCCGGGCGGATGCGGCCGAGGAATAGCCCAGGCCGTCGTGGAGGTAGGAAGGGAGCCAGACCAGGCCAAAGGCGATGACCCAGTAGGTGCCGAAATAGGCGATCGTGGCACCGATCCAGGTACGGGTCGCGAGGATCCGGCGGTACAGCTTCCTGGGCGCGGCCGTCCCCGTCCCTCCAGCCCCTGCCCCCTCGGCCGTCCCTGTCCCCTCACCAGGTCCGGCCGAGACCGGGAGGTCGTTGTCCGACGTGGCCGCATACGGTCCGTCTCCGCCGAGGGGGATCCACAGCAGCGCCCACACCGCACCGGCGAGCGCCACCACGGTGACGGCCGAGCGCCAGCCGTGGTGGTGGATCACCCAGGTGAGTACGGGAGCGGCGACCAGGACTCCCAGGGTGATCCCCAGCACGATCAGAGCCCCGGGCAGGTTGCGTCGGTGGTTGGGGAACCAGGACAGGGTGGTCTGCTGGGCGACGGGGAAAGCGGGCCCCTCGGCGGCACCGAGGAGAACACGTGAGGTGATGAGCACCGCGAGCCCTCCGCCCATGGCCAGAGGAGCCTGGGCGACGGACCACAGAGCGGCCATCGCGAGCAGCAGCCACTTGGGCCGTACGCGGTCCGCGAGCAGCCCCACCGCGGCGCCGCAGATGGAGAACAGCAGGAAGAAGGCGCTGCTGGCGAGTCCGAAGGCGGACGAGGACAGGCCGAGGTCCTTGCGGATCGGATCGGCCGCGAGGCCGAGCACGGACTTGTCGGCGAAGTTGATCATCATGAAGACGACCAGCAGCGCGGTGACGACCCAGGCGCGGTGTCGGGGGCTCCTCACGGCCCTCGGGCGGTGAGCGGGCACAGCGGGTACGACATCGGTGTCGGTCACAGGGGCTCCGCGGGAGACGAGCGAAAGGAGGAGGGGGCAAAAGGGAGGAGGGGGCGAAGGGGAAGAGGCGGAGTGCGCCCGGACCCGGGTGCGGGTCCGGGCGGTGCTCAGGAGAGCGGGACCCCGGCGATCGCGATGCGTTCCATGACGCGGCGTTGCGGGTAGTAGTCGTTGATCGCGTAGTGCTGGACCGCGATGTTGTCCCAGATCGCGACGGAGTCCGGCTGCCAGCGGAAACGCACCTGGTACTCGGGGATCCGGGCCTGCAGCACGAGCTCGTGGAGCAACTCGCGGCTCTCTTCCTCGCCGAGTCCGACGATGCGCGTGGTGAACGGTTCGTTGACGTACAGCAGCCGGCGCCCGGTCGCAGGATGCCGGACCACCACGGGGTGCTCGACCGCCGGCAGGGTCTGTCGCAGCGCGGCGATCTGGTCCTGGGTCATCGTCGCGCCCCAGGTGGGCACCCAGTCGTGTTCGGCCGTGAGGCCCTCGATCCGCTGCTTCGTCGCGTCGGGGAGGTTGTCGTAGACGGCGCCCATGTCGGCCCACAGGGTGTCCCCGCCCGAGGCCGGGATCTCGACGGCGCGCAGTACCGAACCAAGGGCCGGGGCCGCCATGAACGAGTGATCGCTGTGCCAGATGTTCTCGTTGCCCACGGCCATGGCGTCCTTGGCCAACCGGGAGACGCCGGCTCGGTCGCCCTTGGGGAAGAAGGGGTTGGCCTCGGGCTCGCCCCAGAGCCCGGCGAGCGCGGCGTGGTCCTCCGGGCCGAAGGCCCGCTGCTCGCGGAAGAAGATCACCTTCCACTCCGACAGCGCCTGGCGGAGCTCGTCGGCCAGGTCCGCGCCGATCGGCTGGGAGAGGTCGACGCCCGTGATCTCGGCGCCGATGTGCGGGGTGAGCGGGTTAATGCCCAGGATCCGGTACTCGCCTGGAGCCGTGCCGGGTGCGGTGCGCTCCAGGATGCGCTTGCCGAACCGGATCAGTGGCTTGTCGAACACGGGGTGGGGCGTCGAGGCGGTGGTGCCGGCCATTGCAGTCCTCCACGGTGGGAACGGCTGATTTCGTTACCGGCAGTATCGATATTTGGACATGAGGCCGCAAGGGCTCGGGGCAACGAATTTCACGAATCGGGGCGGCCAGGTGTCGCCGTCACGGCCACGCCGGGCGGC
Source organism: Streptomyces sp. NPDC054813 (assembly GCF_053611365.1). NCBI lineage: Bacteria > Bacillati > Actinomycetota > Actinomycetes > Kitasatosporales > Streptomycetaceae > Streptomyces > Streptomyces sp. NPDC054813. Next base: position 109,027 of record NZ_JBSHAF010000028.1, on the reverse strand, counting down.
CCGGCGTCACCGTCACGGCCGCACCGGGCGGCCCGGCGTCACCGTCAGGGGCGCGCCGCCACGGCACGTGCGACCAGGTCGACCACCTCGTCGACGAAACGTCCGTCGAGCGGCTCCTGCTCTCCCAGCAGGCGGAACACCAGTGGCGCCGCCACCAGGGTCGACGCGGCCGCGACATCGACGTCGGCCCGCACGTCCCCCCGCTCGATTCCGCGCTGCAGAATCTCACGCGTCTGCGCCGTCACGCGGGCGCTGTACGTCGCGTACGCGCTCCGAGCGGTACCCGCCTTGGCCGCCGCACCCATGAGCTCGGCCAGCAGACGGTCCGTGCCGGGCAGACGGTAGACCTCCAGACGCGCCGTCAGCAGAGCGTGCAGTTCGGCACGGAAATCCCCGAGGTCGGCGACGGAAACCGGGCCGACCCGGCTCTCCGCGGCGGCGAGGATCAGATCCTGCTTGGTCGGCCAGCGCCGGTAGATGGCCGGTTTGCTCACCTCGGCCCGGGCCGCCACCGCGTCCATCGTGACCGCGTCCATACCCTGCTCCGTGACCAGGGAGAGCACCGCGTCGAGCACCACCCTCGTGACCCGCTCCTCACGTGGCCGCCCCGGCCCACGCTTCTCCGCCTGGATCTCCCGTCCACCCATGACCACGAGACTAGAGGGCGCCCACCGGCTGAGGCACACGAGGTCGGGACCGTGCGACAGCGGAAATTCGACGGGCGAGCCCCGCCGCCGCTGTCGGTCCTTTCTGAACGGGCCACTGTCGCCGTCGTCCCGCAGTCACTCCAGGTGCCGGTTCCCGCCGGTACGGACTCGACGACCTTCGCGCCCGAAGATGCGCCGGAACACGCGGGCGTGCCGTAGTGGAGGCGGTAACCTCGGCCGGGCTCGCTGACCAGGGTCAGGTGCTTGATGTGCTCGAAGCCCCAGCTGGCGGCACAGTCAGACTTCCAGGTGACGTTGGACTCGTGCCACCAGTACTGGGCGTAACAGGCGGCGTCGGGGCAGTCGGTCGGATTGGCCGTGTCGCGGCTGTTCTTGGTGTTGCAGAACGCGTCGAGCGGCCGCGATCGGGGCGGTGATACAGGCCATGAAGGAGCACCACGGCGGCCAAACGGGCGCCTCCTCGGGTCGGTGTCAGACGAGTGATCCAGGGCCGGTCAGCCGTATCGTTGCAGCAATCCGTCCACGTACGCCTCGAGCCGCTCTGCCAGCACCTCGGGCGTCAGATCGACCCGCCCCAGTTCACGCCACGGCCCGGCCAGCTTCGCCGCGTCGGGGCAGTAGTGCAGGGCGTCGAGCAGCCGCCAGTACAAGTGATCGGGGTCGTCGGCGAGGTCCCGGCCGCCGTGGGCCTCGTACCGCTCGCGGAAGGCCAGCCCGTACGCCGGCCCGTGCAGCAGCGCGAGCGCGGTCGAGCAGTGCGCCACGTCCAGGTCGGCAGGTCCCCACGAAGTCTCGACCCAGTCCACGACACCGGTGATCCGCAGCCCCTGCCCGGCTCCCGTGAAAAGCAGGTTCCCGGGGTGGAAATCGCGGTGCAGAAAGCACCCTTCGTACGGCGGCGGGTCGCGGCGGATCACGTCCACGGCCCGCTCCCACAGAGAACCGTCCGGGGTGCGGACGCGCTCCGGGGACGTCCACGCCTGGTACGTGCGCGGTCTTTCGTCCGGTACGACGCCGTGTACGCGGACGAGCTGGGCCGCGAGCAGGTCCAGGCGACGGTCGAGGTCCTCCTCGTCCACGCGGACGCGTCCGGGCAACGCGGACATCAACAAAGTCGGGTGGTCGCAGTGTTCGGCCGTGGCGTCCACAGCGACGAACCCGGGAGCCGGGATGCCTTCCTGCCCGGCGAGCAGCGCCAGAACGGACGCCTCGCGGGCCAGCAGCCCGGGCCCGTGGTGGCGGAAGAACGGCTTCACGAAGGTCCGTTGCACCAAGTCCGTGCCGTCGTCGAGCGTGAGCCGGCGCATCTGGGAGCTCCAGCCACCGGACAGAAGACGCACGTCGGTGACCGACCGGCCGCGGCCGAGCTGCTTGGCCACCCACGCACGCGTGGCCGTCCAGCCACGGTCCTCGACGCCGGTCAGCACCGCCTCCACGAACTCCCGCCGGTCCTCGCCATGATCGCGGAACCACATTCCCAGCTGGTGCTGCGCGTCCGGAAGGTCGAACCGCGTGTACTGGGCGCGCGCGGCCAGCGCATCCTGTACCGCCTCGGTCACCGCGGGCGGGATCACCGCGTCCGTACCCGGCACAGCGAGCACCGCCCGGCCCTCGTACACCCGCAGCACCTCAAGCGCGGGCGCCTCCCGCCAGCTGTCCGGCCGCCGGATGATCCCGCTGAACCGGCCGTTCCCGTCTCCGAAGGGCACATCCCACGCCTCGGCCGTGTACACGGCGGGCGCGCACAGCCCCAGCGCAGCCACTCGATCCCCGTAATGCCGAACGAGATCGGCCACGGTCTGCCCGCTCATGCTGAACCCCACCAGGACCAGCGGCCCGTCCGCCCCCGCGTACGCATCGATCACCGCGACGGCCTGCTCGAACCGTCGCCGCAGGCTCAACTCGCTCAGTTTGCCGGTGCTTTCGCCGTGCCCGGAGAAGTCGAAGGCGACCCCTCGACAGTCGTGGGCCACGAACTCCCGCACCAGCGGAAGCAGTCGCTCCGTGCTGCTGGTGCCTGCGCCATGCAGCACCACGGCGGTGCCCCGGACAGGATCACCGCCGTACACACCACTGAGCCGTTCACCGTCGTGGTCGTGCGTGAAGTCGAAGAGCATGCCCCCTATTCACTCACGCCGTGGCCTCCGTTCTTCGAGAGTGTCACCGCAAGCATCCGGCCCTGGTCTCTGCTCTTCGAGCGACAGCTGAGTTCGGCGGCGTACTGCGCGCGGGGGCCACCCGCGGCGGCGGCCCAGCCAGTGGCCGCTCCGATGAAGACGCCGAAAACCTCGCTAAGGACGGCCGGGGCATCTGCGCGGCGAGGTCCATCAGTGCACTGTTGCGTCCGCGCCCGGAAGGCAGGCCGTAGGACGCGAGGCGCGTGCGCAGTTGGCAGGGGCTGCGAGGGCCGCCCGGACGGGTGCCCGGCAGGAGCCAGGAGTGGTCGGTGCTCGGGCCGAGCGCGAGAGCACGGTCGCGGTCTTCGGCGAGGTGGATCAGGAGCTGATCCAGCGGTGGGGGTACGGCGACAGGGTGGGGACTACGCCGCGCACGACCCGCCGGAGACGACCGCCAGCTCTTCGCCGACCTCGTCGACACCCACGGCACCGACGGCACCGACGGCACCGACGGCACCGACGGCACCGACGGCACCGACGGCACCGACGGCACCGACGGCACCGACACCATCCTCACCGCCGTCCGCCAACTCACCTTCGAAACGCGCGCCGACGTCACCGTCTCCACCGCTCACAGCGCCACAGGCCGCGAATGGACCACCGTCCGGATCAAGGACGACTTCCCGCCATCCAAAGACACCGCCCAAAACGTCGCACAAGGACGCCCCATCCCCGAACCCGTCGGCGACACCGACGCCCGCCCCGCCTGCATCGCCGTCACCGCGCCCGCCACCACCTCGACCTCGGCGGCCCAACCTGGATCAACACTCCACCCCACCACGGTCAGCCCGGCCTGCAACCCCGGGCACAAATAAGCTCGGGGGTGGAACCTGACAATGACCACCCACTCGAGCGACTCTCACCCGGGACAACGACACAGGTGTCTTCCGTACTATCACTAGGACACACTGTGCGGCAGCAACTGCTACTGCTACTGCTACTGCTCACACAACAGCCGGCGGACGAGCACCCGCGCGGGAATGCGCACACACCGCGAGCCCGCCGCTCTTCAGCCGCAGCACCAAGGAAAGGTGTAAGCACCATGCCCGACACCACACCCCACACCACCGAGCTGACCTCGCACTACAGCGCACAGGTAGCCGGCGACCTCGAACGCAACCTCAAGGAGCAAGACCGCCTCAACAGTGAAATCGAAGCACTCCACGCACAGTTGGCCGCCCTGCGAAACGACCACACCGTCCTGGTGAACATCCAACAGGCCCTCGGCATCCCAGCGACACCCGACGAGCCCGCGGCCCAGCCGGTAGCAGCGGTGCCCGCTCCCCGCAACAAGACAGCGGACGCACCGGACGCGCCCCAGCAGAAGAAGGCCAAGAAACCCGCCGCCACCGCCCGCAAGCGGACCGGCCAGAAGAAGTCCGCCCAGACACCCGCCGCACCCGCAGCCTCACCCACGCTCGTCGAGCTCGTGCACGAACACCTGGCAGGCCAGAGCGAACCCCGCTCCGCTGCCGAAATCACCACTGCCCTGGCAGAGCAGCACCCCGAGCGCGCCATCAAGACAACGGTCGTACGCACCACACTCGAAGGCCTCGTCGCCAAGAGCCACGCCCAGCGCACCGTGCAAGGCAGGTCCGTCTTCTACACCACCCCCCAATCCGCCGAAACACTCGAACCGGCGGCGCACGACGAGCAGACCCCGCCGGAATCCGCCTGACACCCGCGCCCAAGGCGCTGCGCCACACCTCGCTCACGACAATCCAACAGCGCCTGACCAGGCCGTTCCGGCCGCACCCGCCCCCACGAGACCACCTCCTGAAGGCGGTGCCGGTGTCGATGGCTACGCTCAGCGATCAACACCGGCTGCTCGAGGGGACGTTGTACGGCCAGATGCCCGGTGGGCGCCGCACGCCGTCCCGTCGACGTACCGCTCACGATTCGGTGGATGTCCGGGGGCCGTGGACCTTCTGGCGGACGAACAGCGCCGCAGGCACGGCCATGACGATCAGTACGACTCCGCCTATGACGTTGCCCAGGTGCACGGCGTCGGTGAACGCCCTCGGTACCGCCGTTCCCACCACGCGAGCGAGGGATGCGGGGAGGTCTGTCGCGCCGCTGCCGTGTGACACACCCTCCACGATCTTGTCCGCCTGCGGCGAGGGGATGTCCGCCTCGACGAGACGGTCGTGCAGGTTCCGGGGGAAGCGGCTGGTGACCATCGTTCCGAGCACACTGGGGCCGAGCACGGTTCCCAGCTGACGAGCCATGTTCACCGCTGCTGCCGCCATGCCCTCCTGTTGAGGCGGGACACTGTTGACCGCGGCAGCCGTCGAAGGCGCCGTCAGCAGGCCCGCGCCGATGCCCGCGATGAGCAGCCCGGGCCACATCACTCCGTAACCTCCCGACGCATCGGTCGCGAGCAGCGCAAGGGAACCGGCTCCGATGAGGAGCAGACCCGCGGTGATCAAGGGGGTGAGGCCGACCCGGTGTACCAGCACCCGGGCGGACACCACGGTGACCAGGAGGAACGTTCCGAACAGTGGCAGCAGGCGCACGCCGACGTCGACGGGGCTGGTCTGTCCCACACGTTCCATGTAGAGCACGCTGAGCAGGGCGACACCGACCAGTCCGAAGACGCTGACAGCGGCCACGCCCATCACGGCGGAGAAGGATGCGCTCCGAAAGAGCCTCAGGTCCAGCATGGGGTCGGGGTGACGGAGTTCCACCCGTACGAACAGGAACAGAGATACCGCGAAGACCACGTACATGGTGATGATCGGCGCCTTGGTGTATCCCGTGGAGCCACCCTGGATGATCGCGTAAGTGGCCGAGGCCGTCATCACCGTGCCCAGGACAAGGCCCGCGAGATCGGGCTTGCGCGTGGGGTGCTTGGACTCGGTCACGAAGGCCGGGGCCAGGAGGAGGGCCGCGCCGGCGATGACGATGTTGGCGATGTAGACGGCGTGCCAGGAGAAGTGTTCGAGCAGGGCTCCGGCGAGGATCGGGCCGACGGCCAGACCAACTCCGGAGCACGCGGCCCAGATGCCGATCGCGGCGGTGCGCTCGTGCGGGTCGGTGAACGTGGCGCTGACGATCGCGAGGCTCGTCGGCAGCACGGCTGCCCCGCCGAGGCCCGCGATCGCCTGTGCGGTGATGAGCATGCCTGCGCTGTCGGCGAAGACAGCGACTACGCTGCCGGCCAGGAAGACGGCGGCCCCCAGGCTGAACACGCGCCGACGTCCCACGAGGTCGCCGAAGGTCCCGGCGGACATCACGAAGCTAACGACAGCAAGGCTGTACGCGCTGGTGATCCACACCAGCGTGCTCGCGGTGACGTGCAGGTCGCTCTGTATGTCTCCCAGGGCCGAGATGGTGGAGGTGACGTCGACGAAGGCCATCATGACGCCGAGGCAGACCACCAGGAGGCCGAGCCAGCGGGCCCGGCCGCCGGCGGAGTCCGCGGCGCGGGAAGCCTGGGCCGGAACGGATGCCGTCATCGTGCTGCCACCGGCCTTTTCTGTGAGACGCCCAGCGACACCACGGCAGCTGCGGCCATGAGGGCCATCGTGACCAGCCATGCGTGACGGTAGGTGTCCAGAGAGGCTCCACCGGAGGCGGTGCCGAGCATGGCGACCAGGATGCTGATGCCGACGACCGAACCGATCTGGGTCGACATGGTCACGATGGCGCTGCCGGTAGCGGCCTGCTCGGGGCGCAGGCCGACCGTCGCGGAAGAGACGACGGTCGGGAGCGCCAGGCCGGCGCCGAACCCGAAGAGCAGCCAGCACGGGAGGACTCCGGAAGCGTAGTTCGGGTCGTTGTGCAGCAGAACGGCGAAGAGAAGGATGCCGGCAGAGGCGATCGCGCTGCCGACCGCCGCGATGACGCCGGCCGGGATCCGGAATCGGCGCTGGAGGGTTTCACTGACAGTGGCGGCCACCGCGAAGCCGATCGGGCCGGGAAGGCTGGCGCATCCGGTCTTGATGGCGGAGTAGTGCCAGTGCGTCTGCAGCCAGAGGATCGTCGACAGCAGGAGGCTGCCGAACGCGGCCACTTGCAGCATGCCGGCGAGGTTTCCCGAGGCGAAGATCCGGTCACGGAAGAGGGAAAGGTCGACTACGGGCACCTGGTGGCGTGACGAGCGGAGCAGGAACGCGGCCAGCCCGACCACTGCCACTACCAGAGACATGATGACGCGGGTGTCCGACCAGCCCCAGTCGGGCGCCTTGACCACGCCGAGAGCCAGGGCGCCGACCATGACGATCAGCAGGACACCGCCGAGCAGGTCGGGGATGCGGGCGTCTTGTTCGTGCTTGGCGTTGGCCACGAGCCGAGCAGCCATCGCAATGGCGAGCAGCCCGACGGGAATGTTCACCAGGAACAGCCACCGCCAGGAGATCTGGAGCAGCCCACCGAAGATCGGTCCGCATACCCCGGACAGTGAGCCTGCGGTGAACCAGATCTTGACGTACCGCTCCACCTTGTCGGCGGGGGCGCTCGTCAGGACCAGGCCGAGGCTGGCGGGGGTCAGCAGGGCGGCGCCCACCGCCTGGATGGCGCGGAAGACGACCAGCACCCACACGTCGCCGGACAGAGCCGCTCCGAGGCTCGCTGCCACGAAGACGGCCATGCCGAGAAGGAAGCCGTTCTTGCGTCCGAAGCGGTCGGCGAGCCGCCCGGCAGGGACGAGAAGGGCGGCGAAGACGATCGCGTAGCCATTGAGCACCCAGCTCAGGTCCGACAGAGAGGTCGAGCCGATGCCCTGCCCGATGTTCGGCAGGCCGACGTTGGTGATCCATACGTCGAGTTGGCCGAGGAAACTCGCCATGGCCAGCACGGTGAGGATGAGAGCCGGACGGGTGCTCGAGGATCCTTCACCTCCCCTCTGTGCTAGCGGAGGGGCCATCTGATCTTGCGAAGACATGCGTCTCTTTCCGTTCCGTGGGCTTCGAGGGGAGTCGAGAACAACTGGCGGCAGAGTTCTGGACCGCCTTGTCAAGAACCCTACGGATTTCTGGAACGACATGTCAAGAATGCTCGGGTGGCCTTCAAGCCGGCCCCATGGGGCGCCCGCTGGGCACTGGCTGGCGCACCGTCAGGTCTGCGCCGGCTCCGCCTTGTGGCGGAACAGAGTCCGGTACTCCTGGGGGGAGGTGCCGAGATGCCGGTGGAAGGCGGCCCGCAGGGAAGTGGGCGCGCCGAAGCCGGTGAGGCGGCCGACCTGCTCGACGGGCGCAGCGCTCGCCTCCAGTAGTTCGCGTGCCCGATCGATACGCGCGTCGGTCAGCCAGGCCATCGGCGTGGTGCCGGTCTCCTCACGGAAGCGGCGGATGAAGGTCCGCCGCGACATATGGGCGCGCTCCGCAAGGTCGTCCACAGTGAACGTGGCCGCGAGGTTGTCGAGCATCCACTCCCGCAGGGGAGCGAGCTCGTCTCCGCTGGCTTCGGGACGGAACTGCTCGGAAAGATGAGCAGCACTCCGACATCTCGTCGTTGTACGACTGGGACGGCATCGCCATCACCGACTTCGAGAAGTCGCTCACCTACGACGTGCGCCTGATCCGCAACAGCCCAGGAACCCCGAAGCACGTTGAGATTTACGGCCTTTTCTACGACATCGATTCCGGCGAGCTGACGGAGATCGTCCGCGACGTTCCCGCCGAGGTTGCGCAATAGTCCGCCATACTCGAGTCATCTCACTTTCTCAGGGCGTGGCCGTCGGTACGTGGACCAGGACCACGGAGGCGGCCAAGGCGAAGTGCCGGCTGGCGGCCAGGCTCTTCGCCGCCGCTGTGCTCGGCGACCGGCCCGTACACCTCACCCGCGGGTTGTGCGCAGTCGCGATCAGTTCGGTAAGAGGGCGAGCAGCCGGGCGTGCCGATGACAGCGTGCGAGCGGCTCCGCGCACCTCGGTGCGGTCATCAGCGGAGCCTCAGTGCCTTCATGACACGCAGGCTCATGCTGATGAAAGCCGCGTACTGCTGATCGTCCATGCCCATCGACGGGGCCAGCGGAAGTATCCGCTGCGTGGCGACGGTCTGCGCCTCCGTGTAGCTGAGGATGCCTTCGAGGCCGTGCCGACGGCCGAGTCCGGAGTCCTTCATGCCGCCCATCGGGGACCGGACGCTGCCATGGGCGGATGTGTAGCCCTCGTTGATGTTCACGGTGCCGCTCTGCAGACGGGCCGCGATGCGTTCGCCGCGCCGTGTGTCCTTCGTCCAGACACTGGAGTTGAGGCCGTACGGCGTGGCGTTCACTTGCTCGATCGCCTCGTCCTCGTCGGTGAAGCGGTACACCGATACGACCGGTCCGAACGTCTCCTCCGTGTGGACGGCCATCGTGGGCTCCACGCCGTCCAGAACGGTGGGCTCATAGAAGAAGGGGCCGATGTCAGGGCGCGGCTTTCCCCCGGTGAGGACGGTGGCCCCCTCGGCGACGGCTTGGTCGACATGCCGGGACACCGTTTCCAGCTGGCGCCGGCCCGCCAGTGAACCCATTCCGACCCCGTAGCTCAGCGTTGTGCCGAGGGTGAGCGCTCTTGTGCGCTGGATGAATCGCTCCAAGAACGCGGGCGCGACCGAGGAGTGCACGAAGATCCGCTCGGTCGACAGACACAACTGGCCGGCCGAGGAGAAACTCGTGCGCACCGCGCCCTCGACCGCCTTGTCCAGGTCCGCGTCGGCCAGCACGAGCAGGGCGTTCTTGCCGCCCAGTTCGAGTGAGGCGCCGACCAGACGGGTCGCCGCGCGGGCTGCGACTTCGCGGCCGGTGCGGACAGAGCCGGTGAACGCGACGTAGTCGGCCCGATCCACGACGGCGGGCCCGACGACCCGGCCGTCGCCGATGACTATCTGCCAGATGTCGGCCGGCAGCCCGGCCTCGATGAGCTGCCTGCGCGCCCACAGTGGCGTCAGGGCGCTCTGTGTGTCCGGTTTCGTCACCACGGCGTTGCCGGCGACGAGCGCGGGCAGCGCGTCCGCCAGGGAGAGTTCAAGGGGGTAGTTCCAGGGGACGATCTGCCCGACCACGCCTCGCGGGTGGTGCCACTCGGTGACTTTCGTGAACAGGGGAAACGCGCCGAGGTGTCGCCGCGGCCGGAGGTAGGCGGGGGCCCTGCGCCCGTAGTGCCGGGCCACCACGGCGACTCCCTGCACTTCCTCGTGTGCATGCAGGCGGGCCTTTCCTGTCTCCACCTGGATGAGGTCCATCGCCTCGGCCTGTTTGTCCAGGAGGATGTCGTGAAATCGGAGCAGTACTGCCGCACGCCTGCGCACCGAAAGAGAGGCCCATTCTCGCTGGGCCTCCCGGGCCCTGCTGAACGCCACCTCCACATCGTGGGGTGTCGACTCGGGCAGTTCCGCGACAATCTCGCCCGTCATGGGGGTGCAACTCACGGTATGGCCGCTGCCCTCCACCCCCCGCGTGAGGCGAAACACCAGGTCAGAGGTGACTACGTCGGTCGCCGTCCGGTTGCTGTGAGCCGCAACGGGATTGCCGTCACCGGTAGCGAGGGAATTGGTTCCGCCATGCGAGGACATACGTCTCATCCGTTCTGCGGGACTCGCGGGAAGCCGCGGGCAACGACCCAGGATTCTGGACCGATCCGTCAGGAACCGTACGAACTTGTGGAACGGAATGTCAAGAATGCTCGTGCCGCCTGTAGGCTGGCTGCCATGGGGCGCCCACCAGGATTCGACAAGGACAAGGTCGTACAGGCCGTCGAGCGACAGTTCCGCCGCACCGGATACGCCGGTACCAGCGTTGACGACATCGCCAAGGCCGGCGGGCTGGGCCGCGGCAGCCTCTACGCCGCCTTCGGCGACAAGAGCCAGCTGTACCTGCGGACACTGGAGGCGTACTGCGGGCGCACCGAGAGCGCCTGGGCGGCCGTACTCGACGGCCCCGATGACACCGCGCTGGAACGGCTCCACGCATACCTCGTCAAGTCAGCGCGATTTGTGCACGATGACCCCGACCGGCTCGGCTGCATGGTGACCGGTTTCGTCGTCGAGGGAGCCGACCACGATCCGCAGGCCACCGCCCGTGTCAAGCAGGCCCTGGGGAGAATCGAGGGGTCACTGACCGACTGCGTTCAGGCCGCGCAGCGCCATGGCGACCTCGACCCCGAGGCGGACGCCCCCGAAATCAGCCAGCTGCTCATGGCGATCAACCGGGGCATGGAAGTACTGGCCAGGGGCGGCCTCGACACAGCCGCGCTGGAGCGCGTCGCCGGTCAAGCATTCACGGGGCTCCCGCTCACGGCACGAGCCCGGTCCCGGCAGGCGCTCCGCCCAGCCGCCTCAGGCGCTTCCTGAGCACCGCCCACTCGAAGGACCGCGCTCCGCGGTGCGGTCAGCGTTCTGCGGCGAATGACTCGATGTAGGCCAGGGCCCCGTACAGCGCGTCACGCAGGGGTGTCGACTCACCGGCCGCCTGGTCCAGCAGTGCTCCGCCCTGGAACGCGGCGGTGAGCAGGTGGGCGAGCGCGGCCGGATCGGCCTCGGACCGCAGTTGGCCACGCTCGCGCATCTTGCTCAGGCCGCGCCTGAACAGCTCCTGCCACCGTTCGAAGCCGTCGGCCACCGCGTCCCGATGGGAAGGCTCGTTCTTGACGACCTCGGCGGCCAGGGAGCCGAACGTGCACCCGCCACGCAGCATGTCCTGCGAGGCGATGTAGGAGTCGGCCCACCGATGCAGGGCGGCGAAGCTGTCCAGCTCGCCCAGCTCGGGCGCCTGGTGGCGGGCGACGATGCTGTCGGCCTGCCAGGCGAGCACCGCGCGTACCAGGGACTCCTTGGTGGGGAAGTGGCGCGTCAGCTGCGAGCCGCTGACGCCGGCGGCCACCCGGATCTGCTCGTTGTTGGTGTTCTGCGCGCCGTGTTCGTAGATCAGCTCGGCGGCCGCCCTGACGATGCGTGCACGGGTGGCCAGACCCTTGGCGGTCAGCTTCTGGCCCGACGCTTCGCTGGTGGTGGTCATGGCGACCATCGTAACGCAACAAGGGGCTTGACAACCCTTTCCATGGAGTGTCTCCTGGAGGCAGGCCGAAAAAGGGTTACCAAGCCCATTCCTTTGGGAGGCGGACAGGATGTCCACACAGGCTGCACCGCAGGCGGTCGCGACGGCACCGCACGGTGTCCCGGCTCCAGCCGTCGCCGAGACGCGTCACCCGCACCGCTGGAGCATCATGGCGGTGCTGGGCGCCGTCGCCTTCATGGCACAGCTCGACTACTTCGTCGTCAACGTCGGCCTCGACGCGATCGGCCGGTCGTTCCCGGGCACGAGCGTCGCGAGCGTGTCATGGGTTCTGTCGGCTTACGCGATCGTCTTCGCCGCCGTGCTCGTGCCCGCGGGTCGGATCGCGGACCACTGGGGGCGCAAGAAGATTCTGCTGTCCGGAGTGGCACTCTTTACCCTCACCTCCGCCGTCGCGGCCGCCGCACCGAGCCTCGGCGTGCTGGTCGGTGCCAGGGCTCTCCAGGCCGTCGGCGCAGCGATGATCGTGCCTACCTCACTCGGCCTGCTCTACCCGAACTTCCCCACGCGCCAGCACACCCTGGTAGTGGGCCTGTGGGCGGGTGTGGGCGCGATCGCGGCCTCGGCGGGCCCGCCCGTCGGCGGTCTGCTCGTCACCCTCGACTGGCGGTGGATCTTCCTGATCAATATTCCCGTCGGCATCGCCACCCTCGTCGCCGGCGCGTTGCTGCTGCCCGAGGTGCGCCGGCTCAAAGGCGCCGCTGTGCCGGACCCGGCATCCGCTCTCGCCCTCCTGCTGGCCGTGAGCCTGCTGGTGCTCGCCACCGTCCAGGGACCGGGGTGGGGCTGGACGGATACCCGCACCGTGGCCCTGTTCGGCGCAGCCGTCCTGGCCGGGGCCGCGACCGCCGAGCGCACCCTGCGCGGCAAGTCGCCAGTGATCGAAAGGCAGTTGTTCGCCAGCAGGCCGTTCACCGCCGCCACCGTGGCCCTGTTCCTGTTCTCCGTCGGCTTCGCCATCGTCCTGCTCAGCACCGCCCTGTTCATGCAAGAGGTCTGGCACTTCAGCCCGCTGCGCGCCGGCGTCTCCATCGCCCCGGCCCCACTCGCCTCGATCGCCTTCGCGATGAACGCCGGCCCCATCCAGCGCCGCTTCGGACGCACCACCCCCGCCGTGACCGGCACGCTGGCCATGGCACTCGCCGCCGGCTACTGGCTCGCGACCGTGCACACCACCCCCGACTACTGGGGCGGCATGTTCCCGGGCCTGATCCTGGTCGGCTTGGCCGGCGGTCTGGCTCAGGCGCCGCTGTTCGCCGCCGCCGGCACCCTCGCACCCGAACGCGCAACCACCGGCAGCGCCGTACTCAACATGAGCCGCCAGATCGGCAGCGCCGTGGGCGTGGCCCTGCTCGTCGCCCTCACCCCCCAGGCCACGACCACCGGATTCGACCGTGCCTGGTCGGTCCAGGCCGGCGCCGCCGTCGCCGCGGCCACCGCGCTGTTCGCCCTCCGGCCCCGCGACACACCCTGACCGCAGGGGCGCGGCCATGCGCGCCGGGCCCGCAACCACAGCCCCCTGCCAGACGGGCGTCGCACCGCCTCTCATTCATCTTCTGCGACACCCGCTCGAAGGACTGACGCTGGAGTTCCCGCCAGCGCCCTCTCAAGAAACGGAGATCACCCTCATGGAACGCAACCTCCTCGTGATCGGGGCCACCGGCAAGACCGGCGGCCACACCACCGAACTCCTGCTCCAGCGCGGTCACCGCGTCCGTGCACTCGTCCGCGGCCCCGACGGGCGCGCCGAGCGGCTCGCCGCCCTCGGAGCCGACGTCGTGGAAGGCGACGTCCTCGACCTGGACTCCCTGTCCCGGGCGACCAAGGGGATCGACGCCCTGTACTTCACCTATCCGATCCGCTCCGGCCTGATGGACGCGACCGTGAACGTGGCCCAGGCAGCGGAAGAGAACGAAGTCCAGGCGATCGTGAACATGTCGCAGATCTCCGCCCGCCGCAACACCGCCAGCAACGCGGCACGCCAGCACTGGGTCGCCGAACGCGTCCTGGACCACGCCCCGGTTCCCGTCACCCACATCCGCCCGACCTTCTTCGCCCAATGGCTGATCGACACCTGGGCCGACGGAACCGGCGAACTGCGCCTGCCGTTCGCCGACGGACGCCACGCCCCCATCGCGGAAAGCGACCAGGCGAAGGTGATCGCGGCCATCCTGGAGGACCCCGCCCCGCACGCCGGCCAGATCTACCCGCTATACGGAGCCGAGGAACTCAACCACTACGAGATCGCCGAGAAGATGTCGCGGGCACTGGACCGCGACGTCACCTACGTACCCATCGAACTCGACGAATTCGCCGCCATCCTGCACGGGCGCGGCGCGCCCGACCACCTGATCCAGCACCTGCTCGCCGTAGCCGTCGACTACCGCAACGGCGTCTTCGCCGGCACCAACGACCTCGTGAAGACGATCGGCGGCAGCGACCCCCTCGGCGTCGAGGGCTTCATCGCCCAGAACCGCGCGGCCTTCGAACTGCCCACTGCCTGAACACCGGAGACAACAATGAGCGTTTGGTTCATCACCGGATCATCCCGCGGCCTCGGCCTGGAGATCACCCGTGCCGCCCTCACCGCCGGCCACCAGGTCGTCGCGACCGCGCGGAAAACCGAAACCGTCCGCGAGCAGTTTCCCGACGCCGACGACATGCTGCTCACCGTGGCGCTGGACGTGACCGACCCGCAGAGCATCCACGCGGCCGTCGACGCGGCGATCGAGCGGTTCGGCCGGATCGACGTCCTGGTCAACAACGCCGGCACCGGACTGCTCGCAGCCGTCGAAGAGTCCGACGACGTCGCGGTGCGCGCGGTGTACGAGACCAACGTGTTCGGCCCGCTCGCCGTCCAACGCGCCGTACTGCCGGTGCTGCGCCGCCGGCGCTCCGGCCACGTGATCAACATCAGCTCCATCGTGGGCTTCGCCACCGCGCCCGGCTGGGGCATCTACGCCTCCACGAAGTTCGCCGTCGAAGGCTTCACCGAGACCCTCCACACCGAACTGGCCCCCCTCGGCATCCACGTCACCCTCGTGGAACCCGGCTTCTTCCGCACCGACTTCCTCGACCACGCCAGCCTGCGCACCGGCCCCGACACCATCGACGAGTACGCGCCCACCGTCGGCGCGATGCGTGCAGCCGCCACGAGCCTGAACCACGCCCAGCCCGGCGACCCGGTCAAAGCCGCCCGCGCCATCGTCGAAATGGCCGCCGCCCCCGAACCACCCCTGCGCCTCCCGCTCGGAGCCGACACCCTGCAAGCCTTCGACGCCAAGCTGGACACCTTCCGCAAAGAGATGGACACCTGGCGGCAGGTTGCCCTTGCCACCGATCACGACTAGGACAACACCTCAATCAGCCTTCTTCGCCACCACGGTCCGAAGACGCTCAGGAGCTTCGGTCGCACTGCGACCACCGGTGCCCGCACAACAGCAGGCCCCCACAGCACGCCACGACCGGCAAGGGGGTCTGCTGCACGATCGGGTGACATCTTTGACCTGCCCCACGGTTTGGGTTCCAGCTGCGGTGGCTAACTGACGGCGGGGATGGTGTCTTTGCGCCGCGGACACTTCCCACCATGGCCTCCGCCCGATCCCCGGCCGGCTCGCACCCCTGCACACCGTGCCGGCCCGAAGAAGTCACCTCCGAGGCTCCCTGGCCGGCGGCAACGCCCTTGCAGCCACTTGACCAGCGGATTCATGTGAGGTGAACATACGTCCAGCAGACCGCAGGACACACCGAACAGCACGGAACTCCCTCGTGGCCTTGATGTGGACCTTCTGCCCTATGGGGGACTTGTACGGCTCTGGACGCGCGGCATGCTGCCGCGACGAGTGACGCGCGCCGCATGCGTGGGCGTGCTGCTCGCCGGAGGAAGCGTCGCCTGCGGCGCCACCGACGCGAAGGACTCCGCGGCCGCTTCCGCGGACAGTTCCTCGCCCCGGGCGGCGGCCGTCTCCACCACCTCCACGGGGACCGACGCCCTTGCCGGAGAGAAGCCCGTTGCAGCGGTGGCGAAGGCAGCCAAGCACACCGAGACCTTCACCTCGCTCCGCTACCGGATCGCCGGGACCGTCCCGTCGATGGGGCACGTGGAAGGCGAGGCCTCCATGACCACGAAACCCTGGGCCATGAGCATGAAGGTGACGGCCGAGTCCGGCACGGCATGGCACGGGCCGATGGAGTTCCGGTTCGTCAAGGACACGATGTACGCCGGCGGCAGCGCGCTGCGCGCCCGCCGGGCCGACGGCAAGGGCTGGCTCAGTGCCGCTCCGGCCGTCTGGGGACGTGGCAGTTCCCAGAACCAGGCGTTCGGCCTGCTGCCGAGCGAACTGGAGGAGAGCCCGATCAAGCAGTCCGCGATGCTGACCGGGTCCAAGGACCTCAAGCTGGTCGGGACCGAGACGGTCGCCGGCACCAGCAGCGCCCACTACACGGGGACCGTCACGACGGACGACCTGACCGGTGACCGGCTGGACCAGCTCGTCGGGCTGGAGATCACCGAACCGCTCGCCATGGACCTGTGGATCGACGGCAGCGGCCGCACCAAGCAGTTCCGCCTCAGGGGCACGCACAACGAGAAGTTCTTTCCCGAGACCGGGCGCAGTCCGCTGGACCTGACCGTCACCTTCCTCGACTTCAACCAGCCCCTCACCGTCAAGGCCCCCGCCGCAAGGGACACCGTGTCCCTCGGGGACGCGCGCGAAGGCTGAGCAGCGCCACCCATGGGCACGTACAGTCGCTCACCGGCCTCATCGAACGACTGTGCCGTGACACCTTCCAGCGGCACAGTCCGACATCCGGCCACGACGGTCTCGTCGGCCACCCCTGCAGTACTGACTTCGGCGCGTCAATAGGGACGGGTTCTCATCCGAGGGACGCCAGGATTTCACGCTCTCTGTCCGGGGCGAGTCCCGCGCGGCGTGGCCGATGCAGTCCCTGCTTGCGTTCCCAGCGCAGTGTGTCGGCAAGGAGGTCGGCGCGGGAGCGGTGGCGCAGGCCCGCGGTAGTGGCGGCAGATCCGTCACGCGCTGCCCAGCCCTCCCATCCTGGTTCGACCAACCACATGGGCAGTGAGTCGGGGCCCATGTACTGGGCCACTCCGTGCGCGAGGAGCTGCTGGGACGCCACCGTGACGACTGGTCCGGTGTGTCCGCCGACGCTGCGGGACAACTCGATCCACTCGGCGAAGGGCATAGTCGGGCCAACCGCGTTGTACGTGCCCGTGGTTCGGTGTTCTGCAGCGTCGAGGAGCCAGGACGCCAGGTCGCGCACGTCGACGGTCTGCGTCGAGGCTTTGGGGGTGTCGGGGACGAGCAGCGGCGCCTGGGGGGCACGGGCGGCACGGGCGACCCAATAGCCGGAGCGGTCGCTGTGGTCGCCGGGCCCGCCGATGAGTCCGGCGCGTGCGATCAGGAGGCGGTCGGCCAGGGCCGTCTGGGTGAGCGTTTCGCAGGCGGACTTGGCCTCGCCGTACTGGTCACGGTCGACCTCTTCGTGGTCTGTGGCGGGCAGCAGGGCGGCGGACTCGCCCGCGCCGGGCTCACCGTGGGAGGCGTATGCGCTGACCGAGGAGACGTAGATCCAGTGACGTGCCCGCGCGCCCAGGGCCGCAACTGCGTTCCGTACGAAGCCGGGTTGCCAGGACACTTCAAGCACAGCGTCCCATTCCCGGCTGGGCAGGGACGCGTACGCGGTGGGGTTGCGCCGATCCGCGGCCACCAGCCGCGCGCCTTCCGCCACGGGCCCGCTGTCGCCACGAGCCACGCACGTCACGTGGTGGCCGCGGTCGAGGGCCTGCCGGGACACTTCACGGCCCAGCCAAGCCGTACCGCCGAGAACCAGGATCTCCATGCGCTCCATGGCGGAACTCAATCAGCGCGGCCCGATCACGCCAAGAGGCTTCTGCTGTGGGCAGAGCCCGCATGTGCCCAACTCGTTTTCCTTATACGTCAACCGCTCCGCTGACACCACGAGAGGGGTTCACGGACACGCTTTCAGCGATACCGAACAGCGCACGGTCAGAACAACTCCTCTTCACCAGTAGGCCATCGAGCCCAGCAACCGACCAGTCGCTGCCGCCCTCACCGTCCATGCCCGGACCCTGCCTATCGCGTTCGCACTGCGCGGCCTGACCCTGTGCTGCCGCGTCATGTACCCCCGCCCGCGCCGCCGTCAGGGCCTGGCCGCAGGCGCCGCTCCAGCCCGCCCCGGCCGCTGACGAATTCGGCGACCTGGACGAAGTGTCAGACACCAACGCGCGTGGCCAGTCCTGCAGCGCTCTGGGGTCGGGCATGGTGTCGGTCTCCACCGGGCCTGAACCGGCACGGCAAAGGAGTAAAGCCGGGTGCGCCAAGGCGCCGGATGACGCCCGTGCCGTCGAGATCGAGGCCGCCCCCGGTGCCCGCCCTCCACTCCCTGGTCAACGGTATGAAGCGAGACCTGGACGCCGTCACCGCCGGCCTGGGCCAACCTTGAACTGCTCCGCAGACGCATTCTCCTCGGGACGTGATCGCCGAGCCTCGCCATATGCTGCAGGACATCCGCGGACTGATGGAGGGTCAGACACGGTGAGCGAATCGTTCTTGCTCGTCTGCGACGACCTGCCGCACACGGTAGTTCTGTCTGACTTCGGCCCCCAGGCCACCGAGATCATGAAGCTGCTTCACAGGCGAACCGGGCTGAGTTTGTGGCGCTGCAAGTCCCTCATCAGTGAACTGCCGGCGAGCGTCCTCGAGAACGTGCCGGAAGAAGTCGCCATCGCCATGGTGGCCGAACTCCGCGAAGTCGGTGCCAGTGCTCATATCGAAGCGAATCAGTAGACCTTCGGCGCCCTGATCGTCACAAGATCCCAGACAGAGCCGAATTATCTGGGTGTGGGGCACCGCCGAGACCGTCGTCGTCATCGCCCTGATGGTCGCCGGCTACTGGTACTCCGGCGTCCCCGCCCGCCGCCGCGCCGCGAACGCCGCCGTACCGGCGGCCACCGAGGTGGAGCCGGTCCAGGTGTGAGGCCACGCGACGCGGCGGTCCCCCGACGTGCCGCGGACCCCGGCCTCGTGACACGAGCTCAGCCGCGGGGGCTGGTGATCCGTTCGGGCTGGATCACGTAGATCACCCGGACCTGGTCGCGGCCGCCGAACCACGGGTAGGGCCCGCCGAGGTACTTCTGCGCGAGCGCCTCGATGTGCTCGCCCGCTCCCTCGGTGGTCACCCGCACCACACGGCCGCGGATCTGGACGTAGGAGGACGGTTCCGAGGGGTCGGAGACCGCTAGGGCCACCCGCGGGTCGCGCGCGATGTTCCGGGTCTTCTGATGCGACTCCACGCTGTTGATCAGGACGTGCTCGCCGTCGGTGTCGACCCATGTCTGGGTGAGCTGGGGCGAGCCGTCGGGCATCGTCGTGGCGATGTAGCAGGTGCTGGGGCGTCGCAGCATCGCCACCACGTTCTCGCCGAGGGATACGGGCACAGGGGTCTCCAGGAGTAGGGCCGGTGGATGCCGGACCCACGGTAGCCACGCGTGCAGACCGGCCCTCGCCCAGCCCCGGGAACCGCGCACCGGCCGCGGCTCGGAGTTCGCGGTACACCTTGTGCTGGGCGGCCTGGGCGCGCGGGCGGACGACGAGCAGGTCGATGTTGACATGCGAGGGCCGGGTCACCGTCCAGGCCACCGTATCGGCCGGGCCAGATCACACCCTCGAACTGCTGCCTCAGCCACTCGGGATACGGGCCTTACTCGCCGATCGGCAGGTACGGCCCGATGAACGAACTTGCCCGATCGGACAACTCTCTACTCTGACGTCGCTCTCCATCCGAAACCTGCGCGGTCCCTCCGTACGGAGACCGTGAGACAAGAGCCACGATCCGCCTGCGGCCCCGCCACGGGGCAAGGGAAGCAACTATCGCCCATGACATGACAAAACTCCTTACCTAGCCGTTGACTGGTCTGGACCAATCAGGCTTTGCTGCTGGGGTCCCCCACTCACCCCCTACCTCTGGAGTGGCAGATGAGCACAACCATGCCCAGCGAGCATCGCAGACCCGCCTATGGCAGGTACATGACAGCACTGCTGGCCGTCCTGGCCGGCCTCCTCAGCGCGTTCACCGTCCTCGGCGTCGCGAGCCCCGCGGCGGCAGCGGACTGCGCCGCGGCCTGGAGCTCCGGCGCGGTCTACACCGGCGGCATGACTGCCTCCTACAACGGCGACAACTGGCAGGCCAAGTGGTGGACACAGGGCGAGACGCCCGGCGTCGCCGCAGTCTGGGCCGACCAAGGAGCCTGCGGTGGCTCCAGCGGAGGAGGCACCGGCGGCGGCAGCTGCAACTACCCCGCCTGGGTGGCCGGACAGTCCTATGCGACCGGCGCCATCGTGCAGTACACCCCCAATGGCCAGTACTACATCGCCACCCACGACAACCCTGGATACGACCCCACCATCAGCACCTGGTACTGGTCCCCCTACACCTGCACCGGAGGCTCCGGTGGAGGAGGCACGGGCGGCGGCACCGGCGGATTCGTGGTCAGCGAAGCCCAGTTCAACCAGATGTTCCCTAACCGGAACTCCTTCTACAGCTACAGCGGCCTGGTGGCCGCGCTCAGCGCCTACCCCGGCTTCGCCACCACCGGCAGCGCCACCGTGCAGAAGCAGGAGGCCGCGGCGTTCCTGGCCAACGTCGACCACGAGACCGGCGGCCTCGTCTACATCAACGAGGTCGACCAGTCCGGGAACTACTGCGCGAGCGAGCCCTACGGCTGCCCCGCCGGCACCTACGCCTACTACGGACGCGGCCCGATGCAGCTCAGCTGGAACTTCAACTACAAGGCCGCCGGCGACGCCCTCGGCGTCGACCTGCTGGACAACCCCGGCCTGGTTGCCTCCGACTCGGCGATCTCCTGGAAGACCGGCCTGTGGTACTGGAACACCCAGACCGGCCCCGGCACGATGACCGGACACAACGCCATGGTCAACGGCGCGGGCTTCGGCGAGACCATCCGCAGCATCAACGGCAGCATCGAGTGCAACGGCGGCAACACCGCCGAGATGCAGGACCGCGTCAACGACTACCTCTCCTTCACCTCTGTCCTCGGCGTCCCCGCAGGCTCCAACCTCACCTGCTGACCGCCACCCATGGGAACGACCGGCCATCAAGCCTTCTCACCAACCGAATAGCCACCTCCCCAGTACCGAATCAATGTGGATTTTCAACCTGATTATGGTGGGTTGGCAATTCAGAACGGCGAAGCTCCTGGTAGATGGGGTATCAAACAGGAACAACCTTCTCTGCCAGGAGCTTCGCGCACTTGTGAGCCCGGTGACGTCACCCGCCCTGCGGTCAGCACGCCCCGAAGAGCGTGGACCCGACCACGTTACGGTCGGGAGTTTCGCGCAGCTCGCAGCAAGCTTCGAAGGCTGTCGCACGACTTCGCCCGGCCGCGAGTCAAAAGCGGAATCGGGTGGTGCTCGTGATGAGTTTGCTGAGGTTGTGGACGGTGCCGAGAAGCTTGATCTCCGCATCGACGGCTCGATGGCCTCGGTTGTCGAGGCGTCGGCCGAACCGCTGGAAGAGCTGGGCAAAGCCCGGTTCGACCAGGGCGCTGCGCTGGCGGTACGGAGCTCGGCCGTCCGGAGTCGCCAGGCGGTCGCCATGGCCCGCTGGCCGGCGGGGGCGGGGCGGTCTGGCGCTTCGCAACGAAGCCCGACTGGTCGGCCTCGCTGGCGGCCGAGACCAGGAGAGGCAGGCCGGCGAACTCCTCGAAGGAGGCGGCACAGGCGTATCCACTGTCCGCGAGCCAGAGCAGGATGTCACCCGGTAGTCCTGCCGCGGACTGGTGGTCTCGGCAAGTGGGTGTCGATGCGCCGGCCGATCGGGCACAGCCTCCGCCGCGTGCCGGGCAGCTCGGTGCGGGCGTCATGTCGACGCGGGACAAGGACCATGTGCTCGCCGTGGACAACCGGACGGCGTTCGCGATACGCCAGGACTTCAGCCCCGCCCGTGTCAACGCCCGGTCGGCGTACGGCTGTCCCTGATCTCACGGGCGTCGAGCGTGGCTTCCCCGGATGCGGTGCCGGCTGAACCTCCGGAGCGGGCGTTACGTATGAATTCCGAGGGACAACTCTGGTCTATGCCACGGGCCGGAAGGAGAGCACCATGTCCACACCGTCCGCGTCCGACGCACCGGACGACCACACCGCGCTGGAGCCCATCCGCGTGCTGCGCCCGCGCCGCACCGACGCGCTGGCCCAACTGCTCGACGACATACGCCAGGACAAGGACTACCGCGGCCGCGCAACCGTGGCACCCATCCCCCACACCCCGACCGACGGCGAGACAGAGGAACTCCCGCGTGCCCCCGGCGGCAAGACGGAGGAACTCCCCACACTCGACGGCGACACCCGCCCGCCGCGTGCCGTGGACCGCCCGCGCCTGGGGCCCGGACAGCGCCGGGCGGCCGTGGTGATCTCGATCGCCGCGGCGGCCGTCGTGGGCTTCGGCTGCTCTCTCCTGATCCGCAGCCCTACCGAAGCCACCCCGACCGCACCCGCGGCGAGCGCGTCAGCCGACCCGACATCGGCCGCCCCGGGCGCGGTCGGGGTCGCCGACGCCCTGACCAACCCCGGCTTCGAGTCGGGCGGCCTCTCGCCGTGGAGCTGCGCCGGCAACCCCGGCTCGATCGTTTCCTCCCCCGTCCACGCGGGCTCCAAAGCCCTCCAGGGGACGGTGAGTTCGAGCGACACCGCGCAGTGCAACCAGACCGTCACGGTACGGCCGAACACCACCTACTCACTCAGCGCCTGGGTCCGCGGCTCCTACGTCTACCTGGGCGTGAACGGCGGCGCATCCACCTGGACCACTTCCCCCACCAGATACAGCCTCCTGACCGTCTCCTTCACCACAGGCGCCTCCCAGACCAGCGCGACGATCTACGTGCACGGCTGGTACGCACAGGGCAGCTACTACGCCGACGACATCACCCTGAACGAGCCCGGTGGCGGCAGTCACACCTAGAGCCTGTCATCAAGTGACCCTGCCTGTTGGATCACGGACGGGCAATACGTCGCCATGAACTGTCCTACACCGAGGGGAGGTTCATCCGACCTGTCCAGCAACGACAGCCCCGTTCAAGGGCTGGCACGATGTCCAGCATGAGCCGACTGGTAACGCTGAAGGAGAACCTCGCATCCCGCCGTCAGTACGCGACTCTCCAGCGGGAGTCCTTTGACGGCGCGGATCTCGCTTCGGTGCGCTTGCAGTCGTTGTGGTTCACGCGGTGCACATTTCGCGAGACGGATCTCCGCCAAGCCACTCTCGATGGCTGCCATTTCAAACTATGCGATCTTCGCGGAGCGAATCTGAGCGGCGCCTCCATGCGGGGGGTCACCCTGGCGGGCTGCGATCTGACTGGCGCCGACCTGCGCGCCGCGGACCTGACCGGCGCCCGCTTCGGCCCGGTCCTCACCGGTGCCCCACCCCACGGGCTGACGAATGCCACCGACGCGAAGCTCGACAAAGCTGTCCTCCGCGACCTCCAACTGGAACAGGTCATCGGCTGGCCCCTCATCGGGTGATCGACTCGCACCGGAAGCGCGAACACATGCAGCGGGCGTCGACCAAACCTTGGAATCGATCATCTAGGGCCGGGGCCAGCGTCGGGCTCGGGCGATGAGTATGGCGACGTCGTCGTGGTCGTCCGGATCGCGCAGTGCCTCCAGGAGCCGGTCGCAGGTTTCTTCCGAGGATCGGTCGGGTCTGTGGAGCAGTTGGAGGAGGAGGTCCAGGCGCTCGTCGATGGCGTGGTGGCGGGTCTCGACCAAGCCGTCGGTGTAGAGGACCAGTTGGTCGCCGGGGGCCAGGCCGAAGGTGGTGACTTCGAAGGCGACACCGCCGACCCCGAGGGGTGCGCCGGTGGGCAGGTCGAGCAGTTCGGGGGGCTCGCCGTCACGCATCAGCACCGGGGGAAGGTGTCCGGCGACAGCGATGCGGCACAGGGCACGGTGCGGGTCATAGACCGCGTAGGCGCAGGTGGCGTACTGCTCCAGGTCCGCGGTGATCTTGTCGAGGTGGCGCAGCAGCTCGGTGGGTGGGAGGTCGAGGTCGGCCAGGGTGGAGGTGGCGGTGCGCAGGCGTCCCATGGTGGTGGCGGCGCCTATGCCGCTGCCCATCACATCGCCGACGACCAGCGCGGTCTTGTCTTCCTTGAGGGGGATGACATCGAACCAGTCGCCACCGACCTCGATGGTCGTTCCGGCGGGCCGATATCGGGAGGCGACCTCCAGGCCTGCCTGCTGCGGTGGGAGGTCCGGCAGCAGGCTGCGCTGGAGGGTCACAGCGATGTTGCGTGCACCTTGGTACAGGCGGGCATTGTCGATGCACACCGCGGTTCGATCGGCCAGTTCACCGGCCAGGGTGAGGTCGTCGTTGTCGAAGGGCAGCGGGTTGCGGGCACGGGTGAGGCCCAGGGTGCCGAGCACCTCACCGCGGGCGATCAGGGGCGTCAAGAGATAGCTGTGGATGCCGGCGCGGGCCAGGATGACGGCGGCCTCGGCGTCACGGGCGATGCGGGCCAGGTCCCGCTCGCCGACGTGGGGTATCAGAATGGGGCGGCCGGTCCGTACGCATAGAGTGGCCAGGCGCTCCGCGCCGTAGCTGGCGAGGTGGCCGGCAGGGTCGGCGGCGCGGACGGCCTCGGTGGGGTACGCGGCTTTCACGGCCAGGGCACGGAAGAGTGCCCGGCCGGCGCCGGGTGCCGTCGGCTGGCGGTCGTCCAGGACGGAGTCCAGGACGTCAACGGCCGCGATGTCGGCGAGCTCGGGGACGGCGACGTCGGCCAGCTCGCGGGCGGTCTGTTCCACATCCAAAGTGGTGCCGATACGGGCGGAGCCATCGGCGATCAGAGCCAAGCGCTGCCGGGCACGGTGCCGATCAGTGACATCCACCAGCACGACGGCTACCCCCAGTACTCGCCCGCCGGGACCATCGAGCCGGTAGTAGGAGGCTGACCACGCGTGATCGTTGTCGGGGTCGGCGGGTGTGCGTCCCACGCTCTGCTGGTCGATCAGGGGCTCTCCGGACGTGAGGACATGCCGCAGCGCGGCCTCGATCGCATCGACCTCCAGGAAAGGCAGGGCCTCTCGGACTGGTCGCCCGAGGTGGTCTTCGGCTCGGACGCCGTTGATCCGCGCCAGCGCCGGGTTGACGGCCACGTACCGCAGGTCGGTGTCCAGGACGGCCAGCCCGATCGGGGACTGCGACACCAGACGCGTGGACAGGGCCAGGTCACGTTCCACCTGGCGCAGGATCGCCTCGTCGGTGGCGATGCCCAGGGCATAGAAGTCACCCCGGTCGTCCGACAGTCGCATGTTGCGGAACTCCACCAGCCGGGTAGTGCCGTCTTTGTGCCGGACAGGGAAGGCGCCGGCCCATCCCTGGCCCGTCCTCATGACCTCGGTGAACAGCCTGATCATCATTTCCAGGTTCTGCTCGTCGACCAGCAGCCGTGCCGCGTACTGGCCCAGCGCCTCCGGCGCGGTGTAGCCGAACACCTCCTCGGCCTGCGGGCTCCACAACACGATTCGTCCCTCGGCATCCAGCAGCACCGCCGCGACACTCAGCAGATCCAGCAGCCCACTGCGCTGCGGCGGCCCGGCGCCAGCCTGGTCGCCCTCGCCTCCGAAGAGGCCGGCTGTCCTCATCCCAGGCACTCCCTCCACCTGCCCGGCGCGACGCGCGGCCCTGCCCCGCCAAAGGCTGCGGTCTGTCCCACACACCTCGCGGTGCTTCCATGGTCCCCCGGATCCGGGTAGCCGCCAGGTCGCGCAAGTCAGCTCGACACGCTCGATCACGAAGAGCCACGGCAAGCCCGGCAACATGGGCGTCGACTTCGTTCCAGGTGACGAACGACCGAGCGATCGCGGTGCTGGCACGGCAGCAGCCGGTAGCCACGGATCTGCGGGTCGTAGTCACCTCGCTGCGGCATGAGCGCAGACCTGGAACGATCTGGTGACCTGGCCCAGCATGTGGCCAAGCCGGCCCGGATGCGATACGCCGACCGGGCGGTTCCGCGCGATCTACTCCGCACGATTCTGGAGATGGGCCGGCTCGCCCAGCGCCTGATGGCGCAGGCACCGAAGTGATCATGACCCGGGACGTCGATGCCGCGCTCCAGCTGGAAAAGGACGACGACCGCATGGACGAGCTGCACCGCACGATCTTCCAGCACCTCATGGACGACCGGTGGCAGCACGGCGTGGAAGCCGCCGTGGACGTCACACTGGTCGGCCGCCACCACGAGCGGTTCGCCGACCACCCGGTGTCGGTGGCCCAGCGCGTGGTCTACCTGGTCATAGGCGAACACGCAGGCGAGTTGGTCGCCGACACGCCCGTCTGCCCCTCCATCAGGCTCGGCGAGCATGCCCGTTTGGCCGGCCCACAGCGGTCGCCCACTCGGCAGGCGTCATGCTGGCAGGCAGAGCCCCGGCCGTCAGCATGGGCGCATGGTGGAACACACGACAAGCGTGCACACCCTCACCCGGACAGAACCCACCGGGGAGGATGGATCGAGCATGACCCCACCGGGCGCGCAGTCGTGCGATGCACCTGCGGCCTTGACAGCGACTGCGTGCCGGAAACAAAGGCAGTGCAGATTGCCGATGAGCACCGCCGGACGGCCGCGGAAACCCGCGTCCAACTGGGCCTTCAGCTATGTCAGATGTGGAGCTCTGGCGGGAAGCCGGTCCAGCGGAGCTCGGTGGGGAGGTGGCCGGTGTCGTTGAAGAGGAGGACCGCCGGGGGGCGGTCGGGTGTGTAGCGGATGACGGTCAGCGCCGCGTTGGCATGGTTGATGCCCAACCACCGCCACTTCGGCGCGTCGAGAGCGGCTCGAACGAGCCAGCCGACAAGGAAGTTGTGGGTGACGACAAGCTCGTGGCGCGGTTCGTCGCCGACGACAGGTCCGGTGAAATCTGCGAGCGCCGCCGCCGCGAGCCCAGGGCCCTGCTCGCGTTCCTCAGCCGTGAACTGGTCCAGGAACTTGTGCCAGGCGTCGGCTGCCTCCGGCAGCAGCTCTTCGCGTGTCGGCAGGTAGGGGAGGTAGTCGCCAGCCGCTTCGGAGCGACGGTGGGGAACGCCGTCGAGCCGTTCACCAACCAACCGGGCGGTCTGTTCAGCACGGGCGAGAGGCCCGTGGTGGATTGCCGCCAGCGGAACCCCACGGAGCCGCTCCCCCAGCAAGGCGGCCTGGTGGCGGCCCGCATCGGTGGTGATCGCGGCGACGTGCTCGCGGACCTCCTCGACCGTGCTGTCGGTCTGGTGGAGGCGGGCCTCAGCGCGGTCACTCGGCTCCAGGTCGGCGTGCTCGGGGAACAGGTCCAACGCTCGGTAGCTACCGAGACAGGACAGAGCCTCTTCGTCGGTCGGCGTCCAGGATTCGGGGTCGAAGCGGAGCTGGGTGTGTCCGCCGGGGACGAAGGCGAATGGTCTCCCGTCGATCTCGACGATCGCGTTGTAGGCGGTTCGTCCGGCTAATTCGTGGAGACGGACGGATGTGACGACACCGCCTACCTGTCGAGCGGTTGCCTCGGCGGTGGCTGCGGCCACCTTCTGGTCGAAGTGGAGCCACTCGTCGAGGGTGATGTCGGCAGTCGACATGCCGCGGAGTATGCCGGAGCCCGCCGACAGCCGGGACGTCGGATCTTTGATCATTGGGAACCCTGGTCGGGCTCATGCAGTTTCGGCCTGGTCAACTGCCCCCTCCCGCCTCACCCCCAACGAAGCCCTCGCCCCGGCGTGAGCGATCGCCCTCGCCGCCCAGGAGGTGGCGCCGCAGGGTCACGTACCGTCCCGGCGCCCGTCCCGGACCACTTTCACCATCACTCAAGGTCGCCTCCTCACAACATCGTTGATGCGAGACGCTGATGTCGGGTTGGATGACGTGATGGAACACATCGAGGCAGAGCTGTTCACCGACGGTGGCAACGACGCTGTCGTTCGCCTTCCGGGCCGGCGGTTCCCGGGGGTACTGGTCCAGGGCGACTCGCTGCACATCCTGCGCAGTGACGCGGCCGAGCTGATGGAGGCGTGCGAGCGGGGCGACATGGCCGACGTCCAGGACTCCGCCGGTCTCCTGCTGACGGGCCTCGACGCCCTGCTCAAGCGCTACGAGGACGCGCTGGAGCGGCACGGCATTCCAACGCCGTACTGAGTGCAGGGGTGCAGTGCACGGCTGATCGGCCGACGCGGCCGCCATGTGCAGCCCCCGGGTCGGTGTGGAGCGGCCGGGAGTCGACCGGTGGGGTCGTCTCCCGGCCTGACGGTCAGCCGAGGGTGACGGTCGCCGAGGCGGTCAGTCCCCCGGCGGTCACCTTGACGGTGACCGTGCCGGACCGGACCGCCGTGAGGGTTCCGGCCTCCGGGTCGAGCAGGGCCCGGGTGTACGAGCCCCGGCCGAGGGTCTCTGCCTCGGACTCCGACCGCACGACGACGCCGTCGCCGCCCTCCCAGGTGACGCTCGCCGGGAACCGCAGCGGGAACCGCAGACCGAACTCGCTGGTGATGCCTGTCGCGGCGAGCTGGCCCTTGGCGCCCACGGCGATCCGCGGCGGTGCCGACAGCTCGATGCCGTCGATCAGCGGCACGCTCTCGGCCTGCAACCACTCCCGGGTCTGCGGGCTGGGCTCACCGGCCTTGACCCGGGCCGGCCGCGGGTCGACGGCGACGTGCATCCACCCGAAGAAGCCGCCCTGGTCGGGCGAGCTGTAGGGGGTCTTGCCGACGGCCGGGGTGTTGACCTCCAGCACGCCGTCGGTGCGGGTGACGGCCGCCATGTGCGCGTGGCCGTTGAAGAGGGCGATCGGCTTGCCGGACTTCTCACGGAAGTCGGCGAGCCAGCGCTGGAGCAGCGCGGCCTCCAACTGGTCCGAGAGCTGCGAGGCGCCGGTTCCGGTCGGGTCGTGCAGCGGGTGGTGGAAGGAGAGCACCACGCCCGTCACCGAGCGGTCGGCCGCTGCCTTGGCAAGCTCGGCCTGGAGCAGCGGCACCTGGTCCCAGTCCGAGGTGCGCATGTCACCGGTGTGGGAGTCGAGCAGGATGAAGCGGGTGCCCTTGTGATCGAGAATCTGCTTGTTGGGACGGCCGGTCGCGGCGAGGAACGCGTCGAGTCCGCCGGTCGCCGACAGACCCGCCTCGTGGTTGCCCGGCGTCCAGTACACCGGCAGGTCCGCCGGTACGTGCTCGTGCAGCAGCCCGTTGGCCAGGTCGAAGTCGGCGGGGTTGTTGTTGTCGACGAAGTCGCCGTTGATGAGGATGAAGTCGGGTTTGCTGTCGACCGCCTGCTCGAGCGCGATCGCGGCCTGCCGTCCGGAGAAGGAGTTCAGGCCCGCGGCGGCGCTGACGTGCAGGTCGGACAGGACCGCAAAGGTCCAGCGGTGGTCGGGCAGCCCGCCCTGTTCGACCACGTACGGGTCGGACATCGGCCGCTCGGAGTTGTCCGGCTGCTGGCCGACCTGCGCGGCGAGTCCGTCGAAGTCGAGCTGACCGGCGTTCTTGTTGGTCTGCGACGTCTCGGCGATGTAGACGCGCACCAGGGTCAGGGGCTCGGAGTAGCCGGCGGGGATGTCGCCGACGACGCGGCGCCAGCCGGTCCAGTCCACGACGGTGGTGAACGTGAACGGCACGTTCGTGGTGCCCTGCGAGGAGATCATGGCGCGCAGCCAGTGGTTGCGGCCGTCGCCGTTGACCCACAGGGCCAGCCGCCGGGTTCCGGCGGGCAGCGTGATCGGGCCGCCGCCTGCCACGGCGTAGGCCGCGGAGGTGCTGGTCTGACCGGTGAAGTCGTAGGTCAGCCGCAGGGCATGGTTGTCCGCGGTTGCGCCGGGGCGGTCCGCGGCGGGGACGAACCCGACGGACGCGGTGCCTCTCGCGGCCAGGGCCGTCCACTGCTCGTTCGGCTCGAACTCGGCCAGGGACACGTCGATCAGGCCGACCGTCACCGGGAGCTTGGCGGTCACTCCCTGCACGGTGGCGGTGATGCTCGCGGCCCGTCCGCCGGCGTCTGCGTCGCCGGTGATCTGGATGCTGCCGTCGGCGTCGGCCTTCACGGTGAGCACGGTCTTGTCGTAGTCGAGTTCGACGTCGCGCGGCGCGACCGGGGCGTCGAACCCGTCGGCGTCGTAGCCGATCAGGTGGACGCTCGCGGCGGCCCCGGGGTCGATGGTGACCGCACGCTGGGTGAACGTGAGCCGGTGCAGGTCGCCCAGCACGCGCACCTCGTGCCGGCCCTCGGTCGAACCACTGCGGGCGTGCAGCGTGCCCGCGCCGGGACGGCCGGCGCGGAAGACGCCGTCGCGCACCTTGCCCAGCGAGCCGGGGTGGGCGCTCCACCTGACCGTGTCGTGGTGCAGGGCGACGGGCGCCCAGGTCTCGTCGTAACCGGCGGCCGCGAGGTCGAGCGTCAGTCCGGTGATCACACGGTCGGCCCGCGGGCGGACGTCGATACCGCGCAGCCGGCCCGATCCCTTGGGGCCGAACAGGCCGACGCCGTTGGGCACGGGCCGCTCGTTGCCGTCGGACGGGGTGTTGACGACGCTGACGGCGGCGTCACCCGGGTGGCGTGCGACGATCTCGGTAGAGCCGCCGCCGTCGAGCATGAACGCCTCGGTGGCGCCGAGGCGCACCAGGAGTTTGGCCATATCGTCGAAGCTGAGGCCGGCGGAGAAGTTGGCCGATCCGTCGACGGCGACCAGCAGCAGGCGGTGTCCACCGTCCAGCCAGGCGATGGCGGTGCGGGGCTTGAGCGCGTCGTTGCCGCTGTTGGGCGGGAAGTCGACGGCCGCACCGTTCTTGACCAGCACCGCGCCGCTGCCGAGCGCCATGGTGAGGGCGGCGGGCGCGTCGGTCTGCGGGGCGAACGCCACGGCGACGGTGTCGCCGGGCTTGACGGAGGCCAGCTGGGCAGCGGCGGCGCCCCGGCCCAGGACGATCATGCCGCCGTCGGGCACCGGGGTGGCGGTGATCTGGTTGTTGACCGTGTTCACCGTGCTGCCCTTGACGACGAGTTCGGTGAACGGCCCGGCGTCCTGGATGAGCGTGCGGTCCGCGGTGCCCCACAGCGGGGTGTAGACGGCGATGCCGTCGGCGGGTACGGAGGCGGAGTTGAGGGCGGCCAGCGGCCGCTGGGTGCCGGCGACGGTGACGGTGCCGGTGAGGACGAGGTCGGCGAACCGCGCGACCCGGTCGGCGCCGATGGCCGCGACCGTCGCGTGCTGGTTCGTGCCCTTGCGCAGGTGCCCGTCCTGGATCTCCGGGCCCTCGGCCGCGAAGGTCTCGGTGATGTCGAAGTAGTCGCCGTTCACGGCCGCGACGGCGTGCTGGGCGTTCGTGGTCTGCGTGAGCGGGCGCGCCTCGCTCACCTTGTCGGCGATCAGATCCACGCCGACGGACTCGTTGCCCAGGTCGGCGTTGAGGACGTGAACCCGGGTCCAGCCGGTGCGGCCGAAGGTGTCGAAGGAGGTGAGCACGATCCCGGGCGCCACCGGGTAGTCGACACGGCCCGCGACGACGGACTCGCCGGACACGGTGAGCTGGTACTGCGGCACGTGGAAGGCGGGGAAGTGCGAAGGCGTGACGGTCGGGGTGCCGGACTCGCTGCCGGGCCACCCGGATCCGGTCTGCGGGCTCGCGTAGGCGGTCGCGGTGCCGCCGGTGGCCGCGAGGCCCGCGGCGACCGCGCCGACGATGAGCCCGCGGCGGGAGAGACCCGCTACGCCGTTGTTCTGGTGGTCGTTCATGGGGGGCGACGGTAAGGGTCTAGACCTCCTGGAGATGAACGTCCAGATGAACGTAGAGGTGAAAGCGTGTTTCCGAAAGCACGCGCACCTGCGCGAACCAAGCCAAGTACCGAGGGAGGGGCGGCGGTTCCGCGCCGGACGCGCGGAGGCGCCGAGAGCGGTACGACCGGTGGACGGATGGAGCAGATGTGCGGCAATCCGTCCGTATTTAGCGCCCCAGACCGAGGAGATGTGTCGTGGCAGGCTGCGGAGCAGGCCCCGCCCCTCCACGGCGGCCGCTTCGTCTATCCGACGAATATGGCGATCATCGTGGTCAGCCTCCTGCTGCTCTGTCTGCTGTGCCTGGACCGTGCACCTCTGCCACTGGTGATCTTCGCCGGCGCCCTCGTCCTGCTGGTGCTGGGTACCTCGGGCCCGTTCTCGTCGAAGTCACGTTTCCTCGTCCCGGCGTCCCCCTGCTCATCCCTCGAGCCCCGCGCTCGTACATGGTTCCGTGACATCCGTCACAGCGGATCCGGGACCTAGGGGTGCCGGATAGTAGAGGTCGCTCTGGCGACATATGGGATTTGTCCGGCTTGAGGCGCGCATGCCTCGCGCCTGGATTCACGGCTTTCCGACCGCGAGCCACCTTCATCCGTTCTGCGCACACGTAGGGATTCTGACGGGGCGACAGAATTCCACAGAGGCCCCGGAACCCGGACCAGCGCGCCGCACTCCCATGACAAGGGCCGCCCGATCCTACGAAGCGAGCTAGTAGCGAGGCCCTTTGCGCTCCATGTGAAGGCTTCCTAAGAATGACGACCCGCAGGACGCTGTCGCAGCTCAGGAGCGGGTTACGCATGGGTAAACATCGTAAGAACACGCATTACCGGCGGATAGTCATCGCTGCCGTCGCCGTGGGCACCGTGGGCATACCGTCCGCCGCCATGGCCTGTACCAACTGGCCCGACAGCGGCGGACACCGGTCCACGAGCGCCGAGAGCAGCGCAACGAAGGACTCGTGGAACAAGAAGGACTGGTGGAACGACGCGAACTGGGGCCGCCCCTGGAACGCCAACCAGGCCGGCGAGCCCTCGTGGACGGCATCGGCGGCGCCGAGCGCCACGAACACTCCTCACGCCCCTGCGAGCGCCGGCACTCCTCACGCCCCTGCGAGCGCCGGAAAGACCACCGCGCCGAGGCCGAAGGCCACAGCGCCTCGGCACACCGCACCGACCACCGCTCCCAAGCCCAGCACCACCGCGTCGCCCAGCCCCCGGAGCACCACCACCGCCGCTTCCGCGGCCCCCAAGCCGTCGACCACCCCGAAGGCCACCGCCACGGCCTCCGGAGTCGTCGCTCGCATCGTGGGACTCGTCAATGCCGAGCGCAGCAAGGTCGGCTGTTCGGCCCTGACCCTGAACACGACACTGGCCAAGGTCGCACAGGCACACAGTAAGGACATGGCGCTTCACCAGAACATGTCGCACTCCGGGTCCGACGGCTCCTCCCCCGGAGACCGGCTCACCAGTGCCGGATACACCTGGAGCGCCTACGGCGAGAACGTGGCCTACGGTTACGCCTCTCCCGAGCAGGTCATGGCGGGCTGGATGGCCAGCCCTGGCCACAAGGCCAACATCCTCAACTGCACGTTCAAGGAGATCGGCGTCGGTCTGGCACAGCCGGGCAGCTACTGGACCCAGGACTTCGGCACCGCCCGTTGAGCGGGTGCCGTCTGCCGTCGAGGTGAGCACGATGGCGCTGGTCAGCTTGGTGACCATGAGGACGGTACGGGCGGTGAGCGAACCGACGATCGCGGGGACGACACCCGTGTACAGACCGGCGACCGGGTTGAACCCCGCGATCGACGCGTATGCCATGCCCTGCGGGATGGAGAAGAGCCCGGTGACCAGACCCGCGCCGACGTGCGAACGCTTCGGCCTACCCAGCCCTGGAAGCGGTCGCCACATGAAGCCGGGTCCCGTGCCGGCTCGTCGGTCCGCCGCCGGGCCTCGGTTCACGGTGTGACGATGGCGAAGTCCGGGTCGGGTGTGCCAAGTTGGCCGAAGAGTTCGGTGAGTTCGCCGGGGTCTCCGGTGATCTCGGCGGTGTCGCGAGCTGCCAGGTCGGCCAGGGTGAGCGTGCCGGGCAGGTCGGCCTCGGTGAGATCCACCGCGCCACAGTCACCCAGTCGCACCTCAACTACGTCGGTCGATCACCATCGACGCCGACCTGCTGGAGGCCGCCGGGATACGACGCCATGAGAAGGTCAACCTGGTCAACCTGAACAACGGCGCACGGCTGTCGACCTACGTCATCGAAGGCCCGCGCGGATCCGGCGTGATCGGCGTCAACGGCCCCTCCGCCCGACAGGCGCAGGTGGGCGACCTGTCGCAGTCGATTTCTTCCCTGTCGAGACGGTGCTCGGCAGACGGCTGTACACGCTGGCCCTCCTCGAGCACGGCACGAGGCGCCTGCACATCACCGGCGTCACCGCCGTACTCATGCAGGTGCCGCCGAGCCGCGCGCGTCGTCGTATGTCGAGGCGCGCGATCCGCTGTGGATCGTCGATTGGTGGGTCCTCGATCTTGAGCGGTGCGTCTCCTCAGGGCCTCTGACGTTTCGTTACGCTCAGTGAGGGCACCTCCCCGCAACGCGTTCGGCTTCCGCAACGCTGACGACCAGCGGCTGCGGACACGCTGCGTCACCACCCGCCGAGCCCGCGGACACCTCCGCGCCGCTCAACTTTGAAGACCCACTTTGATCACGGCCCTCTTGGCGATCTTGCTGAGCGGGGAGGTACTTCTGTTTGCGTTTGCTGAGCCCCGCACGACCAAGCCCTCTGCCGGCGGTTCCTCGCCGGCAGAGGGCTTGGTGCCGCTAGCGCACGATGACCACGATAAAACCGTTGTTGAAGCCGTCGTCGAAGCGGTGGTCGAAGCCGAACCCGTTGTGGTCGAAGCGGAACCCGCCGTGGTCGAAGCGGAACCCGCCGTGGTCGAAGCAGCGCCAGTCACCGCGGAAGCACCAGTTGTCGGTCACCTGGGTGTGTGCGGCCGGAGCCGATGCCGCGGCCGTACCTGCCGCGCCGATCGCGGCGCCGCCAGACATCAGAACGCAGGCCGCGGATGCGGCGGCCAGGCGCCTCGCGCGTTGTGCTTGCATGATGGATACACCTTTCCTTCCATCGTCTCGCGCGGCTCTCGGCGGCGCGAGACGGACGGCCGCAACCACAAGGTGTCGCCCTGCGCAACCGGCGGGGAGTTCTTCTCACATCCGGGATCCCCGCCGCACGGGAACAAGCCCACCGGGGGTGCGTCCCCAGGCTGCGGCCCTATATGCAGTACGTCGACGGCGCTCTTTTGGATTGGTGTTTCGGCCACCGTTTCCAGGTCGCAGCTCAAAGGCTCAGAGTGATCGCCGCGGCGATACCGCCCGGCCCCAGGGCGAAGGCATCCTAGCGCGGGCAGGTCGACCCGGCGGCATCCACGATCACTGCTGCAGGTGTTGTCATGCTCCGCATCCTGCCGCCCTGCTCTTGCCGAATACCTCATCCATGCCGGTCAGGCCGCATGCGCGTAATCATGCAGGGTGCCGCCGAGCCGCGCGCGTCGTCGAATGTCGAGGCGCGCGATCCGCTGTGGATCGTCGATTGGTTCGGGCAACGGACGCAGAGGGCGGGCGTTCGCGAGGCCCTGGTGCGGCCTGTGTTCGTTGTAGAAAATCTCGAATTCGCGCAGGGCGTGAAGGAGATGGCGCTGGTCCCAGATCAGTGTCCGGTCATGGCGCCTCCCGACGAACTGTTCGCGCAGCGTCGAGTTGATGGCGGCCTGAAGGCCGGCCCACGCGGGTCGGTACTCCGTCGTCCGGGGCCCGCTGGTTCACATCAACCGCAGGAGGTCCGTGAGGCGCGTGCCCACGTCTCGGCCGCTCCTAATCCGTACCTCGCGCGAGATCGCGCAACCTCCGGCTCTCTCGTGACCGCCACCACTCAGTAGGCGGGTGTCGACGTTCGTCGGTGCCGGGCGGACATCTGAAGCCAGCACGGTCAAGCAGGCCTCGGCTGAGACCGGGTGCCATCCGACACCGTCATGCGTCAACACCCGCCGCTTGATCACTCGTTGGTGTTGGTGGTGCGAGCCAACCGCACGGTGACCCCTTGTGACGCCCGAGCCAGTCGAGCTCCCGCGCAGACCGAGGCCCGTGAGGTGCGCTGGTGCCACGAACGGCTAGTGAGGTGTCGGCCCGACCCTCTTGCGGTCGAGGCCTGGGATTGGGTCGCTCGCGTGGCCCGCATGCGCTCGTGACCAGCGCAAACACCCGGCACGTAGGGGAGGGAACACTTTGATCTACTGCGGAATCGACTGGGCAGAACGCACCGTGCGCCACGAGGCGCTTGAAGTCGAGCGGGGGTGAGAGACCTTCGACTCCTGGCCGTCGCAGCGGTCGGGTGAAGCTGAGGGCAGCCTGATCTGAGCTTGTTCCGCTTTGACGGACACCACCGGTGTGGTGGTCAGGCTGCGAGTGCGGTCTCGTATTCGGTGGGACTGCGATAGCCGAGGCTGCTGTGCAGACGGTGCAAGTTGTACCAGCCCTCGATGAAGTCGAAGATCGCGGTGCGGGCGGCGGCCCGGCTGGGCCAGGAGACGGCGCCGGGCAGCTCCCTCTTGATGGTGGCGAAGAACGACTCGGCGAGTGCGTTGTCCCAGCACTGTCCGGTGCGGCCGACCGACAGACGCACCCCCAACTGGTCTGCCAGCATGGCGAATTGCTGGCTGGTGTACTGACAGCCACGATCCGAGTGAAAGATCACCGGCCGGGTGGGACGGCGCTCGCGACAGGCGGCGGTGAGGGCATCGGCGACCAGATCGGTGCGCAGGTGGTCGGCCGTCGCCCAGCCGACCACGCGACGGGAGGCGATGTCGATGACGGTGGCCAGATAGAGCCAGCCCTCCTCCGTGGCGATGTAGGTGATGTCGCCGCACCAGCGGGCATCCAGGCCGGCGGGGTCGGGCTGGAAGTCCCGGACGACGAGGTCGGGCCGCAGGGCAGCTCGTGGATCGGGGATCGTCGTCAGGTGCCGTCGTCTGCGGCGTCGGCCTTGCAGGCCGGCAGCCCGCATCAGCCGTGCGACACGTCGGCGGCCGCATCCGGAGCCTGCCCGCTTGAGCACGGCATGGACGCGCGGGGCGCCGTAGGTCCCCCGCGATCTCGTGTGGCCGTCGGCGATCTGTTCCGTCAGCTCGGCGTCACGGACCGCGCGGGGTCCAGGCTTGGCACCGCGGCGGGCATAGAAGGCGGTCCGGGAGACCTTCAACAGCTCACACGCTCGTTTGATGCTGTGACCTGCACGCTTCTCCGCCTCGATGAACGGGTGCACCGTCACCGGGTCTCCTTCGCGAAGAAAGCCGTGGCCCGCTTGAGGATGTCGACGTCCTCACGCAGACGGCGGTTCTCCCGCCGTAGTGCGGCCAGTTCCTCGCGTTCGCTGCTGGTCAGGCCGTCCCGCTCGCCCGCATCGACCTGGGCCTGCTTCACCCAGTCACGCACCGCGGTCTCGGTCAGTTCGAAGTCCTTGGCGATCTGGCCGACCGAGCGGTCACCGCGTCGGCACAGCTCGACGATCTCCGCCTTGAACTCCGGCGTGAACAAGCGACGAGGGCGAGGCTTCTTCTTCCCCATGCTCTCCATGATGGACATCCTCCCGGGGCTGAACCCCTGATCTCGGATGTCCGTCAAAGCGGATCAAGCCCATCCCGCCCCACATGACCTGCACGATCAGCCGGGTGACGCCCCGTCAGAACGTGCGTGAAACGTGCGTCACGTGCGTCGAACATGCGTCAAGATATCGCCCGTAACGCCGACAGCGCACATAACGCACTCCACATGGTGCGTCATCGGAAAGTTGTCGGCCTGAGCGAGTCCCGGAAAAGACCAGGTCAGAGCGGCTTTCTCGGCTCGCCGCGCAGCGTACGGACGCCCAGAGCGTCAAACGAGCGTCACGGCCGACAGCCCATCCGGCTCAGGGCGGAACAGACTACGGCAACCGATCCCCCGAGAGATCCACCCCTGCTCGCTCCGACGCCGACCCCCGATCATGACCCGCACCACCTCTCCGGCCGCCATAACGAACTCATGCCTTCCAGCCCACAGCACCCCGCACCCACCCCGAGGGACGTCTCGGGCGCGGGCACCGAGGATCTCGCGCTGTACCGCCGCCGTCTGCCGGAGTCGCTGGACGAACTGCAGGGCCCCGCACAGGGGGTCGTGGAGCTTCCGCCGCACATGGCCTGGTCCGGGATGACCTCGTACGACATGGCCAAGCCTCGCCATCGCATGGGCCTGTACCGCACCGTCCTGCACGACGACCTCCCCCGCTTCCTCAACCAGGACCTGACCTGCTCCTCCAGATGTGGCCAGTGCTGCGCACCCTCGTCGGCCGCACCGTGCGCGCCGTATGGGAAGACACCTTCCCCCAGCTCGCCTCCCGCACCCGATCAGCCGCGTGACGGACATGCCGGAGCTGCACACGCGGCTCCTGGCAGATGTGATCGCGCTCGGTTCCCCATATCCACTGGTTCTCACCGGTGGATACGCCGTGCGGGCACACCGCCTCGTGAACCGCCCCAGCCAGGACCTCGACGTCGCCGCTGGATGTACGCGAAAGCTGTCGCCGTGACCTCCACCGCCGGGGAGAGACAACGCAGCACGCCGCGTCGGCACCGCAGGTTTACGAGACCACGTACTCGACGCCGAAGGCGAATGCGCGGGTTCGGCCGGGTTCGAGGGCGCGGACGGCGGCGTGTTCCGGACGGTTGAAGGCGTTGGTCATCGTCTCGACGGGTTCGAGGGCGATGGAGGTGCGGCGGCCGCGGGCCAGCGTGTCGCCGGTGAAGACGTGCAGGTAGCCGCTGTGCTGCCACACCCGCAGTGCCTCACCGGTCGCCGGGTCGGTGAGCACCGTGTCGATCTGGCCGACGGCGCCGTGGGTCAGGTCCGCGTAGCAGGCGTCGATGACCGCGTCACCCAGCTGTTTCGGTGTCCGGAAGTCCATGTCCGGGCAGTCGTCCAGGGAGAGCAGGGCGTTCTCGCCGGCCAGTGGGATGAGGGCTGCGTCGGTGCGGATCAGAGTGTGCGCGGGGATCTGCAGGGTCAGCGCGTCGATGGGGCGGGACAGAGTGAAGTAAGGGTGCCAGCCCGCCGCGTAGGGGGCGGTGGTGTCGCCCACGTTCGTCGCGCGGATCTCGATGCCCAACTCGCTTCCGCTGAGGACGTATTCGACGGTGAGGTCGAGGGCGAAGGGGTAGCCGGGGTAGCGGCCCGGTCGGATGCTCGTGGTGTGCAGCAGCAGTCGGGCGGAGTCGGCTGCCGTGGTGGCGTGGGCGAGTTCGAAGGGGGCCTCGCGGGCGAAGCCGTGGTAGATCAGTCTGTCCCCGTGGTCGCCGGGGAGCAGGTCGTGGTCCTGGTCGGCGTAGCGGTAGCGGCCGTCGGCCACGCGGTTGGGGAAGGGGGCCAGCAGGCCGGCGCGCACGCCGTCCTGGGACAGGAGTTCCTTCTCGTCACGGTAGCCGTCCGTCAGCTCTGTGAGCCGGCCGGTCACTTCGTTTCTGACCTGCCAGCTCAGCAGGGTCGCCCCGCGCAGGGAGAGGACGGCGCGTGCCGAGCCGTCCGGTGCGGAGACGACAAGGGTGGGCTCGCCGCCGAGGCGGTCCTCGGCGATCCGGTACTCGGCGGTCACTGCCCTGCCGTTCCTTTCAGCTCGCTTCGGGGGCGAGTTTCTTCGCGCCCGTCATGATGGCCACCGCGTC
Source organism: Streptomyces sp. NPDC054813 (assembly GCF_053611365.1). Classification (NCBI taxonomy): domain Bacteria; kingdom Bacillati; phylum Actinomycetota; class Actinomycetes; order Kitasatosporales; family Streptomycetaceae; genus Streptomyces; species Streptomyces sp. NPDC054813. The sequence continues at coordinate 69,605 of NZ_JBSHAF010000028.1, read as the reverse complement.
CTCCATGGAGTGCGACTGCGGGGTGATGACGCCGGCGCAGGCGCCGAGGCGCTGGATGTGGATACGGTCGGCGACCTCGAAGACGTTGGGCATGTTGTGGCTGATGAGGATGACGCCAAGGCCCTGCTCGCGCAGGTCGCGGACGAGTTTCAGGACCTGGCCGGTCTCGCGGACGCCGAGGGCGGCGGTGGGTTCGTCGAGGATCACCACCCGGCCGCCGAAGGCCGCGGTGCGGGCGACGGCCACGGACTGGCGCTGGCCCCCGGAGAGGGTCTCCACGGCCTGGTTGATGTTCTGCAGCGTGCCGATGCCGAGTCGCTTGATGTGGTCGGCGGCCTGCTTCCGCATCTCGCCGGTGTCGAGCATGCGGAACACCGAGCCGAGGATGCCCTTGCGGCGGATCTCGCGGGCGAGGAAGAGGTTGCTGGCGATGTCCAGGGCGGGGGCGACGGCGAGGGTCTGGTAGACGGTTTCTATGCCGGCGTCGCGGGCGTCCTGGGGGCGCTTGAAGTGCACCTCCTTGCCGTCGACCAGAATGCTGCCCTGGTCGGGGACGAGGGCTCCCGAGAGGCACTTGATCAGGGTGGACTTGCCGGCGCCGTTGTCGCCGATGACGGCGAGGACCTCGCCGGCGTGGAGGGTGAGGTCGACGCTGTTCAGGCCGACGACCCTGCCGAAGAGCTTGACCAGGCCCTTGGCTTCGAGAACGGGGGCGGTGGCGGTCGTCACGACTTCACACTCCGGATCCACTGGTCGACGGAGACAGCCGCGATCACCAGGATGCCGACTGCGAGGACTTGGTAGTTGGGGTCGATGCCGGCCAGCGCGAGGCCGTTGACGAAGACCTGGACGATCAGCGCGCCGATCAGCGAGCCGAAGACCACGCCGCGTCCGCCGAACAGGCTGGTGCCGCCGATGACGACGGCGGTGATGGACTGCAGGTTGGCGTTGAGGCCGCTGTTCGGGTCGCCGCCGCCGACCCGGCCGACCAGGATCCAGGCGCCCACGGCGATGGCGAAACCGCCCACCATGTAGGCGCTGAGCAGCACGCGGTTGACGGAGATGCCTGCCAGCCGGGCGGCCTCCAAGTCGTCGCCGACCGCGTAGAGATGACGTCCCCAGGCGGTGTAGCGCAGGGCGTAGCCGACCACCGCGTACAGGGCGATCATGAGGAGGACGCCGTAGGTCAGGTTCAGCTGGCCGAGGGAGACCGTCTGGCCGCTCCACAGCAGGATGTTGCCCGGCTGCAGCGACACCGTCTGGCCCTTGGCGTAGATGAGGGTGATCGCGGTGAAGACGCTGAGGGTGCCGAGGGTGACGATAAACGGCGGCAGCTTGATCCTGGTCACCAGCAGGCCGTTGACGGCCTGCGCGGCTATCGCGACGACCGCCCCGGCCAGCAAGGCGAACACGCCGGGCCAGTGGTTGTCCGCGACCAGCTTCGACATGAGAAGCGAGGAGAGCACCATCACCGCGCCGATCGACAGGTCGATGCCGGCGGTAAGGATGATGACCGTCTGCCCGACGGCGAGCGAACCGATGACGGCCGTCTGCTGGGCGACGAGCGAGAGGTTCTGCAACGCGTAGAAGCGTTCGTTCACCAGGGAGAACACGACGGCGGCGAGCACCAGGACGATGGCCGGGCTGAGGGCCGGCTGGCGGTGCAGCACCGAGTGGATGCGCTGGCTGAGGGTGGCGGGCCTGTTGAGGAACTCCTCCGCCGGTGCCGGTGTGGCTTGACTGTCCACGTGGGTGGTCACAGGGGGTCCTTCCGGTGTTTTCCCTGGTACGGGCTCGTGGGGTGCGGGTGCGGGTGCGCCGCCGGTGCCGTCACAGCGGTCACCCGCGCCGCACCCGGCTCGGTGTCAGCTGCCCCAGCAGGCGGAGGCGGCCTGCGTCGGGGACTGCACGGTCAGGCCGTCCAGGGCCTTGGCGGCGACGAGGGCGGTACCGGTGTCGTAGAAGGACTTGCCGTTGGTCACGCTGGGCTTGCTGCCGCCGCGGGCCAGCTTGGCGATCGAGGTGACACCGAGGGCCGCCATCTTGCCCGGGTACTGCACCGCGTCGGCGGCGAACTCGCCGCTGGTGACGTTCTTCAGGCCGGAGCAGCTGCCGTCGATCGCGTAGATCGCGGCCTGCTTCTCCTTGCCGGCCGCCTTCAGCGCGTTGTACGCGCCCTCGCCCGCGGGCTCGTTGATGGCGTAGACCACATTGATGTCCGGGTTGGCCGACAGGCAGTTCTCCATCGCGGTGCGGCCGCCGTCGATGGCGCCCTGGGTGGGCTGGTGACAGACGACCTTGTACGTGCCGCCCTTGCCGCCGCTGTACTTGCCGGACTTGGCTTCCTTGCCGTTCTCGGTCTTGCTCCCCGGGTCGATGCCCATGCCCTCCAGGAAGCCGTGGTCGCGGTTGATGTCGACGGAGACGACCTGGTTGTTGAACAGGTCGAGCATGGCGATGACCGCCGGCTTGCCGTTCAGGGCGGCGGCGGCGTACTGGCCGATGAGCTTGCCCGCCTGCTCGTTGTCCGTGGCGTAGGTGATATCCGCGGTGCTGGCCGGGTTCGGCGCGGTGTCCAGGGCGATCACGAAGAGGCCGGCCTGCTTGGCGCGGCCGAGGGCGGCATTCACGGCGTCACCGTTGGTGGTGATGAGGATGCCCTTGTCGCCACGCGATATGGCGTTGTCGATGGCGGTGATCTGGGTCTGGGTGTCGCCGTCGCTGTTGCCCGCAGCCACCGTGAGACCCACGTTGTCCTTGGCGGCCTGGGCCTTGGCGTCCTTCTCCATGCTCACGAAGTACGGGTTGGTGAGCGTCTTCAGGATCAGCGCGACGCCCACCTTCCCGCCGCTGCCCGAGGCAGACGAAGAAGAACTCGAACCGGAAGAACCGCAGGCCGCGAGCGTGGCGCCGAGGCACACCGTGACGCCGATCGCCGCCGCCCGGGTACGCCGACTGCGGCGGCTCGACATCTGGCTGATGGAGATGTTCATGGCGTGATCCCTTTCGGAGCCGTCCCTTGGTCGACGTTGAGACAACGTTGACTGGGCGAGATACTGGGCCCGTATGGACGAGGCCGTCAAGACGCTGATAGACATGCGCGGGCAACGAGTAGGTAACGTGCGATCGGTTGGAGACAACGATGACTCAGGGCGAGCCGGCGCCCCGGCCCACCCGCAGCCGCCCCACCATGCGTGAGGTCGCGGCGCTGGCCGGAGTGGCCATCAAGACGGTCTCGCGCGTGTTCAACGGGGTCCCCTCCGTCGACCCGGCGATCGTCGCCAGGGTCCGCGAGGCCGCGGACCAGCTGGGTTACCGTCCCAACCTCACGGCCAGCAGCCTGCGCCGCGGCGACGGCCGTACCGCCACCATCGGAATGCTCGTCGAGGACGCCGCGAACCCCTTCTCCGCCGCCCTGACCCGCACCGTCGAGAACGTGGCCCGGGCCCGCGGTGTGCTGGTGCTGGTCGGCAGCCTGGACGAGGACCCCGCCCGGGAACGGGAGTTGGCCCAGGCGCTCATCGACCGCCGGGTCGACGGGCTGGTGATCGTGCCCGCGGGACGTGACCAGAGCTACCTGATCAGCGAGCAGCGCTCCGGCACCCGCCTGGTCTTCGTCGACCGCGAGGCCGGCCTGCTGGACGCGGACGCCGTCGTCTCCGACAACCGGCAGGGTGCCGTCACTGCCGTCAACCACCTGCTCAAGGCCGGTCACCGCCGGATCGCCTACCTCGGCGACCAGGCGTCCATCCCGACCGCCGCCCAGCGCTTCGACGGCTACCGGCACGCCCTGGAAGTCGCGCACATCGAGTACGACGACGGGATCGTCTGCCATGTCGGGTCCAGTGAACTGGCCGCGGTCGCCGCCACCGAACAGCTCCTCGCGCTGCCGGACCCGCCGACGGCGCTGTTCACCAGCCAGAACTTCGTGACCATAGGGGTCCTGCGCGCGCTGCGTGCCCTCGGCCTGCAGGACAGCGTCGCCCAGGTGGGCTTCGACGACTTTCCGCTGGCCGACATCCTCGACCCGGGGATCTCCGTCATCGCCCAGGACGTCGAGCAACTGGGCAGGACAGCCGCCAAGAAACTCTTCCGCAGACTGGACGGCGACGACTCCCCCACCCACACCGTCACCGTGCCGACCCGGCTCATCGAGCGGGGCTCCGGCGAGATAGCCCCCGAAGGACCGCGCCATGACTGAAGCGATACGTGCCCTCGGGCAGCCCCCGGCCGTGACCGTGATCGGCGAAGCACTCATCGACCTGGTCCAGCTCGACACCCCCGGCGACTACCGCGCCCGGCCCGGCGGCAGCCCCTTCAACGTCGCCGTCGGCCTGGCCCGCCTCGGCCACCGCACCGCGCTCATGGCCCGGCTGGCCGACAACTCCTTCGGCCGCATGCTGAGCACCCACGCCGCCGCGGAGGGCATCGACCTGGCGTACGCCCCGTCGGCCGCCGAACCCACCACGCTCGCCGTGGTCTCCATGGACGCGGAGGGGCGGGCGAGTTACGACTTCTACCTCGACGGCACCGCCGACTGGCAGTGGACCGAGGCGGAGACCGCTCTCGTCCCGCCGGACACCGCCGTGCTCCACTTCGGCTCGGTCGCCTCTTGGACCCCGCCGGCCGACGGCCACATCCACTCCGCCGTCCAACGACTGCGCACCGCCGGCACAACCCTGATCAGCTACGACCCCAACATCCGCCCCCTCCTGCTGGGCGATCCGGAACACGGAAGGCAGGCGGTCGAGCGCAGCGTCGGCCTCGCCCACCTGGTCAAGGCCAGCCGTGAGGACGTCGAGTGGCTCTACCCGGGCATGCAGATCGAGAAGATCGCCGCCCACTGGCTGGACCTCGGCGCACTGCTCGTCGTCATCACCGACGGCCCCGACGGAGCCCACGTGTTCCCGGGCAGCGCGGGAGCTTTCAGCCGCGCCGGCCGCAAAGTCGCCGTGGTGGACACCGTCGGCGCAGGCGACGCTTTCACCGCCGGGCTGCTCGGCGCGCTACTGCGCCACGGGCTGGACACGCCGGGGGCCTTGGCCGCGGCCGACCCGGAGGTGCTGACGATCGTTGTGGACGACGCGGTCCTCGTCTCCGCGCTGACCTGTGAACGCCTGGGCGCCGACCCGCCCATCGCCCTGCCCCGCCCCCACCTCTCCGCCCAGGCCCCCCTGGCGGTGACGGACCTGGCCTTCGCCGACCGGACGGGCACGGGCAGCCCGACTCCGCAGCCGCTTCAACCGGTCCAGAAGTAGCGCTTCCGCGTCACGGAGACCGGCTTATGGCCGGAGGACACCTTCGGCGAGGCGTGTCACTCCGGCCATGAGAATCCGGGATCAGTCGTACACGGTGAAGTCCGCGATCGACCACCAGTTGGTCGCGACATCGCCGGTGTTGACGATCTTGATGCAGCGAGCTGTCTGCGCCAGGAAGGACACCAGTTCCACTGGCTGGCGGTCCGTTAGCGACCTGCGGCGCAGCGCAGGCGGCATCACCAGCTGCCTCGCGTCGTCCTTGAGCACAGCTACAACCGTATGAAGGGACGCCAGCCGCGCGGGAACCCGGACCGCCGGCCCGCCCGCCTTCGGCCGCTGGCTCCGCGCATTGGGATGCGGGCCCTTCGGTAGGAAGAACTCCAGTCCGCGCCGGCCATAGGGCACCTTCTCGATGCGCTTTGCCTCCGGCTCCATCCCATGCCGCTTCGCGTACCGCACACCACTCGAACCTGCAGGTCAGACGGCCTTTCCGGCCGGTTCAAGGATCGCGACACACTCCACATGATGCGTCATCGGAAGAATGTCGCATCGGTAGACGCCTCGAGAATGCGCAGGTCAGGTGAGCTTTCTGGGACCCTTCGGCGGTCTGCTGAACGTCCGGAGCGTCAATTGAGCGTCACCGCTCCCCCACGATGACTCCGGCGGAGGGGCGCCACCCACCCGACCAGACAAGACCAGACAAAAGATGAAGCTGCCGAGCCCGAGGCTCAGGGAGTGCGGCAGGTTCTTTCTGTTGAGGCATCGAAGAACGCTCCGCGTGGAAGGTGGTGCTCACGAGGCAGGAGAGGAGAGAAGTGGTGGACTGGACGCTGGACGAGGGATTCGAGACACCCGGAGGGGTGGTGCGGTGGGGGGCCTTGGGCAGCGGAGACCCACTCGTACTGGTGCACGGCACGCCGTACTCCTCCTTCCTGTGGCGCGACATCGCTCCCGCGCTCGCCCGTACCCGCACGGTCTACTTCTTCGACCATCTCGGCTTCGGCCAGTCCGAGCAGCACGAGGGCCAAGACCTGAGCCTCGCGGCTCACTCAAGGAACTTCGCTCAGCTCCTCGACCACTGGGGACTGTCCCGCCCCAGCGTCGTGGCTCACGACATCGGCGGGGCGGTAGCCCTGCGGACCCTGCTGCTGGAGGAGAGGAACTACCGGGACCTAACCCTCTTCGACGCGGTGAGCGGCGGCGAGTGGGAGCGGGGACTGTTCCGGCTCTTCCTGGAGCACGAGGAAGTCTTCCGCAAGCTTCCGGCCTACGCCCACGAAGCGCTGGTCGCAAGCCATCTGCGGCACGCCACGCACGCCGGCTTCCGGCCGGGAATCCTCGACACGTTCCTCGCACCGTGGCGGGGGGAGGCAGGGCAGTCGGCGTTCTACCGTCAATACAGCCAGATCAGGCAGGCGGACACGGCCGCGTACGAGCACCTGCTGGGCGGTGTGTCGATTCCAGTGCGGATCCTCTGGGGCCGTGAGGACCGCATTCTCCCTCCGGAGTACGCCGAGTGGCTGCACGAACGCGTTCCGCACGCCGAACTGCACTGGATCGATGACGCCGGCCACCTCCTCCAGGAAGACGCGCCCGGCCAGTTGTTGGCCTGCCTGACATCTGGTTTCGCATCAGCCTGAGCTGCGGGGCGGCCGAGCGGCTGATCCGGCCCGAAGACACCCGCGAGCACGGATCCTCCTGTTCGGGGGCGCGCCACGGGTCTCACTGTCCGGCGGAACGGGACGGGTTCCGCCTGCCGTCGGCGTACAGGGAGCCGAGAAGGGCCAGGGCCTGCGCGGAGGGGCTGCCCGGTTCGGCGTGATAGATGACGAGTTGCTGGCCCGGGGCGTCCCGGACGTCGAAAGACTGGTAGGTGAGGGCGAGAGGGCCGACATCCGGGTGGAGAAGTTGCTTGGCGTCCTGGGTCTTTCCGCGCACGGTGTGCTGCGCCCACAGCCGCCGGAATGCGGCACTGTGTTCGGTCAGTGTGCCCACCAGGTCTCGCAGACGTGGGTGCTCGGGGTCGAAGCCGCTCGCCTGGCGCAGGTTGGCGACGGCGGCCTGGGCGGCCCGGTCCCAGTCTTGGTAGAACTCCCGTCCGGCTGGGTCGAGGAAGGTCATGCGGGCCAGGTTGTCCGCGGGGGTGAAGGGGGCGTAGAGCGCGTCGGCCAGGGCGTTGGCGGCCAGGAGGTCGAGGGTGCGGCTCATCACGAACGCCGGGGTGTGCGGGTAGCCGTCCATCAGCTGACGCAGCGCGGGACCGACGTGCTCGGTGGTGCGGAAGGAGCCTTGGCCGTCCGGTGACACTCCGGCCAGGCGGCGCAGGTGGCCGCGGGCGTCCCTGTCCAGCAGGAGGGCACGGCTGAGCGCGTCCAGCACCTGTGGCGAGGGATGGCGCTCGCGGCCCTGCTCCAGCCGGGTGTAGTAGTCGGCGTTCACGCCGGCCAGGACGGCGACCTCCTCGCGGCGCAGTCCGGCGACCCTGCGTACGCCGTGACTCGCCATGTTGACGTCCTGTGGCCGCAGGTGGGCACGGCGCGCGCGGAGGAATTCCCCGAGATGGTTGTCGTCCATGGCCTCCAGGCTAGGCAGTGGCTCCGCTCTCTGCCTGGGTGTGCCGCACCCAGGCAGAGAGCACCCTGGTACACCCGCGATGACCTGCGCAGACTGTCGGGCAAGACACCCGCACCCACCGAGGAAGGCAATGTGATGACAGGCGATGCGCGGAGCGGCCGTGATTCCGGGCATGCTGACGTGGTCGGCATGTGGATGACCGCGGACGGTCAGATCCGCCAGGAGCTGTTGCCGGACGGGCGCTACGACGAGGCCCGGGGAGACCGGCGCAGCGCGTACACCGGCCGGTACACGGTGACCGGCGACCACCTCGACTACGTCGACGACACCGGCTTCACCGCCACGGGCGACATCAGGGACGGCGTGCTCCACCACGAACACCTCGTGCTCTACCGCGAGGACCGGACGGAGAAGCCCTCGTGAGAAGGCGCGCCAGCGTCCTCGTTTCTCACGCCCACGGATACGGAGTCCGCCGCGGTGGGGGCCCCTGGCCGCCGCCCCGTCACATAAGGAAGGCAGAGCAATGAAGCAGACCGACGAGATTGCCACGGGCGCCGACGGAACCGGGGCCGTTGCGGAGGTCTCCCCGCCACCCGGCATGCCGGCCCTGCTGGTGCTGTGCGCGGCTCATTTCATGGACGGCAGCCTCTCGAGGTTCGCCGACAGTATCCGAGTAAAGCCGTTGAACTGCCCGCGCCACCTTAGGCATGATCAACTCTGTGGACGCCTACCTGAAGACCGAGCGACTGACCCTGCGCCGCTTCACTGCCGACGACGCGGACCTGCTGATCGAGTTGGACAGCGACGCCGCGGTGATGCGCTATCTGACCGGGGGCAGTCCGACCGCCCCGGAGATTGTCCGCGAGCGCCACCTGCCCAACATCATCGCCGGCTACGAGAGGTGGGGCGGCGATCTTGGACTGTTCGCCGCGTACGAGAAGGACGGCGGCGCGTTCATCGGCTGGTTCTGCCTGCGTCCCGAGCCGCAGGGCCCGCTGGACGAGGTCGAACTCGGCTACCGGCTGCGGCAGGCGGCTTGGGGTAAGGGTTATGCCACCGAAGGCTCGCGGGCTTTGCTGGGCAAGGCGTTCACAGGGCTCGGCGTGCGTGTGGTCTGGGGTGAGACTATGACTGTGAACCGGGGTTCGCGCAACGTCATGGAGAAGCTCGAAATGACGCTCGCGGACACCATCCCCACTCCCCCCGACATGGAGATGGTCGAGGGCTCCGAGCATGGGGGCGTGCGGTACGAGATCACCAAGGAACAGTGGGAGCGGCAGTAGCCACTCGTGCGAACGGCCGTTCTGCGTCTACGCCCACCGGGACCGGCAGGTGGACGGCAGAGGTCGCACCAGCAGGGTTGATGTGTTCTCAGGCTTCAGGATCGAGTAGTCGGTGTGCGTGGTCGGTTCCTGACCGGTAGTGGCCGGTCGCGGCGGCGATGTTCGTCCGGCCGGCCTGGCGGATGAGGCCGGTGGCAAGGTCGCGGAGGGTTGCCGTCGCGCTGCGTGCGGTGCCGCGGACGCGGAAAGCGTCCTCGGCGAAGGTCACGTCTCTCACGTGGTGCAGGGCCTCAACAGGCCAGTGTCCACAGATCAGTTCGGCGATCCGTTGCGGGTGGCCTGCTCGGGAGAGAGGCTGGTGACCGCGTGGATCGTCTTGATGGTGGTCGGAGGCGGTCGAGACCACGTGGTCCACGGCGCCCGCCTCCGCCGCCAGGGCCTTGATCGACCCCTCGTCGGTCAGGTCGACGGTGGCGACCGTGACCTCGGTGTCCCCGTAACTCTCCTGCAGTGCCGCCCGGTCGCGGCCGGCCGCGATCACCCGGGCGCCCTCCACCAGGGCTGCGTCGCTCACCGCTCGGGCGATTCCGCTGCCGCGGCCCACCACGAGCACGGTCTTGTCCTTCAGGTTCGTCGACACGAGAACTCCTCGTTCGTCGATTGCCGGTGTGATGTCAGCGGGCTTTGACCTCGTCGGCGTCCAGGCCGCGGTCGGCGCCGTGCGCGACGACACTCTGCCCGGGTTCGGGACGCAGGCGTTCGCCGTCCAGATCGACCTCGACCTTGTCCGCCTCGAAGGACACCAGATCGCCGATCCGGTCCACCTCGCGGTAGGCGTCGCAGTACGTCCAGGCGGCGCGGTGCGCGTCGCCGATGTCGTAGTAGTCGCACAGGCCCTTGTAGGGGCAGAAGGTCTGGCCTTCGACGGGCTGGAGCCAGGTCTCGTCGATGTCCGCGCGGGGGACGTACCAGCGCGGGGCGAACCGGGACTCGTAGAGCACGACGGGGTGTTCGGAGCGGGCGATCACGGTGCCGCCGGCGCGGACCTCCAGCGTGCGCGAGGTCGTGCGGATGTCGATGCGGTGGTAGGCGTCGGCGGCGTGCCCGAGGATGCGTTCGTCCTAGCGGTCGGCGAGCGCCGGAATCAGGTTGCGGAACATGTGCGAGCTGGTCGGAAAGCCGTGGAGGAGGACCATGACGGGCGCCCGCGGATCGCCGGCCTCCCGGTAGAAGACGTCGAGGCCGTGGACGGTGGCGGTGCGGTGATGGACTGCGGGAATCATGAATCTAACCTCTCCGTCAGCCTTCACTGGTTATGTCTTCAGTCGAGCACACTCCATCTAACCTGTCAAGGAGACTTATATGGTTAGGCGCGGTAACGGATGCGGAGGCCGATATCGGGCCGACATTCCGGCGTACGGCCATCAGCCCGCATGCAGGGCGGCCTGTCCTGGTCGCCGACGAACAGCGCCATCTCCGAGTTCAAGGCTTCCCTACCAGTTCCTGGAGCGACCGGCTGCCCGTGCGAGAGCCGTCGACAGCAGCGCGAAGGGCTGCCACGGCTGGTTCAGAGGTCACGCGACCGTACGTGCACGTGGCCGGCGAGGGGGTAGGCGGGCGGTGCCGCGGGCAGCAGCGCGGTCAGCTCGTACCGGCTCTTCTGGGCGACACGGCACGACGCCGTGTTGTCCTCCTGATGCAGGAGTTCAAGACGGGTCAGCCCGTCACCGGGGAAAGCGGTGAAGGCCCAGTCCGTCAGCGCCTGCAGTGCCCGGGGGGCCACTCCCCGGCCGCGTGCATGCGCCGCGGTCCAGTAGCCGACCTCGGCGGTGGGCGCGCGCGGGGTGACGTTCTTGAGGACCACGTGACCTGCCAGCCGTCCCTGGGCGCCGGCGGCCTGGGATTCCACGACGGCAAATCCGAAGCGCCGGCCCGTCTCCCATGCCTGTTGCTGGTCCTGAATCCACTGTGCCGCGCTCGCCTCGTCGTTCACAGCTGAGCTCGTCCAGCGGCGCAAGGTCTCGTCGCGGTACAGCCCGACCAGGTCAACAGCGTCTGCCTGGCTCCAGGGGCGCAGCACGAGAGCGGGGGCTGCCGGGGTGGCGTCCGCCTCCAGTCGTACGGTGGTCTTGCCCATGCGGTGTCCGCCTCCGATGGCGCAGAGATCCTGTTTCCCGATCGAGAGTACGAGCCCGCAGCGGTCCGCCGCGCAAGTCGGGCTGTACAGGGGGGCGGTGGGGCCGTTGCCTCAGCGGGCTGCCCGTACCCGCAAAGCCGTGACGGACCAGTCGATCAGCGGGGCGAGGCGTTCAGGTGCCGGCCAGCCGTTGATCAGCGCGAGCAGGTGGAAGTAATCGTCCCAGCGGGGATCGCTCGCCGCTTCCAGGCGGTGCAGGAGCCATGTGTGCAGCCCGGCGTCATGGGCGCGGCCGTGGGCGAGCGCGCAGCGAGCGGTGAGCTCCGCGACCACCGGATCGGCCTGGGCCGAATCCGCCCTGATGCCGCACGCCACGGCCGGTGCAGCGAGATCACGGACGATGGCGACCGCATCCGGGCGCGGCCGTCCGGGGGCAGTCCCGGGCCGGTCGCCCGCGTGGTCTTCGACGAGGCGCCGCACATGGGCGCGGAAGTCCGGGTCCAGGGACAGCTCGGCCAGCTCCACCCATGCCCTGACCTGCTCGTCCGTGGGGTTGTCCGGGAGTTCGGGTGTCATGGAGCGCCGTGCTGCGGCCCAGGTGCCGCCGTGGACGCCTTCGAAGACGTCATCGAGGAAGTCGTCGATCATGCGCCGTCGTTCGGCTGCGGTCAGTGTGGCCAACTGGTACATGCGTTCCATCTCCTCGGGGGTGGGCTCGCGTTTGGCGGCGGCCGCCAGCACCGCCCGTCGCAGACGCAGAACGCTGATCTGCACGTCCAGTGCGGCGGTGTGCTCCGCGACGACTTCGCTGAGGGTGAGTTCCTGATCCACGACCCGCCGGATCAGGCCGAGGCCCAGTCCCAGTTCCCGCAGTGTCCGCACCAGGGCGAGACGAGCGACCGCATCCGGGGCGTAGCGCCGGTAGCCGGCGGGAGTGCGGCCGGCCGGTGCCACGATGCCCCGGTCGGAATAGAACCGGATCGTCTTGACCGCCAGCCCAGTGCGCCGGGCCAGTTCACCGATCGAGTAGAGGGTGCCGCCATCCATGAGCCCACCTTCCCGTCTCCCCCTGCAGGAGACTCAAGTCTGCGCCCCGCCTCCCCACGCCCTGCCGCCGGTTACCTGCCCGGCACAGGCGGAACACGGGACAACACCACACGTCAGACCACGCCCCTGATCGCCACGGCAGCACTCCACACGCCGGGAATCCCCACGCCCGTTCCAGCGGCCTGAGGCCGTCGGGTGATGCGAAATGACCCGCTGCCAGGACGACTTGACGGTACGGACAAGGTGCCGCACCCGGGCCCGCAGAGCTGACGTCCTGATGCCCTGCATGACCGGGAGCATGACCCGGGAGGGAACACGACGACGAACCTGACAGCCCGGCACGGGGCAGGCCGGCCTGGCCCGTGCCGGGTTGAGCTGAGCCGGGCGGCCACGCTGAGCATTCCCCAGTTGCGGCCGGGGGCACCGCTCCGGAGAACGAACCGATCCGCTCACACCGGGGGCTGATCCGCCCGGGACAGGACGACCTGTCCACCGTCAGTGAGGCCATCCCGGAAACCACCGAGGACACTGAGGACATGGGCCTGGCCCACGACCGTCCGCAGCTGCCGGCGGCTGTCCTCGCACCGGCCCAGGGAGGGCCGGCGGGCGCAGGCCGATCCACAAGATCCTGGACTCAGCAAAGGTCGGCACCTACATCAGCGGCCCCCCGAACGTGCGCGGCACACGGGAGGGCGCAGCGCCCGAGGCGCCCCGGTGGCAGCCCGGCCGCGTCGTGATCGACCACGACACAGCAATGACCGGCACCGTCGAACCCCACCGGCGCGAACCGGAGCGTGAGAGCGGCGCCCGCCCGCACGCTGGGCAGACCGCACCCGGCTACCTACTCCCCCGCTGTGGACGATCACGTAATTGGCTCTGGCCGCGGATGCGTGATGGCTACGCCACAGACCCATCGCCCCCCCCTACGACATCCAGCTGGACGCAGGCTGTGCCGACTTCGTCGTGATGCCGGCTCTCGACGCATGGTGACGCGAGGGCGAATTACTCGCCGACGGCACCGTCGATGGCTTCGCGGAGGAGGTCCGCGTGACCTACATGGCGGGCGTACTCCTCAATCACGTGCTCGAGGACGAACCGGACATCGGTGTCGCCGAATTCCGGGTTCGGGACGAGGCGTGCAGGGGCGTCGGTCACCCGTGCGAACACCTGCCGCGACTCCTCGCACGCCTTCAGATAGTCCTCGTAGACGTCTTCGGCCGGCGTAGGGTCCGACTCGTCGTACCACTCGTCACCGGCAACTGTGACGTAGGTCTGATAGGGGAAGAACTGAGGGGTTGTGGCCGCCAGCGTCCGCTGGAACCAGGCCCGCTCGACCCCCTGCAGATGGCGCATGAGCCCCAGCAGGGTCAACGCTGATGACTGCACGGGCCGTTGCCGCAGCTGGGCCTCCGACAGGCCCTCACACTTCCACAGGAAGGTCGCACGGTGGTAGTCGAGGTTCGAAGCGATCACCTCCAGCCACGGGCCCGACACCACGCGCTCGGGCCGAACGATCTTCTGAACCACGATGTCGTCCACGCGGGGGTCTCCATACTCGTCAACAGGCTTGGTCAAGTGCAGGTGCAGGGTCCCGGGGCTCGGCGGCGGGCGCCCTACTGCTACGCCGCGTCAAGCGCGTCCGCCCAAGAAGACCCCTCTTCGCATCGAAACTCATCGCCTGGTCAACCGGAATGGTCGTGATCGGGTCTCCGTGAAGCGTCGCCCGTCGAGGCGGGGCCCGATCACACCCCGGCCGTGACCATCACGCAACCGCTGGTCAGCGCCACTGTCTTCGGGCTGTTCAGCATCGTCTACGGCACCTCGGCGGTCTTCGCCTCGTTCGAGGAGCGGCGCGGTCGTACCAACGCAAGCCGGTCCGAGCCGGTCAGCGCCTGACCAGAACGGGGTCGCACATCGACGGCAACGCGGAGCAGTCGCCGTACGGGCCGGCCGGCCCGCCCACCGCCGCCGCCGGCACGGCCTGTTCCAAGGCCGGCGGCCGAGCCAGGAGCAGCCTCCGGGCATGTCCGGCTCGTCGAGCAGGACCTCGGCGCCGTCTCGGACGCCAATGGTGACGGTTCCGGTAGAACGGGGCTGCCGGGGCGGAGGGCGACGGGTGAACCGGGCCTCGGGACCCGGGGTCAAGTGGCCACCTGGGCTGCTTGTGCGGCCTTGTCCACCAGTGTGCTGAGGGCAGGCACCTCCGTCCCCTCCTGGTCGCACTCACGCAGGCGGCGCTGGTGCCAGTACCGAAAGCGGCGCGCGGCCGGCAGGCCGGCCACCGTGGTGATGCCGAGGAGACTTGCCTGCCCCAGGTTGATCGCGGATGAATCTGCCTTGGTGTTCGCCTGCTGGGCCGGGGCAACCACTGTTCGCAGTCACCGTCGCCGCGGCCGATGTCTGTGGCCTGGAACATCGACAACGCTCTCCCGCGCAGGGTTTCCTTTCCTCCGTACTAGTTCATCATTCAACTTCTCGTGACGAAGTTGGCGCTGTGATCCATCCCCCTCGGGGCACGGTTCACGGCCGGCGTGACACCCCAAGGAGGCCGCGATGCCGGCATCCAAGAACCGACCGCAAGGGCTGCTGGCGCGAGCCGGCCGCCTCTTCGGCCGACCCGCGGCCAGACACGCCAGGTCTGCGCCCCTTCCTGTAACAGAAGAAAAGGAACCCGTCATGTTCAACATCGCCAACGTCCAGGCCGCTCCCAGCCCGGACCTGCTGACTCCCGACAACTCGGTGATGCTGTTCGTCGACCATCAGCCGCAGATGTTCTTCGGGACGGCCAGCGGCGACCGCGGCGCGATCATCAACGCCACCGTGGGCCTGGCGAAGGCCGCCAAGGCCTTCAACGTCCCCACCGTGCTGACCACGGTTGCCGCGGAGTCGTTCTCCGGCCCGCTGCTGCCCCAGCTCGCCGAGGTCTTCCCCGGCCAGGAGATCATCGACCGCACCACCATGAACACGTGGGAGGACAGCGCGCTCGTCGAGGCCGTCAGGTCCACCGGCCGCAGGAAGATCATCCTGTGCGGCCTGTGGACCGAGGTGTGCCTGGTTCTCCCGGCGCTGTCGGCGCTCGGACAGGGCTACGAGGTGTACGTGGTGGCCGACGCCTCCGGTGGTGTCACCCCGCAGGCTCACGAGCACGCCCTCCAGCGCATGATCAACGCAGGCGCGGTGCCGGTCACCTGGATCCAGGTGCTGCTCGAGCTGCAGCGCGACTGGGCCCGCGGCGAGACCTACGGCGCTGTCATGGAGATCGTCAAGGAGCACGGCGGCGCCTACGGTCTCGGCGTCGTCTACGCCCAGTCCGTCGTCGGCGCCCACGCCGCGGGCTGACCGCCGTCCGGGCCGCCGGTCCGAGGGCGCCCCGCCCCGGGCCGGCACCGGACCGTGGCCCAGGACCTCGGTGTGCAGGACGTCCGGCGGTTTCGGCGGGGCGGGCGCCATCTCGGGCCGCAGGGCGAACGCCACCCACCGCAGGCATGCGCCGAACTGCACGCGACTGACGGCCTGTTGGGCGGCCCCGGGAGGTGCCGCCGCGTGCAGGACCGGGCACGGCAGCCGTGTCGCCGGCGGGTGTCCGTGGGCGGTGGGGCAGCGCCTCGTCCGCGCGGCCGTCGGCCGGGGGGGCCGAGGATGCCGGCTGAGGTCCCCGGCCGGCTCCTGGATACACCCCAGGAGCGGGCCCATGCCTGCGGCGAGCGTCCAGCCGGCACGGCGGACGGGGTCTCCAGTAACAGCAACCCAGACCGAACACGGGCCGTGACCCAGGGAAACGACAGTGACTATCAACCATCCACCGGCCCAGCGTGCGCCGGGCGGCCACGAGCCGCTGCTGCCGGCCCTCATGACCGCGACAGCCGTGAGCGGCCTCATCGACGCCGTCAGCTACCTGGGCCTGGGACACGTCTTCACCGCGAACATGACCGGCAATGTGGTCATCATCGGCTTCGCCGCCGCCGGCGTACCCGGCTTCTCGGTGCTCGGCTCGCTGGTGTCGCTGGCCGCCTTCCTGGTCGGAGCGGTGGCCGCCGGCCGTCTGGAAACCGTGATGCGCCACCGCACCCCGTCGCGCTGGCTGCGCTTGACCCTGGTGCTTGAAATGGTCTTGCTGGCCACGGCGACAGCCGTCGCCTTCGCCGCGAGCCATGCGGTCTACGCGGTCATCGCCCTGACCGCACTGGCCATGGGCCTGCGCAACGGGACCGTTCGCAAACTCGCCGTGCCGGATGTGACCACGACGGTGCTGACGCTCACTCTGACCGGACTGGCGTCCGACTCGACTCTGGCGGGCGGTACCAATCCGCGTGCCGGCCGCCGGCTGGTCTCCGTGCTGGCGATGCTGACAGGCGCATTCGGGGGTGCCCTGCTCGTGCAGCACACGGCGCTTGGCCGGCCCCTGCTGGCCAGCACGTTCGGTGCCGCTGCTGCCGCCCTGGCAGTGCCCCGCAGCTCACCCTCCGGCTGACGCAGCCCAAGGCCCCTCCCTCCTCACGGCGCCTCTCGGCTACTGCTTGACCCCCCACACAACTTTTCAGAACTCCCTGTCCAGATGATTTCCATGGCCACTATGCCTGTGGCTGGCCTTCCCCCCGTCCACGACCTCCACGTCGCCGACATCGTGGTCCGCAATGCCAAGATCTACACCGGCGACCCCGTGCACCCGCAGGCCGGCGCGGTCGCCCATTACGGCGGCTACCAGGCCACCGTCAAGCCCAGCATCTCGGGCGCGCGACAGGCCGAACTGCTCGGCCAGGCGGTCGCCGAAACCGAGCAGCACCGGCAGTGGCGCACCCAGCGCGGCTTCGTCCCGGAGGCTCGGACGGAGATCTTCGACACCTGCTTCCTGCTGTAACGCACGGAATCTCACCACTACCGCATCACCTACCCACGCATGAGGAAAGTGCCATGGACACCGGATTGCTCGTCCTGAGGCTGGCCGTCGGCCTGCTGTTCGTCGGGCATGGCATCCAGAAGGTCAGCCACCGGCTCGGAGGCCACGGGATCGAGGGTGGAGCGGCAGAGTTCCGAGCAGACGGGTTCCGCGGCGGCCGGCTCACTGCGGCCGCCGCCGGAGGCGGGCAGATCGTCGCGGGCCTGCTGCTCAGCGCAGGAGCGCTCACCCCCTTGGCGGCCACCATCGCAGCGGGAGTGATGACGGTCGCGGTCACGGTCAAGTGGCGCAACGGACTCTGGGTGCAGAACAACGGCTACGAGTACCCGCTCGTACTGCTGATCCTGCCGGCCGTGCTGACGCTCACCGGACCCGGCCGCTGGTCGGTCGCAGGCCATCGGACTGCTTCCCTGGGCCCCCTGGTGGACCGCCGCAGCCGTCGGCCTCGGCATCGCCGGCGGACCGATGACCCGCGCCCTCCTCGCAGGGCCCGTCCTTCAGGACTGAGTGGTGGGACGTCGTGTCATTTGGTGAGGCACGGGCGGAGCTGTGAGGTGAGCATCGCCAACCGATGCAGGCGCTCGTAGTACCGGAGTTCTCGTTCGTCGGTCATCAGGCGCAGCGCAGAACCGGTCCAGATCCGCGATGCAGTGGAGCACTGTCCCGTGGCGCCCTGTGTCGAGGGAGCCACTGATGTTGCGCCAAGTCGTCACGCATCCGGCGAGGTCCGCATCCGGCATCACCATGTCGTTGCCGGCCAGTTCCGCACCGCGCCCTCGGGCGGGGAACTCCGCGTCCAGGCGTTCCTGCCACACACAGGCCACGCCGGCTTCCCGCTTGCTGTCCACTCACGGAGATCATCCGCCACCACGCGGCCCGTCCCCGGAGGGTGGTCATTCAGGTAAGCGGCGGTAGCAGACGAGGGCTACAGCTACTGCCGGCAGGTGACGCAGAACGGTGCGGCATCGCCGAATTCAAGGAGTCCCTGTGGAGAGAATCGAATCGGCCAGTCCCGACGTGCAGAAGTCTGTGCGCTCCTTCAGCAGTGCGGCACGCTGGCTCACCGAGCAGGTCGGGCAGGAGTTCCGACGCGAGACGGGCATGTGGCAGATCCACTATGAGATGCTTTCTTGGCTTTCGGAAGCTCCTGAGGGGCAACTGAGCCTCACCAAGTTGGCTCGGCGGATGGGGATATCGACAAGCAGACTCTCCCATCTGGTGGACCGCACGCGGGAGCACGGCTGGGTGGAACGGGCATCGGATCCTGTCGACCGTCGTATCGTCCTCGCCAGGCTGACCAGCGCAGGAAAAGTTGCCTTTCAAGCGGCAGCTCCGCTCCAACTTGCCTGTGTGCGCTCGCGCCTCCTCGATCGTCTCACCCCTGCCCAGGTGGAGCAGCTGCGGGAGATCAGTGACGCACTCATCGGGGCGGTCGACCAACAGAATGAAGGCGGCAGTGCAGGGCCGGTATAAACGGGCACGTCCGTCTGACGTCACCTCAGAACGTGCCGTGCGCCCAGGCGGCGAGCCTCTGTCGGTGAGCCTCGACAGTAAGTGCGGCGACCGTGTCCGCGGTCGGGTCGGCGTAGATCTTGACCGCCCGGGCGCCGGTGCCCCGAGCCACCGCCAGGGGCGGGTCGGACTCGTCGGTGAACGCCTGCATCCAAGGCGCAGCGCCGGGCGTACCGCCCTGTGACGTCCGCCGGGCGCTCGGGTCGTCGAAGAAGATCGGCCCGGACATGAGAACGGCGTAGTGGATGTCAGGGCCGGGGATCTCGCCGACCAGCGCGGCGCGGGCGAGTTCAGTCGCCTGGCGGAGGTCGTCGACCATGTCCCGGATCGCCGTGGCACCGCCGTAGACCTGCCGGCGCAGCACGGTCCCGTCAGTGGGGCGGCGTCGCGATGTGCTGGTGGGACTCGATCAGGCCGGGGACGACGAATCGTCCCGTGAGGTCGACGAACGCCGCTGTGTTGTCAGCGATCTCGGCATCGGGGACGACCGCCCGGATGGTCGCGCCGTCGGTGACGATCGACGTCGCCTTCCGCGCCGGGCCGCCCGTCCCGTCGATCACCGTTGCCCCCCGGTAGGCCACCTCCGCGCCCGCCGCGGGTGCGGCCCAAGGAGTCGGCGCACCCAGAACCCCATGGCCCATCGAATTGACCTCTCCGCGGCCGGGACTTGAGCGAAGATGTTACGCTGAACGTAACATCTGTATCGGTATAGGTAACACCGGGAATGTAACAAACACCAGAGTGCGACAAGGGGCGCCACGCATGCCGAAGCCATCCAGCTCTGCTGTCGACAAGGCACTGGACCTGATCGAGGCACTCGCCCGGTCCGACCGCCCGCTGCGCCTCAGTGAACTCGCGGGCGAGGTCGGTCTGCATCGCGCGACTGCCTACCGTGTCCTGCTCGACCTGATCCGCCGGGGCTGGGTGCTGCGCACCGACGACCACTACCTCCTTGGTGCGGCCGCGCTCCAGCTGTCGCACCCGGCCGCGCACAACTCGCTTGTCGTCGTGGGCCGTCCGACGCTGGAGGCCCTCTCGGAGCGCACCGGGATGATGGTGAACCTTCAGGTGCTGGAGGCCGACCGCTCGCGCGTGATCGACGTCGTACGACCGCTGCGGCTCGAGATGATCAATCACCTGCGGGACGAGATGCTCCCCGTCCACAGGTTCGCCGGTCCAGTGGCCCTGGTGGCACTGCTCGACGAGGACGCGCGGCGCCCCTATCTGCGCCTGGCGGAGGAAGCCGGTCATCCGCTCGCCGGCCCCGAAGGCCTGCTGGCGGACATCGAGCAGGCCGGGCGCACCGGTTATGCCTTCGAGCGCGGTCGCGCCGAGCAACTCGTCGCGTCTGTGAGCCGGGCCGTGGTCTCCGCGAAGGGGTGGCCGATCTGCGCGCTCACCCTGGTCGGGCTCGACGCCGAGTTCGACGAGCCGCACCTGTCCGAGCTGAAGCGCCATCTCCACAGCGCGACGGACGCACTGCAGAACGCGCTGACGGGCCTTTCCTCGTCGCCGCAGACGGATCCCCTGTGACTCTGGCACTCGTTGTCCACTGGGCCACGCTCCACGTGCGAAAGGAAAAGTGCCGTCGGCCGAAGTCGGTGTTGTTGACGCGCGTGGGGATCTTCCCGCCGTCCGGATCCTTGACGGTGAACTCCACCTTCTTCCAGTCATCCCGGTCCGCCGGCAGCGCCCGAGGCGACCTGGGCAGTTCCATGCCAGGCAAGCAGGTGAGAACACCTACCGCAGCGGCGTGGAGCCGGCTACGTCGACCCTACAGTCCGTCGACGGCCACGGATCCACGATCAGATCCGGCCACGCCGAGAGCCACCCTGGACCGACGCAGGGCGACGAGTGCCGCCTTGACGGGTTCGATGACCGGATCCCCACGATCTGAGTTCCGTCATCGGTCCCGCCCCATCATGACGACCGCGATGACGGCGTCCACGGGGTGCGGAGTCCGCCGTACGTCAGGCGCCTGTCCGCGGACAAGCGCTACGTCCGCGACGTCTACTGACAGCAACCGCACGCAGTGGGCACAACGGGTCGCGACGGCCTGGCCCGAAGACTGGGAGCGCAGAACGGACTGGCTGCCGTGTGAAACGTGACGGGCAATCCGAGAGTTGAACGCAGGCAAAGCAGAAGAGGCCGTAGGGTTGACGCGCCGAAGAGAGGCCCGAAGCCTCCTCGCCGGATCGGGCAGACGGGAGGTTCGGCCTGTGCGGAGGCGGATACGCCCGTATCGCCCGTACCCTTCGTGGTGTCTACGGCGTCACATAGCGGGCGCCAAACCACTGGAGGCAACACCTCGTGCTGATTGCTCAGCGTCCGTCCCTGACCGAAGAGGTCGTCGACGAGTTCCGCTCCCGGTTCGTGATCGAGCCGCTGGAGCCGGGCTTCGGCTACACCCTCGGCAACTCCCTGCGTCGCACCCTCCTGTCGTCGATCCCCGGCGCTGCTGTCACCAGCATCCGCATCGACGGCGTCCTGCACGAGTTCACCACCGTGCCGGGCGTCAAGGAGGACGTCACCGACCTGATCCTCAACATCAAGCAGCTGGTCATCTCCTCGGAGCAGGACGAGCCGGTCGTGATGTACCTGCGCAAGCAGGGCCCCGGCCTGGTCACCGCCGCCGACATCGCGCCCCCGGCCGGTGTCGAGGTGCACAACCCCGACCTGGTCCTCGCCACGCTCAACGGCAAGGGCAAGCTGGAGATGGAGCTGACCGTAGAGCGCGGTCGCGGCTACGTCTCCGGCGTCCAGAACAAGCAGGTGGGCCAGGAGATCGGCCGTATCCCGGTCGACTCCATCTACTCGCCGGTACTGAAGGTCACGTACAAGGTCGAGGCGACCCGTGTCGAGCAGCGCACCGACTTCGACAAGCTGATCGTCGACGTCGAGACGAAGCAGGCCATGCGGCCGCGTGACGCCATGGCGTCCGCCGGTAAGACCCTGGTCGAGCTGTTCGGTCTCGCCCGCGAGCTCAACATCGACGCCGAGGGCATCGACATGGGCCCGACCCCCACGGACAGTGCCCTGGCTGCGGACATGGCGCTGCCGATCGAGGAGCTGGAGCTCACGGTCCGCTCCTACAACTGCCTCAAGCGCGAAGGTGTCCACTCCGTGGGTGAGCTCCTGGCGCGCTCCGAGGCCGACCTCCTGGACATCCGCAACTTCGGGGCGAAGTCCATCGACGAGGTCAAGGAAAAGCTCGCCGCCATGGGCCTCGGGCTCAAGGACAGCCCGCCCGGATTCAATCCGACCGCCGCCGCCGACGACTTCGGCACAAGCAACGGCCCGGACGCAGGTTTCGTGGAGACCGAGCAGTACTGAACGCTGCTCGGTCACAGAAACGCCGTGTACAGGGACAGGTGAACCTCCACACTGTTCCCTGTCCACGGGGCGACCTTGCCCGGGTCCTGCCGATCGGCGTCGAGGGTGCCGGAGAGGTAGCCGTCGCGAGACGGCTACGCGCGACCGACGGGAGAACGCCGGACGGTTGGACGAAGACGCCGCACTGCCGGACCGAGGCGATGCGGTTGCCCGAGCGCGGACTGCTTCGCCATTGCTCCCCCGGGAGGCGGGAGCGGGCGAGCACCGCCCAGCGGCGACGCCATTGATGCCGGTGCCGATCGCGGTACCGCCGAGGCCGCGCCCCCAGCAGCGTGACCGCGGCCTCGTTCAGCCGCCGGGGGTAGGTCTCGGTCATGACCGCACGGGCGGTGAGCTCCGGGCCCGGCGCCGTGGGACGGCGTCCTCGAGCCGGTGCGGCGCGGCTTGCCCGCCCATGGCCGGACGAACCGCGCGGGCGCGCCATCCGCGAGGTTCGGGCCACAGGCCGGCCTGTCGCGCACGCCGCGCGGGCTCTCGGGATCCGTCCCGAGGCTCCGCGCGACGGGATGAGACGGGTTGCGGCTGAACGCGTTCACTGTCTGGTGAGCGGGAGGCTGAGGACTCCGCGGTCGTGTCCGACGATCAGGTCCGGACCCGCGGTGGCCAGACAGGTGAGCACCACATCCAGGGCGATGTGCCCCACCGCGCCGGTTTCCGGTTCCCATACCCGCAGCCGGTGACCGTGATGGGTGCCGGTGACCACGACCGTGCGGCCGCTGTGCACTGTGCCGGCAGTGATGACCGGCAGGCCGGCGGTGCCTGTGGAGGCGGGCAGACCGTCGCCGATCGGGGCACCGGTGGCAAGGTCCCACAGCATGACCACGCCGCGGTCGTCTCCCGTAGCCAGCAGGGTGCGGTCGGGTGTGGGGACGGCCGCCACAGCTGCCACACGGTGGTCGGCATCGGCGAGCGCACGTGCGCTCAGTTGCACGGCCGCGCCTGGTTCCCAGGGGTCGTCGACGGCTGGATCCCACACGTGAAGGCGGCCCGCGGTGTCCGAGGCCGCGATCAGCGTGTGGCCGGCGGAGATCGGGACGGCCGCGATCGACTGGATCGGACTGCCATAGGGGTTGAGGCGCCCGACGCACTCACCGGTGTCCGGATCCCACAGCCGGACCGCGCCTCGGGGGGTGGCGGTGACGAGCAGGATGCGGCCGTCGGGGATGGTCGCGGTACACATTCCGGTCACCCCGCCGGGCCAGTCGCCGGCCGGTTCGCGAACCGGCTGCCCGGTGACAGGGTTCCACAGGGCGACCGTCCCGGTGTCGCCTCCGCTCGCCAGAAGGACGCGGCCGTCGGGGAGGGTCAGGGCCGTCATCGAGCGGATACGGTCACGATGTCCTGGCAGCGGGTCATGGACGAGTCGGCCGTCGGCCACGTCCCACAGGCACACCACGCCCCTGTCCCCGGCGCCGGCCACGAGCGTCGGCCGACCGGGGCGGGACACCACCGTCAGTGAGTTGACACCCCCGAATGAGCCGGGCGTGGAATCGGAGAACACCGATATACGGCCCCAGGCGGTGCCGTCGGCCGCGAGCACCGCGTTCTCCTCCCGCCGGAACCGAGTCGCTGCCTCACCTGTTCGCCCGGCCGCCGCTGACTCCACCACGGCAGCCGACCCGTCGGAGTCCGTCCACGCCTCCGTCGGATGCTGCTGGGGGCGCGCACCGTCCGGGTTCTCCGCCAGGCCGTTGGCGATCGTCCACGTCTGCTCGCAGTCCCAGCAGCGGAAGTATCCGGTGAGCGAGATCAGTTGGCGGGCCAATTCCCTCGCGGCCTGTTGCGGGGTGCCCCTGACCGCGACCAGGACGGCGACCAGGCACAGGACGGCCTGCCCCGATGTCTCGGGGGGTACCCCTGCCACCGCGACTTCGCGTGCCACCCGCAGGAAGGGCTCCCACCCCTCCCCCAGTGCCTCCTCCGGCAATACCGCGGCGACCTCGCCCCAGGGATGCCCTCCCCGCCGGACATGGGCGGGATCAGGCAGCCCCGGAGCCTCGAAAGGCGGACGCGCCGGGTCCGCGAAGAACTCGGGGATCTCGGTATCGCTCCCGCACCCGGGACACACCAGCAGGAGGCCACTTTCCTGGGGATCGAGGAACTGCTCCAGCGCTTCGCCCGTGTGGTGGCCGGCGAAGGCCACACAGGAGAGCACGAGGAGGGCGCAGACCTGCGCGGGAATATCGGCGGCAAGGAGGCTTCGGGTGGCCGCCTGCTCGGCCAGACGCAGCGCGGCGCCGAACCCCGCCTCGAGATCGGCCGGGACGGGGGGCCTGTGATCGGCGGTCAGGATGAACCCCATGTCCACCCAGAAGTCCACGGTCTGTCCCGGAGGCAAGGCCGCTGCCGCCTCGACGAGATGCGGCAGGGCCGCATAGGCCCCGTCGGAGACGATTCCGTCGTCCATCAGGCCGCCGGTCAGGTACGTCCAGGACTGCCTCCATTCATCGCCGCTCCCGGTGGCGGCCGCGGAGGCCAACTGCTCCAGGAGTGCTTCCACCTCCTCGGCTTTCACACCGTCAAGTTCAAGCCAACGAGGGCTGTGCAAGGGCAGCTTCGGAATCATGGAACGAGTCTCGCAGTCGGCGGTGACAGTCAGGGGGCTTGGTGTCCGGCAGCCTCTTGCTCCCGGCGACGCGACCGGTGCGTGTGGTGAGATGCCGTGCCCCGGCAGACGAGGTGACGTACGGATCGGCAGGATGTCGTCCCTTCGCCTCGGATCAGCTCATCATCCGATCGGCAACCACTACCACTGAACGGGGCACGATCCGCTCCAGGACCGGCAGCACAGCGGCCCAGCCGCCGAGAACCACGACCTGCGCAGCGAGCCTGCGGGCCTGGGACGGCTCGGACAGCTCCACGAGTGCGGCCAGTGCGCGGGCTCGTGTCGCGCGGTAGGCGATCGAGCGGATGAGAGTCCCGGCCCGGCCCGGATCGCCGCGCCGGGCCGTCTCCCGGGCGACCGCGACCAGTGCCTCGCCCTGTGCCCAGCTGTCGTTGATCGAGTGGACGAGGGCCTCGGCCCGGCCCGGATCGCCGCGCCGGGCCAGTTCCCGGACCACTTCGATCAGCGCCCTGGCCTGTGCCCGGCGGTCGGTGATCGCGTGGGCGAGAGCCTCGGCCCCGCCCGTGTCGCCGGAGCGGGCCAGTTCCCCGACGACCTCCGCCTGCCGCGCCACGGACAGATCAGGGTCGAGCCGGTCGGCGAGGGCCATGGCCCGCTCGACCTGTCCACGCCGGGCCAGCAGAAGTGTCACGGACCTCAGCAGAATGTCGTGATCACGGCCGTCGCCGGTCTCGAGCAGTGTCTCGGCCCGGTCGGCCAGAGCCAGGGCCACGTCCTGGTCGGCGGTTTCGGCGACCGCGTCCAGCACACACGCCATGTCCCAGGCGTCGAGCGGGGATCTGGGGGAGAACGGGCGAGCGGCGGCGAACGGTCCGGGGTCCAGGTCTCCTTCCAGGACCATGTCCTGGTCGTCGGCTCCGCCGAGCGCCCACCCGCATACCGTTCCCCCGGCCCCGACTGCGGGTCCGGGCGGGCGCAGGAGAGCGTCGAGCCGGTCCAGGTCCCCCGCAAGCGCCTCCCGGGCCAACACCACGGCCAGGGGGCGTGGCTTGGACCACCCTGTCGAGTTGCGGGACCGGGTGATGTCCTCCACGCGGTCGGCGAGTGTGGCGGCCCGGTCATGGTCTCCGGTGGCGACGGCCACCTCCACGAGGAGGGCGAGCACCTGTTCCGTCCCGTCGACGGTGTAAGTACTCACCTCGTCGTCGGCACGAGCGGCGAACCTGAGCGCCTCATCAACGTCGCCGCTGTCCGCCACCGCCTTCGCCAGCAGGGCCCAGGCCCTCCCCCAGTTGTGCGGGTAGCGGATCCTCTCCGCCAGAGCCACAGCCCTGGCGCGCTCACCGGCACGGGCCCACGCCGGCACGAGGGCGACCAGCGCCTGGTCCCGCAGTTGCCGCAGGGGAATCGACTCGGCCAGCACCTGAGCGCCGCACAGGTCTCCCGCACCCGCCGCGGCCTGCACCAGCTCCAGAAGCTCCGTACCCTGCTTGAGCTCGTCACTGATCGTGTACGCCAGCTCAGCCGCGCGGACGAGGTGGCCGGTGCGGGCGAGCGCCCTCGGGAACCACTCACTGGTGAGACCGGCGTCCGGGTCCCTGCCCACCGACAGTCGCAGAAGGGCCAGCAAGCAGGGCTCGTACCCCCCTTGCACGAGGTCACTTCCCACGTCGTTCTCCGGTGCCAGGCCGCGACGTCGCTCCCGTTCCCGCGTCATGAAGAACTCCGGCCCCCACTGGGCCAACCCCTCCGGCATGCCTGGTGCCCCCTTGGTGAAACCCCCAACTGCGCACCCGCGCAGGCGGCCCAACAGTACTGGTGGGACTCCGTCAGATTACTGACGTGCGAGAACTCAGATCCCGCGGCACTCGGCCGGCCAACCGCCGGAGGACGAACTGCCCCGTGTCTGCAGCAAGTCCGACATCACCGTCCGCGCTGACGCCGCCGGAGACCTCATAGGCTGAACTGAAGGTACACAGCAGGAGCCGGTAGTTAGGGCGTGCAGATCTTTAACTCGTAGCTTTCCGTTCGGTGGGTCGTTGATCTGGTATGAGCGGGTTGGATGGACAACGGGCCTTGCTGGCAGCCAAGTTCGAGGCGATTCTGCCGCACCTTGATGAGCGGCAGCGGCGCCTGTTGATAGGGGCGGAGGCCCAGTCCCTGGGCCACGGCGGGATCAGAGCAGTCGCCCGTGCCGCCGGTGTCCGTGAGGCCACTGTGTCTGTCGGAGTGCGGGAACTCGACTCGGGGCAGGCTCCGTTGGGACGGATCCGTCGGCCCGGTGCCGGCCGCAAGCGCGTCGTCGACCGGAACCCGGCCGTTCGGGAGGCGCTCCTCGTACTGGTCGAGCCGGATGTTCGCGGAGATCCCATGTCGCCGCTGTGCTGGACCACCAAATCCACCCGCAAGCTCGCCGAGCGGCTGACCCGGCAGGGCCACCGGATCTCCGCGGACACGGTGGGCGACCTGTTGCGCGAGGAGGGCTTCAGCCTGCAAAGCAATGCCAAGACGCTGGAAGGCAAGCAGCACCCCGACCGGGACGCACAGTTCCGCTACCTCAACGAGCAGGCCCGCGACCACCAGGACGGCTGGGCCCCGGTGATCAGTGTGGACACGAAGAAGAAGGAGCTGGTCGGCCCGTTCAAGAACAGTGGCCGCGAATGGGAGCCGAGAGGCGAGCCGGTACGTGTCGACACCCACGACTTCCCCGACCGTGAGCTGGGCAGAGCAGTGCCCCACGGCATCTACGACGTCGCTGCGAACGCCGGCTGGGTCAACGTGGGCACCGACCACGACACCGCTGCTTTCGCCGTCGAGTCGATCCGACGCTGGTGGAACGGCGCCGGCAAAGCCGCCTACCCGACGGCCGGCCGACTACTGATCACCGCCGATGCCGGCGGCTCCAACGGGTATCGCACACGCACCTGGAAAACCGAACTCGCCGGATTCGCCGCCGAGACCGGCCTGGCCATCACTGTCTGCCACCTGCCTCCCGGCACTTCGAAGTGGAACCGGATCGAGCACCGGCTGTTCTCCCACATCACCATGAACTGGCGAGGCAGGCCCCTGACCAGCCCCACCGGCATCCAGGTCACCGACGACGAGATCGCCGCCCTGCCCATCACCCGCCACCGCTTCCACGGCGACTGGAACTACACCCTCCACCCGCACCATCCGATGGACGCAGCGACGACCGACAGCACGTCCGGCCAGGCCACGGCGACCAGACCGCCTCGCCTCACGCGGCATTCGCTGCAAGCCCCCGAACTGACCGGGATGACCCGCCAGCAACTCAACCAACTCATCGACACTTTGACGCCCGCGCTGGAGATACAACGCGAGGAAGTGCTCCGCGCACGTCGTGGGCACGAGCGTCTGGTCGCACCCGGAACAGGCGCCAAAGCCAAGCTCACCCCAGCCGACCGGATCCTGGCCACCGTGCTCCACCTGCGCAAACTGGCCACCATGGACCTCCTGGGCCAACTCTTTGGCGTCACCGCCGTGACCATCTGCCGAGCGAGTCAGGAAGTCCGCCCACTCCTCGAAGCACATGACCACCGCATCAGTGCCTCCACCGCCCGCTTCCGCACACCAGCCGACATCACCACGTTCCTCGCTTCGGACCCCCTCCAAAACAAGATCAAGAAAGCAAATTAAAGATCTGCACGCCCTTAGCTCACCAGCGGGTTGGGGCCGAGACCGTTGAGGTCGACCAAGGCGATCCGCGGCATCACTGTTCGTGGGCGAGGAACGGCATGGCCCGCGGCCACGAGTCACGGTGTGGATCGACGAAGACGAGCCCACCGCCCGCGTGAGCCCAGCCGATCGCCTGCGCCAAGGCTCTTTCCGTTTTGCCACCGCCGGCCTTGCCGACGCCGACTTCGAACAGGGTCTCCTCAGCGTAGGTGGCGACCAGCCGCTGCCGGCCGTCCGGGCCCCGGTAGATGCCCTGCAGCAGCAAGTCGGGGTTGCCGAACTCGTGCACTCCGAACTCACCGGGTACGTTCCCGAGTCGGAGCAGTCCGCAGGGCTCCTGGGTTTCGCGGTTCCGCTCCGACTGCGGTCCTCGTACGGTGAGCTGCGCCTGATGACGACCGTGACGACCTTCGCGACCGCCGGTTGACGTGACACTCGCCGAGCTGAAGCTGGAGGCGTTCTTGCCAGCCGACCCGGCGACAGCCGAGGCTCTCTCGGCGGCCGCCGGACCCACCGCCTCTGCTGTCGAGGGTCAAGCTCCGGGGAACATGTAATCGGCCTTGATCCGGCCGTTGCCGGCGAGAGGACGATGCCGGCGATCAGCCGGGTGCCGCAGCCGCACACCGACAGGGCGCAGAATGACCCCATATCCAATCATTCGATGCAGGAGCCAGGTACTGTGCCCGAGCTTGATCCCTTCACCGACCTGCTCGACTATCCGATGTACGTCGTGACCGCGGAAGCCGGCTGGGAAAGAGCCGGCTGCCTGGTCGGATTCGCCTCTCAGTGCTCGATTCGGCCCGCCCGGCTCATGGTCTGGCTGTCCAAAGCCAACCGGACGTACCAGGTGGCCGAGCGCGCCGAACGACTCGCGGTCCATCTCCTCGGCCGCGACCAGGACCGACTGGCCCGGCTTTTCGGCGGCGAGACCGGCGACCGCACCGACAAGTTCGCTCACGTCCCCTGGCATCCAGGACCGGGCGGAACGCTGATCCTCGACGACGCCCCCGCCTGGTTCGCCGGTCGCGTGGAGAACCAGATCGACGGCGGTGACCACGTCGGTTTCCTGCTCGCTCCCGAGGCGGCGAACAATCCCACGGGCAACAGAACCCCGCTGCTGACGCTGAACGACACCCATGACATCATCCCAGGCCACCCGGCGGACTGACTGCCGTGCATGCCGAAGCTGAGCATCTCCTGGCACGGTCCCTCACGGCGGAACCGGGGGAGATCACATATGGGCCCCCATCACCGTGGCCGCGTCCGGTGGCGTCCTCTCCCACTGCCTTGTCTATGTGAGGTCCAGTGCTGTCCTGAGGGCGAGGGGCGTCGCCGCGGCCCACGCTTGTGGGGAGCATGAGTGGGGGTAGGGGACCGGCCGGGTCGTGGCGGTGCGGTCGTAGCCGGCGAGTACTTCGGGCAGCCGGTACTGGTGATGAGCGGCTGCCGCGACGAGCCCGTCGGTGACCGTGCGGACCTCCTGGGCGAGTCCGTAGCGGGCGAGGCCCATCGCGATGACGGCGTTGTCGTGTGGCCATGCGCTGCCGCGGTGGTAGGACAAGGGGTGAAACGGGCGCTGTCCGGCGGCGAGCGTGCGGATGGCCCAGCCGGAGAAGAAGTCGGGGCGCAGGAGGCGTTGTCCCACCCGGCGGGCCAGGTCCGCATCGAGTATGCCCGACCACAGCAGGTGGCCGGCGTCGGAGGCGAGGGCGTCGGCCTGTCGGCCGTTGCCGTCCAGGGCGAGGGCGGGGAAGTCCGCCTGTGGCATCCAGAAGTCGGCGGTGAAGCGAGTGCGCAGCGCTTCGGCACTCTCGCGCAGCCGGTGGGCGTACGGTTCGTCGTGCCAGACCTCCGCCGCCAGTCGGGCGGTTCGGGTCAGGGCGTCGTAGGCGTACCCCTGGGCTTCGGACACGGCGACGGGTCCCTGTGCCTGTGTGCCGTCGGCGAAGCAGATGGCGCCCGCCGAGTCCTTCCAGTTCTGGTTCACCAGACCGTTGGGGTCGGGCTGATAGACGAGGTAGCCGTGCTTGTCCAGGCCGCCGTCGGTGAGCATCCAGTCGACGGCTCGACGGGCATGCTGTTCGAGCCGTACGGCGAGGGTCGGGTCGCCGGTCGTCTCGTGGTGGGCGTGGAGCAACACCAGGAAGAGCGGGGTGGAGTCGACGGCACCGTAGTACCGGCCGTAGGGAACCTGCCGGAAGTGCGCCAGTTCGCCGTGGCGCGTCTCGTGGACGATGCGACCGGGCTGTTCGCCGCTCACCGGGTCATGGTGGCGCCCCTGGGTGGTGGCGAGAGCGCTCAGGGTCGCCGCGGCCGTCTCCGGCCGGTAGGGGAGCAGGAAGTAGGACGTCAGCAGTGAGTCACGGCCGAACAGCGTGAAGAACCACGGGATGCCCGCGGCGGGAACATGGACTTCCTCGCCGTCCACTCCGGTGACGGCGATGGTCAGCAGGTCGATGTCCGCGAGGCCTCGCTCGCAGGTGCGGGCGAGCGGGTCGTCCGCCCTTGCCGGACGCGGTGCCGGCCGTTGGACGGCAGGTGCTGCGGAGTCGGCCGGCAGTCCGTGCGGCAGGGCGCGGACGGTCAGGTGCAGGTCGGCTTCGCCATGGGCGGCGAGGGCGAGGTCCCAGCCGAGGGTGCGCGCGGTGGCGTCGGGCAGCCCGGGGGAGCTGTCCGTGGTGTCGGGGGCGGGCCGGGAGGTGAGGACGGTCCGGGAGTGCCAGTCGTGTCGCCGGTAGTCGAAGTGCAGCGCGTCGTCGGTGCGGTGGACTTGGAGCTCGGCGCCTGGCTTGTCGTAGCGGCGGTCGTCGGCGCGCAGTTCGAACAGGTCCGAGAAGTCGACGTCCACGGTGATCCGGACGTGCGCGGTGACCGGTTCGGGGCGGTTGCTGACCAGCCGCAGATGCTCGGTCAGGACACCTGCCGCGACCTTCTGGCTGCGGAAGACGGTGTAGGCGGGCGGGTTGTCCCGAGTGCCCTGCGGTGTCAGGACGCAGGTGGCTGTGTCGTCGGCGTCGGCGGTGGCGAGTATCAGCGGGATGGGCGCGGCGCCGTCGACGGTGAGCTGCCAGCGGCTGAGGTGACGGGCGTCGCGCAGGAACAGTCCGTCGGGGGCGGTGCCGAGGGTGCCGTTGATGTTCCCGGCGGCGTCCACCCGGGCGAAGGTGGCGTCGCGTACCAGCTGGACGCCGGTGTCGGCCGAGGTCATGGCAGGGGCTCCTGTGGGTCTGTGCTGGCCAGGTCGAGGGCGAGCGCGGCGGTCCATGAGAAGTTCCGTGCTCCGCGAGCGGCTCCTGTGAGCGGGTCGATGTACTCGGCGAAGCCGGACTTCTCCGCTTCGCCGAGGAAGCCCTGCCGCAGGTGTTCGGCGCTCTCGTGCAGGCCGTGCGTGCGCAGACCGCGGTGGATCAGCCAGGCGGTGTTGAACCAGGCGGGGCCGCGCCAGTAGCGCTGGGCGTCGAACGCGGGCCCGGTCAGGTCGTAGCTCGGCACCAGACGGGTGGCCGGCGCGGTGAAGCGCGTGCCGGTGAGCGTGTCCAGGAGACGGGTGACGATGTGCTGCGGCAGGTGCGGGGCGAGCAGGGGAACGAGGCCGGTGACGGCGTGCTCTTCCACCAGAGTGTCGGTGGCCAGGTCGCGTACGTGGAATATGCCTGCGCCGTCGTCCCACAGCCGGGTCACGAGGTGCCGGGTGAGGGCGTTGGCGCGGGCCGTGTGCGCCGCGGGGTTCGCACCGGTCTCCCGGGCCATGGCGGCCAGGGCTCGTTCGCCGGTGATCAGCAGGGCGTTGAAGCAGGGGTCTTCCACCGCGAAGGCGCGCCGGCCGGCACGGTCGTCGTAGCCGGCGTCGCGGTAGTCCGTGACGAGGCGGACGTAGCGGCCGTAGTCCAGGTCGGTGGGCCGGTCGGCGGGGTGACCGTGGTTGAGGTCGGCACGGCGGAAGGAGTCGGCAGCGGCGGGCAGAACGCGCTTGAGGGCGGTGTCCCAGCACGGGCTGTTGTCGGTACCCGGTTCCCAGGGGTGGACCACGGCGGCCAGTCCTCCGCCGCCGAGGTCGCGGCGGTCGAGGAGGTAGTCGTGCCAGGCGGCGAGGCGGGGCAGCACGCGGGTGAGGAAGCCGCGGCGTCGTGATTCCTCGGGGTCGGCGCGGTGGACGAGCCAGGCCGCCAGTGCGTGCACCGGCGGCTGGACGATGCCGGAGGTCTGCGGTGCCGCCGGTGCTCCGGCCGGCCTGCCGGCGGTGGAGGACTGCCAGAAGTCCGGGCTGGGGAAGTAGGCGTCCTGGGGTACGGCGGGGTTGAAGACGATGTGCGGGATGCGTCCGTCCGCCCACTGCGCGGACAGCAGTGACTCCAGTTCCTGCTGGGCCCGGCGCACCGACAGGTGGCGCAGCCCGATGGCGATGAAGGCGGAGTCCCAGCTCCACTGGTGGGGGTAGAGGGTGCGGGAGGGGACGGTCGAGGAGCCGGTCCAGTTGTCCAGCAGGACCCGTGCCGCACCGCGCCGCAGTGTCAGGGCTGCGGCGGCGGTGGGCACGGGCCGGTCCAGGAGTGACTTCACGCGCCCGACCTCTTGAGGAGGGCGGGGACGGAGCGCACGGCTTCGGCCGGGTCGCCGGTCAGTCGGCATTCGAGGGCGAGGTGGCCGTCGTAGCCGATGGTGTGCAGGGCGCCGAGCCAGGCGGGCCAGTCGAGGTGCCCGGCGCCGGGCTGGAAGCGGTTGGAGTCGGAGACCTGGGCGTGGGCGATGAGGTCGGCGTGGGCGAGGATGGCCGCTGCGGGGTCGGTCTCCTCGATGTTCATGTGGTAGCTGTCGATGCCGATCCGGATCGAGTCCAGGCCGGTGGCGCGGATCAGGTCGGCCGCCTGTTCCAGCCGGTTGACCATGTGGTCCTCGTACCGGTTGAGCGGTTCCAGGAAGAGGGTGACGCCTTCCCTGCGGGCGTGCTCGCCCAGTTCGGCCAGTCCGGACAGCAGCACCTCGCGGTCCTGCGCCTCGCTGCGCGGCGGTTCGAAGGGCGGCAGGCGGCGGGAGAACATGCCGTAGGACGCCGGGGTGTGGGGGCCCAGACCGCCGATCTCCGCGATCACGGTGAGCTGGGACTTCATCTGGACGATGGCGTCGCGGCGCAGGTCGTCGTCGAAGGCGCCGAAGAAGTGGAGCATGTCGACGCATACGGTGGGCATGACCACGCCGTCCTTGCCGGCCTGCTTCAGCTCGGGAAGGCGGGAGGCGAAGTGCAGGTCGCCCTTGCCGCGCAGTTCGATGGCGTCGTAGCCCGCCTCCTGGGCGAACTCCCACTTGGCCTGCAGGGTGTCTCCGGGCAGGAGTTGTTCCTGCGCCGCGGTCTTGAACATGAGGGGCCTTTCGAAAGGTTCAGAATTCCAGCACGACCTGAAGGGCCTCGGCGGGGCGCTCGTCCAGCAGCACGTAGGCCTCGGCGACGTCCGCGACGGGGACGACGTGGCTCACGAGGGCGGCGACGTCCACCTGTCCCTCGGCGACCAGCCGCAGGAAGGTCTGCTGGAGGCGCTCCACGCTCCAGCGGTGGGCGAGCTGGGGCGGCACGCCGCCGATCTGGGAGCAGATGAGCTGGACGCGGTTGTGGTGGAACTCGTCACCGAGCCGCAGGCCGGTACCGTCGCCCTGATAGAAGCCGGAGGCCACCACCCGGCCGCCGACGGCGACCGAGCGCAGGGCCTCGTGCAGCGCGGGGTAGGCGCCGCTGATCTCGATGGCGAGGTCGGCGCCGAGGCCGCCGGTGGCGTCGCGGACGCGTTCGGCGACGGCGTCGGTTCGGGCGTTGAGGGTGTGCTGTGCGCCGTAGCGCCTGGCGGTCTCCAGGCGGCCGTCGAGGGCGTCGACGGCGGTGACGCGGGCGCCGCTGAGCTGGGCGAGGCGGGTGGCGAGCAGTCCGATGACGCCCTGGCCGAAGACGGTCACGTCCTCGCCGAGGTGGATGTCGCCTGCCAGGACGGCGTTGTAGGCGATGGCGCCGACCCGCGCGAAGGCGCCGGCCAGCGGTTCCAGGCCTGCGGGCAGGGTGTGGCCGATCATGCGCTCGGCGGGGACGATGCCTTCGCTGCGGTGGCCCCAGATGCCCCACACCAGATCGCCCGGTTGCGGCAGGCCCGGGGTGCCGGCCAGGTCGGGTGCGGCCTCGATGACCTCGCCGACCTCGGAGTAGCCCCAGCCGGCGACGGGGTACTGGATGCCGGCCGCGCCGTCGCGGAACAGCCGGGCCTCCGGGTCCCAGGTGCGCGTCAGGTAAGGGTTCGTTCCGCGATATGCGGTTAGTTCCGTTCCTGCCGATATGCCCGAATAGCGAGTTCGGACCCTCAGATGCCCGGCGGGCAGTGCGGCTTCGGCCTGCTCGGTTATCTCGACCCGGCGGGGGCCGGTGAATTGGACGACGCGTTCCACGGATGTCTCCGACAGGGGGGTGTGCGAGTGCGGTTGCGTCGACACTATCCCTCACTTATGTCTTGTCAACAAGCAAAAGTGATGCTGTGATGCGTCTCCAGCAGACATAAGTTCGAGCAAGGACACGCAATGCACACCATGAGCCGGCGATCGAAGGCGATCGCGGTGGGCATCACGGCCGCCCTGGGCCTGGGCATGCTCACGGGCTGCGCCGACAGCACAGGCCCCGGAAAACCCGACCGGGAGATCACGGTCTGGTCCCAGGAGAACCTCCCGGATCGCGTCGCCGTGACGCAGAAGATCGTCGACGGGTTCGAGCGGAAGACCGGCATCAAGGTCCATCTCGTCGGCGTCGACGAGGGCCAGATGCCCCAGCTGATCATGTCCGCCGCCGCCTCGGGAACGCTGCCGGACGTCATCGGTGCCGCCCCCATGGGCCAGGTCTGGCAGATGTACACCAACGGCCTGCTCAACACCGAGATACCCCGCCAGATCATCGACAAGCTGGGGCGCGGCACGTTCAACGCCAACGCGCTGAAACTGACCTCGGACGCCGGCACGAGTCTCGGCGTGCCCTCCGACGCCTGGCTGCAGCTGCTCGTCTACCGCAAGGACCAGTTCGACGAGAAGCACCTCGAAGCCCCCGACACCTACGCCAAGGCGCTCAGCGGTGCCAAGGCGCTGACGACGAAAGGGCGTTACGGCATCGCCGCGGCCACCGACCCGGGCGACGCCTTCACCTCGCAGAGCTTCGAGAGCCTCGCCCTCGCCGACAACTGCCAGCTCGTCGACGACCACCACCACGTCGCCCTCGACTCGCCCGAGTGCCAGACGGCGTTCAAGACCTACGACGAACTCGCCCGCACCTACGGGGCCCCGGGCACCCAGACCGTCGACTCCACCCGCGCCACCTACTTCGCGGGCCAGTCCTCCATGATCGTCTGGTCCACGTTCCTGCTCGACGAACTCGCCGGCCTGCGCAAGGACGCCCTGCCCAGCTGCCCGCAGTGCAAGAACGACCCGCAGTACCTCGCGCGCAACAGCGGCATCACCACCGCGATGCAGGGCCCGGACGCGACCGACGCCGCCCAGTTCGGCGAGATCACCTCATGGGTGACCACCAAGACCGCCGAGACCGCGGCGTCCCGCGAGTTCATCGCGTACATGATGGGCACCGGCTACGAGTCCTGGTTCGGCATGGCACCCGAAGGCAAGATCCCTGTCCGTACCGGGACCGTCACGCAGCCCGGACGCTACCTCGAGGCCTGGCGGCACAGCGAGATCGGTGTCGACACCAAGAAGCCCTTCGACCAGGTCTACCCCGCGAGTCTGCTCGACCAACTCGCGGCCGGAGTCGGCAACATGCGGCGCTGGGGCATCACCCAGGGCGAGGGGGCGCTGGTCGGCGCCACCAACGGTGAGCTCCCCGTACCGAAGGCGATCGGCGCCATGACCAGCGGTCAGATCTCGCCTGCACAAGCAGCTCAGGAGGCCGACGACGACGTCTCCGCCCTGCAGAAGTCCCTCCAGTAGCCGCCCCGCACGTCACAAAGGTCACTCTCATGACAACAGCCCCCGCCGGCACACCGCAGCGCCGGCACACCGACAGTCGGCCCACGGACAGGCCCGCCGAACGCCGCCGTCGGCCGATGACGGCGAGCCGCCGCGCCAACCGCGCAGGCCTGGCGTTCGTCTCGCCCACGTTCGTCGTCGTCCTCGTGGTGGTCATCCTGCCCATCCTGTGGACGGTCCTTCTCGCGTTCCAGCACGCCAAACTGGTCGACATCCAGGGCATGGGCCTGTTCGGCAACTGGACCCTCGACAACTTCGACCAGGTCTTCGGCTCGGCGGGCTTCTGGTCGAGCCTGACGACCACCCTGCTGTACACGGCGGGCGCCACGTTCGGATCCGTGGCTCTCGGCCTGATCGCCGCGCTCGCCCTGCGCAAGCCCTTCCGCGGCCGCGGTCTGCTGCGCGCCGCGATGCTGCTGCCCTACGTCGCCCCCGTCGTCGCCGTCTCCTTCGTGTGGGAGGTGGCCCTCAGCCCCCAGTACGGCGTGGTCAACAACTGGGGCCGGCGCCTGTTCGGATGGGACGACCCGATCGCCTTCCTGTCCACCCGCGAGTACGAAGTCCACGTGCTCGGAGCGCACTTCGACATACCCCTGGCGCTGCTGACCGTCATCGCCTTCGAGACCTGGCGGTACTTCCCCTTCGCGTTCCTGTTCATCCTGGCCCGGCTGCAGGCGGTCCCCGACGGCCTGGAAGAGGCCGCCCTGGTCGACGGAGCCACCCCCACCCAGCGCTTCCGCCACATC
Organism: Streptomyces sp. NPDC054813; assembly: GCF_053611365.1. Lineage (NCBI taxonomy): Bacteria > Bacillati > Actinomycetota > Actinomycetes > Kitasatosporales > Streptomycetaceae > Streptomyces > Streptomyces sp. NPDC054813. Next base: position 32,501 of record NZ_JBSHAF010000028.1, on the reverse strand, counting down.
CTGCTGCCGCAGCTGATGCCCGTCATCGCCCTGCTGTGCGTCCTACGTTTCATCCTGACCTTCAACAAGTTCGACGACGTCTACCTGCTGACCGGCGGCGGGGCGGGCACCAACGTCGCGGCCGTACGGGTCTACGACTTCCTCACGGCCCGCTACGACGTGGGAGCCGCCTCGGCCCAGGCCCTCGTCCTGGCCGTCTCGCTCATGATCCTCATGGGCCTCTACTTCAAGTTCTTCGGCAACAAGGTCCAGGAGGAGTCGGCATGAGCCGGGCCCAGATCGAGGACAGGTTTTTCGGCGTCCTGCGCTGGTTCGTCATCGCGTTCCTCGTGGTGATCACCGTGATGCCCTTCTACTACATGCTGCTGCTGTCGTTGAAGCCCATCGACGCGCTGCTGCTGGACCCGGGCTCACTGTGGGTCTCCAGCAAGGACTTCACCCTGTCCACGTACCGCGACGTGCTGCGCTCCACCGACGACGGCGGCCAGGGCTTCCTCAAGTTCCTGCTCAACTCCGCCCTGGTCTCCCTCGGCACCGTCGCCCTCACCCTGCTGGCCGCGGTGCCCGGCGCCTACGCGGTCAGCCGGCTGAAGTTCTTCGGCCATCGCCAGGTCAGCGCCCTCTTCCTGGCCGTCTACCTGTTCCCCGCCACCCTGCTGGCCGTCCCGCTGTTCGTCGTCTTCGCCAAGCTGCACCTGTCCTCCAGCCTGGTCGGGCTCGCAGTCGTCTACGTCGCCCAGACCGTGCCGGTGGCCATCTACATGCTGAAGAACTACCTCGTCACCATCCCCTACTCGATCGAGGAGGCCGCGGCGCTCGACGGCCTGAGCCGGCTCGGGACCCTGCGCAGGGTGGTCCTGCCGCTCGCGCTGCCGTCCCTCATGGCCACCGGCCTGTACGTCTTCATGATCGCTTGGAACGAGTTCCTGTTCGCCCTCCTGTTCCTGGCCGCGGACCCGGGCAAGTGGACGGTGCCGCTGGGCCTCGCCCAGCTCTCCAACGGAGTCGAGGTGCCCAAGACGGTGCTGATGGCCGGTTCGGTCGTACTGACGATTCCCGTCATACTCCTGTTCTTCGCCGCCGAGCGCTTGCTGACCGAAGGCCTGACAAGCGGAGCGGACAAGAGCTGAGACCATGAGGGACTTGATGCTGACGTCGAATCAGACCAGCGCGGGCGAGTTGCTGCAGCTCATCCGCAGCGGACGCGGGAACACCCGCGCGGACCTCCAACGGATCACCGGGCTGTCCCGTTCGACCGTCGGCCAGCGGCTGGACCTGCTCAACCGGGCGGGATGGCTCAAGCACGTCGCCGGTTCGTCGACTGGCGGACGCCCGTCCCAGCAGATCGTGTTCGATCCCCGGCACGCCTCGGTGATCGCCGTCGACCTGGAGACCAGGTACGCGCGGGCCGCGGTCCTCGACCTCGACGGCACCATCCTCGCCGAGAACACCGGACCCCTGGACATCACCGAAGGACCCGAGGGGGTGCTGGACCAACTCGCCCGGTGGTTCCCTGAACTGATCGCCGCCGCCGGCATCGACGCCACCCATGTCTGCGGAATCGGGCTGTCCGTTCCCGGACCCGTGGAGTGGGAGACGGGACAGGTCATCGAACCGCCGATCATGCCGGGCTGGGACCGGTACCCCATCCGGGAGCGCCTGCAGCGGGCCTACGCCGAACACGTGGGCGTGAGCATGGAGGACGGGCCCGTACCGGTCTTCGTCGACAACGACGCCAACCTCATGGCGCTGGCCGAGCACCAGGCCAACCACCGGGACTGCTCGGCCTTCGTACTCGTGAAGGTCTCCACCGGCATAGGCGCCGGCGTCGTCGTGAACGGCACGGTGTACCGAGGGATCGACGGCGGCGCCGGCGACATCGGGCACATCCGCCTGCACGACCGGTCCGACGTCCTGTGCCTGTGCGGCTCGCACGGCTGCCTGGGGGCCGTGGCCAGCGGCCGGGCACTGGCCAGGGACCTGAGCGCCCTCGGCGCCGACGCCGTGTCCGCCGCCGACGTCAAGCGCCTGCTGTCCGAAGGCCACCCGGACGCCCTCCGGCTGGCACGGGAGGCCGGACGCCGGGCCGGCGAGGTCCTGGTGACCGTGGTCAGCCTGCTCAACCCGGGCGTCCTGATGATCGCCGGTGAACTTTCCGGAGCACCCTTCATGACCGGAGTCCGGGAACTGCTCTACCAGCGCGCCTTCCCCCGCGCCACCGCCAACCTGCAGGTCGTCACGTCACGGTTGGGCGAGCACGCGGGCGTCATCGGAGCGGCCGGCATGGTCGTCGAGATCCTCTACTCGTCCCACCGCGCCGACGACCGGCTCGGCAACCTGGCGTCCTGAGCCGAACACGGCGCAGCCGGCACCGATCGATCGCACCACCCCTCGTCCAGACAGGAACACCGTGACCGTCACCATCGACCCCTGGACCGGACCTCCCGTCGAGGTCGGGCTCGTGGGCGCCGGACCCTGGTCCCGCGCCATGCACGCCCGCACGCTCGCCGCGGGACCGGAGACCCGCCTCGCCGCGGTGTGGGCGCGCCGCACCGAAGCCGCCCAGCAGACCGCCGCCCCCTACCACGCCCACGTCGCGGCCTCCTTCGACGAACTGCTCGACAGGTGCGAGGCCGTGGCGTTCGCCGTGCCCCCCGCCGTCCAGGCCGAACTCGCGCCGCTGGCCGCGCGACGGGGCAAAGCACTGCTGCTGGAGAAGCCGCTCGGCCCCGATCTGACGGCGGCCCAACGCGTCACCGACGCCGTGCTCACCGCCGGTGTGGTTTCCCAACTCGTCCTGACCAAGCGCTACCACCCCGTCACCCAGGCCTTCTTGGAAGCTGCCCGCGGCCACGAGATATCGGGTGCTCGCTCCTGCTACCTCCACGGTGCCTTTCTCGGCGGCGAGTTCGCCACCGGCTGGCGTCTGGAGCACGGTGCCCTCCTGGACCTCGGTCCGCACCTGCTCGACCTGCTGGACGCTGCCGTGTCGCCCATCGCGAACATACGGAGCACAGGTGACGCCCGCCGCTGGATCGAACTGACCCTCGAGCACGAGAACGGAGCCGTCAGCCAGGCGTCCCTGTCGGGTTCCGTAGCCGTGCCCCACGCCCTCACCCGCGTCGAACTCTTCGGCGCCGAGGCGCCGTTGGTCTACGACACCGCCGACATCGACCATGAGGAGTGCTGGCCGGTCCTGCGTCACACGTTCGCCACGGCCGTGCGCACGCACGAGTCGCCGGAGCTCGACGCGGCACGAGGCCTGTACCTGCAAGCACTCATCGATCAAGCGTCCCGCTGAACAGGGGGACCCGCAGCAGCGCTGCTCCGCGGGGCATAGCGCTCGGCTGGAAGACCACCGGGACCGGCGCCGACGGTGACGATTTCGCTTCCGGCAGCCGTGGTGCGGCGGCAGGCGGGGGATGGGCCGACGGTCGACCGTGCAACGGATGGGCAGGGCATGCGGCCGCTGCGTGCGGCCCCCTCCGTGTCGATCGGAGGGGGCCGAACCAACTGGTGGCGGGGGCGGGATTTGAACCGCGCGACCTCTGGGTTATGAGCCCAGCGAGCTACCTAACTGCTCCACCCCGCTTCGACATCCTCAGCTTAAGACCCGTGGGTGCGGAGGGCAGCTGATTTACCGCCGGACGGACCGGCTGGCGCCCGGGCGCCGGCCGAGATCGGAGACGACCGGCAGCGGTTGGCCGATGCCCGCGGGGTGAAGGCGTACGCCTGCTCCTCACCCCTCACCCGCGCCTCAGGCAAGAAGTCGTCCGTCATCCGCCGGTGGGTGAAGAACGACCGTCTCAACTGCCTCCAGAAGCACACATACAGCCAGCCGCGCAGCGGCTCCATGTCCCGCCGGCCTCTCTGGTAAGGCGGCTGGTGGTCCTGTCGTGGTAGCCGAGAGCGTCCGCGACGACGGGGTCGGGCAGTTCGCCCTTGCCCGCGAGTGGGACTGACCTGCTCGCTGAGATCCCCCCATTACCTTCTTGGTCGGCCCCGTAATGGGGTTCCCGGCCTCCGGGCCCGGCATGACTGGTCCCCCCTGTTAGCCATGATCTGGGGGGTGGTGTCACCGGTTCCGGAGGCACTGGTAGACCGCTGATTAGGGGCATGACCACCGGTTCCCGCGGGGACTTGGGAGGCTCTTCGTAATGTGGATGCCGGCAGCTGGTGCCGCAGGTGAGGCCGGGACGCACGACCGGAGGACGCACGTGATCGACACCAGTGACATCGGCGCTTTCCTCGGCCTGGACGTCGGCAAGGGCGAGCACCACGCCACCGCCGTTACCCCGGCGGGGAAGAAAGCCTTCGACAAGCGCCTGCCCAACTGCGAACCCAAGCTGCGGGAACTCTTCGAGAAGCTGCAGGCCAAGCACGGCACCGTGCTCGTGGTCGTCGACCAGCCCGCCTCCATCGGCGCCCTGCCGCTGACCGTCGCCCGGGACGCCGGCTGCCAGGTGGCCTATCTGCCGGGCCTGACCATGCGGCGAATCGCCGACCTCTACCCCGGCGAGGCCTAGACCGACGCCCGCGACGCCTTCATCATCGCCGACGCCGCCCGCGCCATGCCGCACACACTCCGCGCCCTCGAGCTGGAAGACGAGACCGTCGCCGAGCTGGAGATGATCGTGGGCTTCGACGACGACCTCGCCGGCGAGGCGACCCGCATCAGCAACCGGCTGCGCGGCGTGCTCACCCAGATCCACCCCTCGCTGAAGCGAGTTCTGGGCCCACGCGTCCAGCACCGGCCGTGCTGCTGATGCTCGACCAGTTCGGTTCCCCCGCCCAGTTGAGAAAGGCAGGACGCCGCAGGCTGGTCAATCTAATACGGGCCAAAGCCCCGCGGATGGCCGAGCGCCTGGTCGACGACGTCTTCACCGCGCTCGACGAACAGACCGTCGTCGTTCCCGATACCGACGCGGCCTCGCTGATCGTCCCCAGCCTCGCCAACCAGCTGAAATCCGTACTCGACCAGCGCAAACTCCTCGCCGCCCGGATCGAGGAACTGCTGGAGGCCCACCCTCTTTCCAAGTTCCTGACCTCCATGCCCGGGATCGGGGTCAGGACCGGAGCCAGGATCCTCATCGACGTCGGCGACGGCAGCAGCTTCCCGTCCGCCGCCCACCTCGCGGCCTACGCCGGACTCGCCCCGGCGACCCGAAGCTCCGGATCCTCAATCCGCGGCGAACAACCCTCCCGGAGAGGAAACAAGCAGCTCAAACGCGCCTTCTTCCTCTCCGCGTTCGCAGCCCTGGCCGACCCGGCCTCGCGCACCTACTACGAGAAGAAGATCGCCCAAGGAAAGCACCACACCCAAGCCCTCCTCTGCCTCGCAAGACGCCGAGCCGACGTGCTCTACGCGATGCTCCGCGACGGCACCTTCTACGACCCCCAACCCGCCCCCACGGGTTGACGAACCCCATAGGGGCACCCCCCCCCACCCGTCGCCGTCAGGCACACCCGCCCCTCATGCGGTCCTGACCGGTGCGGCACAATCGCGGTCAACGGGGCGGGCAACGGTGGGGGTGGGAACGTGGGGCGTTTTGGCTGGCGAAGCCGACGTAAGGGCATACCGAACGAGCCGGCGCTTCTGGCTGCGGCCGCTGAGAATCCCGGCGGCAGCGTCGCCGAGATCGATCCGACGTATGTCGACGACCCGAACGGCTACGTACCTCCCGAGGCCATCCGCGGCGCGTGGTTGGTGGACAACAGCGGGAAACTGACAGGTGAGTACCAGGAGAATCCCCGTCACGGGATGCCACAGGACGACTTCGGCAAGCTCACTGACCCTGATCACTGGCTTGGCTGGCTCGGCGATGATCCAGCGACCGCGGTCCGGAAGGGCATCGAAGAGTCCCTGCGCGCCCAGGTGGCAGACGCGGTGGTCGAGTGGGTCAAGATCCTTGAAACGCCACGATTTCTCACGGGTGGGCGTCGACATTCTGAGGACGAACAGCTCATGCTGGTCACCCGCGCGGCACTCGCCGCGCCGTTTGCGTTGTCCGTGCGTACAACGCAGCACGGGCGTTCCATCCTCCTGGGGGTGTTCTCCTGGGCTGCGGTGAACCTCTCACGGCCCGAAATCCGCAAGGATCGGCACTGGTTCGACCTGGGCGTCGAGCTGGACTGGGCGGCTGAACGGCTTCAAGGGCGGATCTACGAGATCGACGGTCAGGACGGCACCGGCGAGGGGCGTCAAGGACGGGCGACCGCTACTTACTGATCATTTCAGAATGAGGTTCGGAGTCGTCTCAACCAGATGATGCTGCAGGCGAGTTGGAGGAGCCCGAGGTGGAGGTCGGCACGTATCTCGTAGCGGGTGCGGAGTCGTTTGAACTGGTGGAGCCAGGCGAAGGCGCGCTCGACAACCCACCGTGTCTTGCCCAGCCCGGAGCCATGTGAGGTTCCACGGCGGGCGATCTTGGGAGTGATGCCGCGAGCTCGGATGAGGCGACGGTACTTGTCGAAGTCATAGCCGCGGTCGGCGAACAGCCGTCGCGGCCGGTGCCGTGGCCGACCACGGAGGCCGCGAATGCGAGGAATCGCGTCGAGCAAGGGAATGAGCTGGGTGACGTCATGCCGGTTTCCGCTGGTCAAGGAGACAGCGAGCGGGGTTCCGTTCCGGTCCGCAATGAGATGGTGCTTGGTTCCGGGCCGGGCCCGGTCGACCGGCGACGGCCCGGTGTGGCTTCCTCCTTTGAGATCGCGGACATGCGACCCGTCGATGGCGCAGTCGTCCATTTCCAGTAGCCCGCCTGCCCGCAGCTCAGCACGTCGACCGGCTGACCTTCGACGGCGCGATCATCCAGACCGGCACCGAGTCCTACGGCTCGCCCACACCAGGGTGCGCGCCGCGCAGGCCGCGGCCAGCTGATATCCGGGCAGGCTCAAGGCATGTCGGTGCGTGATGCCCGGTGCCGCCCCACCGGCCGGTTCGCTGGAGAAGCGACAACCCAAACGTCAACGCACGCCTCCCCGTGCCGGCCTTCAGTCCTTCAACAGCTCGTCGCGCACCGGCATCCAGTCCAGGGCGGACCGGATGCCGTCCTCCAGGGACAGCGTCGGCGTCCACCCGAGCAGCTCGGCCGCCCGGTCGCTCTTCGTGTAACTCCCGGCGACGTCACCGGGGCGCCGGTCGGCGTCGGTGGTTACCAGGGGCGTGCCGACGACATTGTTGAACGCGGTGCACAACTCCCGAACCGTGGTTCCCGAGCCGGTGCCCAGGTTGATCGCGATCGAGCGCTGCGACCCCACGAGGACGGAGTCGAAACGCTCGATCGCCGCGATGTGTGCCGCGGCGAGATCCCAGACGTGCACGTAGTCCCGGATGCCCGAGCCGTCGCGTGTCGGGTAGTCCGTCCCCGTGACCGGGAACGGACGGCCTTCCTCGTGCGCCTGGATGAGCACACCCAGGGCATGACTGGGCCGCTTGAGTTGGAGCCCGGTACGCAGCTCCGGGTCGGCCCCGACCGGGTTGAAGTAGCGCAGAGACAGCACACGCGGCCCCGCCACGGCGATGTCGGCGAACATCTCCTCGCACACGGCCTTGGTCCGTGCGTAGGGACTCTGCGGCGCCAGCGGCGAGTCCTCGTCGACGGGCGAGCCGTCCTCAGCTTGATAGATCGAAGCTGAGCTGCTGAAGATGATGCGGTCACAGCCATTGCCGTGCAGATGGCTGACGAAGGCCAGGCTCTTGGCCACGTTGGCCTCGTAGTAGCCGATCGGGTCCGCGACGGACTCGGGCACCACGATCAGTGCCGCGCAGTGCACCACCGCAGAGATGTCCGGGTGCTCCGAGAAAATCCGGTCGACCAGTGCCCCGTCCGCAATGTCGCCCTCGTAGAAGGTGCGACCCTCAGTGAACTCACGGCGGCCCCGAACCAGGCTGTCGAGGATCACGGGGGTGATGCCTGCGTCCAGGCAGGCCGAGGCGACCGTGCTGCCGATGTAACCGGCTCCCCCGGCGATCAGGACCTTCACCAAGAAGTTTCTCTCCCAGCCTCATCGCAGCCCCAGTTGGGCGACCGGCGGCAAGCCTAACGGAGAGACCTGGTGGCAGAGGGTTGCACCTCGGCTGCCCCAGCCGGGACCGACCCACGAACGCAGGCGGCGGCGCACTGGCACAGTGACATCAGATCTCAGGCTCTGGCTCAACTTCTGTGGCGCCGCGAGCCAGGGGCGCCGCTCAATTGCGAGCCGGCGGCTTGTGGCAGGGTCGTCCGCATGTCGTGCCCCTTCTGCCAGCTCATCCGTGAAGACAGTGCGCAATGGATAGCCCGTGGACCGTCCGCCTGCGCGTTCACCCCGCTCGGCCCTCTCGCTCCAGGGCACACCCTGGTGGTGCCGACGGCTCATTACGCCGACGTCTTCGACACGCCCACCGAGGTACTGGCCGACACGGTCGACCTGGTCCAGCGTCTGGCAAGGGCCATGCGCTCCGGTTTGAACGCGACTGGGGTGAACGTCCTCAACGCGAGTGGTCCAGGCTCACAACAGTCGGTACGCCACCTGCACTTCCACGTCGTTCCACGATGGCCCGACGACGGCATCTCCACCTGGCCGACCGGGCAGTCACAGCATCGATTCGCCGGCGACCCGGCCGTGCAACTCGCCGACGCACTGCGCAAATAACGCAGTCGGGGGCGCGGGATGGGCGTGGGCCGCTGCCGAGGCGCCGGCCGGCGCCAGACCGATCGTGCGCCTGCAGTGGCATGTGGACGGAGACAGTGCGCTCATGATCGACCAGGTGGTCGAGTCTGCCGATCAAGTGCGCGTGGATCGTCTCCACGTCACGACAGCCTCACAGGTGTCGCCACGAGAGTGAGCGGAGTGCCGCGATGAGGTAGGCCCGTATGACGGTCTCGGTGACGGCGTTGCCTGCTTTGTCCGCGGCACTGAGCCGCAGGCCTGCCGCACGCTCAGCACGACGAGAGGTGCGACGACCGAGTCGGTCGTGCCGGCTTCGCGCCCTGCCGGGAATGGTCTGGCGCTGACAGGCCTCACCAGGGCGTGTCGTCGGGCTGGAACCGTCACACCCAACTGGCATTCGACGTTGAAAGTCTCGGAAATCATGCCGATTTTCCCCTCGCGGACGCCGAATTCGCCGGACTCGTTCACACCCCACAGCAGGCCGACGGCGGTGGGCTGGCTCGTGTCGAGGACCAAAGATCCCGAATCGCCGGGCAGCCCGGATACTCCGTCCGGATTGATACCTGGGGCTGGAGTCAGGTCATCAACGAAGATTCGGCCTGCTCGATGAACCAGGCGTGCGTTCCGCCTACCGCCCTTCCAGCAGGGGGTGGCGCTAGGACCACCCCCGATCCGGTGTCCAGGCCCAGCGACGAGCGTCGCCGAGAGCGACAAGGTTGACCTCGTCGGCAACGAGCCAAAGAGAAACCCGGCAACGGACGCCCCAGGAGACACGCATGAACGAGACCATCGCCAGGCGCCTGACAGGCCTCACGGGCATCGCCGCCGCGACCGCCTTCATCGTCGAAGTGCCCCTGTACTTCATCTACTCCGGCCCGCCGCCGGACTCGAACGTCCTGGCCAGGTTGCTGATCGGAATCGTCGCGCTGGCGTTCCTGATCGTGTTCGTGACGGCCTTCCGCGAACTGGTCAAGCGCGTCGACCCCGCCTACGAATGGGTCGGCACGATGGCCTTCGCCACCGGACTGGTCTACGCGACGATCACCCTCGTCTCCAGTGGACTGGAAGCTGGCGCGGTCATTGCCGCCGACCAGCCGATCGACCCGACCGTTTCGGTCAGCGGCACCTACATCCTCTACGGAGCGATCGGCCGACTCATGCTCGCGGTCTTCTTGATCACGGTGGGCTATGGCGTCTGTCGTACGGACCTGCTGCCGCGGTGGACCGGCCGCTCGGCCTACGTCCTGGCAGGGGCCAACCTGACCTTCGTGCCGTCCCTGTTCTTCGGTAACAACCCCGCACACTTCTACGCGGCGAACGGCTGGGGCACCACCGCCCTGATGGGCGCGATCCTCAGCTACTGGCTGCTTGCCCTGGGTATCTGCAGCTACCGCAGCGCCGTACGGCGTGCACCCGCCGGCTTACCGGCCCGGCAACACTGACCCCGCCTGCGCAGGAGATGGTCGTGGTGCCCGACCTTCAGGCTGCGCCGCTATCGCATCCAGCTCTCACGCTGCTGTAGCGACAACTGGTTCCAGTCGACGCACGCGGTCCCGGTTGCGCCGCAGCAGGGGTCGTTCGATCAGGGCGTACGAAGCGAGGGCCACGGCGAATGTCGCCGCGAGGCCGGCGGGGAGCAGCCGGCCTCCGTGCACACCGAGGTCGTGGAGCAGGCGGATGACGGGGTAGTGCCACAGGTACATCCCGTAGCTGAGGTTGCGCCCGACCCAGGCCGGCGCGGCCAGCGACAGCAGACGGGAGGGCCACGCCCGCGGGCACAGTTCCAGCGCGGCCACCGCACAGGCCGACAGCACAGCGGCGGCCAGGAATCCGACCGTGTACCAGACCGGACTCCACCCGGTTGCCTCGGTGATCGGAATCTGCCAGGCAATGACTCCCAGCAGCGCCAGCGCGGGCCACCCGAGCCGTCCCGCCCATCTGCGCAGCAGTGCCAGGCGGGGGTCGTCGGCACGGAGCCGGGCGAGAACGATAGCCAGCAGCGCGCCGACGAGGAGCTGGTCGGCGCGGGTGTCCGGGCCGTTGTAGATGCGGTGCGTCGCCGCGGGGTCCCAGAGCACCGTCCGCCAGAGCACCGGCAGGACGCACAGCGCCGTGACCCAGGCCAGCACCGCCCGCGCGGACGCGCGCCGCAGCAGCACCAGCAGGAGCAGCGGCCAGGCCAGGTAGAACTGCTCCTCCACCCCCAGGGACCAGGTGTGACCGAGCGGCGCGGTGAGATCCGCGTACGTCCCGGGGTCCGCGGCCCGAACGAGGTTGACCACCGAGCCTGCGGCCAGCACCGCCGCCGTCGACGCCCCGTCGAACAGCGGCAATGGGAGCGCCACGGACAGCAAGGCGGTGACCGCACACATCACCAGCAGGGCCGGCATCAGCCGCAGCCACCGCCGCCGGTAGAACGACCACAGCCCGATCCGGCCGGTACGGGCCCACTCGGCGACCAGCAGCCGGGTGATGACGAACCCGCTGATCGTGAAGAACACGTCCACGCCAATCGAGCCCCCGGGCACCAGGTCCGGCTCCACGTGATACACGATCACCAGCACCACGGCGACCGTCCGCAACCCGTCCAGCCCCGCCACCCGCCCACCACGACGCAGTGCCGACGAAAAGCCCCGGCCGCCGCCCCTACCCCGTTCCGCCGATGAGGGGACGACCTGAAGAGTCGCTCGCGTATCCGGGCTCTGCTCCGTGGCCTCGTCCGCCGTGCTCCGATAGAGGGTGCTCATGACGGCTGCATCTGCCCAGGCGCAGTGGGATCACACAAATTCTCATGTTCCCCACAGATCAGCGCCGCTTGCCGGCCGCCTGTTCAGCGGGTACAGAGGTGGGGACAACCCCATGGGGTGGTGGGGGCTCGGCCCCCCAGGAGGTCTGGGGCTGACAGGCTGGTCCCGGTGCGACGGCCGTAGCGAGACTCGACCGCATGACGACTTCCTCCGGCGCCTCGGTGGCGACCGCATCGGCCGCCGTGCGTTCCCGCAGACAACGCCCCAACGGCGGCAGCGACTTCGCACGGCTGTCCCAGCGCATCACTGAGGCAGGTCTGCTGCGGCAGCGCAAGGGTTACTACACGGTGCGGCTCACCCTGGTGACCGGGTTGCTGGCGGTGGGTTGGGCAGCCTTCGTCGCGCTGGGCGACACCTGGTGGCAGTTGGTGGTCGCCGCCTCGATGGCCCTGGTCTTCGGCCAGATCGCGCTGGTGGCCCACGACCTGGCGCACCGGCAGGTGTTCCGGCAGCAGCGCGCGAGCGCGGTCTGGGGCCGGCTCTTCGGCAACCTCGGCATCGGCATGAGCTACGGCTGGTGGATGAACAAGCACACCCGTCACCATGCCAACCCCAACCACGAGGAACTCGACCCCGATGTCGCCCCGGACATTCTGGTGTGGTCCGCCGAGCAGGCCCGCAACAGCAACGGTCTGGCCCGTTTCATCGGCGGCCACCAGGCGTTCTTGTTCTTCCCGCTGCTGACGCTGGAGGGCTTCAACCTGCACGTGGCGAGCGTGCGGGCGCTGCGCTCGCCGTCCATGAAGAGCCGTCGGCTTGAGGGCGGCCTGCTCATTCTGCACATGGCGGGCTACCTGTCCGCGCTGTTCCTGCTGCTCTCGCCCGGCAAGGCGATAGCGTTCCTCGCCGTGCACCAGTGCCTTTTCGGTGTGTATCTCGGCAGCATCTTCGCTCCCAACCACAAGGGCATGCCCACCTTCAGCGGCGACGACCGACCCGACTTCCTGCGTCGCCAGGTACTCACCTCCCGCAACGTGCGTGGCGGCCGGCTCGTCGACCTGATGCTCGGCGGGCTCAACTACCAGATCGAGCACCATCTGTTCCCGAGCATGCCCTCTCCTCACCTGCGGCGAGCCCAGGTCGTCGTACGCGCGTACTGTGAGGAGATCGGCGTGCCCTACCACGAGACGGGGCTGTTCCAGTCCTACCGCGAGGCTCTCACACACCTGCACCGGGTAGGGGAACCCATCAGACGGCAGCGGAGGGCGTCCTGACAGAGAGCGGCCAGCGGCGCCGCGGGTAGGCGCACCCCTGTCCCGGTCCGGATCGAAAGCGCAGGGCTGCGCGCGCATGCCCTTGCCCACTACGCCGAGGCCGGTACAGGGCCGGCTCTCGCATGCGGCGAACAGGAAAGGTCGCCGTCCTCGCCGACGGCGGAGATGCGGTGAGGATGTTCCGTCCGGGCGGACGACATCCCCGCACCGGTACCAGCGCCTGGTCGGCGAGGCCGAACTGGCCAACAAGAGGGCGGCTCGCAGCACCACGACCATCCGACGGTAGTCATGCGGTCCGGGAGCGGCTGCAGCGGGAGGCCGCCGCTCGGCGAAGGCGACCGTGTCGACGGCTTCGCACCCGAACCGGCCATCGTCACTCATCACGGCGGGGGAACCGGAGACGCCTGTCGTCGTCCAGCCCATCCGCCGCTGTTGATCAGACAGTGGGCGGCCGTGGCGCGCCGGTAACCGCGTACACGTGCCGTCCTGCGGAGGACGGGATTCCTGCGGCAGGGGGGCAAACGGCATGTCTGCCAGACGCATTTCTGACCGCCGTTGGTCGTCAAGGCCTGTCCCGCAAGCGGTGGGTGGGGCGCGCACCGGAGCAGTTGCCTCGGCGCCCCGCACCGCGGCGAGATGGGGTTCAGGAGCGTGGCGCGAAATGGACCAGGATCCGGCCTGTGTTGGCCGTGTCGATCTCCAGCCGGTCGTACAGCCGCTTGATGTGCTTCTGGCTGAGGAACGCCAGGACGCGTGCTTTGAGCTGCCCGGTGCCCTTACCGTGAATGATCTGCACGACGGGCTCGCCCGTGTGCTTCGCCTGGAAGACGATCTGCCGCAGCGAGAGTTCGATGTCGCGGTTGTTCCGGAAGATCGGATGCAGATCCAATGTCAGCAAGGTGCTACCTCCCGCTGTCGCCACCTGTGACAACCCGGTCCAAGTGTGTCATGCAGCGCCCTGCCAGGCCCCCTACCTGCCAGCTCCGACGGGATCGCCGCAAATCCCGGCGTTCTGCCCGATGCCCGGTGGGAGTCGGTCGAGCCGGTCCTGACCGCCTGGCGGTCCGAGCGTCGCTGCCGCGGACTGGACATCGGCCGGCCACCCGACGATGACCTGCGCAGCCTGCTCGACGCGGTCCTCTACGTGAACCGGGGCCTCCTCCGCCGCCAAGTCCGCAGGCAGGAAGCCCGCGAGGACGAACCAACCGCCTGCGTCATCGACTCGCAACTCTGCGATCACGTCCGCAAAGACAACAGCCCTTCACAACTCCGGCAGTCAGAGGCGGCGACACAGTTTTCACACGACCCAACCGACAGGTTTCGACGAAGCACCCGCTCATGGTGGCTCACGGGGCACGGACCCTCGTCCTGGTCGACGGCATCCCGTCCGTCTCCGGCAAGGCACCTGTTGCCGGTGAGCGCACCTACTTCTTGGCTTCCACCTGCCTGTCGGCGGCAGAAAGGATGCTGTTGACGACGCTCTCCACGTTCTCCCTGGCCGGAGTGATCGGGGCGATGCCAAAGATGATCCCGGTGCCCCGCTTGCTGAGGTCTTCCGGGTGTTTCGGATGTTCGATATCGCTGAGCCCTCGATCCGCAACGTACTGTGCGATGGATTTCTGAGCTGCGGTCAATGCCGCGCTCACCGCACTCGGCGTTGCGTCACGTCCCACGACGATGAAACTGAACTCGTCACCGCCGTGCCGGAATCGGGAGACGTCGGCCTCGAGGCTCAGCAGCGCCTTCTCGGACCTCGCCGACATGGCTGCGTAGACCTCGTCGGTCTGCTGCCTGCCGCGCTCCTTCGTCAGTCCCCCCAGATTGCGCAGATCGACCTCGACGTACACGCCCGTGGCATCGGCGTCGGACAGGTAGCGGACGGCGTTGCCCAGGGTGAGGCGCCGATCGCCCGCCTTGTCGAATCCGGTGAGTTCGTCGACCTCGTCCGCGGAGCTGGTCGCGAGCAGTTCCGCGGCGTTGGAGGGCGAGAGCCCGTATGCGTTCACCGCTGTGCTGAGGAAGTTCTCCTTACGCTCCTGGGCGGAACTCTTGAACGCGGTTCCCCGCCCGTGGCTCGGCGCGGCACGTGTCGCCTGCTCCCTCTCGGCCGGTACGTCGGCGGCCTTGATCGGCTGAATGTCGTAGCGGATTCCGCTCCCCTTCTCGGAGAGGTCGCTCTGATACTTCGGGTGGGTGACATCGTCGAGACCGTTGAGCGTGGCCTGCTTCTGGATCTGCGCCTGAGCGGCCATCAACCGTGCCTCGATGTTGCTGCGTCGCACGTCGTCACCGACGACGCTGAACTCCAGGTCAGGGCCGAAACACCCTCAGGGATGGGAGCCGGCCCAGACCTACGGGTCCATGTGCTGGTGGGGCTACCGTGAGCCAGCCGCCACCCAGGAGCCGGCCTGAGCGGGCTGCACCGCTTCAGGGGGCACGACCCTGTCGTTCGTCACTCCGGTGACAACGCACACGAGTGGCGCGTCTCACCGGAGTTTGATCGCCGCGCGGTTATGGGCCCGTCTCAGGATCGATGAAGTCAGGCGAAGAGGAGCCATCCCGCCCCTACGGGTCCTCGGGGCTGGTGTCCCCGGCTCGCGCGGCGGCCGCCGGCTCCAGCAGGCACCAGCCGTCGACCTCCACCGGCCGCCGCTCCCCTGGCTGCCACCCACCGGCCAGCGCCACGTCGAGCAAAGCCCGGACGGCGCCCGGCTCGTGCAGGTTCAGGTCTGGACCCCGGATGAAGCCCACGTCCCCGGAGCCGAAGGGGGCGCCGCCCGGAACGTACCGGCCGGGACCGTTGGCGAAGACAATGCGCAGCGGGCCGCCGGTGCCCGTCGGTTGCGGGGAGAGGGTCAGGATTTGGCGGCAGTCCACGGGGCGGCCGTCGGCGTCCCTTCGGTGGCTGTGGCGCATCGTCCACATGTACACGCGCCCGTTGGCGACCAGCCGGCGGGGCTTCTTCAAATGGCGAGGCACGCAGCCGAGGATACGCGGCCTGATCTACGAGACGCCCCTAGCAATGATCAAGCTTCGCCCAGACGAACAGGATGGTCGTCGAACCACGGTGAGACCCGGTCAGGCCTGTCGGTCGTAAAGTGCTCGCCCTCCAGTGAGTTCAGCCAGCGCGTCGACGCGACTCCAAGGGGTTGTGTGGCTTGCCGTCCCCTCCGTCATGGTGGCGACCGCTGCCCCGCTCAGCCGTTGCATCCGGAGCCTGCGCCGCCTCGGCGAGACGGCCCCGCCCCGCCCCGGCGGCCCAAGGGGTGGAAGCGCCCTGCCCAACTGAACCTGGAGGGCCGCTCCGGATGCGTAAGCCAGAAAGCCGGTGGCGGCGTTAGTAAGCGGCCACCTGAACTGCTGTCGATGTACGGGGTATTGACGCGTAGCTGGTCTAGTCCATACCGTCTTCAACCATCGATGGTTCAGCAGAGGAACCATCGTTCAGCTATGTGAACTGCTGCTGCAGCTCCCGAACGCTCTGTCTCGGCACCCCCACCTCGCGCGTCCCGCGTTCATGACAGGAGCCGTCCTGTGATCAGATCCGCTGCCAGAGCCCTCACCACCGTTCCCGCTGTCCTCGCGACGGCTGCCACCCTCCTCGTCGCCACCGGCGGCTCCGCGAGCGCCGCTACCAACCCTGGCCCTGGCTTCCCCGCCCACTACGCCGCGCCGTACGTCGAGACGTGGAACTCCCCGTCGGCCATGACCAACGCCCGGAACGCCACAGGCCTGAAGTACTTCACGCTCGCCTTCGTCATCGACGGCGGCGGCTGCAACGCCATGTTCAACGGCGACACTCCCGTCACCGACGCCGGCTGGACCTCAGCGATCAACTCCCTGCGCGCCGCGGGCGGCGACGTCATCGCCTCCTTCGGCGGCGCCTCCGGCACCGAGGAGGCCCAGGCCTGCACCACCGTGGCCTCGCTCAAGGCCCAGTACAAGAAGGTCATCGACACCCTCAACCTCACTCGGGTCGACTTCGACATCGAGGGCAGTGCGATCGCCGACACCGCCGCCAACGACCGCCGGAACAAGGCCCTCGCCCAACTCCAGCAGGACTACGCCGCCGCAGGACGCAAGCTGGACGTCCAGTACACCCTGCCCTCCATGCCGAACGGCCTGGACGACAACGGCACGAAGTTGCTGTCCAACGCCAAGAGCAACGCGCTCAACGTCAATCTCGTCAACATCATGACGATGGACTACTACGACGGAACCCGGGACATGGGCAAGGCGGCCACCGACGCCGCCACCGCCCTGCGCACCCAGCTCGGCTCCATCTGGCCGGAGAAGTCCGACGCCCAACTGTGGGCGATGGAAGGCAACACCCCGATGATCGGGGTCAACGACGACGTCAGCGAGATCTTCACCACCGGCAACGCCACCACGCTCGCCAACTTCGCCAAGTCCAAGGGCATCCAGGAACTCGCCTTCTGGGCACTCGGCCGCGACAAGGCGTGCGCCACCACCGGCCAGCTCTCCGACACCTGTAGTGGTACCCCGCAGAGCGCCTGGCAGTTCTCCAGCGTCCTCAACACCGTGACCGGTGGTACGACCACTCCGCCGCCCACCGGCTCCACCGGCCAGATCACCGGCCTCGGCGGCAAGTGCGTGGACGTCGCGGCGGCAAACAGCGCCAATGGCACCGCCGTTCAGATGTATGACTGCAACGGCACCACGGCCCAGCAGTGGACCGTGGGCTCCGACAACACCATCCGCAGTCTCGGGAAGTGCATGGATCTCACCGCCGCCGGCACCGCCAATGGCACGAAGGTCCAGTTGTACGACTGCAACGGCTCCGGTGCTCAGGTCTGGCAGCGGAGCAGCGGCGACACCCTGGTGAACCCCGCGTCCGGCAAGTGCCTCGATGTCACCGACAAGTCGACGGCCAACGGAGCCCGGCTGCAGATCTGGACCTGCGCCGGCGGCACCAACCAGCAGTTCCACCTGCCGGCCTGACAGGGAAGAGCGCCCGCTGCCGCCCGGCGCCCTGTTGCCGTACGGCAATTTCGAGCCAGCCCGGTGGGAGCCACGCCGGGAAACAGGGGGTGCCCCGCTCACCGCGCGGGACACCCCCGCGTCCACTCCACCGACTGCCACGGCGCGAAGGGGCAATCTGCCCGGCCTCGCTCCAGGCGACCTGCCGCAAGGTGAGTTGACCTGCCGCGCATCCTGTCCGTCTGGGCCAACTGCGACGCCCAGTCATAAGTACGCTCCGTCACACACGCGTGTGACGGAGCACGGCACTTTGCAAGTGATCCCCCCGTGTAAAGGTCACGCTCTCGCCGAAGCAGGTCGCGGCGATCGGAGCAGCGATACGGGGGGAACCGCGGTACGACATCTTGATCTGGCTCGCAGCCTGCGTCCGGGGGCAACCCGCGACGAGTGCGCCGCAGCGGCGGTCGGAGGCTGCCGGAGGTGTGCTGGAGAGCCAGGGGTTACGCGCGTAAATTCTGTGACCGATGGCTTGCCGACAGCCCCTGAACTCGCGATACTTCAGAATTGAACTTGTCAGGAGCACGTCCGATCCGCCCACCGGTGGGCTCGTGCCCCACCCGCTCGTCTCTCTGACCCGCATCCCCCCGCAGGAGGAACGTATGCGGATCAAGAAACCCAGCACTGCGAGACGCACGGGACCGATCGCCACAGCGTCCGGCCCGCCGACGGCAACCGTCCCCACGACCCCCACCACTCGCACCACCGCCCGCCAGGGCGGGTCCCCGCCAAGGAAGCGCCCGAAGTCCGACGAGCCCCGACCCGCCGCCACCATCACCTCCCACGGCAGCGTGACCGCCACAGGACACGCGAGCGGAACCCCCGAGCGGCCGCAACGCGGCGAGAGCACCTCACACAAGCCGCCGAGCCACCGCCGTCGCGCACGCCGCGGCAATGGCACGCACGACATCCGCGACGCCGGTACGACCGCCGACGGCCGCGTCCGCACCGCGCGCGGCGAGTCGCACGGCAGGGCACCCAACCGTGCCACGACATTCACCCCTACCCGCAGCGGCAGCGCCGCCCGCGGCGCGCGTACCTCAACTCCCGCTTCCAAGCCCGTGACCGGGACGCCGAACACGTACGGCACCGGCATGCGCTGACGCTCAGCCGGCCGCGTCCTCGCGGCACCCACACTGCCCCCACCGGCCCGCCGGGGGCATCTCACCGCCCTCTCGCGGCGGCCCTCCCTGTTCACCCGCCCCCGGTCCCGTCCCCGCGAGACCAGAAGGCGAACGCGGAGTGCCGCAAGGGGGTTGATCTGTCATGTCCACCTCACCTACACGCTCCGTTCGTGTGCCACCTGATGGAATCCGACATTCCACTTCTGGAGGTCCCGTGAGATCGACCAAGTCGCTGTCCGTGCTCGCAACTCTGGGCGCCGCAGTACTCATCAGCCTGGGTCTGGCCGCTCCGGCCGAGGCCGCCGGCCCGGTGTACGTCGCGCTCGGCGACTCGTACTCCGCCGGCAACGGCGCGGGCAACTACGACAGCGCGAGCGGCAGCTGCCACCGCAGCCTCAGCGCCTACCCCTACCTCTGGAAGAACGCGCACGCCCCGTCGTCCTTCGCGGACACGGCCTGCTCCGGCGCGGTCACCACGGACGTGACGAACTCCCAGCTCGGCCCCCTGAACTCCGCCACCACCCTGGTCTCCGTCACCATCGGTGGAAACGACGCGGGCTTCGCCGACGTCATGACGGCCTGCGCCACGGATTCGGACTCAGACTGCGTCAACCGGCTCAACCAGGCCGAGAGTTACGCGCGGAACACCCTGCCCGCCCGCCTCGACGCCACCTACGCCGCGATCCGGGCCAAGGCCCCCAACGCCAAGGTGGTCGTGCTGGGTTACCCGCACCTCTACACCCTCAACGTCTTCTGCATCGGGCTCAGCGACACCAAGCACCGCAAGATCGACGAAGCCTCGGACGTCCTCGACAGCGTCATCCAGAGCAGGTCCGCCGCGCACGGCTTCGTCTTCGGTGACGTCCGCACCACGTTCAACGGGCACGAGCTGTGCTCCGGCGACGACTGGCTGCACTCCATCGTCGTCTCGCCGACCTGGGAGTCCTACCACCCCACCGCCACCGGCCACGCCTCCGGCTTCTACCCCGTCCTCAACGCCAACAGCTGACGGGCCCACAACCGCACGCAGGCATCCCGGGCCGCCGGGGTGCCTGCGCGCGCAACGCCGCACACCAGGCCGCCGCGCCGTCGTGCCCGCCCAGTGGACAGCCGGTGGGCAGCCGGTGGGAGCCGGTGGATGGGGTCGGCTCCCTCGCACTTCCCCACGCTCCCCCGACCTGGCCACCTGGCCGATCTGAGGCAGAATGACCACGGGCGCCCGCCGGGGCGGGCCGGGGCGAAGGGGCGGCGACGTGGCGCACTGGCAGGGAACCGACTTCACCGTGGACGGTCGCGAGCCGACCAGTGCCGAGGACTACTACCAGATCGGTCTGCACTGCTGGAACAGCGGGCAACACCGCGCCGCGGCCCCCTATTTCCTGGAGACGGCCGCCTCCGCCGGCCATGACGCCGCCGTAGAACTCCTAGGGCACATCGCCTACCTGGAGGGGCACTATGCGATCGCGGTGCCGCTGCTGCGGCAGAGCACCGGTTCGCCGCGAGCTGCCTACTACCTTGCCTCGCTGTACCACCAGGGCTGCCCCGAGGCGGGTATGACCCAGTCGCTCGACGAAGCAGCCCGCCACTACCGGGCCGCGGCCCGACTGGGCGAACCCGAAGCGATGCTGGCCCTGGGCGAGCTGTACCTGGAGCGGCTGCTGCCCCTGACGCGGACGCCCGCGGAGCACGCGTTGGAGCACTTCCTGGCGGCCGCCGAGCGTGCCCACCCCTATGCCCAGTACCGTGCCGCGGAGCTCTACCGCACCCTCTACCAGGACACCGAGCGCGCCGCCGCACTCTACCGGTCCTGCCTGAACAACCCGATGACCGGCCGACACCCGCTGGGCTCGATGATGACCCTGCAGAGCCAGGCACACCTGCGGGAGGAGGCGGCGACGCGGACGGCTCGCGCGGCGCAGCAACGGCGCGACGCCGTCAACCCCGTAGAACGACGGGGCGACTTCATCTGAGCCCAGAGCCCAGAGCCCCGGGAACGGGTAGGGAAGGCGCCCCGGCGCACCCCGCGCGGCCGCACCCTGCCGACTCGTCGCGGTGTGGCCGGGCATCGGCAGCCCGTCGTGACGCGCACCAGCCGGTCAAGCGATCGCCAGCACCCACAGGAAGGCGGAGAGCGTCCGTACCAGGTCCCGCGTCTCCTCAGTCTGGACCCGCAGGGCGTCCGGTACGTGGGTCAGCTCCCAGTCGGCCGGCTCCCGCGGCTCCTGCGGCTCGGCCGCCCACAGGAGCCGTACTTCTTCAGTGCTGGTCCGTAGTCCGGCGCAGGCGCGAGCCGTGGCGTGCAGGACCTGCGCCAGCGGCTCCGCGGTCCCTCCGTCGTCGGCAGGCATCGCGTCGGCGGCCCCGGACAGGACGTCGGCGAGGCCGACCAGGTGCGTTGCCCGTGCCAGCCAGCTCGGGGCCCGGCCACCCGGCGCGCCGGTTCCGTCGGCCGGTTCCCGGTCCAGGGGCATGCGTCCGCACAGAGTCCGTTCCCGGGCGCCGGGTTGCCATGTCCCCCGCTCCCGGAGAACGTCGGCCCGCTGCATCGCCTGCCGGGCCAGGGCGATCACCGCCGGCCAGTCGCCGCGATCCCAGTCGGGTGTCGCCAGGAGTTCCCGGACGCGGTAGCCGACCGTCGGCGTCGGGGGCACTCCGGCTGGGGCAGGACGCGGGAGATCGGGTGTGAGGTGGGCGAGCAGTACGTGTCTGACCCTGGCCACCGCTTCGACGCTGCCCACCCCGATCCCGCCGTCGCGGGCCGCGTCGGGCATCGGGCCTGCCGACAGAGGAGCGGCTGCGAGGTCGCAGTAGCGCATGACGTCGGCCAGGGGAACTTCGTCGACGAGGATCCCGGCGTCGTAGGCGGTCCGCCACAGCAGCAGACCAAGGGTGTGCGGTCCGCTCCCCCACGGCCACTTCACGCGTGCGCCGGGATCGGAGGCGAGCCGTCGGGACGCCAGTGCGCCGAAGAGGAGATCCTGCTCCTGGTGCCAGGCGACCATCAGGCCCCCCTGACGACAGGCCCGCTCCCAGGCACCGCACCCGTACGCGGCCCGGTGCCGCGGCTCCCACCCGTCCGCGTCCAGCTCCAGGTCAGCGTCCACGTGACGAACCGTACCGGTGCGGCCCAGGCCGACCTGCGCCGAGGCCCCGGCCCGGAGCCCGGACACCTGGGATGTGCATGCCGCGGCCGCGTGTGGTGGTCAGCCTTCCCCGCAGAAGTCGAACATGCAGAAGACTCCGTCGTAGCGGTGTTGCGCTCGCCGTCCCGGCTTCCGGCAGGGACGAGAAGGTGTATGCCGTCACCACGTCCGGCTCCCCGCAACTCATCACCATCGTCCTCCGCACCGGTCACACCGCACCGATCGCGGGCCTGCCGGTAGGGGCCGGCAAAGGGGGCCTCACCTCAGGCACGGTGTACGTCCCCCTGTGTGGCGGTGTGTTGGAACTCAACGCCCTCGGGTCGAACGGCAGCGTGCGCTCTACCGGTAGGGCCTCCCGCCGACCAGAACGAGGCGCCGTCGGGTACCCCTGCGCCTTCGTCACCGACAGGGTCGCCGACGAGACCCGCTACCGGCGGCATCGCCAAACAGTCCTTCCCCCGTAGCGGTCCTGAAGCCCGGGCGTGGTCGAAGGGCATACCAACCGGGTCAAGATGCCGAATCGCCAGATGTTCCGGTGCCTACGGAAGCGCAGCCTGCTTTACCGCGACACCCAACGCCCCGCGCCCCGTGCCCGTGCCCCGTGCCCCGACACGACCGACTGCCGCATGTCTTCGAGTTCCACGGCCCCGGTCAAGTGACACTCGTCGGTAAGCGCGAGCACGTATCGCATCTGCCGCAGATGTATTTATCGGTTTCATTTCTCAATGCCATGACCAACAACTATTGGACTGCTGAATCATCGATTCCTAGGCTCGGCCAGGCAGGCCTTCCGCACGAGAAGACCTCGACCACCTGTCTTCCACACCCGGAGGAGACGTCCGATGAAGCAACGCACGATCGGCGGCCAGACGGTTTCGGCGATCGGGCTCGGCGGCATGCCGATGTCCATCGAGGGCCGCCCCGACGCCCGCAGATCGATCGCGACGATCCACGCCGCGCTCGACGCCGGTGTCACGCTCATCGACACGGCGGACGCGTATCACCGCGACGCCGGCGAGGTCGGGCACAACGAGGAGCTCATCGCCCGGGCTCTGCGCACGTACGGCCCGGGAGCGGACGACGTGCTCGTCGCCACGAAGGGCGGTCACCTGCGGCCCGGCGACGGCAGCTGGACCGTGAACGGCGATCCGGCCCATCTCAAGCGGGCCGCCAAGGAGTCGGCCGAGCGCCTGGGCGTCGAGGCGATCGGCCTCTACCAGTTCCACCGCCCCGATCCGCACGTCCCGTACGCCGATTCGATCGGTGCCATCCGTGACCTGCTCGACGAGGGCGTGATCCTCATGGCGGGCATCTCGAACGCGACCGTGGAGCAGATCGACGAGGCGAACGAGATCCTGGGCGGTCGCCTCGACTCGGTCCAGAACCAGTTCTCGCCCAGCTTCCGCTCCAGTCTGCGCGAGCTGGAACACTGCGCCGGACTAGGGATCGCGTTCCTGCCCTGGAGCCCACTGGGTGGCATAGCGAACGCGCCGGAACTCTCGGCGCACCACGCCGCCTTCCGCGAGGTCGCGGACGAGGTAGGCGTCAGCGTCTACCGCGTGACCCTGGCCTGGGAGCTTGCCCTCGCGCCCGTGGTGGTCCCGATTCCCGGGTCCTCTCGCCCCGAAAGCATCCGTGACTCAGCGGCCGCCACCGACGTCGAGCTCACCCCCGAGCAGATTTCCCGCCTGTCCGCGGCCTGAGGCGCCCGGTACCGGCACCGAATACTCACTTACGGACAAGGACCCGATCTTGAAGACGTTCAAACTGCCCGGCACCGACATGGTCGTCCCGAACATCGTGCTCGGCCTGATGCGCATCCAGGACAAGAGTGACGCTGAGGTACGCGAACTCCTCGCCACCGCCATGGACGCCGGCATCACGTTCCTCGATCACGCCGACGTGTACGGCAGCGAGCTGCACGGCTGCGAGCGCCGTTTCGCCGAGGCGATGCGGCTGAGCTCCTCGCAGCGCGAAAAGTTGATCATCCAGTCAAAGGCGGGCATCGTCCGCGAAGGTCCTTACTTCGACTTCTCCTACGACCACATCGTGGAGTCAGTGGACGGTTCGCTCGAGGCTCTCGGCACCGACTACCTCGACATCCTGCTGCTGCACCGTCCCGACGCCCTGGTCGAACCCGAAGAAGTCGCGCGCGCCTTCGACGACCTCGCCACGGCGGGCAAGGTACGGGCATTCGGCGTCTCGAACCACACCCCCCGGCAGATCGATCTGCTGAGCCGCCACGTCAGTCAGCCGCTGGTGGTGAACCAGCTCCAGCTGTCGATCACGCACGCCCCGCTCGTCGCGCAAGGCGTCGCGGCCAACATGCAGGGCCTGGACCAGTCGGTCAGCCGTGACGACGGGCTCCTGGACTACTGCCGACTGCACGACATCACCGTGCAGGCCTGGTCACCGTTCCAGGCCGGCTTCTTCGACGGACCGTTCCTCGGCTCGGAACGCCACCCCGAGCTCAACGCCGTCATCGATCGCCTGGCGGCGAAGTACGCTGTGCCGCCCCTTGCCATCGCGACGGCCTGGATCACCCGCCACCCCGCCCGGATGCAGGTGGTCATCGGCACGACCACACCGCAGCGCGTCGCGGACGCCGCCCTCGGATCGGACGTACCACTGACCCGTGCAGAATGGTACGAACTGTTCCGCGCCGCCGACTACATCGTGCCCTGACCGTCGGCCCAACCCGGCAGCACGGACAGGCGTCCTGGGCCACAGGTGCGCAAACCATCTCCACGATGGCCACGCACGCGCGGGTTCACAGTCACACACTCGGCTGCTCGGTTCTCGGCGAGCCGGCGCAGGCACACCCGGCACTGCTGGACGGCCTCTGCGGCATGAAGTTCAGCGACGGCTACGCCGTCACCTTGCATCGCAACTCACCTGGACCTGGGGTGCTTCGCAGTTCGCACAGGACTTCCGCCCGGCTCCCTGGCGGGTACGGGGCAGGCCCAGGTGGACGACGCGGTCGCGGATGCGTCGGGCCAGGGCGGTGGCCTGGTCGATCTCGGCGCGTTCTCCGGCAGAGAACGCCACGAGAGAGTCCTCGACGTGGCGGGGGCGGCGGGCCCCGCCGCGCTGCGCGTGCCGGGGGGCGACAGCGGGGCGGAGAGGCTGGCCCGCTACGCCGGGGTGTTCGCCGTGGGGCGGGCGAGCGGCGCCCGGACGGTCGCCGTGATCAGCCAC
>NZ_JBSHAF010000028.1:0-7352 GCF_053611365.1 Streptomyces sp. NPDC054813 | reverse complement strand
GGGTGTGGGGGGGGGGGGGGGGGGGGGTGTGTGCTATCGGGGCGTTATCCCCGCCACACCCCCCCCGCAGCTTGCCCGCGGGGGGGGCACGCGCCGCCCCCGGCCTCCCCCCCCCCCGCGTCGGAGGGTAGGGCCTCGGCTTCGCCCAGTCGTCGGCGTCGACTGTGGCCGGCAGTCGCTCGCGGTCACGCAGGAGCTCGGCGAGGTTGGTCTCCGGATCGGGCAGACAGGCGCGGCGGTTGTCACCGCGTCGGCGCGGTTCGTGTCACCAGCTGCGCGCGCAGCAGATCCGTGTCACCGGCTCCGGCGCTGCGTCGGTCGCCTGAGCTCAAGCAGCAGCCCAGGCGTCCCAGCCCTGGAGCGCGGTCTGTTCCTCGGTCAATCCGCGGGCCGGTGTGCCTGGTTCGCCTCACGGAGGGCCTGCCAGGCGTCCGCCACAGGGCCGACGTGCCCGAGCTTGTCGGGGTTGTTCACCGTGCGGATCGTCTGGATCTGCCCATCGAGTACGTCAAGTGCCCAGGTGCTGAGGACCTGGCCATCTCGGTCGCGGAAGATCGAGCCCGGCTGGCCGTTCACCTGCTGCGGCTCGACGACGCCACCGCTCCTGATCATCAGCGGGACAAACGACGCCAGCGCCCGGAGCACGTTCTCGGCACCAAGGATGACGGGCTTGAACTGCGGGGCCTTGCCGCCGCTGTCGCCGATCATATGAACGTCGGCGGCCAGCAGCTCGGTCAGCCCGTCGACGTCTCCTTCGCGCAAGGCGTCGAAGAAGCGTTCGGCGAGTTTCTCTCGTTCCTTCCGGTCCGCCTCGAACCGGACCCGGCCCGCGTCCATGTGACGGCGTGCCCGCACCGCGAGCTGGTGGCACGCCGCTTCCGACCGTCCCACGGCCGATGCGATCTCCGGGAAACCGAAGGCGAACACCTCTCTCAGCACGAAGACCGCACGCTCCAGCGGGGTCAGCCGCTCCAGCAGGAGCAGGGCCGCCATCGACACCGAGTCCGCCAGCTCCGCCGACCGCACGGGATCCTCGTACGGGTCGGTCAGCAGCGGTTCCGGGAGCCACGGCCCGACGTACTCCTCCCGCCGGACGCGGGCCGAGCGCAGCACGTCGATCGAGATCCGGGTGACCACGGTCGACAGGAACGCCCTGGCCGACCTGGGCCGGGTGGAGGCGGCCTGGTAGCGCAGCCATGTTTCCTGGACCGCGTCCTCCGCCTCGCTCACACTGCTCAGGATCCGGTAGGCGATCGAGAACAGCAGTGGCCGCAGCTCCTGGAACTCTTCTGTCTTCGTCACGCCGGATTCTCCTTGTTTGCATGCACCTTGACCGGCCCTGGTGTACGGACTTGTTCCGGCTCCACTCGCAAGGTGGAGCGCACACCCCCTGCAGCTGCGTCCTTTCGCCGAACGAGGGGCCCCACTTCCGTCGTGCGGTGGGGTAGCCGTACCGATACAGCGCAGCTGTCCGGGGCCAGCATCACCAGGGCACCGGACCCTCCTCACTGAAGAACCCTCCGGTCGGTCCGTCCGTGCCGAGCATGGCCAGGCGCACCACGGATGTGGCACCCTGCGCGACCGTGAGGAACCCGGTGTGGTTGTTGCTGTCCGTGTCGACGAAGCCGGGGGCGACCGCGTTGACCAGGATGCCGTCCCTCCGTAGCTCATTGGCGTACTGCACGGTCAGGGCTGTCAGCGCGGTCTTGGACGGCGAATACGCGGCGGACGGCAGCAGTGCCGTGAAGGGGCCGTCCGGATCGCTGGTGAGAGTCAGCGACGCGGCGTGACTGCTGACGTTGACGACGCGTGGCGCTGGTGACCGCCGCAACAGCGGCAGCATGGCATTGGTCACTTGGATCACCCCGAAGACGTTGGTCTCGAACACCGCCCGAACCATGTCCAGGTCGACGGAGCTGGGGACCTGATCGTGGGCGTCTTCGGGCGACACCTGTCCGGAGCCGGTGATTCCGGCGTTGTTGATCAGTACGTCGAGATAACCGAAGTGCTCCTCGAGCTGCTTCGCGGCCTCTTGGACTGTGGCCAGGTCGGTGACGTCCAAGGTGACGGCGCGAGCATTACCGCCGGCCGCGCGCACTGCCGCAGCGGCCTCCTCGCCGCGCAGCGGGTCTCTGGCCCCGATCACGACCGCCATGCCCAGCGCGGCGAGTTGCTCGGCAACGCCACGGCCGATCCCCTTGTTTGCCCCGGTGATCAGCGCGACATCCTGGTGCGTGCTTTCCTCATTCATCATCTGCTCCTTGTTGTCGAGGCGGACTCTTCTCAGAACCTGTCTTCACAGCCTGAGACGAGACAGCCAGGCCATCTCTGACATGCGGGCACAAGGAGCTCCTCACCCGTGAGTGGGGCCACCGGCGTGGGACGTAGGGCCGGCACCTCACCAGAACAGGGCGCGGTCACGGCACCGCATCAACCGGCTATGACCAAACCGATGGGCGATTGGCGCCGTCACCTGCACATATCCGCCCCCCAGCCATGAAGCGTTCCATGATCGCGCCGGTCAGTGCAGAAGCGGTCACGCTCACCGTAGGCTGGCACGCCGTCGGAGCGACGCGGCATGACAGCGCATCCGAGCACTCCGCTGCGTGCCGGCGGGCTGCGGTGACGACTTCGGTAAACGAGCCGGTCAGCTCCGGAAGCAGAAAGAGCGCGAAGCCCACGATGAGGACTGCCTCAACTCCATAAATGCGTGCGCGGAGTGAGCGCAGCTGCAGAACCTCAGCTTGATCGTCGAGCAGAATCCGACCTGTTGCGGTGGCGCGACCCGTGCGACATCGACGATTCTGCAGAAACCCGGGTCCAAGACGAGGCGGGTGCTGAGGCGGAGGAGGATGCCGCCGCCTGTGCACTCCTCGGTATCCCGGCCGAGGACTGCTCCGTCACAGCGGACGTAGTGAAGCGGGCCTCCGCCTGTCTCGTCGCATTCTGACGGCGCGGCATCGAAGTGTCACTGGAGCCCCTTTCACGCACCACCGTTTTCCTGCCGCAGTACGCGCTTGGCCTCGGCGGCGGTCGGGTGTTCCTTGGGAGCTCAATCGCACGGTTTCGGGACCGGGCTGGAGGAAGCCGCGAGTGTTCGATGCGGTTGGCGGCAACGCTGCTTGCGGCGCTGCCGGCCATCTACGTCTGGAGGTCGCCGGTCAGCGTTCCCCAGCCCGCCGGCCGCAGAACCGGTAGGCAGCCTCCGACCGTTGCTCATCGGCCGGTGACCTGTGATGATCCAACCCTGATCCGTGATCACGGGGGAGCTCGAGCATGGGACCTTTGAGACCAGGCAGTCACAACACAGTGTCCCGTCGGAGCGTGAAACGACCACGCATCGCTCTGCTGGCCGCGCTGGGCATCACTGCCGTCTTCGTTACGGGGTGCGGAGGTTCCGGCGATGACGGCGATGAAGGACTGCCGGTGCGGTTGGTCAACGAGTCGGCCTGGGATGCTCACGTGCTCGGTTGTCCGTCATGCGGAGAGCGCGGTGTTGTGGTCGAGGGAGATCCTGACCGAACGCCGGGCGGGGGCGGCGGTACCTACTTTGGGTGGACCGAAGAACACGCATGGCCTGTCACGTACAAGGTGGTCGTCCGGGGAGTGGAGTCGGTCTGCCCGGTCATCGACCCCGAGCCCGGCAAAGCAGAGGGGACAGTAGGCACCCGAGACGTCATCTACGTAGTAGACAAGACCGGGATGTGCGTCGCAGGCCCAGCGAGCCTGGACGACCTCTGACGTCGACATGTGCGGGATCAATCGCCTCAAGGTGCGACACGAAGTCGCACACGTCAAGTGGGAAAGCCACGAAGGAAGGAGAGGTGGACGGCCTTCACGGTGTCGGTGAAAGGGGTCGTGCTGCACCGGAGCTTCCGCAGCAGGCACCGCCGCTTGAGGGCGGGTGGCCTTGATGTCGTGGACGGCGCCCGGCAGGGTCGGCGAGGCCCACAGCAATCGGCCATGCGGATCGGCGATGACCGACTGGGGGCCGGGAACAGCCCGCCGGTGTAGGTCTCACCGATGTGGAAGACGAGGAAGACCCGCGTCGAAGGGCATGCGACCGTGTCCGCCACCGGGCGCCCCGGGCGAGTGGCGATGCAATTCTGCGGTGCGGGCGAAGGTGACCAGTGGGATTCTGTAGTTCCTGGAACCCCAGGGGCCGACAGCGCGGCCCTGGGCACCGGCAGTTGCCCAAGGTGGTTGAAGTGATGGGCATCACGAGAACAGGACGTCCACGACGACGGCCCCTCACGCCGCTGGCCGCCGTCGTCACCGGCGTCGTCGCCGGCGTCGCGGGGACGGTTTGCATGGATGCCGCGCGCTATCTGCGATATCGACAAGCGGGAGGCACCGAAAGTCCCAAGGACTGGGAGTTCGCGCCGGTCGAAGGCTGGGAAGAGGCGCCGGATCCGGGCAAGGTGGCGAAGCGGCTACTGGAGGGGTTCACACAGCACGAGATCCCTGACCGATGGGCATGGCTCGTGAGCACCGCGATGCACTGGTCCTACGGGTCCGCCTGGGGAGCGCTGTACGGGATTGCTGCCGGATCGGCCCGGCGCCCGAACCCGTTGCTCGGCATTCCCTTCGGCGCGACTGTGTGGGCCAGTGCATATCTGGTCCTCCCGCAGGCCGGGCTCTACAAGCCGATCTGGAAATACAGCCCGAGGACATTGGCTGAAGACCTGAGCGCACACCTCGTGTTCGGTCTGGGAGCCGGCACCTGCTTCTGGCTCACCAGCAGACACCGCTGACACGGCGCTCTGCGACAGTCTCGGCGCACCGCGCCAACCTCGCCGTCGAACAGCACCGGCAGAAAATGCGCCCGCATGTCGCACCTGCTGCGCCGGCGCAGGCGATGCCTGCATGGCATTCGCCCTTGGACAGCGACGACGGTCACAGACAGCGCCAAGACCGGTTTCCGCCCACTCGCCCTGTCGGTATTCGGAGCCACGGGGGTGCAGGTGAATCCCTGCTTCCTCATGCAGGCCGCGATCGCGTTTCCGTCAGGTACTGCTTCTCGAGGGCCGCGCCGGCGTCCGCGGGAACGTCGAGTTGCCCGGACGAGCCGGCCGGGACCGGTCCGTCGCCCGCCGACTCTGATGCGTTGTCGGCGCCACAATCCGCCGACAGCGGCAGCAGACTCACCGCTACGGCCAGTTTCCCTTCTGATTTTCCCTTCTGATCCGCGCCGACGTCGGCAACGCCGTACTCCTGGAGTCGCAGAAGGACGCCCCTCGCCGGGTCGAGGAAGTAACCGTTGCCGGTCTCCGCCCAGGTGACCTCGCCGATGCTGTTGCAGAAGGTGACCGGGTCAGCCAGCATGCCCCACCAGTGCGCGCCGGGGCCCTGGGGGGGCACTACAAGGTCGAGCCGTCAGTGGTGGCCGATGTTCCGCGCTCCTGGGCCTACACCGCTGACCCCCTGCCCGAAGGAGCGCCCCCAGGCGACGCAACCCGCCGTGATCAGCCACACAAGGTTCCGCCCGCTGCGTCAGCGCCGTGCGGGCCATGGGCATGTCGCGGATAGCGCCTGGATCGTCCGAGATGCAGGCTGGAGATGTGGACACCATGGCGCTGGGAAACGTGGAGATCACCCGCGTGGTCGAGCTGCCCACCAGGGGCAGCGCCCGCGCCTACATCTTCCCCGACGTGCCCGTCGAGCACTGGCATACGCACAGGAACTGGCTTGCCCCCACCTTCCTGGACCCGGCTGCCGACGAGATCCGCACCATGAGCCAGACCTGGCTGCTCCGCAGTGAGGGCCGGACGATTCTGATAGACACCGGTATCGGCAACGACCGGGACCGCCCGGCAACGCCGCCCTTCCACCATCTACACACCCGCTACCTCGAAGAGCTGGCCGCGGCAGGCGTCCGCCCCCAGGGCGTGGACACGGTGATCTGCACCCATATCCACGGCGACCACGTCGGCTGGAATACCCGCCCGGCAGGCCACGGACAGTGGCGGCCGACCTTCCCCAACGCCCAGTACGTCTTCTCGCGGGCCGACTACGACTACTGGAACCCCGCCAACGGACACCGGCCCCGCGCCGGCCTCCGGATGGCAGGCGTCTTCGAGGACAGCGTCGCCCCCGTACACCAAGCGGGACAGACCGTGCTGTGGGAGGGCGACCACCACGACATCGACGCCCAGCTCCGTATCGAGCCCGCCCCAGGACATACGCCCGGCTCCTGCGTCGTATGGTTGCGGTCCGGCTCGGACCACGCGGTGTTCGCCGGGGATCTGCTGCACAGCCCCCTGCAGATCGCCGACCCTGGTCGGTCTGGCCGTCGACGGCAAGACCGTGCGCGGATCCCGCACCGACGGCACCGCCGTCCACCTGCTCGCCGCCGCGCTCCACGCATGCCAGACCGTGATCGCCCAGCGCCAGATCGCCGCGAAGAGCAACGAAATACCCGCCCTCGCCCCGCTGCTGAACCGGATCGACCTGCGCGGCGTCGTCGTCACCGCCGATGCGATGCACACCCAGCGCGCGCACGCCGAACACGTCATCACCGCCGGCGGCCACTACCTCCTGGTCCTGAAGGGCAACCAGAAGAAGCTGCGCAAGCAGCTGCGCCGCCTGCCCGGAAGCAGATTCCGCTGCAGGCCCGCACCGCCGGGGCCGGGCACGGCCGCCGCGAGGTCCGCCGCCTGAAGGTCTGCACCGTCCGTCCCGGCCTGCTCTTCCCGCACGCCGTCCAGGCCGTGGAAATCAAGCGCCGCCGCACTGACCGCAAGACCGGCAAGGTCGAGACGAAGACCGTCTACGCGATCACCAGCCTCCCGCCCGAACAGGCCAGCCCGGCGCAACTCGCCGAACTCGTCCGGAATCACTGGTCAGTTGAGGCCCTGCACCACGTCAGAGATGTGACGTTCGGCGAGGACGCCTCGCGAGTACGCACCGGCACCGCGCCCCGCGCCATGGCCACCCTGCGCAACCTCGCCATCGGACTCATGCGCCAAGCAGGCTGGACCAACATCGCCGCCGCAACCGACCACTACCGGTCACGCCCCCAGCACGCGACAGCCATGCTCCGACTCACAACCTGAGAACGCATCACCCCTGGTGTCGCACCACCTGGTTGATCCATCGCTACGCTGATCACGTCGCGCCGGCGGTCATCGCCACGAGCTCGCCCAGCACCTCGCGCTCGATGTCGAAGAACGACCGCTCCTCACCCTCGGCGATCCACTTGCCGAAGGCCACGCCGAACACGGTCACCCCGGATTCCGCGGCGAGCGTGGCCGTAGCCTCGGGGACGCCCCGCGATCGGAGGGCGGCAGCGACCGCCGTGGCCAGCCCCGCCAACTTCAACAACTCCCGTTCCTGCAGCGCAGGATTCTCGG
>NZ_JBSHAF010000027.1:9195-153039 GCF_053611365.1 Streptomyces sp. NPDC054813 | reverse complement strand
CCCGAGGAGATACGGGCCGCCACCGACGTGCGCCGCAGCCGTGTCACCTCGCACCCCGGCGTTCTGCGCCGAGGTCGAGGGAATCCGGCATCACCGCACACACATCACCCTCCACAGGTCAACAGCTGGGAGGGAGGAGACGTCGGTGCGCAGGGGAAAAGGTCCGATGCACCGGCCGCCGCTGAGGGTCACCCTTGAGAGGGAGGCACCGGGAAGAGCATGCAGCTGCTGTTGGCGTGGGCGAGCAGACGGTCTTTCGCGTCGACCAACTGCGCCTGGGCGAGGGCGGTTCGACGACCGCTGCTGACAATCGTGCCGATGGCTCGCACCGGGCCCGTGTCCACGGTGATCGGTCGCAGGAACTTCACGGTCATGTCGAGCGAGGCGTACGCCATGCCCTGCGGGAGGGTGGACTGGACGGCGCAGCCCGCTGCCGAGTCGAGCAGGGTGGCGAAGATGCCGCCGTGCACGCTGCCGATCGGTTGTAGTGCTCCTCCCCCGGTGTCAGCGAGAAGACCGCCCTGCCGGGCTCCACCTCGTCCAGGGCGAAGTCGATGGCGTAGTTGATGGGCGGCCCCGGCAGCTGCCCCGCCTGCACCTCGCGCAGGAAGTCGATACCGGCCATGCGTCCGGCGGCCTCCGCCAGGATCGCGGGATCTTCCCATTGATACGTACGTGTTCGTCCCACGACCGGGCGCCTTCCATCTGACTTTTCTGAGTGAAGCTAGCTTCTGGTGCACCTCACGATGGCTGGAGGGAGTGGCTTGAGGCGAGCACGGAGAACTGCCCCGTCCAGCGCACGCTCGACGTGATCGGGGAGAAATGGACGCTGCTGATCCTGCGCGACGCCGTCAACGGAGTCCGCCGCTTCGACGACTTCCACCGCCACATCGGCCTGTCGGAGGCCCTCCTCAGTGACCGCCTCCGCAAGCTGACCTCGGCCGGCATCCTCAAGACCGTCCCCTACCAGGAGCCCGGCAGCCGCTCCCGCAACGAATACCGCCTGACCCGCAAGGGCTGGGACCTATGGCCCGCCCTCATGGCGCTGAGCCAGTGGGGCGAGGCATACACCCTCGGCCCCGAGGGTCCTCTACTGGATGTCCGCCACACCGACTGCGACGCCCCCGTCCGCGTCATCGTCGAATGCTCCACGGAGCACTCCCCCCTCACTCCCCGTGAAGTCACCGCCCGGCTGGGAACAGGCGCACGCCCCCGGCCGGGAGCCATCGACCGCGCGGTCGCGAGCCAGACAGCGGTGGACCATCAGCTCTTCGGTCGCCAGGAACGACAGGTGCTCGCCCCCGACGATGACGTGTCGCAATCGTCGATCCGCATGAACCGCTCGAGCCCGATGTCCACCTCCGCCACCGCCTCGATGAACGCACCGCCCAGCGCGGCCTCCGTTTCGGCGATCAGCCAATGCACTCCACAGTGGGGCCCCGCGCTCGGCCAGGAGTTCACGGCGCAGCAACTCACATGTGCCCCTGGCCGGTTCGGACATGAAACGATCCCGCGCGATGACTATACATTTCATATAGTCCTTGCTAGCGTCCGCTTCGTGGCGAAGGCGTCGCTGGGCGGTAAACGTGTGCTCACAACGGGAGCGGCGCGCCGACGGCGATCGTGAAGTCCCGCCCCTCGCCCCCCCCGAATTCGGACTCGCCGCACTGACGTGGACGCGGACGACACCCCATGACTGAAGACGAGGCATCCACATGACTGCATACGAACTCGCCGGCAAGGTCGTACTCATCACCGGCGGCACCGGCGGGCTCGGCAGAGCGACGGCTCGGGCTCTCCTCTCCCACGGCGCACGGGTCGGCATCGTGGATCTGCATCCGGACACGCCAGAACTCGCAGCACGTATCTCGCCGTCCGGCGTCGCCGGCTTCACTGCAGACGTCTGCGACCGCGACGCACTCGACGATGCAGTAGCCCACATATGTGAGCGGTTCGGGCGGGTCGACGTCGTGATCGCGAACGCCGGCATCATGGGGCCTGGCTCCACACTTCGCGCCATGCCCGCACCCGCGATCGACAAGGTGCTGGCCGTGAACGTCAACGGTGCCATCAACACCGTGAACGCGGCGATGAAGCAGATCGTCGCCAACCAGGGTCAGGTCGTACTGATCAGCTCGGTATTCGCTTTCCTCAATGGCATGGGGGCGATTCCCTACGCAATGAGCAAGGCCGCGGTTGAGCAGCTCGGACGCGGACTCCGAGTGGAACTTGCCCAGCACGGTGCTTCTGCCACCACGGCCTACTTCTCGCTGATCCAGACGGACATGATCAGAAACGGCGTCGACGAGGACCCGACGATCGGCAAGCTCCTGTCCAGGACAACGCCGCGACCGCTGCGCAAGCGCCTTGAGCCGGACCAGGCTGCCCATGCCATCGTGCATGCCATCGAGCACCGCTCACCCCGCGTGATCCGGCCGGCTCGCTGGACGCCGCTGTCCGTCTTGCGAGGGGTGATCAACCCGGCAATCGACGCGCGTCTGGCACGTGATCTCAAAGTACGCGCGCTGCTCGGCAAGCTCGAAGGACGTTGAGTCCGGTAGCCGCTGTCGTACGAGGGCCAGGTCGGATGGAACGCCCTGGCCTTCGCGTTGGCCCGTCGGAGCATGTCAGTAGAGTGGAACGCATGGGAGCGGTACGCAGATACGGGCAGGCCTGCCCACTCGCCACGGCGATGGACGTGCTGGGCGAGCGCTGGACCGTACTCATCCTCCGCGAGCTGTTGCTGGGCCCGAAGCGGTTCACCGAGATCCTCGGCCGCATGCCGTCGATCGGACCGAATCGCCTCACCGACCGGCTTCGCACTCTGCACGCGATCGGCGTCGTCTCCAAGGCCGAGCCGGCGCCGGAGTACACCCTGACCGAATTCGGTGAAGAGCTGAGGGTCCCGGTCATCGGACTCGGGCTGTGGGGCCTGGGTCTGATGAGCAACGGTGTCGATCCGTCGGCTGCTCGGACGGACATGGTGGCGCTGTGCATGACCGTGGCGATCGCCCCCGGCCGGCTGGCCGGCCTTGCTCTTGAGTGCGACGTCGATGCCGGCGAACGGTTCTCCATGACCGTCGGCGACGGTGCGCTCCAGGTCCGGTCCGCACCGTCACCCGCAGCGTCGCCCACCACTGTGGCCTGCGACGCGGGAACGTTCATCGCGCTGTCGCTCGGGAACGAGAAGCCGTCCGCCGCCACCGAGTCCGGCCACCTCGCGGTGGACGGCGACGCCGAGGCGGTCGATCACCTCTTCGCGGCCTTCGCCGAGGCGGCCCGACGGCTCACCACTCACCGGTCGGCCTGATCAGGCATCGGAGAGCAGGCTGGTGCTGCCCGCGGCGATCGTAAGGTCCGTCGCGGGCAGCACCAGCGGGGCCTCAGCGGGGCCTCAGGCCCCGCGCTTGCGACGGAAGGACGTCCTGCCGTTTCGCCGCACCATCGAGACAGTGGTGGCCAGACGCCCGCGGCGCAGGTCGGGTTCGAGTCCGGCGCCCAGTCGGTGCAGCTGGTCGGCGTGCCAGCTGAGGTCGAGCACGCCGTCGAGTGCCTTGATGTCGGCGACCTTGCCGAGCACGCGGCGCATCCCGTAGCGCATCTGGTGTGCGACGACTGCCTCGGCGCGCCCCGTGAGGATCACATCGGCGGCATCGGGCGTCGTGGCGGTGGGCCGCCCGATGCCGACGACGTCGCACTCTCCGGCGGCGACGGCGTCCGCCATTCCGTCGCGGGAGCGGAAGCCACCCGTGACCGCGATCGGGATGTCGCCCACCAGGCCGCGCACCGTGCGGGCGTACTCCAGGAAGTAGGCCTCGCGGGCGCGCGTCGACGCCGCTGCGGAACCCCCCATCGCCGGCGACTCGTAGTTGCCGCCGCTGACCTCGATCATGTCGAGTCCTTCCCGCGCCAGGGCCGCGACGACTGAGCGGGACTCCTCCTCGGTGAAGCCACCGCGCTGGAAGTCGGCCGAGTTGAGCTTGACGGCGACGGCGAAGCCCGGTGACACCCGTGACCGTATGCGGCGCACGACCTCGAGGACGAAGCGCATCCGCCGCTCGGGGTCGCCGCCCCACTCGTCGTCGCGTCGGTTCGACAGCGGGGAGAGGAACTGGTTGACCAGGTAGCCGTGAGCTCCGTGTACCTGCACCCCGGCGAAGCCGGCGGTCTCGCACACCGCGGCCGCGGTCGCGAACCGCTCGATGATGTCCTCGATCTGCGCGGACGTCAGCTCGCGGGGTTTGGCGGCGCCGGGCAGATTGAGCGGGACCGGGCTGGGCGCGACCGGCGTGTGCCCGAGTGCGAGCATGTTGGACTGGCGGCCCGGATGGTTGAGCTGCACCCAGGTCGGGATACCGGCGTCCTTGGTCGCCGCGGCCCATCGCGTGAGCGCGGCGAGGTCGCGGTCGTCCTCGATGACGACGTTGCCCGGCTCGCCGAGTTGGGTGCGGTCGACCATGACGTTGCCGGTGATGATCAGTCCGTACCCGCCCCTGCTCCAGGTGCGGTAGAGCTGTTCGAGGCGATGGTCCGGGGCGTTGCGTTTGTCGGCGAGTGCCTCGCTCAACGCGGACTTCATGATCCGGTTCGGCAGCACCTGGCCGTCGGGCAGGGTCAGGTGGTCGTGAAGGGACGTCATGGGGGTCCTTCGGTCGGGGTGAGTGCGTGGGCAGAGGGGTGTGCAGGTGCCCTTGACCAGACAGGCGCCGGTCGGCTCGAGCCGCGGCCTCGGCCGAGTCGCGCGACCGCCGATGAGCGCCGACGTTCTTCGGCCGGGCCGGTCAGGCGAGTTGGCGCTTGAGGATCTTGCCGGTGGAGGTCAGGGGCAGTTCGTCGACGAACTGGACGATGCGCGGGTACTTGTACGCGGCGAGCCGCTCCTTAGCCCAGGCGGCGAGTTCCTCCTCGGTCGTGCCGCTCCCGGCCTTCTTCACCACGACGGCCTTGATCTCCTCGCCATGGGATTCGTGCGGTACGCCGATCACGGCGACCAGCGAGACGGCGGGGTGCTCCATGAGCACCTCCTCGAGCTCGCGCGGGTAGACGTTGAAACCGCCGCGGATGATCATGTCCTTGGACCGGTCGACGATGTAGTAGAAGCCGTCCTCGTCCTTGCGGGCGAGGTCGCCGGAGCGGAACCAGCCCTCCCTGATCGCCTCGGCCGTGGCCTCGGGCCGTTTGTAGTAGCCCTTCATGACGTTGTGTCCCTTGATCGCGATCTCCCCGATCGCGTCGGGGCCGCCCTCGACCTCGGACCAGTCGTCGCGGATGAGCTTCATGTCCACGCCCGGGATGGGCACCCCGATCGACCCGACGCGGGGCTCCTCACCGAACCGGGAGAAGGACGCGATCGGGGAGGTCTCGGACAGCCCGTATCCCTCGAGGATCGTGACTCCGAAGCGGTCCGCGAACTGCTTGTGGATCTCGGCGGGCAGGGCTGAACCACCGGCCACCGCCACGCGAAGGTTCGCGGCCAGGCGGGCGACGTCGACCGTGTCGTCGAGTGCCGCGAGAAGACCCCAGTACATCGTCGGGACCCCGGCGAAGAACGTCACGTCGTGGGTGAGCATGAGACGCAGGGCGGCCTGGGCCTCGAACCTCGGCTGCATCACGATCGTGCCGCCGAAGGCGAAGGCGCCGTTCTGGATGACGGTCTGGCCGAAGGCATGGAACAGCGGCAGCACACACAGGTAGGTGTCGGGGCGCTCTGGATCGGCCGCGAACAGGTCGATGCCGATGAGCGCGTTCTCGTACACGTTGCGGTGCCGCAGCTCCGCGCCCTTGGGGTGACCGGTCGTGCCGGACGTGTAAAGGATCACCGCGGTGTCGTCGTCGTCGCGTTCGACCGTCCGGAACGTCACGGGCTGCTCGGCTACGACCGAGGCGTACGACTCCGGCGTCTCGCCCCCGGACCATGGCGCGCCACCGCCCTCGATCAGGAAGAACTCGGCGCAGGCCGCGCTCGCCTGGAACCCCTCCCACGCGGCCTGCCCGATCGGCAGCTCCGGCGTGCCCTCGAAGGCGAAGTACGCCTTCGCGTCGGAGTCGGTGAGGTGGTAGGCGACCTCGCGGGCCTTCAGCAGCACGTTCAGCGGTACGACCGCGGCACCCGCCTTGAGGATGCCGAAGTAGATGCTGGAGAAGTGAGGCAGGTTGGGGCAGGACACGGCGACCTTGTCACCCGGCTGGATCCCGCGCGAGACGAGCAGGTTCGCGACACGGTTGGCAGCGGAGTCGAGGGCGTCGTACGTGATCCGGTCGTCACCGAAGATGATCGCGGTGCGCCCCGGGTGTCGGGACGCGGAATCCGTCAGCAGTCGTGACACGTTGCGGCTCGGGCTGAGCATCATTGCTCTCCTGGTTCTCGGGGTGTGTGCGGTCGGTCTAGGCGAACGCCGGAGGCGGCACGAAGCCCTCCACTTCGCGACCCAGCAGAGCGGCGAACTCGATGGTGGTGAGATCACCTCCGCTCGGGCCCATGGCCTGCAGCCCGATGGGCAGTCCGCTCCTGCCCTTGCGCACCGGGATGGTCGTCGCCGGACCGCCGGAGACGTTGGCAACGGCGTTCCACTTGATCTGGTCCCAGTAAGGACGTCGCACACCGTCGACTTCGTAGGGCCGCCCGAACCGGTCGATCAGTTTGTTGTGGTGGGCGGGGGCGGCCGTCGGGGTGACCGGCATGAGCACGATGTCGAAGTCTTTGAAGAACTCGAACCATCGCTGCCGGATCTCATTGCGCACCGTGTGGGCCTTCAGCCAGTGGTAGTGGGACTGGAAGGTTCCGAGCAGGGCGGGACCGGCGTCGCCGCGCGGGTGCTGGAGGAGCCGAGCCAGCAGCGCGGCATTGGGGGCAGGGGTGAGGCCCGAGCGGTCGTAGGACAGCGCGCCGAAGAGCAGGGGCAGGAAAGTCTTCCGGTGATTGGTCGCGATGTCGACGGGGAGGCTCGCGGGCCGGATCGTGACTTTCGCGCCGGCCGCCCGCAGCGCAGTGACCGCGTCGTCCACGGCTGCGGCGACGTCGCTGTCGACCGGACACGAGGGATCCTCGCCCCAGACGGCGACCCGGTAGTCCGATAGCTTGGTCGAACGCGGCGGTGCGAGCGTGTAGCTGAAGCCGGCGTCGTGGTCGGCCGTCCCAGCCGTTGCCCGCAGGATCGGAACGAGGTCGCGTGCGTCGCGGACCTGCGCGCCGCCGCAAGCCATGTCGGCGTCCGTCCACCAGCCCACACCCGGGCCGTAGGGGACATGCCCGCTGAGGGGGATCGACCGCCAGGTCGACTTGTGCCCGTACAGGCCGTTGAAGTGGGCGGGGATCCTGGTCGACCCGCCGATCTCCGAGCCGAAGTCGAACGCCGCAAGGCCCGCGGCGGTGGCGACGGCACCGCCTCCGGCGGAGCCGCCGGAGGTGCGGGTCGTGTCCCAGGGATTCGATGAGGGACCGAACACCGCGTTGTCGGCCTGGACGTCCTGGTTGCCCGGCGGCATGTTGCTCTTCCCCATGATCACGGCACCGGCCGAACGCAATCGCCTGACCGCCTCGGCGTCCTGGTCAGGCACGTGGTCCTTCAGGTCCACGCGCCCGCCGACGGTGCGCATCCCGGCTGTCTCGAAGCTGTCCTTGACCGTGATCGGCACACCGTGCAGCGGACCGAGGTCCTGCCCCGCCGCCCGCGCGGCGTCCGCTTCCGCGGCCTCGCGACGGGCACGCTCGGGATCGAGTGTCACCACCGCGTTCAGCACGGGGTTGTGGGTGGCGATTCGCTCGAGGTAGAGCTCGACGAGCTCCCGGCTCGAGATCTCACCCGCGGCCAGCGCGCGTGACTGATCCACGGCGGACTGGAAGGGAACGTCACTCACGGCGTGCCTCATCTCTGGCAGTGGCAGATCAGCTGCGAATTGTCTGTCACTCATAATATTACGTGCGTCAGACCATAGATTATGATGGGGTGCGGGGCAATGGCCCCGTGGAGCGAACGGAGGAAGCCCGTGGCGCGCTACGCCAAGGAGCACAAGCAGGTGACGCGGCAACGGATCATCGAGAAGGCCGGCCGCCGGTTCAAGCAGGACGGCATCGACGGCTCGGGCATCTCCACGCTGATGTCGGATGCCGGGCTCACCAACGGAGCCTTCTACGCCCACTTCGAGTCCAAGGACGACCTCGTCGCCCATGTCGTGACCGACGAACTGCGCACACAGGTCGCGAAGTACGGCACCCTGCGACCCGGCCGCCCGGGCCTCGAGGACCTCCTTCGCGACTATCTGTCGCCCGAGCACCGGGACCACCCCGGCGTCGGATGCCCCTCCGCCGCCCTGCTCGACGAGATCGGCCGCTGCGGGGACGGGACCAAGCAGGCCTACACCGATGGCGCGAGGGCCATCGTGGAAGAGATCGCCGCCCGCCTGGCACCTGAGGACCCGCGGTCCGCTCGCGGTAAGGCCATCGGACTCTTCACCATGATGGT
Organism: Streptomyces sp. NPDC054813; assembly: GCF_053611365.1. Classification (NCBI taxonomy): domain Bacteria; kingdom Bacillati; phylum Actinomycetota; class Actinomycetes; order Kitasatosporales; family Streptomycetaceae; genus Streptomyces; species Streptomyces sp. NPDC054813. The sequence goes on along the minus strand of NZ_JBSHAF010000027.1, from coordinate 144,577 downwards.
GGGAACGTTGCAACTGTCCCGCGCGCTCTCCGACCGGAAGTTCGCCGACGAGGTCCTTGAGCAGGGAATTGAGAACGCCCTCACGTTCGTGCACTGAGGACGGCAGTCAATCCGCGGCTGGGTGGCTGTCCGCCTCCGCCGCGCCAGGGGTGAGGACGTCGAGCCCGGACTCGGCGACGTTCCCGTGCACCCCGGGCATGACGGCTCACGGCCACCCACACAGTCGCCCGGAGGGCTTCAGCACCCGCGCCTTGCGTCGACCAGCCCAGAGACAGGTGTGGCGAGGGCAACGAGTGCAGGGCGTGGGAGTTCGACACGAAGGACGCCGTCAGCGGAACCCCAATCGTCGCGGACGCCGGCCTGCTCATCGCGCACCGTGGCGAGCGCCGCCAGGCCGAACTGCCGACTCGGAGGGAGGAGCACAACCGCCCGCACCACAAGGCCCAAGGGCGTCACGGCTCTGAGGCGACGTCCTCGGTTCGAGCGACGACCGCACTCCGCGCCTACTGCCGCTCGAGGAACTCGAGAGCCGACTCCACGAACTGCCGGTGGAACTGGAAGATGCCGCCGTGGCCTGCGTCGGGGTAGATCACCAACTCGCCGTTCGGCAGCCGGCGCACCAGGTCGGCCGAGTTCTTCGCCGGCACCATCCTGTCGCTCTCACCGTTTGCGACGAGCACGGGGTGGTGGATGACGGAGAGATCCTGGGGCTGCTCCAGCCCCCACCGGTGAATGGTCTTGAGCTGGGCACCGTACGCGCTGAGGGACCTCACCTTGACGCGGTCCTGTGTGCGCTCCTTCAGACGGGCCAGGAACTTCTTGCCGGCCCGACGCCCGCCCGCAGTGCGGGTGAAGAAGAGGAACTGCTTCGGGTCCTGAAGGGTGATCAGTCCTCGGACCGTCTCGAGATGGGACAACCGGGTCACGTCCTTGATGCCCTCACCGCCCGCAGGACCGGTCCCCGTGAGAATCAGCTGGCGGACGAGGTCCGGTTCGGTCTGCGCGATCACCTGGGCGATCATGCCGCCCATCGAGAAGCCGTGGAGATCGACGTACTCGAGCCCGAGCGCCCGGATGAAGGTGACGGCATCCTTCGCCATCGCCTCGATGGTGCGCGGCGTCGAGCCGGTGGAAGCGCCGACGCCCCTGTTGTCGAACGTGATGACCCGGCGCCTGGCGGCGATGCCATCGACGGCCCGGGGGTCCCATTTGTCGAGGACCGCGGCGAGGTGGGTGAGAAGGACCACCGGGACGCCGGACTGGGGACCGAGCTCGCGGTAGACGAAGGTCACTCCCCCGGCGGTGCGGTGCGGGTCGGCGCGTCCTTGTACGACGTCACCACGTCGCCTCGTAGTCCTTGTGCGTCATTCACGGTCGCGCCCTTCGGCGTCGGGTTTCTGCAGCATGCGACGTCCCCTTTTCCCTGGAGGGGACGTCGCAGAGCAGTTGCCCGGGTCTCGCGACGGCGGCTGCAGTCTGCGGGTCGACGATCGAAGGCCGTGGGAGCGAGAACCGTATGCGGTCGAATCCCTCAGCATCACGTCAACAATTAAAGTTGTGACCGTACTTCTATTAGTGCGCAAGCCGACGCGCTGAACGAAAATGCCGTGGCATGGGCACGCGTGTTGATGTGCGGGCGGCCCCTGTCCTGAGGGCGCGCACTGTGGCGTACTCCCCGATGCGTACCCAGGTGCGGTGAGTGGGCAGATCCGGGCGACTCCGGCCTCTTTCGGTTCGAGCGGGCATGGTTGGCCTGTGCTGCGGGCTATCGAGGGCGCGGCCGTACGCGGTCGCCGACGGCGTCCATGTGTCGCCGTTCCTTGAACCGTGACCCCCTATCGGTCCTTGGGTTCTAACGCTTGTCGCAACATTCCTTGATCATTAGAGGTGTGTTGATGGCGAGGCGGGGACGCAAGCGCAGGCTGGAGCTCAAGGCCGAGTACTGGCGCCTTCTGGCGGCCGGGGTGGGCAGTGTCGAGGCGTGCAGGCGAATCGGGGGCGCGTGTGATGCGGTACGGGAAGGAGCACAGGCCGGCGACGATGCGGTGGATCACCGGCATGGCCGGCCGCCGGTTCAGGAAGACGGCTTCGACGGTTCGGCTCTCACGGCGGACGCGGGCCGCGCATGACAGCCATGTTTGAGTATGGGCAATCTCCACGAGGTCGCGTCACCGGGAAGCACTGACTGCCGGCCGGGCTTCGTGATGGTGACGTTCGGCGTGCGCGCGGGCGCCGCCTCACACGGTGGGAGGCGACGCCCGCGCGACGAGCCACCGGCCATCGACCTGCATGGTTCGGGGCCGGTGGCACGGCCGGCGTGGTCAGGCGGCGAGGAAGTCGGCCACCTGCTTGGTGAAGGCCTTGGCGTACTGGAAGAGGAAGGCGTGGCCGGCGCCGGTGTAGAGCACGAGGGTGGCGTTGTCGAGGTGCTGGACCGCGACGTAGGAGTTGTGGGCGGGGATCATCACGTCGTGCAGGCCGTTGGCGTAGAGGACGGGCTGCTTGATGGCCTCCAGTTCCGCCACCACCTGGTCGAAGGGGACCGCCAGGAGAGCGCCCACTGCGGTGAGCATGCCCTGCGCCGCCTTCTCGGAGATCGCGGGGCCGCCCTCGGCGAGCCGGGTCGAGATGTGGTCGAAGTGGTCGAGCCCAGCGGCGCGGGCCGCATCCGTCTCGGGGTAGAACAGGTACAGGATGTCATCCCGGTCGGCATCGGGCTTGTTCATGATGCCCAGGACCTTCTCGCTGAAGTCCGGAGCGCCGGGCACCCAGCCGGCCGGGCCACTGCCCGCCACGATGAGCTTGCGGACCAGCTCGGGACGTCGCAGGGCCACACGCTGGGCCACGATGCCGCCCAGGGACCAGCCGAGAAGGTCGGCCTGCGCGAGGCCGAGTGCGTCGATGAACTCGATGGCTCCCTCGGCGAATCCTTCGAGGGAGTCGCGCGGCTCGCCGTCGGTGTAACCGACGCCGACGTTGTCGAACACGATCACGTCGTGGTCGGCGGCCAGGTAGTCCAGGAACTCCGGGTCCCACCAGTCGATGGTGCCGCGGAAGCGGTTCAGCAGGACCAGCGGGACGCCGCCCTGCGAACCCATCCGGCGGTAGGTGAACGTCGCGGAGGGACCTTCGACGGTGAGGCCCTCGGCCTTGTCTGCCAGATACGTGCTCATGATGTCCTTCTCTTGTTGGCGGGTGTCCGTGAGATCTCGCGGGTCTGCTCGCGCAGCACACCAAAGACGTGCGGGGACTGGGGGACGGAGTTGTCCGTGCCAGCACCCGACGTGCTGAGCCGGCGTTGTCGACCAGGCCGTCGGTCTGCCCGAAGCGCTCGATCACCTGCTCGACCAGGTTGTCGGCCTGAGCGTCACCGGTTACTTCGAACTCGAGGAAGATCAGCCGTCGCGATGAGTGACGCGGACGTCTCCCGACTCATACCGGTCACCACGAAATCCCCTTTGCCGAGCTCGAGGGCGGCACCCTCGGGGCGAGGCAATGAAATTATGGTCGTAATACTATGCACGGAAGACCGTGGGGTGCAAGTGGGCCCTTGCGGCAACGGGAGGTCCACCGCGCGCCGTCGGGATGAGCCGGGATCCGCAACAGGGCGGCCCGCCACAGGCGGTGGGCGCGGGGCTGCCTGATGACACCCCGCCATCAGCCGAGCGACCGCCGACACCCTGCAATCATTGAATTACGTTCGCAATACCATACGGTGAGGGAGCCGGGCGGAGGGGCGAGCGGCCCTTCCGGCGAGCGAAGGAGCGCGTGGTGCGATACAGGAGTGAGCACAGGCAGGCGACAAGGCAGCGGATCATCGAGACAGCCGGCCGCCGATTCAAGCGGGACGGCATCGACGGCTCGGGCATCTCGACACTCATGAAGGACGCGGGCCTGACCAACGGCGCCTTCTACACCCACTTCACATCCAAGGACGACCTCGTGGCCATCGCGGTCGCCGACCAACTGCAGGCACAGAACGCGAACATCGTCGCGCACGCGGCACCCGGTCGCGCCGGACTCGAACAGATCGTGCGGTGGTACCTGTCCGCCCAACACCGCGACAGCCCCGACGACGGCTGCCCCTCCGCCGCCCTACTCGACGAAATAGGGCGCGGCACGGACCGGACCAAGAAGGCCTACACCGACGGCGCCATGAAGTCCACCCAGCCCAAGGACAAGCTCGTCGGCAAGCTGCCCTGGGTGGCCGCCTTCTCGCCCGCCACCGTCCGCTTCATCGGCGTCGTGGAGTTCGCCGCCGCGCTCGGGCTGATCCTGCCCGCGGCCGCCGGCAACGCCCCCGTCCTGACCCCGCTGGCCTCCTTCGTCGGCGGAGTGGACGGGGTCGGGCACGTGGTGTTCGTCGTGCCCGAAATCACGCCCGAGCTGGAGGAGTTCGTCACCGACGTGCTGGGCATGGAACTGTTCGGCGGCTGGACCGCCACCCTCCCGGACGGCAGCGTCTCCGGCCCGCAGTTCTACCGGTGCAACCCCCGCACCCACTGCCAGGCTTATGTCGGCGTACCGGGCAAGAAGGGGGTCCAGCACCTGGCGATCGAGTCCACCCACCTCGATGACGTCGGCCGCGCCTGGGACCTGGTGCAGGAGCGCGAGCTGCCCGTCACGGTCACCCTGGGGCGGCACATGTCCGACACCCTCATCTCCTTCTACATGCGCACCCCCACCGGCTTCGACCTCGAGTTCGGCGCCGGCGGCGAACTCCTGGACGACAGCTTCGTGCAGACCAACCCCTCCACCTCCGAAGCCTGGGGCCACAAGTTCGTCGCCGACGGCTGGGCCCCCACCGTCCGCCCTCTCACCCCCTGACCCTCACCGGCAAACCCGCCACCGGCCCGCATCAGGTCCGGCTTCCTCGGCCACGACACCATCGGCTCCGCCATGCCCCGCGCCGACATCGCCGCCTTCCTCGTCTCCCAGCTCACCGACACGACCTGCGCCGGCTCAGCTACCAGCTCATGGACTCCGCAGGCTTCCAGCGCGGCCGGCTGACCGGGCTCGTGCTGCGCGCCGAGGACCTGGTCGACGGCGGCCAGGTCGCCGAGTAGCTCAGCCTCGACGCCGCGCGGCAGGCACGGCTCACTGCCGAGGCGACGGCCGACCGGATCCGGGAGCGGTTCGGGCGTGGCGCGATCGGTCCGGCCGCCACCTACCGGCCAGCCTCCTGACCTCTCAGTACCTCGCCACGTTGCCGCACTCGGTGAGCAGCCGGTGACCGTCCCGGCCGGGGCGGTCACCCAACAGCGGGTGCAGGGCGCTGAACACCTCGAAGAGGCCGAAGGCGGCGGCGCCGGCACCCAGGAACAGGGCAGAGTGGACCGGGGGCTTGAGTGAGTGTCAGGTCCATCATGCCTGCTCGGGCGTGGTGTGCGGTAGGACGGAGCGCACGTCCGTTCAGGCTTGTCCGGAGTGGTGGCCTGCCCGCAGACTCGTCGTCATCCACTCTCCGACGTCCGTGTCGGCATCCGTTCTCGGGTGTCGACGCGTTCGTCGTGCTGTCTCGTCGTGGGACGGGTGCAGGTGGGGGTGAGGGAACGGAGGGGGATCGATGGATCAGGACATGGTCATGCGGGCGAGGGTCCAGTTGCTCAGTGCCAACCGGCGGGTGGTGCGCGGCACCGAGGGGGTGCGGATCTACCGCCTGCTGACCCAGGTCGAGCCGGAGGTGTACGGATCGAAGCTGGCGTACGTGCTGGTGGAGGCCAGCGCGTCACCGCTGGTTCGGGAGCTGCCCGAGCAGCAGCTGGCACTGCTGGACGAGGCAGAGGCAGTGGCGACGGCCCTGGGTGCCGTGAACCCCTACCGGGCCAAGGTGCGGGCGAAGGCGCTTGCCGCCAGGCGGGAACTCGAAGGGCGGCAGACACAAGGACTGTGAGACAGGTGCCGTTGCGCCACAAGCACCCCTGCGGGCTGTACTAAGAGCTCAGGCGCCTGCGGCCGGCAGCGAGGGTCGCGCGATACGGGAGGCGCAACTTGGCTGGTCGTCCCGTACGACCGTGACTTCGACTCCGTCTGTGGCGACGTCCGCCAGGACCTCGATGTAGATGCGGCAACCCGGTCCACGGTGGCCGGAGACCCGGGTTGGGGACGTCCCCCGCCCGCCTTCGCTCGCGGGGGCTGCGAGAGGGCTACACCCCCCCCCCCCCGGCGGGCGCCCCTCCCCAACCCGGGTCTCCGGCCACACGCCCTCAGAACGCTGACAGCTGCTTCCACCAGCAGGTGGTGCAGTTCGCTGTTCTCGGGCGGAAAGGACGGCGCCGCGGCCGCGGCGCCCAGCCACCGGGCCTGGGAGCCTTCGGCGCCGTCCGCAGTGCAGTACGGCTCGACGATGAGCTCCCGCCCCAAACGATCGGAGGATTCCCCTCCCCCGCAGTGAGAACGGTCAGGGGCCTGGCACAGCCGGGGCCCGCAGAAGACCCGCCGGTGATGCTGTTCCTCCCGCGCGAAACCCGCCGGTCTCGACGGCGACACATACGAAGCGCAGCGCGAAAAGTGACGCAAGGCGGCCGCAGCCTTCCAGGCCGCGGTGACTGATTACGTGGGGCGCGACGGCGTGACCATGTCGCGGCACCAGTTGGAGCAGACCGTGAAGCGCGCGGTACGGCACGCCGAGGAAGACCCGGCCGAGTAGCACAGGTCAGCGCATCGACAGTCGGTAGTCGTCGACCAACGGAGGCACCCGGAAGCCGCCCGCGAACTGCAGCCGGTGCAGGCCGACGGACACCCCGCTCTGATCATCCGTCCGGGTGGAGAGACCGAGAGCGTCCTGACCGTACACATCGACAACAGCCTCGTCACTGGACTCCAAGCCGTACGCAACCCCGAGAAACTGTGCCGCATCGACCGTGAGACCGTCATGAGCCGGTCAGCCTGAAAGACACACTCGCCTCCCCGGCAGTCAGGGAACCAAGGACCTGGGTGAACGGGCAAGGCGGCGACCGGTGCCGGCGGTGAGACGGTCGGTCAGCCGTCCTGCCGGTCGACACGATAGAGGTAGTGGGTCCGGTCATCGCCCGGGTTGTCCGGCTCCAGGTTCCCCACCCCGACCCGGCTCAGCCCCGCTCGTTCGAGCGCCCGCCACGAACGACGATTGGCTGCCACCACCGGGACGAGAACACACGGGGCGGCCGGGTGTTCGGCCCAGGTTCGCGAGACGACGGAACGGATGACGGCCGTGCCAATGCCCTGCCCGGTCTGGCGGGGATCACCGATCAGGTAGTCGATGGTCATAGCGCCGTCAGGAACGGGAACGAGGGCCGCCAACTCGGCCAAGTACTCGGGGTAGTCGCGCAGGCGTGCCCGCTGCACGAGACCCACCGGCCGACCGTAGAGCAGGGCGAGGAGATCCTCCGAAGGCTCCTCGCCGCGCACCGCGGGGCCGAAATCGCGTACCACCGCTTCCGCCGTGGTCTCGTGATTCCACCAACGCTTCACGTGGGGTTGCTGGAGCCACTTTCGCAGCAGAGGAAAGTCCTGTTCCTCGATTCGACGCCATGTGATCTCCATGAGACCGCTCCAGGGTTGCTCTCGATTCTCCGCAGGCCAAGTGCCTTGGGGACCCTGCCCGTCGACTTCACCGACCCAAGCGCGCCATGCACAGGATCGGAATGCTCAGTCCCGAGCGGTGCGGTCAAGTGGCCGAATTCCAGGGCCGATTTCCGGGCTGACCAGCCGCCAGCGACTCCCGCGAACTGTCGACGCGGAGATCCGCCGCGTCGATCCAGGAGATCGTCACCACCCGACCAGGTGCCATGTCCACCGCCTCCGCCGCCAGCAGCGCCCAGTCGCGGCAAGAGGCGACACACCCGGACCAGGGGCGGTCACGGTCCACGGTCCAGTCGATGCCCGGCCCGCGGACGCCGCGACGTCCGCCGTCGAACGTGACCTCCCAGACCTGGAAGTACAGCACCGCCTGCCCGTGGTCGGCGAGGTCCCGGATCACCTCTGGCAGATGTTCCACCGGCCAGAGACCCTTCGGTGCGCCGCCCGTGTCGCACAGCGCAGCGGACCGCCGCGGGAGGACGGTCTCGCGGGCACCCAGTTCGGTGAGCGCCCAGCGCAGCCCCTCGCCCTCACTGTCGTCGAGCGCCTCCCCGCGCCGCAGGAACGCGTCGTACGTCTGCCACAGGCGTGGTACGGCACGCTGGACGCCCAGGTCGGCCAGGGCCTCGGCGGCCCACTGCCGGACGGTCGCGCTCTCGCTGCCCAGCATGCCGATCAAGGTGTCGGCGGGGCGCGAGTCGCCCAGCGCGGTGAACACCTCCACGGCGCACAACTGCCCGAACGGATTGAGCGCCGGAGCCGCCGCGATCAGCGGCTCCAGCACCTGTGGCCCCAGGGCGATGAGTGTGTGCTGCGCCTCCTCGGCCACCTCGGTTGACTCCGCGTCCAGTTGGGCCACCGTACGGGCGATCTCGTCCTCCATGCGCGCCAGTCTGACCCGTACGACACACCCGGCGCCGCCCGATTTCCGCCCGCATCGCGGAGACGGAAGAACCAGCCGGGTACCTGGCGCACGCGGTAAGGACGTCAATTGACATCGGACATAGGCACGTTCACATCCCCCTCCACGGAGCGCCCGCCCTCCCCCGTCCCGTCGGCTGGGCCCCCTGCCGGGAACCCTCGCACGGACCGCTTTCCTTCCCGAGGCCACGTGACCTCTTCGGTGCCACCGCCCATGACTTCCCCAAGCACCGGACCTACCAGGGAGCGCTGAACCGGCCAACGATGAACCGGCGGATCGAGGACTTCATCACCTGGGCATCTGATCTGGCCGTCCGATCCGGCCGCCCCCACGAAGTGGTCCCTGAAGACCCGCACGGCGCCGTCGGCACCGAGCGGTTCCGTCGCACCCTGGCCAGGCACATCGCGCGGCGTCCCGGCGGGCTCAACGCGTACTCCAGGGCCGCCGCCACGGCGCTGCCCATCCACGCAGCCGGGCTGCCCACCACCTTCGAGGACACCGTGACCAGCAGTTGCTGCCAGCGCCGCCGCACTCGTTGAGTCCACCGCCGCCACCGAGACCCAACTGCGCGCTGGTCGCGGCGCAGGCGGCACCTGATCCCGGCGGCTCCCAGCGCGAGCTTGGCGTCGGCGCCCCGGGTCCCGGATGCCCGTTCATGCGGGTCAGACCGGGCGCCCGCCGCCTCGGCCGCCCTCGCCCTGCTGGTGCCAGTCGACCCCTCCGACGTGCTGTGATGAGCCTCACCGCAAACATGAGGCCCCCCTCGAGTACGCTGAGCAACGTCGAACATGAGGGCCCCCTCCGGATGATCCTCACAGTTCGGCACCGGCCGATCCGGATTCCCCGGATCACCGACAGGACGGCCGCCCGGTGAACGGAATCGCGGCACATCACAAGGAGATGACCATGAACAAGTGGATCAAGCGCGTCTCGACCGCTGTCGCTTCTACGGCGCTGGCAGGCGGAGCCCTTCTCGGAGTCAGCGGCACGGCGTCAGCGGCGACGACCTCGGCGCCCGGGGAGCACACGCAGTCCGCGATCACCGCCTTCGCCACCAGCGGCGACCGCGCGGACCGATACCAGAGCGCCCACCACGAGGCACAGGACGACCGCTGGGGCGCACCCCGCGGCTGGTACACGAACGACGACCGCCAGGGCCACTACGGGGAAGAGCGCTGGAACGGTAGCCACGCGTACGTCTGGGACGGGTACCGCTGGAACGGTAGCCACGTGTACGTCTGGGACGGGTACCGCTGGAACGAGGCGACCACGTACCGCGTCAGCGCCGAGCGCTGGCAGCTGGACCAGGTCGCGTGGTACGCGAACCAGCGCTGATGCGGCCGCAGGCCGGCACGGTCGGTTTGACCGGCCGCAACGACGTGGCTTTGGGTTGCGCCGTTGCGACTCGTCAAACCGACCGCTCGCCGAGCCGAAATCGAGCTCGAGCCGGTGAAATCGCCCCCCGGCCGAACAGGGACAACACGCGGGAACCGGGTGGGCTGCCCCCGTCCACCGGCGCTACTGGTTGCGCCGGCGGTACCGCCACTCCCGCGCCTCGAAGCACGCGGGGAGCGATCGCAGTGCCGGGCGAGCGGGAACGAGGAAGTGAGGAACAGTGAGATCGGTCAGAACCGTGGCACACAAGCTGACCGTGCAGCTCGTCTTGTCGCACGACCTGTCGGTGTCGATACGTGCAGCACTGCAGTACGACGCGGATGATCCCTATGCGGTGCGTGCCGTCTTCCACACCCCGGACCAGAGCGGAACGGTCGAGTGGCTCCTCAGTCGCGACATGCTGGCTCAGGCTCTGAGCGAGCACACCGGGCACGGAGACGTGCACATGTGGCCGACCGGCCGCTCGGGACGCGATGTGGTGAGCATGGTTCTTCGTTCTCCTGCGGGATCGGCCCTGCTCGAGTTCCCCGCACAGGGCGTGGAATCCTTCCTGCGCGAAACGTGGTCCGTGGTACCGCCGGGGACCGAATCCAGCCGACTCGACCTGGACGCCAAGCTGGCACAGCTGATGGCGGAAAACTGAACGCCACCCCCTGAACAGTGACGCCCCTCGCAGAACTGAGGGCCCGGATGCCGACCGCGGCACCGGGCCCGCCGCATGCCCCGCTCTATGCCGCGTCACCCAACGTTGTATGTCCCGTTGCCCGACGTCGGTCAGCCGCGGCTCATGCCTCCTCGCGGCACTCGCGGCACTCCTCTTCGGGACACTCGAGAGTGCTGAGGGTCTGGTCGACCTGCCGGGCGGTCAGCGGAGGCTCCGGCAGCTCATGGGCACACTGGGCACGGAACCCGTCGAGCAGCAGGTGCAGGTGGCGGCGCCAGGCGTTGGGGGCGACAGCACGGGTGGCCTGGATGATCCCCATCTGGGACCAGATCACGAAAGCGATGTCCTCCGGAGTGACATCGTCACGCAGGACGCCCTGCTCCTGGGCGTTGCGGAAGATCTGAGCAAGCCGTTCCTTCGAACGCTCGAACATTCCCCTGCCGAGCGCATGGACCGGCAGGCGAGCCGAGACCAGGTCATTGAAGGCGCGGTCACAGGCCTGCAGTTCACAGAACTTTTCCAGGTAGTGGCAGAACCCTTCCCACGCGTCGTCCATGGCCACAGCCTCTTCAGCCGCGGCCAGCAGATCCGTGAACTTCGCAGTGAAAAGCTCTTCGACCAGGTCGAGCCGGCTGGGGAAGTGACGGTAGACCGTGCCGATCGCGACGCCCGCCTCGCGGGCAACACCCTCCAGGGAAGCGTCCAGCCCCTGCTCGGCGAAGGCCTTGCGGGCAGCGGCCACGATCGCATCCCTGTTGCGCTGCGCATCACGGCGCAGCGCCTTGGCCGGCGCCTGAGGCGCGGGCAGGACGTGCTGGTGACTCATGCGTCCAGGCTAACATGAGGGGCCCCTCGAATTAGGTTGTGATCTTACTCACGGTCCGGACGGAACGTGGTCCAGAAGCACGCACGCAGGCGCACCGAAGACGACGAGACTCCGGCACGGGCCACTAGCTAGGGACCGTCTTCAAACGGATCTTGCCTAGAGCAGGAATGACGCGAGGCTGACCGCTGCTTCGCAGGAGGTGGCGGGCTTGTCGTACCGGGTGGCGATTCCGCGGAAGCCCTTGAGGCGGTTGAAGCAGCGTTCCACCATGTTGCGTTGTCGGTAGACCTGTTGGTCGAATGCCCGTGGCCGTCCGCCCCGACGGCCGAGGTTGTGCCGGTGTTGTCGCTGGTCGGCTTTCTCCGGGATGGTGTGTGCGATGCCGCGTCGGCGCAGGTAGGCGCGGAAGCCGCGGGAGCTGTAGGCCTTGTCCGCGATGACCTGGTCGGGCCTGCAGCGTGGTCGGCCGGGGCCGAACCGAACCCAGGCCGCCCCATCCCACCTGCGAAATCAGGATGAAAAACCTCAATGAGGATCTGCCATCTTGAATTCGCTGGTCACGGGGCTGGTGTGTGTGGTGGGTTGTGTACTCGCGCTGGTCGGGGGCGATTGTCTGGCGTCAAGATCGTCTGTCAGCGCGCGATCTCGATGTTGGTCAGTACGAGCAGGGCGCGAAGGAGCGTGGTGGCGTGACGGACGTGCAGGCGGAGCTTGGTGAGGATGCGCCAGTTCTTCAGGTGGGCCATCCCAAGACCGCCGTCAAGTACCGTGCACGCCGCGCACCCGGACAAGGCGCTGCCCCGGAGCCGCTGACCGGGCGCACCGCCCCCACCCCGCAGTGGAAGACATCGATCATGCCCTCGGCCTGTCACTTCCGGAGCCGACGCACGCCACGCTCACCTCGGAGCCTGTCCTCCTTCCGGATCACGAACCCAACGTATGGCCAGGGTTGCTTGGCGCCGCCCGTTGCCCACGTCCAACACCGAAGTGCGGGGCCTGGATTCGCGGCGGTTCCATGACCGGTGGGCTTCGGTGTCACTGTCAGGTTGTTCGGGCTGCGGCGGTATCGCGAAGGAGTCCGGCGAAGGTGAGGGCGGCGGGGGTGAGCGAGTGGTCGGCCATGCGAACGAGGAGGATGCGGCGGATGGGGGCCGGCGGCTGGAGGGGCAGGGCGTTGATGCCGGGTCGGATGCCCTCCAGGGCCAGGGTGGGGGCGAGGGCGACGCCGATGCCGGCGGCGACCATGGCCTGGGCTTCCTGGTAGTCGTGGGCCTCGTAGGCGATGTGGGGCTCGAAGCCGACGGCGCGGCAGCCGCGGACGAGGGCTTCGGCCACCGGGTGATGGTCGGCGCGGGTGATCCAGGGGTCGTCTGCGAAGTCGGCGAGTGAGGCGGCGTTACGGCCGGCGAGTGGATGGTGGCCGCTGATGAGAAGGGCCGGCGGGTCATCGAGGAGTGGGGTGACGACGATGTCCTCCCGGTCGATTCGGCTCCAGTCGTAGTCCCACATCAGCGACATTTCGATCTCCCGGTTCTCCAGCATCGTCCAGAGTCCGGCGATGCGGGCGCTGCGGACGGTCAGCCGTACGTCGGGGTGGGCGTCGCGGAAGGCGATCACGGCCTGCGGGAGGAGCGAGGCGCCGACGGTGGGGAAGGTGCCGATGCGCAGCGTGCCTGCGCGCAGGCCGGCGTAGTCGGCGAGTTCGTTTTCCGCGGCCTGCAGTTCGCGTTCGATCCGTTGCCCTCGTTCGGCCAGCGCCCGTCCGGCGTCAGTGAGGGTGACACCCCGGGCGTGGCGTTCCAGCAGGGGCTGGCCTGCCTCTGTTTCCAGGCGGCTGATCTGCTGCGATACCGCTGACGGGGTGTAGTTGAGGGCGCGGGCTGTCGCGGTCACCGAGCCGCGCCGGGCGACCTCCGTGAACAGCAGGATCCGCCGGACGTCGAGCATGCCGCCACCTCCAGCGTTCACTTCACCTTAATAGCCATGCAGATTTCCGAGATTGTACTTCACGCTGCCGTAACCCACCGTGGAGGACACCACGCACGGCGAGACCGCCGGTGGACTTCCCCTTCCATGGCTGTGAGGAGTCAGTTGTGCTGCGTCTGCAGGGCGAGATGATCCGCGGAGGAACCAGCAAGTGCTGGATCTTCGACCACCGCGACGTGGCCGCCACGGGCGTGGACGTCGATGCCCTCCTGCTCGCCGCCTTCAACGCCGCCGACCCCCGTCAGATCGACGGCGTGGGCGGCGCCTCCTCCACCACCTCCAAGGCCGCCGTCGTACAGGCGTCGACCCAACCCGGTGTGGATGTCGAGTACGCCTTCGCCCAGGTCGGAATCGGCGACGAGCGCGTGGAGTGGGCCAGCAACTGCGGCAACTGCGCCACCGCCGTGGCCCTGTACGCCGTCCACCACGATCTCGTGCCGATCGCGTCGGACACCACCACCGTCCGCATGCTCAACATCAACACCGGGGCCCGCCTCACCGGCACGATCCCCACCCCCTCGGGCGTGGCCCCGGAGGAGGGCACGGCCGTGGTGCCGGGTACCTCGGCGCCGGGCGTGCCGGTCCTGCTCGGGTTTCAGGACCCGGCGGGCTCGACGACCGGCCGCGCTCTGCCGACCGGCCGGGCACTGGACGAGCTGACCGGCCCGGACGGCCCCGTCGAGGCATCCCTGGTCGACGCCGGCGCGCCGGCCGCTTTGTTCGAGGCCAAGGCGTTCGGCCTCGACGGCACGGAATCCCTCACCGCGTTCGCCACCGCAGTGCCCTCGCTGACACTGCTGCGCCGCCAGGCAGCGCTGGCCATGGGCCTGGCCCACGAGGGCGATCCGGCCAGCCACGCGGTGCCGAAAGTGGGCATCGTCGCCCGCCCCGCCCCCTATCGCACCACACAGGGCACCCTCGTCAACCAGGACGAGTACGACCTGGCCGTGCGCATGGTCTCCATGCACGCGCCGCACCCGGCGATCGGCCTGACCTCCGCCGTGGCCCTGGCCACGGCAGCCGCCACCCCTGGCACCCTCGCCCACCGCGTCGCCCGGCAGACCGCCGACGGCACGCTGCGCCTGGGCACCCCCGCCGGCGTGGTCACCACCCAAGCCGTCCCCGCACCGGACAGCGCGTCCCCCACGGTGCTGCTGCACCGCGCCGCCCGGCGTATCGCCCGAGCCGAACTCCTCGTTCCCGTCCTGGAAGGACGCCCCGCATGAGCCGCAACGACGCCGCCCCGGGTACCGTCACCGCACCACCAGGCCGCATCCGCCGGATGCTGTCCCACCTGTACGTCCAGTGCCTGATCGCCGTCCTCCTCGGCGCCGCCGTGGGCGGGCTGTGGCCGTCCGTCGGCTCCGACCTCAAGCCGCTCGGCGACGGCTTCATCGCGCTGGTGAAGATGTTCATCGCGCCGATCATCTTCTGCACGGTCGTCCACGGCATCGCCTCCATGGGCAACGCCCGCGCGGTCGGCCGCGTGAGCCTGAAGGCTCTGGTCTACTTCGAGGTGCTGACCACCGTGGCCATGGTGATCGGCCTGGTCGTCGTCAACCTCGTCCAGCCGGGCAGCGGTCTGCACATCGACCTCTCGACCCTGTCCGCCAAGGGCCTGCCGCCGGAGGCGACCACGGCCCACGAGGGCTTCGCCGCGTTCCTCCTTGCCATCATCCCGGCCACCCTGGTCAGCGCCCTGACCGGCAACGAGATCCTGCCGGTGCTGCTGGTGTCGGTGCTGTTCGGCTTCGGCCTGCACGCCAGCGGAGAGGCCGGCCTGAGCATCGCCCGGGGCGTTGAGAAGTTCTCCACGGTCCTGTTCACGCTCATCCGCTGGATCATGCGGCTGGCCCCCATCGGCGCGTTCGGCTCGATGGCCTTCACCATCGGCCACTACGGCCTGGGCACCCTGCGCCACCTGGCCCTCCTGGTCGGCTCGTTCTGGCTCACCGCCCTCCTTTTCGTCCTGGTCGTCCTCGGGACCGTGATGCGCCTGAACGGACTGCGGCTGCTGCCCTTCCTGCGCTACATCAAGGAAGAACTGCTGATCGTCCTGGGCACCTCCTCCACCGAGCCCGTCCTGCCGCGCATGATGGCCAAGCTCCAGCACGCGGGGGCCTCGAAACCGGTCGTCGGCATCACGCTGCCCGCCGGGTACTCCTTCAACCTCGACGGCACCGCCATCTACCTGACCATGGGCTCGGTCTTCCTCGCCCAGGCCCTCGGTATCCACCTCAGCCTCACCCAGCAGCTGGCCATGCTCGCCGTCATGCTGCTCACCTCCAAGGGCGCCGCAGGCGTCACCGGCTCCGGCTTCATCGCCCTGGCCGCCACCCTCAGCGCCGTCCCGCACGTCCCCGTCGCCGCCCTCGCGCTGATCTTCGGCGTCGACCGGTTCATGTCCGAAGCCCGCGCCCTGACCAGCCTGGTCGGCAACGGCGTCGCCACCCTGGCCGTCGCCCGCTGGGAGGGCGAACTCGACGAGGACCGCGCCAGAGCCGTCCTGCGCGGCGACATTCCCTACACCCCTGCCTCCGCTCCCTCTGCGGTGACAGTCGAGCCCGATCCGAAGCAGACGCCCGCACCCGAGGCGATGCCCGAACCAACCCGCGACCCGGTCCCCGCCGCAAGCTGATATTGCGTGGGCGGGCCGGCCCAGAGCAGATGCTCCGGGCCGGCCCGCCCACGTCTCAACAGGACGTCGTACTCGCCGTCCGGGCTGGTCAGGAACGTCTGGCCCTCCGGTACGCCCAGTCTTCAAGTCCGGCGAACGCCGCGCAGAACTCCCGCGGAGTCTGCCGTTTCGGTGACCAGGGATCCGCGGATTTCCCGGCGTGAGCGAGGTACCTGTCCGTACGATCCGGCGGGAGGTGCGTCAGGTGGCCAGGGATACGGAACCGGACCTTCATGGGCTGATCACGGCCCGCAGGGCCGAACTGGAACTGCAGGCAGAGAAGTTGAGCCAGCAGCTTCAAGAGGTGCGCGACGAGCTCGAGGAACTCACCGTCGCCGAGCGGGTCGCGCGTCGGCTGGCCGAGCAGCTGCACGCCGAAACGAGGACGACGCCTGGGGGTGCCAGCCAGGCCGCGGGCCGCGCGGTGCTGCTGGTGCCGTAGCGCGAGCGCAACACAGACGAGACGGTACTGCCTGTGGACTACCAGCGGATCATGGACGTGGTGCGACGGGCGGATACGCCAGTCATGGTCAAGCAGGTCTGCGGTGAGCTGGGGATGTCCGAAGAGCCGGCCCGCTCGGAGGCGATGCGCTCGAAGCTGAACCGGCTGGCCGAGCGGGGCTGGCTGCGCAAGCTGGCCGACGGGAAGTTCACCACCACGCTGTGAGTGTGGTCCAGCAACGGCATACAGCCCGGGCTGTAACGCCGATGCCCCCGGCGGCAGTTGATAGATCATGCCAAAGAAAACCAGCCCCGCCGGGGACACTGAGACGGTTGTCTACCAGTCCAGTCTGCAGCTGTCCACGGCCACCCTGACCTTCCTCGGCGACCTGCTCCGCGGCCATCTGAAGAAGATCCGCTCCCGGTGGCACAAGCTGCCTGCCGGGAAGATCGCCACGATCGTCCTCGCAGTTCTCCGCCATGACCAGCGGCTTGCCGACATGGCGGGCGGCAACCACATCTCCGCCACGACGGTACGTCGTTGGGTCCTGGAAGTGATCGAACTGCTTGCCGCTCGGGCCCAGCGCCTGGAGCGCGCGCTGAAGAAAGTCATCCGAACGGGTGGCCACGTCGTTCCTGATCGACGGCACTCTGATCCGCACCCGGCGGCGCACAGGAGCGGACAACCGCCGCAACTACGGCGGGAAACACAAAGCCCACGGCCTGCTCTTCCTCGCCCTCACCGATCACAAGGGCCGGCTGCTGTGGCTGTCCGCGGCCCGCCCGGGACGCTCCTCGGAGATCACCACCGCCCGTTACAACAAGCTCGTCGAGCGCCTGCGGGCCGTCGAGCTGGGTGCCATCGGTGACCTCGGCTTCGTCGGCCTGGACGACGACCCGGACAACCCCGTGGTCATCACCGGCTACAAAGCCGTCCGCACCAAGCCACTCATCCCTGCGAAGAAGCAGGTCAATAAGCTGATCGCGTCTGCCCGCGCGGTCTGCGAGCACGCCTTCGCGCACCTGAAGAACTGGCGCATCCTCACCAAGCTCCGCCTGCACGTCCGTCACGCCACCACGCTCCTTCGCGCCCTGCTCGTACTGACCAACGTCGAGATCGCGCGCTGACAGACGATCTTGACGCCAGACAATCGCCCCCGACCAGCGCGAGTACACAACCCACCACACACACCAGCCCCGTGACCAGCGAATTCAAGATGGTGGATGTTCAATGTGAGCTCGAGCGCCGAGGAGGTCCAGCCTTATCCCATCCGGCTGGTGAACTGGTTCATGTCGAAATAGTCGCGCCAGGCGTTGATCTTGCCGTCAGTGACCTCGAAGGTCCCCATGACCGGCAGTTCGAACGATTTGTCAGGGAGCTTGAAGACGTCCACCCGCTCGGTCATCACGATCGGTCCGTTGGCTGCGATGTTGATGACGCGGAACTCGATGTGCTCAATGCCTGGCGGGCCAGGGCGGATGAACGAGGTGATGGTGTTGGCGATGGCCTCCCGGCCGGTGATCGGCGCCAGCGGGATGTTGTGGTAGACGGCGTCGTCGGTGAAAAATGCTGCCAGTTCGGCGGCCCCAGTGTTGTCCGACCACGCCGCGCAAAACCTGCGCACTACCTCGATTGGGCTCTCCATCTGGCTCCTCCCGCGGTTGATCAGTGCACTGCGATAGGCCGCTAAGCGGTGAGGATGAGCTTTTCGTGCGCTGTGCCCACTTCGAGGAGGGCGTGCGCCTGCGCGGCGTCCCGCATCGGCAGCAGCCGCTGGGCACGCAGGCGGAGTTGCCCGGAAACGAGTAGTGGCATGGTCTGTTCGACCGCGTCGGGGGCGCGGTCCGGGGTGGGGGCGGAGAGGGCGACGCCGAAGTCGGCCGCGTGCTCGTCCGCGAGGGTGATCACGCGCGCGGGGCCGCCCGCCAGTTCGACAGCGTCGCGCAGACTGCCCTTGCCTCCGGCATCGAAGACGGCGTCCACCTTGCCGACGTACGCGCGCATCTGCGCAAGGAGCGCCGATCCGTAGCGGACCGGGATCGCGCCGAGATCCTTGGCGAACTGCTCGTCGCTCGGCCCGGTGGCGCTGAAGACTGTGAGGCCCTGGGATACGGCCAGCTGGGTGGCGATCACACCGACCGAGCCTCCGCCGCCGAGGACGAGCAGGGTCTCGCCGGAAGTGACGCCGAGTTGACGCAGGACGCCGACGGCGGCTTCGGCCGAGGCGGGCAGCGCTGCGGCGTTGGCCCAGCTGACGGTCGCCGGCTTGACGGTCCAGGCCGAGGCGAGGGCGTATTCGCCGTACCCGCCGAGCGTGGGCAGCTGGGCGGCGACCTCGTCACCCAGCGACACGCCAGTCACGCCCGGGCCGAGGGCGTCGACGGTGCCGGCGGCCTCGAAGCCGAGAACGGCGGGGTCGGGCAGTGGGAAGACCTCTCGAAGTCACCGCGCCGGATCTTCAGGTCGGTCGGGCCGACTCCCGCCGCGTGTACGCGCATCCTGATCTGACCGGGTCCGGGTGCGGGCAGGGCGACTTCCGACCACACGAGCGTCTCGGGCGATCCGTATCCGGTGAGCACTGCTGCGTACGGCATGGATACCTCCTGCTCCTGGCGATCCGCGCGAGATGATGTGGGAGCGGCACGCCTCGACGGTGGTGCTAGACAGAAAGCATAGGTGATATGTCACGCAATGCCAACGGCGGCGCGCCGGTGCCCGAGGGCGGGTGGCTCGACGGCGAACAGCAACGGGCCTGGCTGGCGTACATCCAGGTTCAGCTGCGGCTGACCTACGAGATGAATCGCCAGCTGCAGTCCGACAGCGACCTGTCCCTGCCGGACTACGACGTCCTGACGGCCCTGAGCGTCGCCGACGGCGGCCCGATGCCGATCACGGTGCTGGCCGCGCAGATCGGCTGGGAGCGCAGCCGGGTCTCACACCACGTACGGCGGATGACCAAGCGGGAACTGGTGAGCTGCAGCCTGTCTGCGAACGACCGGCGCGTGACCGAGGTGAGTCTGACCCAACACGGCCGGAAGGTGCTCGAGGCCGCGGCTCTGGGACACGTGGAACTCGTGCGTCGCCTGTTCTTCGACGGCTTGCCGCACGAGCTTGTCGGGCCGCTCAGCCAGGCGCTGGAGAGCGTCTACGCGAACATAATCGCGCAGGGCACACTGCCGCCGCCGGTGGACTGGCACCCGCCCGGGGCGAGTGACCGGCGGCGGGCGGCGGGCTTGACTTAAGCTCATCGGCCCCTGACGCCCTGCCACGCCGGGGCGGCGGCGTCAGCGGCCGCCCTGCGGCCGCGACCTCCGCGCCGCCAGGAACACCAGCGCGCCGCCCGCCACCAGCAGGGCGGCGGTGCCCGCCCGCAGCAGGACTCCGTCCGCGCCCGTGGCGGCGAGCCCGCCGCCAGTCGTCGTCCCGCTCCCGGTTCCCGCCCCGGAGCCGGACGGGCTCGCGCTGGCCGTGGCCGACGGGGACGCGGAGGCGCTGGGCGACGGGCTGGACGTCGCCGAGCCGGTGGCCTTCACCGCGATCGCCGCGGTGTCGTTCGCCGCGTCGTCGTCACGATTGGGGTACTCGGGGTTCTCCACCGCCCGCACGCTGCCCCGCGCGCCGGGGACGACCCGGTCGATCCGCACCGTGAACTCCTGGGTCACGGAGTCGCCCGGCCGGAAGTCCGTGCTGCCGATGTCGCAGGTGTAGCTCTTCGCGCCGGCCTTACCCGGTGTGCAGTTCCACAGCGGCCCGGGGTCGCCCTGCTCGCCGGGACCGGGGGCGCCGGTGATGGTGGTACCGGCGGGCGGGGTCACCACGAACGTGCCGGAGTTGTCGGCGTCCATCCACTGGAAGTCCATCCGGCCCGGCCCGTTGTTCCGCACGCCCACGGTGACGCTCACCGTCTCGCCGACCTTGCCCTCGACCGTGTCACCGAGCGCCTGGTAGTCGGCGTGCTGGGTGGTGGCGAAGGTGCCGTACCCGGAGCCGGTGAATCCGGAGCCGGAGGCGGCGGACTTCAGGCCGAGCGGCGCGCCGGTGCCGGTCTCGGGGAAGTCGGACGGGTCGAAGGAGGCGGGCGCGGTGCCGCCGACCGGCCACACGACGTAGGTGTTGTAGCCGTACATCGTGTCCTTGGAGGCGGTGTAGCGCAGCGGCGCGTCCGTCTCGTAGGCCGCGCCGGCCGCGACCGGGGTGTCGAACCGGCACCAGGCGCCGACGTCGGGCCGGTCCGAGTAGTGGCAGTTGGAGTGGTCACGGGCGAGAGAGACGCCTTCTGAGTCCTGCACCAGCAACATGACGCCCTTGCCGGCGGGGGCTGTGCCGGTGTTGGCGAAGGCCGGGGTGCGCTCGAAGACGGCGCCGGGCGCGATGCCCTTCAGCGCCGGGTAGGGCCGGCGGACGAGCCTCGGCCCGCCGACCAGGACGTCCGTCTTCCCCGTCACGGTGGCCGCGTCGGAGGCGGTGGCGGTGTAGGTGATGGCACCGGTGTCGCCCGCCTTGGCGGCCGCGGTGGGCTTCAGGAAGAACGGGTCGATCGACTCCCTGCCCGACAGCGGGCCCACGTCGCACCTCACCTTCAGGGTGCCGGTGCTCACGCAGTCCCCCGTGACCACCATCGTCGCCTTCCCGGCGAGGGACGACGCGTCGACCGCGACCGAGACGTCATGGGCGTCCCCGCCCGAGGCGGTGATGCCGAGGTCCAGGTTCGGGCCCTCGCCCTCGGTGGGGAGGTAGTAGTTCTCCTGGGCGTCCAGGACGAGCGTCGTTCCGGCGGCGTGCGCGGCCGGGGTCGCGACCGCCATAGCGGCGGTCGCGAAAGCGGCAGCCGCCGCTGTCCGCCATGTTCTGCGTATCTTCAGCACACTACGTGGACACGCCAGAACACCGGAAGGTTGCGCCCGAGCGTCCGTCAGCTGACGGACGGGTTGCGCTCCGGGAACCTCTCCAGAGCACCCGAACCAGCGACAGCCGACGGCCAGAAGTTCACCGGGAATCTGCACAGACCAGCGCGGGATCCCCACAGGCCAGAGGCCGCGTTTTGACCTGCGTGTTCCTGGGTGGCTTGCCGGTGTTCCCCGTCGCTCCCCGCACGTTTCTGCTCGCGGCTGAGTTCGCACGCACCCATCAGCCGGCCCAACTACCAGCTCCCGTCGGGACTGGCCGACACACTGTCACCTTCACTGCGAGCCCCGGACCAGAGCGTCTCACCATCCTGACGAAGGCCAGCTCAGAAGGCACCGCTCTCGCAATGATCGATGAGACGAGCGTTCGGCGCCGGCCTCAGCCCTTCCGGGACGCCCCACCTTGCTTGCTTTGAGCCGCACTCCGGACCGTCACCCCGCAGGTCAGCCTCCCTGTCTCTGCAAGATCTAATGAGACGGGACACCTGCCACTGGCCCCTGCTGGGTGGGTACGCATGGACCTTCTGCCGTCACGATCAGTGTTCGTCGTAGAGATGGTGAAGTTGTCAAGGGCCTGGGGTGGTCAGCTGCTTCGCTTGACCTGTTGCGCTCAGCCGCTCCGCGGCGGACGTTCCGCTCAGTGGCAGCCGCTGTGTGATCCGGTCGAACAAGTCCGTCAGCGGCTCACTGATGTCCTGGCCGAACTCGGTCAGCCCGTAGGTGACTTGGGGCGGCGTCGTCGGCTCGACCTCCCGCCAGACCAGGCCGTCCTGGACCAGTGCGCGCAGTGTCTGAGCGAGCATCTTCTCGCTGATGCCCTGGATGCTGTCACGCAGCTCGTAAAACCGAAGGTCATTGCTCCGCAAGGAGATCAGCACCCAGATACCCCACCTGCTGGTCACATGGCCGACCACGTCGCGCGCAGGGCAGTCGGTGTGAAACACCTCATATCGATTGCCCGCCTCGGCCTGCGTCAGCTGCGCGCCTTCCCCCATGTCCGGAGCTTACCTCTGGGTATGTTCTTACGGAAAGTAAGCCCGCCTCCTAGCGTCAATTGCCGTAGTGCACAACGGACTAGGAGCTGAACATGATCGTGGTGACCGGGGCTACCGGGAATGTGGGCCGGCCTTTGACGCAAAGCTTGGCCGAGGCGGGCGAGCGGGTGACAGCGGTGTCGCGGCACGCGGCGGCGGTTCCGGACGGGGTCCGGCACGTGCCGGCTGACTTGGCCGAGCCGCAGGGCCTCACTCCCGCGTTGGACGGGGCGAAGGCGCTGTTCCTCCTGCTGTCCGGCGAACTGCACACCCCCGAAGCCCGGCCGACCGACATCATCGACCTGGCCGCGGCCAGCGGGGTCGGCCGGATCGTCCTGCTGTCTTCGCAGGGCGTGGCGACCAGGCCGCTCGGCCCGTCGCGGATCGCGATGCGCGCAGTGGAGGACGCGTTGAGAGCGTCCGGCCTGGACTGGGCCGTCCTGCGACCTGGCGGCTTCGCCTCCAACGCCTTGGCCTGGGCGGAGTCCGTCCGCACGCAGGGGATGGTCGCCGCACCCTTCGGCGACGTCGGGGTTCCGATCGTCGACCCGGCGGACATCGCCGAAGTCGCGGCGGCCTGCCTCCTAGACAACCGGCACACCGGCGGAGTCTTCGAGCTGACCGGCCCCGAGGTGATCACGCCGCGTCAGCAGACGGAGGCCATCGCCGCCTCGCTCGGCTCGCCGGTGCGGTTCCACGAACTCACCCGCGAGGAGGCCAAGGCCGCAATGACCCAGTTCGTGCCGCCGGAGCTCGCCGACGACACCCTGGACATCATCTCCGCCCCGAACCCCGCCGAACTGCGGATCAGTTTGGACGTGGAACGAGTGCTCGGCCGCGCCCCGAGCCCCTTCAACGACTGGGTCACCCGTAGCATCGCCGCTTTTCGCTGAGGCACAACTCAGTTGAAGCGCGCGGGCAGCTTCGTGCGACTACGGCCACACGGGGCGACCCGTAGCTCCTCCTCCCGCCACCAGCCAGAGCTCAAGGGCCGGAGTGACCTGACGGAGTCCTACTGGTGTCCGGCGCCAGAGATCCCTTGGCGGAAGCGGGCGAGGGAGTCGAGGATCCCTTCGACTGTTTCAGTCCAGGTAAACGGGGTCGAGTTCTCGTTCCACCGCCTTGGCCCAGACACAGATCTCGGCTTCCAGGAAGAGGGGCGATGTCCTGAGGACGGCCTTCCGCCTACCCCTCGTGCCGACCCGGGGAATTCGGACGCAAGCGTGAGACTGGCTGGTTTGGACACGGCGTGAGACACCGGGTCCAGCCACAGGTCACAGCCTCTATATAGGACACGAACCGCGAGATCCGACAGTCATCTTGTAGGGTCTCAAAAGCCTTGGCAGAATCTCACGGCAGTTGGCAGATGGATGGCAGAAATGCCACTGCCATGAGACTTCTGAACTTGAATTCGTGATGTCGGCGGCGTCGCGGAGCCTGTTGGGTGCCGGTTGAGGACGGCTTTGGCGATGACGGTCGTGCGGTTGGGGCTGATGCGGGATCTGCGGAAGATCTGCCAGGACTTCAGTCGTGCCGGCCGCGTTCGACGGGCGCCCGTGCCTGGACGAGAGCGTGGTTGACGGTGCGCTGGGTGGGGGTGAGGTCACCGCCGGGTGGGCGTCTGAGGCCGGTGGTGCCCCAGGGGCCGGCGCCGGTGTAGGCGCGGTCCGCGAGGATCGGGACGCCTTGTCGCTCGCAGATCCGGATGATGCGGTGAGTGCGGGCCACGGTCAGGTCATGGGTGCGGCCCGGCAGCGCGGGCGAGATCCACAGCACCTCGCCGACGGGATCGGTGACGACCTGGACGTTCACACCGTGACGGCGGTGCTTGGCCGAGTAGTCAGCGCGGCTGTCGCCGACGCGGTCGCACTCGGCGAGGGTCCCGTCGAGCAGGACGAAGTCCGGATCCTGCTCACGCAGCACCTTGAGGAGGCCCGGTACGCGGTCGGCGAGCAGGCCGGTCACCGCGGTGACACAGGCGTGTGCGGTGCCTACGGATATCCCGAAGCCGGCCGCGATGCGGGCGAGAGTGTCACTGCCCTCGCGCTGTGAACACGGACAGTGACATCTGGTCATTTGGGTCACGCCGTCTTCCAACCGGCCGAAGTCCGCGGGACCCTCCCTGGGCGCCCAACGCGAACTCGGTCTCACGACATGAGCACGCATCACGCCTGCCGCTTCGAGCGAGGCGAACCTATTTCTCGAATTCGCGAACGGAAGGGCGTAGGCCCGCTACATGTAATTTCTCTGTAGCGGGCCTACGGTTTTCTACACCGACCTGTCCTGGCGATGTCCTCAGATCGACAGGCGCGCCGCGATGCCGTCGAGGACGGAGTCCAGACCGGCCTCGAACTGCCACTGCTGATCGTCCTTGCGCCGGGCCTCGCCGATGTAGCGCGCGTACATCGGGAAACGGCCGGTGCTCATGAGCCAGGCCATTTGCGAGGCCAGTCCCGCGCGGGCCTCCTCGCGAGTGGACCAGCCGCGGACGCGCAGCATCTGCGTCAGCGCGACCTCCGAGTCCACTGCGCCGTGCACATAGGCGGTGAGGGTGTTGTAGACCGCCATGGCGGTGTCCGCGTCGAGCCCGAGGCCGTCGAGCGCGGCCAGGACGGCCTCGGGCACGGCCAGCTGGTTCGGGGTCGGCGCGCACCACGTCGCCCGCGTCACCCACGAGTGCCGCAGCAGGACCTCCCTTGTCCGCAGGGCGACGGACCGCATGGTCGCGCGCCAGCCCTCCGTGCCGTCGGGCAGCTCCAGCTCCGCGTATACGAAGTCGACCATCAGCTCGAGGAGCTCGTCCTTGCCGGTGACGTAGCGGTACGCGGCCATGGGAGCGACGCCGAGTTCGGTGGCCAGGCGACGCATGGTGACCGCGTCGAGTCCCTCCGCGTCGGCGACGGCGACGGCAGCCTTGGCGATCCGCAGGGGGGTGAGGGTGGTGCGGGGGGCGGGCGTCGGCCGTTCGAGGCGTTCCCACACGGAGACGCGGTCCTTGTCCTCGCTCGCTGCTTGTCTCTCCTGGGCGGCCATCGCTTCGGTTCCTTCCGACGAACGGTGCTGCGTACAACGTATCAGGAGTAGACGGCGTACACCTTGCTGTGTACGTTGTACGGGAACGATACGGCGTACACACCATCGAGGAGTCCTCCATGGCAGACGTGACTGACGACACCCTCCGGACCGCGGTGATCATCGGCAGCACCCGGGAGGGACGGTTCGGTCCGGTCGTCGCGGACTGGATCGTCAGACACATTGCCCAGCGTGCGGACATGGAGGTCGACCTGATCGACCTCGTCGAGACGCCTCTGCCCACCGTCTTCCCGGCGTTCGGGCAGGCCCCCAGCGACGAGGTTGTGACCCAGCTGGGCGCGGTGTCGCCGCGGCTGGCCCGGGCCGACGCCTTCGTGATCGTCACGCCCGAGTACAACCACAGCTTCCCCGCGCCGCTGAAGAACGCCGTCGACTGGCACAACGAGCAGTGGCACGCCAAGCCGGTCGGCTTCGTCTCCTACGGCGGACTCGCGGGCGGCCTGCGTGCCGTCGAACAGCTCCGTGTCGTGCTGGCGGAGCTGCACGCGGTCACGATCCGCAACACCGTCAGCTTCCACAACTACGGCGAGGTCTTCGGTGCCGACGGCAGGCCGACCGACCCCGGGTGCGACGTTGCGGCCAAGGCCATGCTCGACCAGCTCACCTGGTGGGGGCAGGCCCTGCGCGAGGCCAGGCGCGTGCGCCCGTATGCCGTCTGACATCCCTCCACTCGTGCCCTGGGGGCAGCGATGAACGACCGCCCTACCGACACTCCCGCGCCCGACCGGCCCGGTCTGCCCCGGCTGTGCGTCTTCGGACTGATGCTCAGCATGTTCCTGGCGACGCTCGACGGACAGCTCGTCAGTACAGCGCTCCCCACGATCGTGGGCGACCTCGGCGGCCTCGACCACTTCTCGTGGGCGGTGACGGCGTACCTGCTCACCATGGCCGCGTCCACTCCCGTCTGGGGCAAGCTCGGGGACCTGTACGGCCGCAAGGGCGCCTGCATGAACTCTGTGGCGCTCTTCCTGGTCGGGACGGTGCTCTGCGGCATGGCGCAGAGCATGGAGCAGCTCATCGCATTCCGCGGCCTCCAGGGCCTCGGCGCGGGGGGTCTGATGGTCGGCGCGCTCTCGGTCATCGGAGTGGTGGTGCCCGCGCAGGACCGCGGCCGCATCCAGTCGATGGTGGGCGTCATGATGCCGGTCGCGTTCGTCGGAGGCCCCCTGCTCGGCGGGTTCATCACCGACTCCATGAGTTGGCGCTGGGCCTTCTATGTCAACGTGCCCGTCGGCCTCGTCGCGCTGCTGGCGGTCGCCAAGGGCGTACGGCTGGCCGCCGGCCGCGTCGCCGGGCGGATCGACTGGCTCGGCACGGCCCTGCTCACCACCGGCATCCTGGCCCTCACCCTGCTGGCCGGCTGGGCTGGCACCACCTACGCCTGGACGTCCTGGCAGATCGCCGGACTCGCCGTGGTCGTCGTGCTGGCCCTGGCCTGGTTCGTGTGTGTGGAACTGCGCGCCGCCGAACCGATCACGCCGCCCCGGCTCTTCGCCCGTCGGGACTTCACCCTCGCCCAGATCCTCAGCTTCCTGGTCGGCGCCGTCCTCTTCGCCGTCGTCAACTACCTCCCGCAGTACATGCAGTTCGTCCAGGGCTCCTCGTCCACGGCCAGCGGCCTGCTCATCCTGCCGCTGATGCTCGGCATGCTGACGGCGCAGCTGACTGCCGGGCGGCTGATGGACGGCGGCGGTCTGGACCGCGTCGTGCCGCTCACCGGCGGCGCCGTCACGTTCGCCGGGGCGCTGCTGCTCCTCCTGCTCGGCACGGACACCCCGCTCGCCACGGCCTCCGCGCTCACCCTGGTCATCGGGGTGGGAGTCGGCGCCCTGATCCAGAGCACCCTGCTGGCCACCATGAACAACGCGGACCCGCGGGACATGGGCGCGGCCACGGGTACGGTCACCCTGGTGCGCACCATCGGCGGCTCCCTCGGGGTCGCCCTGCTCGGCGCCCTGCAGAGCAGCCGCATGAGCGAGGTACTGACCGAGCGGCTCGGCTCCGCCGAGCAGGAGCGGCTGACCGCGGGCGGCGGACTGACCCCGGCGCTGCTGAAGGACATGCCGACCGCCATGCGCGACGCGGTCCGGGATGCCGTCAGCAGCGGTCTGCACGGCGTCCTGGTCGGCGCGGCCGTCTTGTCCGCGATCGCATTCGGCACGGCGTGGTTCGTCCGTGCGGCGCCGGCCCCGATCCCGGCGGCCGCCGGGACGCCGACCGTCGGGGCCGACGCTCGGAAGGACTCCGCCCGCACCCCTCCGGGGGACTGAGCGCGGCCCCGCGCCGCCACCGGTCCCCGCACCCACCCAAGCTGCCGGCCGCACGGTCCGGATCCCCCGTCGCCGTGCGGTCGGCCCCTGTCGAAGGCGAACACCGATGCCCACGAATTCCGTCGAACGTGTCAGGGACATCCTGGTCCGTCCGTTCTCCCTGGGAGGCCTCACGCTGCCCAACCGCGTCGTGATGGCACCGATGACGCGCGAGTTCTCCCCCGGCGGCGTGCCGGGCAACGACGTGGCGCGGTACTACGCCCGGCGGGCGGCCGCCGGGGTCGGTCTGATCATCACCGAGGGCACCTACGTCGGCCACGACTCGGCGGGCAACAGCGCCCGCGTCCCCCACTTCTACGGCGACGAGGCGCTCGCCGGCTGGTCGTCCGTGGCCGAGGCCGTCCATCAGGCGGGCGGCCGGATCATGCCGCAGCTGTGGCACGTCGGCATGGACCGCACCTCAGGCAATCCGCCGGTCCCCGACGCCCCGCAGATCGGTCCCTCGGGCATCGCCCTGGACGGCACGAAATCGGGCAAGGAGATGACCCAGGCGGACATCGACAACGTGGTCGCCGCCTACGCCACGGCCGCGGCGTCCGCCGAGGCGCTGGGCTTCGACGGCGTCGAGATCCACGGCGGCCACGGCTATCTCATCGACCAGTTCCTGTGGGGGCACACCAACCGGCGAACCGACGCCTACGGTGGCGACATCGTCGGCCGCACCCGTTTCGCCGCCCAGATCGTGGTCGCCTGCCGGGAGAGCGTCTCCGACGACTTCCCGATCTCCTTCCGGTTCTCCCAGTGGAAGATGAACCACTACCAAGCACGGATCGCCGAGACGCCGCAGGAACTGCAGACCATGCTCGGCCTCTTGGCCGACGCGGGCGCCGACGCCTTCCACTGCTCCACCCGGCGGTTTCACCTCCCCGAGTTCGAGGGGTCCGACCTCAATCTTGCGGGCTGGGCGAAGAAGCTCTCCGGCAAACCCGCCATCAGCGTCGGCTCGGTGGGCCTCAGCAACGAGTTCCTCCAGGTGTTCCAGGGCGAGCAGGCCACGGTCATGGACATCGGCGAGTTGCTCGACCGCATGGAGCGCGACGAGTTCGACCTCGTGGCGGTCGGCCGGGCCCTGCTCGGGGACCCCGAGTGGCTGCAGAAGGTCCTCGCCGGACGCGTCGACGAACTCACCCCGTTCCACCGGGGCCTCGTCAGCAGCCTCCACTGAGCCGTACGGCCGCCTGCCCGACCGCAGACCGATGATCCCGTCGCTCCGGACGGCCCCCGGAGCGACGGCCGCGCGGGCGGCGTGGATGTGTACGTAAGTCCAGTACCACCGCGGCCGTCCGCGTGCTTGCATGTCCGGAAATTCGGAGGATCCAGGTGACCCTCGCCTGCTCGTTCTGCGTCTGCGACGTTCACCGTCGGCACCGACGGTTTCCTCATCGCGGGGATCCTGCCCGACATCTCCCGCTCCCTCGACGTCTCGCCGTCCGTTGCCGGGCAGTTGGTGGCCTTCTTCGCGCTCGCCTAGAAACCGGGCCGCGATGAGCTCGTCGAGCTCGGCGACTTGCAGATTGAGAGCCATCACCTCCTTCGCCAGCGTGTGCACCATCTCCGCGGTCAGCCTCTCGCTGGTCAGTCAGGTGGAGGCGGACGTTGTCCCAGACCAGGACGATCGGGCCGCCGAGCTGGATGCGGGCGCGGATCAGCAGGTCGCGGAAGTCGCGCCAGCCGAAGCCCTTGGGCTGGTCCTTGCGTCCGGTGTACTCGCGGACGGAGTAGAAGAGCCGGGACCGCTCGCCAGGCTTGTAGCAGGTCATGCCTGCCATCCATACCCGGCCCGAGCCCCGGCCGCGCACGCGGACCACCGGGGTGCAGCCCCTACGGCCCCAGGACCTGGCTTGCGGCGGCGTCAGCGACTGACCGGCCTCGTCCTCGAAGACGATCCATCCGTCACAGGCCGCCGCGATGCCCTTACCCGCGGCCAGACCTCCTTCTTCCACAGGTCCACCGCAGCGTCGTCACGCGCGATCGCGCGGCGGGCCGGTTGCTGCCACGACCAGCCGTGCCGCTTCAGCAGCCGCCACGTCCCCTCCACCGTGTACGACACGTGGAACAGCCGGCCGATCAGCGTCTTCACAGGGGCCAGGCTCCACCGCTGGTCGACCCAGCCGTGGACCAAGGGGCCGCGCTCCAACTCCCGCTCCAGCTTGGCGACCTGCTTCTCACTGAGCCTCGGCCGCCCGGGTGAGCCCTTCGACAGGACTCCAGCCTCGCCGCGCTCGCGCCAATGTCGGCGCCATCGCTCCATCGACCGCTCGCTGACTCGCAGCGCGGTAGCTATCTCCCGGTTCTTCTCCCCGCGCTCGAAGCGTTCCACGGCCTGCAGCCGGATCCGCTCCCGCGCGGCCCTCCCAGCGTCGGTCAACCCACCGCCCTGCGCGTATCTCACGGTCCAGAGCTACCCAAGCTGAGCGGCCGCTGTCAGGCGAACGGCGCCGACATCACCCCATCAAGTTCAGTTGCAGTTCAGGGGCTTCACTCGCTGGGGTGGCTCGGGCGGTAGTCCGGGTCACCCAGGGCGGGTGCCTGGCACCTTGGCTCCACAGCGGTCGCCTGTGGGGTCTGGGGTGCGTGATGGTGACGGTCAGTTTCCGTCGACGGAACAGTGATGTCGCTGATGAGCGGGCATGGACTGATGCGTCGGCCGACCTGTTGCGGACAACGGTCCCGTGGCGGACGTTCCGCTGGTGCAAGGGGCAGCAGCACTATTCGGGCACGTACTCGTCGGCGACGACGCGTGACCACGTGATCTATGAGTCGAGGCTTGAGCTGGCTCGGACTGAAGCTCGCAGCCACGAAGCGTCACGGAGTCCACGTAGGTCTCCGAAGCTCGATCGCCGGTTACCGGAAAGTCATATACGGCGCGGTACGGCTCCGTCCTGCCAGCGGTAGAGGTCGCGCAGCAGGGAAATCTCGGCGCCGTGATGGATCAGCTCCCTGTTGACGTGCAGGACGATGCCCTCCATGGGAAACCGCTCGGGACCCACCGTGGGCGGATTCTCCAGGTCAGCGTCCGAGAGCTCGCGGACCCCCGCGTTCCATCTCCCATACATCTCATCGAGCTGTTTCAGCGCCTCGTCAGCGGTCCCCGCGTAGGCGAATGTCTGGGAGTCGACGTCCTGGCCGCCGAAGTGCCATCCGACCCGATAGCCCAGGCAGGAGACGATGATGTGCGCCAGCCGCCAGGCAATCGTGGTCACCGGCGCCGGCACCGGGTCAGGGGACGCGGAGTCCATCGTCCATTCCCCCGAACCTGCCGACATCGGTGCGGCCGACGTGCCACGCGGGCGGATGCTCCAGCAGCCACGCACCGGCTCCCAGAAGTACTCCTCATCGGCAAGACCGTGCAGCCGCGGCCGCAGGTTCTTGTGCCAGTGCCGGTCCAGCTGGTCCGCGATTCGCTCGCTTCTTGCCATTTCCGCACACTACATACAACGGAGACCTGGCTGCGACCCTCGCGGACGCCGTCACCGGCCGTGGGCCGCGAGAGCCTACCGCACCGGGAGATGACGCTGGGGGCTGATGTGCCCTTCGGGCCGCGCCGCCGCGAGCGGCTGTTTGACATCAACAACCCGGCTGGCTGGGCTGGGTTCAATGACCCAAATGTGACAGCCTCGACCGATGACATGACGGATGATCAAGACCGCAGACTCCCGCCCGAGATCAGCATGATTATCCCGAGCGAGCCCCCCGCCAGAGCCTCCGACCTGCATGTTCGAAGATGGCGAAGACTCGATGAAGGCCACGGTGAATGGGAAGGTTCGCAAGCACGTCCCCGACTTCCCGCTGGTCACGGAGCAGGGGCCGGTGGTGGTCGATCTCAAGCCGCTGCGCCGGGTAGCCAAGGCTGAGGTGGCTTTCACCTTCGACTGGGTGCGGCAAGCAGTGGAGTTGCGCAACCGAGCCAGCTCCTCCGGTGTCACCCACGGAACATATGGCCCGTGACTCCCGGACGGGCGCTCAGCGCCTCGTCTCGTACCTGGTCAGGATCACGCCGCAGGGAAGCGTCCGCGTCTCCACCAGGTTCAGGTTCACCCAGTTGTCCAGCGCGGTGAAGAACGGCGTGCCGCCGCCCACCAGGACCGGCGCGGTGGCCAGCAGGTACTCGTCAATCAGCCCGGCCCGCATGGCCGCCCCGGCGAGCGTCGCACCGCCGATGTCCATCGGGCCGCCGTCCTCGGCCTTGAGCCGGCTGATCTCGGCGACCGCGTCGCCGGTGACCAGGCGGGTGTTCCAGTCGACCTTGTCGATCGTCGAGGAGAACACCACCTTCGACATGTCCCGCCAGCGGCGCGCGAACTCGATCTCCGCCGGGGTGGCGTTGGGCTGCTGGTCGCCGGTCGGCCAGTGGGAGCTCATCGTCTGCCACAGCTTGCGCCCGTACAGCGACAGGTCGGTCGCCCGCAACTGGTCGGACCAAAACTGAAACAGCTCGTCGCTCGGCACGCTCCAGCCGATGTCGTCACCGGGCGCGGCGATGTAGCCGTCAAGGGTCAGGTTCATGCCGTAGATCAGTTTCCGCATGGCGCCAGCCTTCCGTGAGTCGGTCTCACGCGTACAGACCGGCGCGGCGCGGGAAACTCATCGGTGCGCGATCTGAGCTCGCATGTAGTCCTCGTGCTCGGTGGCTCAGCCGCAGACTCATTGTTCCGCCGAGGAAATGGCATCGATCTGAGACTGATCTTGGGTGACATGGCGGTGAGACAACAGAGAACCAGCAGGTCACAGAAGATCGCCAACCTGGTCGAGTCCGCCCGGACCCACTGGCGAGCTGTGAACGCACCCCGCCTGGTCGCCCTCGTGCGGGCCGGAGCCCGCTTCGAACGCGGCCGGCTCGTCGAACGCCCCGAGGCTCACGAATCCTGAACCACCTCAACTGATCGGCTGTTCCTGATTTACGCCTCGTCAGGCCGATGAGTCTGCCTGCTGGCTGAAGTCTTCCACGGCGACATTCCCACCGGGAAGCGGAGCATCCCTTTGCCATGAACGAGAGATGGAGGCCAGAATGAGCAATCCGATTCGGCTCTACATGTCGATGTCGCTCGACGGCTATGTTGCCGGTCCGGACGATCGACCGGGCCAGGAGCTCGGACGCGCCGGTGGACGCCTTTTCAACTGGCTCGACGACCGGGAATCCGACGGTCCCAGCGGACAGGTTTATCGCGAGGCGCTGGCGACCGGCGCGGTAATCTCCGGCCGTCGGACCTTCGAACTCGCCGGGCGTTGGCAGGGCGACCATCACGACGGTGTGCCGATCTTCGTCCTCACCCACCATGTGGATGACGGGGACGTGCCACCCGGCCACGCGCGATTCGTCACCGACGTCGAGGACTGCGCCCGTCAGGCTCGCGCGGCCGCCGGGGACCGGCCGGTCATGGTCCATGGGGCGTGCGCGGCCCAAGCGCTCCTCCGAGCTGGGCACATCGACGAGATGGAGATCCACCTGGTGCAGGTCCTCCTCGGGGACGGCCGACGGCTCTTCGACCACCTCGGTGGTGATCACATCGAACTCGACCTTGTCCGGCGGCTCGAGGACCGAGACGTCACGCACCTCCGCTACCGGGTACGCCGACCCGATGAGGCCGCATGAAGACGCTCTTCGTCGGCTACCGCGTCACCGACCTGACCCGCTCGCTCGCCTTCTACACCGCCTTGGGCTACGTCGAGCTGGGCAGGGTCGATGGCGACGACGGGAGTCACCTCGTGATCCTTAAGTTCCCCGGCGAACCAGCGGCCTCGCTCGAACTGGTCCACCGTCCCGTTGACGGACGCGTCGACGTGGGCAGCGGTTTCGACCACCTCGCGATCCAGGTGGACACACTGGCCGCCACCCTGGAGCGGCTGACCGACGCCGGCCTGGAGCCGGGACCTGTCCAGCGCCCGGGCGGCCCTCGCGGCCCGAAGACGTCGTGGCTCACCGACCCGGATGGCTACCGGATCGAGTTGGTGGAGTGGCCGCCCGGACACCCTGACGGCATCACCTCGGCGGACTTCTCCTGAGCGGTCCGGTGAGCGGAGTCACGAAGCTTCGGGGCGGGCAAGGCGCAAGGCGAGGCGGCATTCCCCCCCCATCCACAGGTCTTGACAATTACTCCGGCTCCTGGCGCGGCTGTGCGAGAGACGCTGTGACGTCGGTCTTGCGCTGCGGTCCCTGGCGCTGGGCCACGGGGCAGGCGATCTGCGGCAGCTGGAGGGGACCCAGTACGACGACCGGGAGTTCGCGCGGCGGCCGTTCGCATCCGCTGCCTGGCACGGCCTGCTGGTCATGCAACAGCCTCGCGGGCCTCAGCCAGCCAGTGGTGGCAAGCCGTGGAACGCCTCTTGCGCGAACTGCCGCCCCTGGACCGGCATGACCGCCGGGAGCACGGTCCGGAAACTGGCTCTTCGCAGTTGAGGGTGCAGATCGGGTGAGTACTTCGTTCCGGGGTAGGAGTCGAGGTCTTCCGACGCTGAAGGTTATGCTCTGCGCGTCCAGCACGCAGGCGCTCGGCTCGGCATCCCGGCCGTCGGCTTCACGCACCAGTCGGCGCAGCAGGCCGTTGAGCTGGTCGAAAATGTCTTGTTTCTGCCAGGCGGCAAAGTAGCCGTAGACCGTCTCCCATGGTGCGAAGTCGTGGGGCAGGTAGCGCCAGGGAATCCCGGTGTGGTCGATGTAGAGGATGGCGTCCATGATGCGGCGCAGGTCGTGCTCGGGTGGGCGGCCGATGTCCAGGCCCTTTCCTCTGCGCTCGGCCCGCCAGGCGGTGAGCGTGGGGCCGATCAACTCCCAGCGGGCATCGGACAGGTCGCTGGGATACGGGCGCTGTCGCGTCATGTTTCGGTAGCACCGTCGGGCACGACGCATCCGCAGGGCGCAAACAGCGTCAACCGGGGGCGCTTGGGGATCAGACAGGAGCGACCCGACTCAAACGGGCGGAGATATCGAGTCTCCTGTCACACAGGCCGTATTGACCACTCTCGCCTCAGCAGTCGCAGACCCACTCGCCCTTCGAAGCGCCACCGAACAACCTCGCCGGGACAAAACACTCTTCAACTGATCGTTTCAATATGAACTGGTGAGGGGTTTGGTGTCGGGATCTGCCGTAGGTGAGCGGGCACGGGTAGTCACCGACCAGCGGATGACCGCCCCACCGCGTTCTGCGCGTCGACTGCCGCGAGCACCATGTCAGCCAGTTCTGCAGCGGACCGTCCGCCACCCGCGTCGATGCGATCCAGGCCCAGCCTGTCGATGGCATCGATCATGAGTGTCTGGTAGCGCTCCGTGCGGGCCAGGAACTTGTCCATCAGGCGCTGTTCCTCGCCTGTGGCTGCTTCATAGCGGCCCGCTGCATGGATGCGGGCGCGTACTACGGAGTCGTCGGTGGTGAGCCACACGGCAGCCGTGCGCGGCACCTGCAGACTCGCGACGCGGACGGGCCAGAGTGCCGACCCCTCCAGGACCAGGCCCGTCCTGCCACTGCCCTCGGCCGCATGGGCCGTGATCAGCTCTTCGATGCGGGGCCACAGCCGATCGTAGTGGCCCAGAACGGACGTGATCAGTTCGTCAACCGTGAGTGATCCGTAGTGCTCGGCGACGTGGGCCGGCACCTCCCACTCCGGGGTTCTCCAGGGGCGCCCGGGGTGCCGGGCCAGCCCGTCAGTGCTCAGGCACTCGAACCCGAGCTTCCCCGCCACCACTTGGGCAACAGTCGACTTTCCGACGTTCGACGTCCCGCCGATCAATACCACCCGCACATCACGCACGCCGACGACCCTACTGATCCTTCCGGGACGATGCCTGCAGTCGGCGGAGACAGATGATGCAACACGCCAGTTGCAAAAACCCGTGGTGGAGGCCGGCGCGGCGTTCATTGCGGATGGGTAGCCGTTTGAACTGGTGGAGCCAGGCAAAGGTGCGCTCGACGACCCACCGGGTCTTCCCCACGCCGGAGCCATGGGCGACACCTTGCCTGCCGATGAGTGGTCTGATTGCGCGCTTCCACAGCAGGCGGCGGTACTTGTCACAACGACCCCGGCCCCGACCGCCCCTCTCCGTCCGGCGCCCGCGATGAGGCAGAGCCCGACGGCCGGACGCGACAGCCGGCACGGCGCCGTCGACCGCGCGATTCCGGCATCTCCGGACACAGAGCCCCGTCGCCGCCTCCCCATCCCGAATCGCCGGATTCGCGTTGTTCACCGGTGCGAGGCGTCCACACAATCGCAGCCCAGCCCGTTGATTCCATTCCAAGCGAAGGGGCTTGCCATGGTGACTCCCACCTCCGAGGACCAGTCGGCGTCGAGCCTGCGCGCGGTTGCGCCGGTTTCGGTCGCGTCCCGCGCTCGTTCGTATTTCGCCAGCACGGTCGGCAACCTGCTCGAATGGTTCGACTGGGCGGTCTACGCCGCCATGTCACCGTTCATCGCGACGGCGTTGTTCAACCCGGCCAACAAGGTGTCCGGGCTGCTCGCGACGCTCGCGGTGTTCGCCGTCGGATTCGTCATGCGGCCGATCGGCGGCGTCGTCTTCGGCTTCCTCGCCAACCGCCGCGGCCGCAAGTTCGTCCTGCTGGTGACGATGATCGGCATGGCGGCCGGCACGCTGTCGATCGCCGTCATCCCGACCTACGCCGCCATCGGCGGATGGTCGTCGTTCCTCCTCGTCGTCGCACGGCTCCTGCAGGGATTCGCGCACGGCGGCGAGACGGCGATCTCCTACTCCTACGTCACCGAGGTCGCACCGCGTGAAAGACGCGGACTGTGGTCGAGCGGCGTGCTCGGCTGCGTCATCGCGGGAACAATCCTCGCCAACGCCGTCGCCGGTACCCTCACTGCGGTCACCTCCGAGGGCTTCATGGCGGACGGCGGATGGCGCATCCCGTTCGTCATCGGCGCAGCGCTGGGCATCTACGCGCTGTTCCTGCGCCGTTCGATGATGGAGAGCGACGTCTACGAGCGGGCGATCACGTCCGGCGCCGGCGACGCGCGCTCCATCACCAGCCTCCCCGCCTGGTCAGCGGGCCGGATCGTGCGCCGCAGCACGCAGTTGGTGCTCTACGTCGCCGGCGGCTCCGTGGTGCAGTACACCTGGACCGCCTACGCGGGCACCTACGCCATCACGCAGAAGCACATGAGCCCGACCGCCGCCTACTGGTCGCTGCTGGTCGCGCAGGTCGTCGGACTCGCGTTCATGCCGTTCTGGGGATGGGCCTCCGACCGCGTCGGGCGCCGTCCGCTGGCCATCGCCTACGGCATCGTGTTCGCTGCGCTCGCCTACCCGGCGTTCACGATCATCGGGTCCACATGGTGGACGCTCGCCGTTCCCGCGACCGTCATCTTCGCCCTGTGGGGCATGTCCGGCTCCCAGTCGCCTGCCGTGCAGGCCGAGAACGTCACGACCCGGCACCGCGCCCCGGTCGTCGGCGCCGTCAGCTCGATCGCCGCGGCGCTTTTCGGCGGCACCGCGCCCTACCTCAGCGCGTACACCGGC
The DNA here is from genome assembly GCF_053611365.1 of Streptomyces sp. NPDC054813. Classification (NCBI taxonomy): domain Bacteria; kingdom Bacillati; phylum Actinomycetota; class Actinomycetes; order Kitasatosporales; family Streptomycetaceae; genus Streptomyces; species Streptomyces sp. NPDC054813. Next base: position 107,275 of record NZ_JBSHAF010000027.1, on the reverse strand, counting down.
TCCATCGGCGCGCCCTGGGCCTTCCAGGTCTTCGTCATCGCGCTGTGCCTGATCTGCGCGATCGTCGGCTTCACCCTCAAGGAGACCAAGGGCGTCGACCTGGAGAAGGTCTGACCGTCCCGCTGCCTCCGATTCCGTTCATCGACCCCCCTCACAAGGAGACACCCATGTCACAGACGCTCACCGCCCCCGACCAGTTCGTCACCGTCGGGGACGAGACCTACGCCTACCGGTCCTTCGGCGCCTCGGAGGGGACGCCGCTGGTGTTCCTGAGCCGGCTGCGCGGCACGATGGACGACTGGGACCACGCCCTGATCGACCCGATCGCCGCCGAACGCCCGGTCATCCTGTTCGACAACCTCGGCGTCGGCCGTACCAGCGGCCGCAACCCCGGGACGGTCACCGAGATGACTGCCTCCGCCATCGCGTTCGTCGAGGCGATCGCCGACGGTCCGGTCGACCTGCTCGGCTTCTCCCTGGGCGGCTACATCGCGCAGCGCTTCGTGCTGGCCCGCCCCGACCTGGTGCGCCGCGTCGTGCTGGCCGGAACCGGTCCGGGCGCCGGTGAGGGCATCCTGCCGTCCGAGCCGGTGGTCGCCCCGCTGCGCACTGCTCCCGAGCTCGCGCTCGACGCGTTCCGCGTGCTGTTCTTCACCGACTCGGAAGCGGGCATCCGCGCCGGCGACGACATGTGGCGCCGCATCCACCTGCGTGCCGACCGCGAGCCCGAGGTGCCGATGGACGCCGTCCTGCAGCAGGTCGCCGCGATCCGGAACTGGTCCGGCGGCGTCGAGGGCGGCGACCAGGCCTTCCCGGAGCTGGAGAAGATCTGGCACCCGGTGCTCGTCGCCAACGGTGAGCACGACGTGATGATCCCGACCGTCAACTCGTTCATCATGTCGCAGAAGCTGCCCAACGCCGAACTGCACGTGTACCCGGACTCCGGCCACGGGTTCCTCTTCCAGTACCCCGAGGCCTTCTCGCAGCTGGTCAACGGCTTCCTCGCGCGCACCGGAAGCCGGGCGACGGCATGACCCACCCCTTCGACATGCGCGGGCGGACCGCGCTCGTCACCGGCTCCACAGCGGGGATCGGACTCGCTGTCGTCAAGGGACTGCACGGCCTCGGGGCACGCGTCGTCCTGTCGAGCAACGACGAGGCCGACATCAAGAAGGCCATCGACGCGCTCGCCGCGGACGGGATCGAGGTCGAAGGGATCGTCTGCGACCTCGACGACCCCGACAGCGTGCGCACCCTCGCCGAGCGGGCGCACGCCCGGTTCGGCCGGATCGACGCGCTGATCGCACACGCCGGCGGCCACACGCACGTCGGCCCGCTCATCGACACCTCCGAGGAGGACGTCGAGCGGACCTTCCGGACCTCGGTCTTCCACAACCTCGTCCTGATCGAGGGGTTCCTCCCGCTGATGGCGGCGCAGGGCGGGGGCAGCGTGGTCGTCACGTCGAGCATCGCGTCGCTGCGAGCCAGCACCAGGCTCGCGGCGTACGGCGCGGCGAAGGCGGCGCTCAACTCGTTCGTGCGCAACATCGCCGCCGAGTGGGGGGACCGCGGGGTGCGGGCCAACGCCGTCGCCCCGGGCACGGTGCGAACCCGCTTCTCCCGGGCCCTGTGGTCGGACCCGGAGCGCGAGCGGGCCGCCGGCGCGAACACCGCGCTCGGGCGGATTGCCGAACCGGAGGACATCGTCGGGGCAGTGCTGCTGTTCGCCTCCGAAGCGGGCTCCTACATCTCCGGCCAGACCCTGCTTGTCGACGCCGGCCGATCCATCCTCTGAACGGTCCCCTGAATCGATCCTGTGAAGGGAAAGGAGAACGACGCACATGACAGACATCGCAGGTCAGGCCGTGGTCGTAACCGGGGCCAACGGCGGTCTCGGGCGTCAGTGGGTCGCGCAGGCGCTGGAACGCGGCGCGGCGAAGGTGTACGCCACGGACGTCACGCTGGGCACGTGGGACGACGCCCGCGTCTCGCCGCTGGTTCTCGACGTCACTCGTGAGGAGACGATCGACGGCGTCGTGGCGGCGGCGAGTGACGCGACGATCCTGATCAACAACGCGGGCATCGCGCTGCGTGATCCGATCATGACCGTCGACGAAGCCAAGCTGCGGCACGTCTTCGACGTGAACTTCTTCGGCACCGTCACCGTCACGCGGCGGCTCGCACCCGTCATCGTCGCGAACGGCGGCGGGGCGATCCTCAACGTCATTTCGCTGCTCAGCTGGCTGTCGATCCCGGCCGCCTACAGCGCGGCGAAGGCGGCTCTGTGGTCGGTGACCAACGCCTTCCGGCTGGAGCTCGCCCCGCACGGGGTCGACCTGGTCGCCCTCCACATGGGCTACACGGCGACACCGATGACGGAGGCGCTGAACGTGGTGAAGAACGACCCCGCGGACATCGTCCGCGCCGGACTCGACGGCATTCAGGACGGCAGTCTGGAGGTGCTCGCCGACCAGTGGAGCGTGGAGGTGAAGGCGGCCCTCGCCGGGCCGGTGCAGGATCTTTATCCGCAGCTGAGCGGTGCGGGATACCCTTTTGGGATGGTACCTATCACCGCGGCACCCGCGCACTAGGACGGGCTGCCAACTCTCTGTACATCGAAGGGAGCTGCGTGTGAGCACGATCGCCAAGGCGGGCCGTGTCCTCGACCTCTACACGCCGGGAAGTCCGGTGTGGGGGGTCAGCGAGGTCGCGACGGCCTTGCAGATGCCGCGTTCGACCGCTCACTCGCTGCTTGCCGGGCTGACCGAGGCCGGGCTGCTCCACCAGTCCCGGCGCGGCCGCTACGAGCTCGGATGGCGTGCGTTCGAACTCGGTCAGATCCACCGGGTGACCTCCGGTGGACTGATCGAGACCGCCCACCCCGTGATGCAGGAGCTCTCGCGGCGGCACTCGGAGTCGGTGTGCATGGCGGTATACGACCGGCAGGCCCTCATCTTCATCGACAAGGTCGTCGGCGACGACTCGCTCTCCGTCGTCGGCCCGCGCATCGGGATGCGGTACGAGCCGCACAGCTTCGCGTCGGGCCGGCTGCTGATGGCTCATCTCCCGACGGCTGACATCGAGGACTACATCGACACGAGCTCGCAGCGCACCCGCAGCAGCAACGCGGTCGTCCGGCCGCAGGTCTTCCGCGACCAGCTCGTCAGAATCCGGAACGACCAGCTCAGCTACGACGACGGCGGCGCCATCCTCGACGTGGGCTGCGTCGCCGCCCGGCTCATCGGCCGGCACGGCCAGACGATCGCCTCGCTGAGCATCAGTGCCCCGTCCCGCCGCTTCCGGGAAAACCGTGTCCAGTTGTCGGAGAGCGTGAAAGCGGCGGCCGCCACCATCTCGCGGCGGCTGCGGGAGGACGGGCAGATGTAGCAGCCGGCGTTGAGCGTGGTGAGCGTGTCGGTGCCGTGGCGCAGGGCATGTCCCGCGTGCCCCGGCGCCAGCTGCTCGGGTCCGGTGAACGCCGCCCGGCCTCACTTGCGTCCCCGTGCCGTCGGCGGCCCGTGCGGACCCTGCGCCGGTGTCGTGGCCCACGCTGTGCCTCGCGGCGGCGATCGGCGCCCGCCGGGGATTCCGCCCGCGCAGCGGGTGACGGCTACGTGAACGCCGCGTGCTCATACGAGACCCGCCGGTTCGCGTCCTGCAGCAGACGATCCGGGTCTTGTCGGGATGCAGACGCAGCCCGACCTCTTGCATCCGGTTCCCGATCACCTCCACCAGTTGTCCGGCCCGGCGCTCGCTGACGCAGAAGGGAACGTTCGGGAACTCCCGAGTCAGCCACATGTCGAACGCGTAATGGAGGAACAGATTCGCCAACACGGGCGAGACCGATGCCCCTGCCGCCATCAGCGCGACCAGGTCGCGCGCGAACCGATTGGGTTCCGCTCTGGAACTTGAACGCGATCGCGTCGATCATCTTCCGGTGATCACGCCACCGGGCACCGGGCTTCGGAGTCCGGTCCGGGAGTAACGGCTCGATTCGCGTCCACTGCGCATCAGTTAACGACGCACCCGAACCAACGACCGTCTGATCCAAACGAAACTGCCTAGCGGGCTACGGCCGTGAGGGCGACCACGTCGGTTAGGGGCACTTCGTGACCGTCTTCGTCGACGAGCGCCACGTGGACGGGTCGACCGGTGGAGCGCGTCTGCCGCAGCGCGGAAGGGCCGGAGGGGCGCGGGCGGTGCTGGTCGCCCCACTGCTGGAGCGCGAGCAGCACGATGCGCAGCTCGCGCCCCGCCTCCGTCAGGTGGTAGCTCTGCCGCGGTCTGCTGCCCGGCACCTGGTAGGTCTGCGTGCAGAGCACGCCGCTCTCGACGAGAAGCTTGAGCCGGGTGCTGAGCAGGTTTGTTGCGATGCCCAGGGATGACTGGATCTCAGCGAACTTGTCTTTGCCGGCGAAGATCTCGCGGAGCACCAGAAGGGTCCAGCGCTCGCCGAGAATCTGCAGGCTGCGTTCGATGGAGCAGGCCGGCTCGTCGTTCATGGGGCCTGACCACTGCCGTTCCGTTGACACCGTCCACCTCCTGCATGGAACCGGGTCCCGCATGTACCTGGCTCGTCTTGGTAGAAAGCCTACCCCCTGGCTTGCGCCTTGCAACCCAGGCATCAGCTGCGGGTCTGTCGGCAGCACCGACGGCGAATACCTGACCACGCCCACGTCTCTCGCTGCCCTTCTCGGCGCCCGCGCCGCCGTCCGAGTCTCGGCCTTTGGGGTCACGTCCCCCGAATCTCCTGGCCGGCGCCGCCGCAGTCCGGGCCCGCTCGCGGCTTCAGGGAGCACCGCAAGTCGGATCCCATTACGGACATAACCTGCCTTGTGTTTTTAAATCCAGACGCTAGGGTGGAAGCCGTAGGCGTGACAGATGCGAGCCTCCCGGAAATGCGGGACCGGATGTCACGCACTTCCGCCGGCACGGATGTGCGACTGCGTCGATCAAGCCGGTCGCAGCAGGATGAGTTCCCCGTCGTTCCTGCCGCCCTGGAAACGCCCACAAGCCCCCACCCGAACAAGCCGGGCCTGTTGCAAAGGAAGCATGATGGAGATCAAAGGATCAGTCGCCCTGGTGACAGGCGCCAATCGCGGCATCGGCCGCGCATTCGCCCGCTCACTGATCAAGCACGGCGCAGCCAAGGTCTATGCCGGGGTCCGCGACCCGGCCAGCGTGACAGATCACGACCTCCTGCCGCTGCGCCTGGACGTCACCGACCACGCGGACATCGCCGCGTCCGCCGCCATCGCGAACGATGTCTCCATCGTGATCAACAACGCGGGAGTCGGGAGCGGGAGCACCCAACTTATGGAAGGCACCTTCGACGGCGCGCGCCAGGCGATGGAGGTCAACTTCTTCGGCACCTGGGCGATGGCCCGGGCCTTCGCCCAGGTACTGGCCCGCAACGGCGGCGGAGCAATGGTCAACATGCTTTCGCTGGCGTCCTGGGCGGGCCAGCCGCAGTTCCCCGGATACGCGGCTTCCAAGGCCGCGCAGTGGTCACTGACGGACTCCCTGCGCCAGGCCCTGCACGCTCAGGGAACGCTCGTGGTCGGGGTGCATGCCGGTTTCGTGGAAACAGATCTCAGCACCTGGACCAACGCATCGAAGATCAGCCCCGTCACCGTGGCCGAACTGACCATGGAGGCTCTGACTGGCGACCAGTGCGAAGTCCTTGCCGACGAGGAGACGCGGCGCGCCAAGGCCGCACTGTCGCAGCCGGTCAGCGCACCATTCGGCATCTGATCGCTCGCTCCGACCGGCACCACGCGGTGCAAGACCTGATCCCCGAGGCAGGGGCGCACCGCTGCGGGGGCGAAGGTACCAGTGCCGGGCACGGCCGGCGCATGAGGTCCTTACGCATGGCGTTCTCGCTCCCCGCGCACGTCCGCCCCGAATCTGCCGCCCAGCGGGCGCTTGTGCCGCGACGCGTTCCATCGTGCCGCTGCCAGGGTCGAGAGCGTGAGTCGGGGCCCTCTGGGGACGGCAACCTCACAACGGCCGGTGACCGGCGCGCGAGCGCGCACCTCACCATCCGAGCCACCCACCACGGGAGACACGGACAGGGGGCAGACAGAAAGGATGATCGATGCACACTGCCACGGCAGCGGCATTCACCGCCGCCCAGACGGCTGTCAAGGCCTCCGGCACCGGCGCCGGCATAGCCCTGCTGGATGCGGATGGGAGGGTGGTCGGGTGGACGCAGGCCGCCGAGCGGCTTGTCGGCTACGCGCCCGCGGACGTGGTAGGCCGCTCCGCTGCCACGCTACTGGCGGACGGCACGGACCGGGCGAACGTATCAGCGTTCTTCAAACAGGGCACTCCCCCGGACCGCTGGTCCGGCATCGCGAAGGTGCGTCACCGCGACGGCCACACGATCGAGGTGCAGCTGTGTCTGCAGTCGATGTGCGGGCACGACGGCCGGGCCGGGGTGGTGGTGTCGGCCACCGAGAGGGCCGCGCTCTCACCGATGGGGAACGAAGCTTCGCTCACGTCGCTGCCGACGGCGCTGCACCTTCCCGCCCGCCTGCCGGTCGGTGTGACGATCCGGGACACCCGACTGCGCTGCGCCTGGGCAAACGACACTCAGGGCTCCAAAGACGGCATCCCTCTCAAGCAGCGGCTGGGACGCAGACTGACCGAGGCAGCCCCCGGCTCTGAGACCGAAGCGCTCGAGGCCCTGATGCGTCAGGTGCTCGAGAGCGGAGTCCCGGCGGTCAACGTGGAATACCGCGCGTTCATGCCCACTCCCATGCGCAGGGCCGGTACGTTGACGGCTTCCATCTTCCGTCTCGACGACGGCCAGGGCCACGCTCTGGGCGTGTGCACCGTGAGCGTCGACGTATCCGACAGCCAGCGGGCGCGTGAGCGGCTCGCGGTCGTCGGCGAAGCCAGCAAGAGGGTCGGAACCAGCCTGGATGTCATGCGCACTGGGCAGGAGCTGGCCGACCTCGCGGTACCTCTCCTGGCCGACTACGCCACCGTCGATCTGACGGAATCGGTCACACGCGGCAAGGAACCCCCGACCTGCGCCGGTCCGCCCAGCGGGCCCATCCCCCGATTCCTCCGTGCGGGCGTGGCCTCGATCAATCACGGGGCGCCGGAAGCGCTGTCCGCGCGGGGCGAGCCGGTCTTCATCCCGCCGACATCGCCGTCCGCCGGCGTTCTGTGCTCCGGACAGTCCCACTTCGAGCCACTACTGGACAATGTCCCCGGCAGTACTCGGCCGGACCCCCACGACGACGCAGCCTGGGAGCATGAGGTCCGCGCTCACATGCGCGCCCACACGATGCACTCCTTGATGGTCGTCCCGATCCACGCACGGGGGGCTGCGCTGGGGGTCGCGACATTCGTGCGGATGGCGGACTCCGTGCCGTTCGAGGAAGACGACCTGCTGCTGGCCGAGGAACTCGTCAGCCGGGCCGCGCTGTCCCTGGACAATGCACGCCAATACGCTCGTGAACGCTCCGCGGCCCTCGCCCTCCAGCGTCACCTGCTCCCCCATCGCACCACCGGCGGCTCGGCCGCCGACGTCGCCTGGAGCTACCTGCCAGCCGACAGCCACCACGGCGTCGGCGGCGACTGGTTCGACGTGATCCCGCTGTCCGGCGCCCGCATCGGCCTAGTCGTCGGGGACGTGGTCGGACACGGCATCAACGCCGCCGCCACCATGGGCCAACTCCGCACCGCCGTACGCACCCTCGCCGACATGGACCTGCCCCCGGACCAACTACTGGCCCGTCTCGACGAGCAGGTTATCCGCCTCGCCGAGGAAGACGCCGACCCACAGGACCCGGAACCCGCCATCGTGGGGGCCACCTGCGTGTACGCCGTGTACGACCCGATCACCCGTCAGTGCACGCTGGCGCGGGCCGGCCACCCCTCGCCCGCGATCATCAACCCGCAGGGCGGAGTCACCTTCCTCGACCTGCCCACCGGAGCCCCGCTCGGCCTCGGACTGGTCCCCTTCGAGTCCGTAACCCTGGAACTCCCCGAGCACAGCGTGCTCGCCCTCTACACCGACGGCCTGGTCGAGGATCGCGATCACGACATCGACGTCGGCATGGACCGCTTGAGCACCGCACTGGCCCGTGCCGGCCTCCCACTGGAAGACCTCTGCTCGACTGTGGTGGACACGCTGCCTGCCAAGACGCACAGTGACGATGTCACTCTGCTCCTCGCCCGGACCCGGACACTCGGCCCTGGCCAGACCGTTTCGTGGCAGCTTCCGGCCGACCCGGCAGTCGTCAGCCACGCCCGCTCCCTGGCAACCCGTCAGCTGACCCAGTGGGGACTGGAACACCTGACGGACTCCACGGAACTGATTGTCAGCGAACTCGTCACCAACGCCGTCCGTCACACCACCAGCCCCATAGGCCTGCGCCTCACCCGGCACGACGCGCTCACCTGCGAGGTTTCCGACACCAACAACAGCTACCCGCGCCTGCGCCACCCCGGCATCACCGACGAGAACGGCCGCGGCCTCTTCCTCGTCGACCAGCTGAGCCACAGATGGGGCACCCGCCACACACCTGACGGCAAGCTCATCTGGACCGAGCAACACCTCACGCCCCGCAGATGAGCCTATCGCCGAGCACCCGGCCCCCGACTCATCTGGTGGGCGATCACCGTACGTGGACAGCGCGAGGCGGACGGTTGCGCCACGGCGCGCGAGACTGTCGAAACGAACGTCTTACAGTCCCCGGCGCTGCGCCGTCTGAGACAGTGGCGAAGGTGTGGTCCGCGGCCTCGCCGACCGCCAGCCCGGCGGAAGGACCGCCTGCAATGCGAGCAGGTCCCCCGTCATCGAGCTGTGGAACCGTCCAGCCGTTGGCCTGCACGTGCACGATGAACTGCGGGTCGACGGTCAGCAGGTGCAGCCCGCCGATCACAGCCTTTCCAGGGCTGAGAACATCACGCACGAGCGTGGTCGTCGCAGCCAACAGAACACCGCATCGAAGGTATTCGACCAGCTCATGAGCGTTTGCTGACGCCTCGGCCTTGATCGCGGACCGCAGCGACGGCCGATCTGGGCTGCCCTGTTCAAGTTCTCTGAAATCGCCGACAAAGGGGACCCGCGCGTCGCTCACCAGCAGAGGTTGGAATATCTCTCCACCCACGATCGACGTAGATCTCAAACGCAGTCTGAGGTTGTGCCTCCCGGGAATGGAGATCCTCAGCCGTCGTAGTGAGTCGGCGGAAACGGGTTGCGCTCCTTCCGTGGGGCGGAACTCGACTGCACCTCGCCTGTGTCGGCCTGGCGATCGACCTCCGCTTCGGCTTCCTCGTACTGCGCGGTGGGAGACTTCGGCGCGTCTGCAGGCAACCCGACATCGCGCCGGTCCTCCTCAGTACGTCGCTCCAGTTCCGTCTCGTTGGGCCGGCGGGGCATGCCGCGTCCGTGGTCGCTGTCCGGATCTCCCTCTACCTGCCGGTTGGCCTTGTGGTGATGCACCATGGTCTTCTCCTTGAGGTGAGCACCCGGGTGCAGTTGCGACCGGGTGTACCACCCTGCCGTGCGCCGTCCTTGCGGGCCACGCGCGCCAGTGTCACGTGTGTCCGGTTGTGCCTTCGCCAGCTCCGTCGTCGCCAGTACGGGAAATCGCTGCTGCGGTCGGTTGCCCGGCGCCAAAGCGGGCGAGTCGCGCCGGAATCCCCTCAAGTCATCGTCGTCACTGGAGCCGGGCTGCTTCTTGCGCACGGTGCAATGGACTGTGCCGTCTCGCACGTCGGCGACGATCGTGTCTCCGGGAGCGGCCTCGCCACTGAGGAAGAGCGACGCTGTGCGGTTGTCGAGTTCCGCCCGGACGGTGCGGCGCGAAGGGTGGGCACCAAATTCAGACTGGCGACCGTGGGCGATGAGGTAAAATTTGTCCGCCTTGCCCCATGTTATACGGCTGACGGCGCACCTTCTCGGTCAGCTGCCCTGCTTCCTCGTAGCCGACGCATCCGGGCGGAGCCCGGAAAATCCGGGCGACGGTGTGCCCCTCCTGAAACTCGCTCGTGTCGAAGCGGACCATACGGTTCTCCTCGCCCGACAGCAGCTCGGTGAGTCTTTTGGCGAATTCGGTCTTGTCGATGCAGGTCGGCCCATAACGAGGACCGATCTCACTCGGCACGGTTCGCGTCGCCCATCCCGGAGCAGTTGCGGCATACCGCCTGCGACACCGCGGTGGCCTGCCCGGACCAGCCCGTCACCGTCACCCTCGCGCGCTGGACAGATATTTGGCCCGTCACCACGGTGGAATCGGATGACGGGCCAGACGCACAGGACACTGCGCGACTACCCGCCACTGCTGGCTCCAGTGGGCAAGGCGGTCTCGTACGGCGTCCTGGCCCCACACCAGGCGGGTCATGAAAGGGCAGCAGGCGAAACAGGACGCGGTGGCCGAGGTCTGCCGGATCTCTCAGCGCGAGAAACAGCGCGCCACCAGGCCCATCGCCTCGCCGAGCCCATACCTCCGCGCCTGTCGCGCTACGGCCGCCGCGTCCTGCTCTGTCGTCACAGACGATCATGATCGTGGCGGCCGTTCCCGTGCCCGTAACCGACCCCCACTCCACTGCGCGCTTCAGATCACGATCTACAGCTGCCGCGTCGGACAGGGCTGCCAGAGAGGGCCCGAATACCGGTGGTCATCAGGACTGGGCAACCCGCAGATGCCGTCGTTCGGCCAGTTCCTCCGCACTGACCACGGTCAGAATCGGAGTGCCAGGAGGCGCGAACATGGTCACCACCATCTGCGACTGCGCCTTCGGAAGGTTGTTGGCGCCCTGGTAGTGGATCACATCGCCCCCCGGCTCGAACAGGGCGTCGCCGGCCTTGAGCACCCGGGGCGGCTGCCCCTCCAGCTCGAAGAGGACCTCGCCCTGGGTCACGTAGCCGAAGATCGGCCCGGGGTGCCGGTGCGGCGGCGCGCCGGGGTCACCGGGCTTCAGGGTGATCCGGACGGTCCTGGCCTCGGCGCCGGCCGGGATCTGGACCGCCGCATCCGGCCGGGTCGCAATAATCTCAACCCCGGGGGGCAGGTGCGCATGGTCGGCACTCATGGATTCCTCCAAATGGAAAACGTCATCAGCAAAGACAAGACGGCCTCCCCGTCTGTGACAGCCCAACGTGGCGAACCTGCCTGCAGACTGTCCAATGGACGACTCCGGGTCTCCGAAGTCGAGAGACGTGGTGCCAAGAGGTCGTCAGGCGTCCGGGGCGCCCTTCGAGTCCGGCTGAATGTCGCTCGAAGCTGCCAGGGCAACAAACAGCGGCATCTTGTACAGCGGAGGGGGTTCGCCCGCCAGCCCCAGTCGCTGCCAGGCCAGCCGAGCCGAGATCTTCAGCACCCGGCGCGCGCGCAGAACGAGCACACAGGCAAGTGGCAGTTCCACCAGCACAGCCGAAGCGACGCTTCCCCACACGTCGCCTCCCCCCAAGTTCAGGGAGACGTCGAACCAGGCATCGCAGACCAGGAGTGTGGCCGCGACGAAAGACATCGGAATCAGAGCCTGCCGTCTCAGCCAGACTGCCGCCCCGGCGCCGACCAGCGAGACAAGCAGCATGATGTCGAAGCCCACCCACACCATGGGCCAGTACCGGGCCTCGAAGCGATGGGGTAGTGAGACGGCCAGGTAAACGGTCCAAGGAACGAGCACGAACACGCACAAGGCAAATTGCCCTACCGCCCTTCGGTGGCGGCGGCGCAACGTGGAACCGTCCGGTACGGATGCCTTGGCTCTCTGGACCGCCGAGTCGGCGGGGTCGCGCTGCTCGCTCAACGTTGCCTGTCCCTGCTATCGGCTCCGGAGGGCCGCTCCCCGAGCCGACTGCGTCGATGACCGCACTGTTGCTCGCATCGCACGGCAGCACACGGGCATCAGGCCAAGCCAGGAAACCTGTGGATCGTCCCTTGATACTACGGCGCGCGCATATTCCGTCCGCAGCCGGATGGGGCGTCTTCCCTCGCCGCGCCCGCGGTCCGTCATTGCGACGCAAGGCATCGCAGGTGGTCCGGGACAGATGGAGGATCGCCTCGTGACGTGTGACCACGGTGGCAGACCATGCCTCACAGCCCCGTCATCCGACGACGCACACCCCTCTTCGGAGCCGCACACACCCTGGAGGACAAACCTGGTCGCGGACAGGCCGGCGGCGGTGCCGTCCTGGTAATCCCCGCGCCTGGGGGGTGGTCCTCTTGGCGAAGCTCATCCCGTCGACCCGATCCGTGATCCCCGCGCCGGCCGGGGGTGGCCTCGGCTCGTCGAATGCCACGCTCAACGCCTACGCCGCCGGAATGGACGGATCAAGGATCGATGCGTGTGAGCTCTCGACGTACGACCCGTACGGGCACCCCGAAGCCGGCGTGACAGCCTGGCCGAACTGTTGATCGCGACCCCCGCGTCAAAGTGGGCTTCCGGTCCGCCCGTCGGGCTGGGCAGTGCGGTTCGGAGTCTCCCGTGGTTCTATCGGCCGGGCAGCGGGACGCCCCCTGTCATCGCCACTCCGGCCTCGGCGACGCGGGTCGCGATCCCGGCGGTGGCACGTTCGGCCAGCGCGGCGATGGTCAGTGACGGGTTGACGGTGAGCGAGGCCGGAACAGCCGAGCCGTCCGTGACGAACAGGCCCGTGAATCCCCGTAGTTCGTGCCTGTCATCGAGGGCACTCGTGGCCGGGTCGTCACCGATGCGCGCAGACCCGAGCGGGTGGGCCGTCACCGTACCGGCCAAGGCCTCGGTCCACGGACGGACCCGGGACAGACCATCCTTCTCCAGAATTCCGCGGAGCGCCGTGTCTGCCCGGTCCCATGCCTGGCGGGTTCGGGTGGTGGGGTGGAAGGACATCGTGCCCTGGCCGAGACCGGGTGCCAGGCGGATGAAGCTCCCGGTGGGAGGAACCGCCCCGAAGGTGCCTTCGTTGTCGTCCTCGGTCATGGCGAGCAGAGTCAGCCACGACGTCCAGCGGGCCCGCATCTGCCGCTTGTCGACGCCGAACCAGCCGGGCACGCCGGTCCCTTGGGCAAGGACGTTGGTCAGCGGCGGGAAGTAGATCTGCTGGAGCATGAACCGGCTGTACTCCGGTGCGGACGGATCCAGGTAGTCGTACGTGGCGGAGGTGATCGGCCGGCCGATCGGCAGCCCCTGGTAGACCGTCCCGTCGGGACGGGAGAGTCCGAGCAGCGACCCCGCCTTGCCCTCGTCGACGTCGGCGACGCTGACGTGGTCGCCGTTGCCGGAGAAATGGCGTCCGACCGCGCCCGGGATGCCGCCGAGCAGCAGGGAGGACCGCTGGAGGATCACCGGCGTGCCCACCGCACCCGCCGCCAGCACCACGACCTTGGCGTGGATGATCCCCACGTTCGTGGTGCAGGTGTAGTCATCGGGGTCGAGGACGGTGTAGGCGACCGCGTAGCGGTAGCCGGACTCCAGTGAGGGGGTGATCAGCTGAACCTCGTGGAGTGGCCGGATGACCGCACCATGGGCTTCCGCCGCGGGGAGATAGTTGAGCAGCATGGAACGCTTGGCGTCGAACGCGCAGCCCGACAGCATCCAGTTGCAGTTGGTGCAGGCCGCGGTGTCCACCGCCACCGGAACCGGATTGCAGGTGTGCCCGGCCCGCTGGCAGGCGGCCGCCAGTACCCCGCCCGCGTAGGAGACGTCCGACCAGCCGGTGCGGGCGACCGGCAGTGCCTGCTCCACCCGGTCGTACCACGGGTCGAGCGTGGCACGGCTGATGGACGCCGGCCACATCCGCCGCCCGATGCTGCCGTGGCGCTCGAAGGCGTACGACGGTGCCCGTAGCGAGGCGGCGAAGTAGACGACGCTGCCGCCGCCCACGCAGTTGCCCGCGACCACCGACACGCCGTCGCCGCGGATCACATCGACGATCTTGTTGTAGGTGCCCAGGCGCATGGAGTGGCTGAACTGCGCCGCACCCAAGCGGGGTCCGCGCTCAAGAACGGTGACGCGTGCGCCGCCTGCGGCCATGTAGTACGCGGGGATGGCCCCGCCGAAGCCGCTGCCGATCACCAGGACGTCCGTGGTCTCGGTCATGTCGGGCTCCCGGAAGGGGTCGTAGCGGGGTGGAGCGCCGCGAGCGGGCGGCCGTAGGAGAAGTCCCCGAACCGCCACAGGCCGTCCGGGTCCGGCTTGGGAAACTTCAGCCAGGTCAGTCCCGGATGGCCCTGGGCCAGGGCGGCGGCCGTGTCGAACTGCCCGGCGGTGTCGAACGCGATGCCGACGATCAGGCTCATCACCTGCCAGACCGGCTCGTCGATGTCGTCCGAGCCGAACAGGCCGCTGACCAGGTTGGTCCGATGCGAGAAGGAGAGGTCGACGAAGGGCGGCCGACTGGGTGACAGCCAGATCAGCCGGACCGCCGCATAGGCGACGGCACGGGCGTCGAGCAGGGCCGCAATCTCCGGCAGCAGTGGGGCCAGCGGCAGCTGGGGTGAGTTCATGACGTCGATGACGCCCGCCTGGACGGCGCCTGGCCCGGTGACCGCTCCGGCGCACACCTCGTCACTCGGGAACCGGTGCTCACCGGGGATGATGGTGTCGGCAAAGGCCCCCAGGGTCTGTGTCGTCCAGTTCTCGGCGACATGCGCCGCGGCGGCCGCCGGGGTGGCGGTGAGCCCCCCGGCGGCCAGCACGGCAACCGATGCGGTGAGCGCCTTGAGGATCGCTCGTCGGTCGAGGGTGGACACGGCCGGTCAGCCGATCAGCGCGCAGCCGAGGTCGGACGGAAGCGCCACCGTCAGACCGGTCTCTCCGGCCTCCTGGCCGTAATCGGACAGCGCGTCGGCCAGGTTGTTGAAGTTCGAGGCGCGCAGGGCGGTGACGGCGTCGCCGATGCCCACTGTCCGGCCGTTGATGCTGAAGTGGGTGAGGCGGGCACCGGCTCGTCGGTCGGTCTTGTCCCACCAGTACTGGCCGTCCCAGGCCACGTACGGTACGGCGCCGTTGGTGGCCTGCACGCTCCAGTGGTCCTTCTGGTAGTAGTGGCAGGTCAGCATGGTGATGGCGAAGCGGGAGGGCTCGGCGACCAGGAAGCGCAGGGCTCCACCGTCGTCGAAGGTGATGTCGCGCTTGCTGTACTCCACGCACAGCGGGTTCACGAACATCAGCCACAAAGGCGGCTGTTCACCCTCGCCGAAGTTGTGCCAGGTGCACGTGGCGGCGAAGCCCGGCTCGGTGAAGGGCCCGACCGGAGGCACGTCGGAGGATGCCTGGACCGCTGAGGTGCTCGCGGTTGGGGCCGCACGGACGGCAGCGGCCGATTCGGCGGGTGCGGCGGATGCGTCATGGCTCGGGAGCAGCGCGGCGCAGAACCCGAGGGCCAGCGCGAAGCCGGCCGCGGTCGTGCGCAGGTGCACAGGGGACACAGGACCTCCTGGACGCGGAAAAGGGTGGTGTCGCTCAGGAAAGGCCGCCGATGGCGGGGAACCGGCAGGCCGAGGATGGGGCACTTTGCTCACTGGCAGAGGTGGTGCGGGTGACCGAGTCACGATGGCGACGACACGCATGCCGACGCGGGTGAGTGTCCGGACGGCCGTGGCTCTGCCGGCGCCCGACCCGACAACGACGGCGTCGGCGCTCGAACGCGTGGGCAGGTCGCTGGACGGCGTACAGTCCAGCGGCGGGTCGCCGGCGCCGGACGCCATGGGCGGCGGACGACACTGACGCAGCGTCCGTTCGCCGGCGGCCGCCGGCAGAGCGGTACCCTGACCGCGTCCAGGAGTGGTAGCAGGGACCGGTGGGAACCGGGCGACCCCATGACCCCGCTCCCGCCCCGCCGCGCTCAAGGCGGCAGGCCGCCCGCCCGTACGGGCCACGGTGCAGTCCTCGATCGCCGCGGCCACAGCGCGCACGACCGTCCGTGCCGCACCGGGCATGGCCTCGAGCAGCATCTCGGCCCCGCCCGGCACGGCCCGCGTCCACGCGGAGGTGCCGTCGTCCGCGAGCAGGGGGGCTGCACGTCCGCCAAGGCGGGGGGACCTCGATGGTTCATCGGTCGCCGACCTCCGCGTGCGCGGTACCCGACAGCCTCCATACAGCTTCCCGCCGCCATGTGCCCCACCAGCGCTCCAGGCTGACCACCGCGTCCGCCCTCTCGCTGTTGCGGCAGACCGCGGTGGAGCCGTCGGGGTCGGTGTAGCCGAGCGTCAGTGTCTGGTGCGGCGGCTGGGTAACCGTCACCTTTATGCGCCTCAGGCCTGACCTGCCCTCGACCCGCCACTCAGGCAGACGGATGTCCGCGCGGAACCGGCCGATGCCCGCCCAGCCCACCGCGGAGCGTTCCGCGCGCCGGGGCCAACTGCGGCCGTTTCGGTGCAGGCGCAGGAAGACCAGGGGTGGCAGCCTGTCGAGTCCGCGTCGCATGGACACCGCGGCGACGATTTCCAGGACGTCACCGCCCCCCAGGTCGGCGTGGAGCCAGGCCCAGCGGCGGGCGTTGCCATGGCCGTAGATGCGGGCGCCGGCTCCCGGAGCGTGGTCCAGCCGCAGCTCACCGGCGCCGTACCTGATGGTTCCGCTGTAGCGGACGCGGGTGGCGGGGAGCATGTGCGAGGCCGGAAGCCAGGGGCGTCGCCAGGACCAGCGGGGAAACGTGTACAGCGGCGGGCCCTCCGGGCTCTCGGTGAGCGCCCAGGTGAACGTCCCCGCGGAGCCCGTGAGCCGGCCGGGTCGGACGCAGATGCCCTCGGCGGTGAAGCCTTCCGGATGCGCCGTCCACGGTACGGGGCCGAAGCGTGTGTGTTCGACGTGGCCGTCCTTGGGGAAGACGGCGATCCAGCCGTGCGCGTAGGCGGCGGAACCGTCGGAGGGCGCCACCAGTTCGTGGTGCAGCCAGATCCCGCTGTCGGTGGCCGGGTCGGTCAGGGTCGTGTACCAGACCTCGGTCCGCCCCGGCGTGCCGTCCCAGCGGGACGTCAGATGCGTGTCGGCGGGGGACGCGACAGCACGTGGGAACCGGAAGCTCGCGAGGAAGGGCAGCAGGCCGGTGGCGAGGGGGAAGCGCAGCGTGCCCTCGCCCACGCGGTCACCGTTCTCGTACAGGGTGTACGGCAGTACGGTCAGGGAGGCGAGCGGACGCGTGGGCGACATCGACTTGCAGCCGACCAGAGTGAGGCGCCGGCCTTCCATGGCGAAGGTGATCCGGTAGCGGATCCAGTCGCGCGAATGGGGCGCTGTCTCCAGGTCGCCCACGGCTTCGGTGTCGTCGGCGCGTCCCGCTACGCGTACGCGGCCGGTCACGTGCGCCCGCGTCGTGCGGTGGGGCAGCGGTACCGCGTCGGCACGGACCAGCAGGTCCAGCCGGACGGGGCGGTCGCGGTCCTCGTCGGCCAGACGCACACGGCCCAGCATGGTCTCCCTGAACACCGTCCCGTGTGAGCTCACAGGGCACCTTCCCGACGTCGCCGGGAGCGTGCCAGCCCTTTGAGCATCATGCGTTCCGTTGCCGACAGATAGTCGCCCGCGGCGGTGCGTGCGGCCTCCTGGTCGCCGGCGGCCACGGCCTCGACGACCGGTGCCAGACGGTCACGAGCGGCCTGGGGATCCTCGAAGGGCCCGACCAGCGCCCTGCGCACTGGCAGATACGCGTTGAACAGAGTGTTGGTCAGCAGGACGTACACCCGGTTGCCCGTGGCACGGGCCAGCGCACGGTGCACCTCGACGTCCGCCAGTTGCACGGGCTCGCCGCCCGCAGCGTCCCCGACGGCCGCCAGCAGCAGACGCAGTTCGGCGACCTGGGTCGCCGTGGCACGGGTCGCCGCGCGTTCCGCGATCAACATGCCGACGCTGCTGCGGACTTCGAAGATCTCACCGATCCAGTCGGGGTTGTGGAGCACCAGCATCGGCAGGAGGTCCGCGCCGCCCAGGCGCAGGAAATCCCGTACCCGGGTCCCCACTCCGTGGCGCGTCTCCAGCAGTCCGGCGTGCGCCAGTCGTCCGAAGGCGTGCTTGAGGGAGGTGCGGGTGACCCCGAATCCGTCGGCGAGTTCACGTTCGGGAGGCAGATAGCTTCCGGCGGGATGACGCTCGGCGAGGATGTCATCGCGCAGTTGCTTCTCCAGCACGTCGACGATCGTCTCGCGTGGCAGTTCCTCCACTCTGGCCTCCTGCGATTCAGTGGTTCAGTGGCTCAGCCACTGAACCACCGTCAATGACACGGCGTCAATAACCGTGACCGGAACTGCGGTGGTGCCACGCGCTTGGACGCCGGTTCTTCAAGGTGCCGCCGCCGAACCGGGCACGGCCCCGGCGACCGCTACGGCGGGCATCCGCAACTCCGCCGGCCCGCATCGCTGCCGAGCGCCTGCAGCAATACGCCGGCCGGAAGGAGCTCAGCAGCTCTGCGGTGGATCTTCACCTCCGCTTCCGGCTCGGCGATCCGCCGTCGGGCGGCGGCCAGTTCAGCATGTTCAGCGGTCGTGGTGCCGGGCAGCTGACCAGTGTCGATCAAACGATGGCGGCGCCATACATAGGTGGTCTGCTCGCTGATTCCCAGGAGTTGAGCGACTTCAGCGACCTTGCTGCCGGACTCGACCAGGTCCAGAACCTTGCGACGTAACTCGGGAGGACAACTACGGGGCATGACAGCCTCCGGACACTGCTGGCCGGTCAATTCTCCAGCAACCCGGCTCCATCAGACCCGTGGCACATCAGAGCCTCCATCAGACCGGAGCGGTTCACCACCCATCGGTTCTCAACGCCCTGACGTGGGAAGAGTCGACTACACACCGCGACCGGTCCGGCTGGGAAGCCACGTTCAGCTCCGCCGGCCGGACCTGCTCACGGCCGACTGCCTACTGCGCCTGCGTTGCGATCTGGATCAGGTTGCCGCAGGTGTCGTCGAAGACGGCGGTGGTGACAGGACCCATGGTCAGGGGCTCCTGGGTGAAGCGCACACCGAGGGCATACAGGCGCTCGTACTCCGCCTCTACGTCGGTGACGGCGAACTGGGCAAGCGGGATACCGTCCTTGACGAGCGCCTCGCGGTAGGGCTTGACCGCGGGGTGGCCTGCGGGCTCCAAGAGGAGTTCGGGGCCGTCGACCTCGTCGGGCGCGACGACGGTCAGCCATCGGGCTTCCCCGCCCAGTGGGACGTCGTGCTTCTTCACGAAGCCGAGAATCTCAGTGTAGAAGTGCTCGGCCTTCGCCTGGTCGTCGACGAAGACACTGGTCAGATGGATCTTCATGGGGCGCTCTTCTCTGGTCCGGCCAGGGCGGGTATCGGCCATCGCTCGGCTGAAGGATGGGCGCATGCGAAACGGTGGCACCACCAATGCATGCTGCGAGGCAAAGTCTGCTGCACCCCGGCCCAGGCCTACCAGGACTCGCCATCGCCTACCAGGCCGCACACCACGTCACGTCCATCTTGATCTGGGTCCGGTGCTGAGCAGGTCGCTGGACCCTGGCCTTCGGATCGTCAGTTGCTGAGTGCCAGCCTGATACCGAAGACGCCGATGACGGTGCCGGTGATCCGGTCGAGCAGGCGGCGGGCCTGGGGCTTGCGGAGCCAGCCCTGCAGGACGCGAGCGAAGCCGATGAGGACGGCAGACCAGAGCAGACCGATCACGATGTGCACGGTGGTGAGCAGGAGGCCCATGGTGAAGTGGCCGGCGCCTGGGGGGATGAACTGAGGCAGGACCGCGACGTAGAAGGCGCCCATCTTCGGGTTCAGGAGGTTGGCCAGCGTCCCCTGCCGCCAGCCACCGCTGACCGAGTCCACACCGGCGGCCGGAACAGAATCGTCCGCGTCTGCCGTGGGCAGCCCCCGGAAGGTGTCCCGGAGCATGCGGACCCCTATCCAGATCAGGTAGGCGGCGCCGATCCACCGCAATGCGGTGTAAGCGAGGTGGGAGGCCGTGAGAAGCGCGGTCACTCCGAGGGAGGTGAACGCACCCCACACCAAGGTGCCGGTCTGGATTCCCAGGACGACGCCCCAGGCTCTCCTGCGCCGGCCAAGGGCCGACGTGCGCAAGATCAGCGCCGTATCCAGTCCGGGAGTCAGAGTGAGAAGCCCTACAACGAGGGCGAAGGACCACAGGGCGGAGCTCATTGCCATGGAATGCCAGCCTACCCCGCCGGATCGCCTGCGTTGTTAGCAGGTCCGGTGGATCTTGAGCCGGTCAGTTTCCACTCCAAAGAGACAGGCCCTGGCACGGAAAGGTGCCACCCCCAGCTGGCCGAAGCAGCGGCGCCAGCCGACAGTTGACCGGGCCGCATCGCGCCGGCCGTCTGTCTTTGGGGAACCAGCTTCCTGAGCAGCGATGCCCGACATGCTCAGAAGCCGCGGATGGCCGCCATCACGCGCGGCCAGGCGACCGCTCCCAGCGCCGCGCCCGCCTCCGGGGTTCCACCGTGGTCAAAGCGAGTAGATGGAGGTGGTGCCACCTCGTTCGGGAAGACGATGCGGTGGCCCGCGTCGATCTGGGTGATCACAACCGCCTCGCGCCCGGCCGCAGTGCACCGTTCAGCAAGTTCCTGGGCGAACCGCACGGACGGCCACATCTTGTCAGCGCCGCCCGCGACCAACACCAGATCGGCGTCGGCCCTCTCGATCGGGATAGCCGCGGCGTCGAGGCGGTCCTCGTATGCCGTGAGACTGCATTCATACCAATCGAGCACGGCGACAAGTCCGCCTGAAGGCTTCGGAGGGAGCCAAGACTCGGCATAAGGAACGAAGGGCAGCGGCTGCCCCTGCCAAGTCCAGCTCGATCGATACGGGCGATCCCGGCCGTCACGTCCAGGACCGACATTGGCCCAGACGACCGACGAGGGGGCAAGCGCGATCACAGCATCAGCACAGTCCGAGAGCGTGGACACCAGCAACGCCGCCTCGGCGCTCTTCGAAAGCCCCAGAACGCTGACACGTTCAACACCGCGCTCGCGCAGCAGCCCGGTCGCCTCAACGAAGGTCTCCAGCGGAACCTCACAGATGCCGGGCGGCTGCCCGGGCCCACCGAACCACCGAACCGTCGCTGCGACCACACCGGCACGGGCGAAGAGCCGACATCGTTCCCTCTCGATCCGGCCGCTCGATCCGGACAGCACCAGGACACCCGCACTGCCGCCACCTTCTAGAGGCTCAGCGATGAAGCCGGCCCAGGGCTCGATCAGTTCGTACTCAGCGATTGAGGCGGCCATGCCGTCAACCTAGCGGAGGCCACCATGAGCGGATCAGATGCCCCAAGTGCACCAACGGCACCCCTGCCGCAAGCATGCGGGAGCACGGTCGCCGGCCGTCGTTCACCGTCCGAGCAGCCGCCGGATCACGTCGTCCAGTCCGCATCCGTCGGCTGCCGGTCCATCGTCGGTCTTCCAGGCGACGAAGCCGTCCGGGCGCACGAGGACCGCGCCGTCGGGTGTCGTCCCATGAACCGCCGACCAGTCGGGACCCTCTCCGGTGTCGAGGTCGTACGCGGCTCCCCGGCCGATGAGGTAGGCCTCGAGCGGCACACCCAGCCGTCCGGCCGCCCCGCGCGCCGCTTCGGACCAGTCCGGACGCCCGCAGAGCAGGACGAAGGAGTGCTCGTACAGGTCGATGGTGGAGATGACCTCACCGTCGCGTACGACCTGCATGTGGGGGGCGCGGGAGCCCGGGTCGGCACACAGGCGCAACAGGTCGGGGACGACGGGTCCACCGCCACCGGCCACCGCCGGGGACGTGTAGCGGTATCCCAGCGCCACCGTGATCGGTACCTCGGAGTAGCCCGCCGATTTCCGGGCGGTATAACCGGAGTTCTGGTCGCTGCGTGCCTGAGAGGTCGACCGTGCGCTGATGGCCTGGGCCAGGGGGCGGCGCTCGGCCTCGTAGGTGTCGAGCAGGCGGGGGTCCGCCCAGCCGCGCAGGACGGCGGCGACCTTCCACGCGAGGTTGTGTGCGTCCTGAATGCCGATGTTGGCGCCGAAGGCTCCGGTCGGCGGCATTTCGTGTGCCGAGTCACCGACGAGGAACACCCTGCCGTCCCGGTAGACGTCCGCCAGCCGCTCCGCGGCGCACCAGGGCGCCTTGCTGGTGATCTCGATATCCAGGTCGCGCATTCCGGCCGCCGCGCGGATGTGCTCGGTGCACAGTTCGTCGGTGAACTGCTCGGCCGTCTGTCCCCTCTCGGGGAACCAGGGCAGCTGGAAGACCCAGCGCTCCTTGTCGTCCACGGGCTGCAGCACGCCCTGGCCCGCAGGATCGGTGACGTAGCACAGGACGAAGTGGTCCTCCCCCACCAGCTCGCGCAGCATCCTGCTGCGGAAGACAATACTGAGGCGGTGGAACAGAACTCCCGGTCCCGTCTGACCGATGCCGAGCCGCTCGCGCACGGTGCTGCGTGACCCATCGGCGGCGAGCAGGTAGTCCGCGCGCAGCGTGCGGGACTCACCGGACTCCGTGTCGCGCACGACAGCCGCTACCCCACGATCGTCCTGTGTGAACGACATCAGCTCCGTCGCGAACCGTACGTCCCCGCCGAGTTCCCTGATGCCCCGCAGCAGCACCGGTTCGAGATCGCTCTGGGGGCAATCGCAGCGAACTGCCGAACAAAGACCGTGCTCGGGCGGTCTGCCGGCGACCGGCGCCTGCAGCCACTCTCGGTGTTCGCCGTGCAGCGTGTCCACCCGGAGGATGCCCCGGTTGTGGGACAGGGTTCCCGCCGCCCGGCGGATCGCCGGCTCCAGGCCTGCGGTCCGGAAGAGTTCCATCGTCCGCATGTTGGTGCGCCGGCCGCGCGGGTGCTCCGAAAGCGTCGTGCGGCGTTCGACAACCTGGTGACGGATACCCAGGCGCCCGAGGAACAACGATGCGGACAGTCCTACGAGTGCTCCCCCCGCAATCAACACGGGTACATGTTCGTCACCGTCACCGCTGTCGTTCATACGATCGTCTCCTCCAGGGTCCGGAGCGCCGTGCTGTACCAGCGCCTCCCTGTAGGACTCTCCCCCACCTCTGCCGACATCTGGCCGATCACGCCCGAGTGATCGCCCGGATGCCGTATCGAGGCCGCGATGAACCGCCGCTGCACAGGCTGTAGGGCCGCACGCAAGGGCAAGCCCTTGAATCGGATCGGCGGCTGCGATCGAATTCGCTACAAGACCAAGGCTGCGTAGACAGTGCCATGGAAGCGCTACCTGGCACCGAGACCCCTCAGATCGCCAAGGCGTTTGTCGACACCAGCGATGTCCATGAAAGCTTCTGGAAAGTCATCCGCTTTCTCCAGAGCTGCGTCGGACCAGACATCCCTGAGAGCAGCCTGCGGCTGGTCGTCGACGACGAAGCCGAGTTGGCTCGACTCCTGGCCGACCAGGATCACGCAACGCTCCTCGAAGCCGTCAAGACCGCCACCGGCGGCGCCCTCACGAAGAAGGACATCCGGCCGATCAGCAACGGCAAGGCTCAACTCCAGCGGTTCAGACGGCTGTTGAACGATGCTGAGTTTTCGAGCAGGAGCGCGGCCAGGTGGCCGGGCTGGAAGCGGTCTGGCAGGGCTTCTTCGAGGAGAATTCCTGGATGTTCGGATACGGTCTCACTCTCGTCGCTTGTGGCCTCATCGACGACGGCAAGCCGGAGCGCATCACGACGCGCGCGAACATCTTCGCAGGAGCGGGGAAGCGCAGTGACGCCGTCATGCGCTCCAAAGGCTTCATCAGCAGCCTGCGGTTCTGCGAGATCAAGACGCACCTGACATCCCTGCTGGCCAGCGCGCCGTACCGGGTGCCGGACCTCTATCAGGTCTCCAAGGGCGTCGTCGGCGCCGTGGCGCAGGTGCAGAAGACCGCTTACAAGGCCCAACAACTGGTCAGCGGTAACTGCATAGGCACTTCCGGGACGACGGCGCCCCGACCGGCATCGAAGTCTCCACCGTCCGCCCGCGACAGGTGCTGCTGATCGGAAGCCTCAGCGAGTTCACCGACGGCGGCGCAGCGAACCCGGAGAAGATCACCTCCTTCGAGCAGTACAGGCGATCTGTCCAGGACGCCGAAGTCATCACGTTCGACGAGCTCTACGAACGGGCCTGTTTCATCGTGGAGGACCGCTGAGGCCCGAACGCACCAAGCCGGAGACCTGATCGCCTCTGGCCCAGGGCTTACAGCCGCGGGCAAATGCCCCCCCCTCCCGGGAGCCGTTCCGCGTGGCCGGCGGCCCCTGGGCGGGCGAGAGCCGAGTTCAGCAAGGTCGTGGTGCCGCTGCTCGGGTCCCGGCACCCCCGGGTCAGGTCGGCGGGGGTGACCGCGCTGCGCCGGGCCGGGCGGCACGCCGACGCCGAGCCGTACCTCACCGACCGGTCGGCCGTGGTACGGGCGTGCGCCCGGTGGGTGCTGCGGCAGGGCGGCACCGACCCGGCGCCGCTGTACCGCGCGCTGTGTGCCGACCCCGCGACCCGGCCCGCCGCCGCAGTGGGCCTCGGCGAGTGCGGGGTGCCTGAGGATGCGGACCTGGTCCGGACGCTCCTCGCGCACCCGGTCCCCGGCGTCCGCGCCTGCGCTTTGGCGGGGCTGCGGGCGCTGGACGCGGTACGCGTCGATGACATACGACCGCTCCTGGACGATCCGTCGGCGGCGGTGGTCCGGCAGGCGACCGCTGCCCTGTTGCCGTGGGCCGACCGCGTACCGCAGGAGCTGCTGCGCGGGCTTCTGGCCGAGGACCGTCCGCGCCACGAGAGGATCGCGGCGGTCCGGCTGCTGCGGGCCGTCGGGGTGCACGCCGGGGTTGCCACGCGGCTCTGAGCTGACCCGCCGATCAGGCCCTAGCGAGCGAGCGAGAAACCACCAGGCGCACAGGAGTTGCGCGCCTTGCCGTCGCCTCCGTCATGGTGACGCACGTCGCCCTACACAGCCGTTATAACCGAGCCTGCTTCGCCACGGCGCGACACAAGCACCTGCATCCAGCACTGTCCTGCCCCACCCCAGCGCACCAAGGGGTGAAGGAACCCTGTCCCGAACCTGGAGTCGCGCCGCGTCCACCGCGGAACTGCCCCGCATCCTGCACCTGACCGGCCGGCACACCCTGTTCGCTGCCATCGCCTGGGGCATCACAGGCATCGTCAGGTATCTCTTCCCGGACGGGATCGCCGCACCGATGCGGGTCCGGTCGACCAGCCGCGCCATGACCAAGGCGTTCGAGCTCGCCAAGACGAACCTGAGTGCCGCGGTCGCTCTCCTGAACGTCGTGCACAGCACGGGCGGTGCGCCAGCTGGTCCCGTCGCGCTGCCCGACGCACCGGATCAAGCGCCTGACGACGCGGCCATCTCGCCGCCATGACCGCTCGCCGGGCCGTCCGGCCCCATCCCGGCGCGGTTCGAACGACTGCGCCAGCCGGCACGCCTCCGGAGCCAGGTACGCGCACTGCGCGTACCCTCACAACGGGAAAGATCAACAACAACTCCCATCCCGAACTGCATTTCAGGGACGCAAAGCTGCGGGCCCTGAAGCAGCACCACTGCAGTGCCCAAAGCGAGGCACGCATTCGAGGAAGGGAATCGGCTGCTGCTCACCCCTGCGAACGCGAAGGGGGTGCACCCAGGGCCTCGGCGTAGTGGTGTGATGTCTGGGTTCGTGCCGATCCGCCAACTCGGGCCCGTGGGAAGCTGACCGCCCGATGAGGTCGCGGTGGCGTTACGGCTTTCCGCCGACGGGTGCGGGCTCGGGCTTTCCGAGAGGGATGTCGCGCATGCCACGCAATGGTGAGAAGAACACCCACAGTCCCGCGCAGCAGCCGCCGGCGACGGCGATCCACAAGGTGGTCCGGACGCCGAGGGCGGTGGCGAGCGCGCCGCCGACCACGCCGCCCAGCGGCAGTGTGCCCCAGGTGATCCAGCGTGCGGCGGCACTGACCCGGCCGAGCATGTCCGGCGGGCAGGCGGCCTGGCGGTAAGTGGTCAGCGAGACACCCGCGACGGTGGAGGCGAAGGTCCACGAGATCCAGCCGAAGCCGAACAGCAGCACCCACCAACCGTGCCCGGCCAGCGGGATCAGCAGGCCGGGCAGGGACAGCACGGTCATCGAGATCCAGCTGATCCTCGCCGAGCCGACCTTCCGGGCGAGGTACCGTGCCGCCACGCCGCCGGCCACCCCGCCGACGGCCCCCAGCGCCAGCAGCAGCCCAACCAGGGCAGGACGCAGATGCAGCGTGCGGATCAGGAACACCGGGCCGAGGGTCTCCACCATGATGACGAAGAAGTTGGCTGTGCCGTTGAAGGCCACCGAGTTCCGCAGGATGGGGTCGCGGGTGACATAGGCGAGCCCCTCACGGATCTGCGCCCACAGCCCGGGACGCCGGTCGGCTTCGGCCGAGGGCGAGCATCGCTGACGGGTACGGATGGCCGTCAGCGAGCCCGCCGACAACGCGAAGGAGAGGGCGTCGGCGGCCATCGCCCCCGCGGCGCCGATCAACGCCACCAGCCCCGCGCCCAGACTGGGCCCGGCAATTTGCGTGACCGACCGAGAGACGGCGACCTTGCCATTGCCGTCCATGAGCTGGTTACGGTCGAGCAGCACCGGCAGATAACTCTGGTAGGCCACCGAGAAGAACACGGAGAAGACGCTGGAGACCAGCGCGACGGCGTAGAGCTGGGCGAGCGTCAGCGCCCCGACTGCCTGCGCCAGCGGCACCGAGCCGATCACCAGGAACAGCGCGAGGTTGCACCAGATCATCAGCCGGAGCTTGGGGACCCGGTCCACTATGGCCCCGGCCGGCAGTGCCACCAGCAGATACGCACTCGTCTCCGCGGCCGACAACAGGCCTACCTGGAATGCGGAGGCCTCCAACAGCACGACGGCGACCAACGGCAGGGCGAGGACGGTGACTTGCGACCCCATCTCGCTGACCGTCTGCCCACCCCATAACAGCAGGAAGTCGCGATGATGCCAGATCGAGGGATGTTTTCCGTTGTCATCAGGCATCCGCCCGATAGTGGCATCAGCCACAACCCGTGTCCATGCCAGGGCCTCGGCGTAGGCGTATGACGTCTGGCTCGTTGCCGATCCGCCAGCTCGGGCCGCTGGAACGCTACAGGCACGGCTTCCAAGATCATGGAGTTCTCCACGCCCCATGCCCCCAGCGGAAGACCATGCCTGCCGACGCATCATCCCCGATCCCGCCTGCTCTTGACCAGCTCCGCCATCAGCCCCAGGTTGCCTCGGAGGAAGTCCCGGACCTGCTGGAACGGCTGTGCCAGGTGCCGGACCCGCGTGACCCGCGCGGGGTGCGCCACACGCTGGCCGTCGTACTCGCGCTCACCGCCTGTGCCGTGCTGGCAGGGGCTACCTCGCTGCTGGCGGTCGGTGAGTGGATCGCTGATGCTCCCGCGCATGTCCTCCACCGGCTCGGCGTCGGCTCCGACCCACTCCAGCCCCGGCGAACCCTGCCGTCGGAGACCACGGTCCGGCGGCTGCCGGCCCGCATCGACGGCGACGCGCTGGACCAGGCGATCGCCAGCTGGCTCACCGACCGCCGCCCCAAGTCGACCGGACTGCGCGGGCTGTCCGTGGACGGCAAGAGCTTGCGAGGCGCGACCAAGGCCCGAGGCCGGAAGATCCATCTGCTCGCCGCTCTGGAGCACACCACCGGCCTGTCCTCGCTCAGCTGGACGTCGGCGAGAAGACCAACGAGATCACCTGTTTCCAGCCTCTGCTGGACTCCGTCGCCGAGCTGGCCGGAGCCGTCGTCACCAGCGACGCACTGCACACCCAGCGCGAGCACGCCGAGTACCTCCTCGCCCGCAAAGCCCACTACATCGTGATCGTCAAGGACAACCAGAAGAAGCTTCAGAAGCAGATCAAATCCCTTCCCTGGCGGGACATCCCGCTCCAGGGCCAAGTCAAGGGCATCGGCCACGGCCGCTCGGAGATCCGCTGGATCAAGGTCGCCACCGTCAACAACCTGCTGTTCCCCGGAGCCCGCCAGGCCGTCCAGATCAAGCGCCGCCGTACGGACCGCAAGTCCGGCAAGACCACGGTGAAGACGGTGTATGCGGTCACCAGCATGACCCTCGAGCAGGCGACTCCAGCCCAGCTGGCGAGACTGATCAAGGACCACTGGCACATCGAGGCCCTACACCACGTCCGCGACACCACCTTCGCCGAGGAAGCCTCCCAGCTGCGGACCGGCAACGCGCCGCGCGCCCTGGCCGCCTGGCGTAGCCTCGCCATCGGAGCCCTGAAGCTCGCCGGCGTCACCAACATCGCGGCCGCCCTCCGCAGCAACGCCCGCGATCCCCGCCGCCCCCTCACACTCTTCGACCTCGCGTGATCACAAAAAGGACGTCATTCGACTACGCCGAAGCCCTGGGGGTGCACCACGCACGTCAAAGGTCTCCGCAGGATGAACTGATCATTACGAATGAGGCCCGGGCGTCTGCAAAACCGCCCGGATAACCTGACCTTGCCGTCAAAAGCCTATCCCGCACGCAGGTCGTCCGCACCCCGGAAAAGGGACGCGCGGGCGTCGGTCACCCCGGCGGCCGAGGGTTGACCGAATGGGTGAAGCGTGCCTTTTAGCTGGGCGTACGGGCTTACCAAAGGGACTGTCCACCGCGGTTCAAGAAGCACTCCCGGCGGCCTTTGGCCTATCCGACATGCATCGTGAGGATGTTGCCACACGGCGGGACGCGCTGTCCTCCGCACCTCGGCGGGTCACCGCCGAGCACGTACTGACGCCGGGATCCGGAAGAACTTCGAACGCGCCGGGTACACCCATGCCGCCGACACCACCTCGCTGCGGGCCGGTCACCGGCAAGGCTCACAAAGCCACCCGGACCGGGATGCCCGGCCCGCGAGGGAGCAGCAGCTGCGGCCGGCCGCCAAGTGCCGGGCCGCCCGCGTCATCGCATGGCCCGCCGTGCCCCGTGAGGACGTCGCCACGATCCTCCCGTCATCAACCCGGCGCTGCTGTCTGCCCTTCCCGGTCGGTTTGATTTCCGAAAGTTGCTGGAAGGTACCGCCGCGGCTGGCATGAGTTGCAGTCGCGTTCCTCTCGAACGGAGGGGAAAGCCAATGCCCTTGCAGGCGCACGATGCCTGCATATGCCCATTAGGATTCTATGCAACCCTATAAGAGTGATGTGGCGAAGATAATCGACATATGGGAGCATTGCGGATTACGGGGCGAAGCTCTTGCGGGGCCTGACGTCCAAAATTCACACAACGCATTTTGGGCCGGCCCCTGAGGGGAGCAGGCAGTGACGCAGACAGTTCCTGACAAGACGGCCCACGTGCTGGGGGTCGACATCGGCGGGACCGGTATCAAGGGAGCGCCGGTCGACCTCGAACTCGGCAGCCTCATCGGTGAGCGGGTCCGGATCCCGACCCCGCAGCCGGCGACCCCGGGGGCAGTCGCGGACGTGGTCGTGACGGTGCTCTCCCAGATCGGCGTCCCAGGACCGGTCGGGCTGACGCTCCCGGCCGTCATCCGGGGTGGCAAAGTCCAGACGACGTCCAATATCGACCCGGCCTGGATGGAGACGGACGCGGCCCAGCTCTTCGCAGGAGCGACCGGCCGCGACGTAAGGGTGGTGAACGACGCCGACGCGGCCGGGATCGCCGAGATGCGCTTCGGCGCCGGCAAGGGACGCAAGGGCGTCGTCGTGATGGTGACGCTCGGCACCGGTATCGGCAGTGCCGTCTTCTCGGACGGGTTCCTGGTGCCCAACAGCGAGCTGGGGCACCTTCCGCTGCACCACGAGGATGCCGAGGACTGGGCCGCGGAGTCGGTGCGCGAGCACGACGACCTGTCCTGGAAGAAATGGGCGCACCGTCTGGAGACGTATCTCGAGCTCGTCCAGCGGCTGCTGTGGCCCGACCTGATCATCATCGGCGGCGGCGTCAGCAAGAAGGCCGACAAGTTCCTGCCGCACATCGAGCTCAGGACCGAGATCGTGCCGGCTCAGCTGTTGAACGATGCGGGCATTGTCGGCGCGGCGCTCTTCGCCCCGGCCGGCAAAGCTCAACCCTAGTCTGCCGCGCTCGATATGAGCGCAGGGGCGGCACCTTCAGGGAGGCTCGCATTGAGCAACAACGACCTGGAAACGCTTTCCGTCAACACGATCCGCACGCTGTGCATGGACGCCATCCAGGCGGCCAACTCCGGCCATCCGGGGACGCCGATGGGAATCGCCCCGGTCGCGTACACGCTCTGGCAGCGCTTCCTGCGCTTCGACCCGGCCGACCCGATCTGGCCCAACCGCGACCGCTTCGTGCTGTCGGAAGGCCACGCCTCCGCGTTGCTCTGGTCGCTGCTCCACCTCACCGGCGTGCAGGCTGTCGACCCCGACTACGAGATCCTCGGCCGACCCGCCGTGAGCCTCGACGACCTCAGGACATTCCGCCAGCTCGGCTCGCGCTGCCCCGGGCACCCGGAGTACCGGTGGACCAGCGGCGTGGAGACCACGACCGGCCCGCTCGGCCAGGGAGTTGCGACCTCGGTCGGGATGGCGATCGCCGGGCAGTGGCTCGCCGCCCGGTACAACCGCGACGACTTCACCGTCTTCGACTTCGACGTGTACGCGATGGCCGGCGACGGCTGCATGATGGAGGGGATCTCCTCGGAGGCCGCCTCGCTCGCGGCCCACCAGCGGCTGTCGAACCTCTGCTGGATCTACGACTCCAACCGGGTGACGATCGAGGGCCACACCGACATCACGTTCACCGAGGACGTGGCGGCCCGGTTCATCGGCTACGGCTGGAACGTCACCACCGTCGCCGACGCCAACGACCTCGACGCCGTGGCCCGCGCGCTGCACACCTTCAAGTCCGAGAACGAGCGCCCGACGCTCATCGTGGTGCACAGCCACATCGGCTACGGGTCGCCGGCCGAGGACACCCCGAAGGCGCACGGCGCGCCGTTCGGCGTGGAGGGCGTCAAATCGACCAAGCGCTTCCTCGGGATGCCGGAAGACAGGGACTTCTTCGTTCCCGACGGCGTCTACGAGCACTTCGCCGCAGGCGTCGGCGCGCGCGGTCGCGAAGCCCGGACGAGCTGGGAGGCTCGATTCGAGGCCTACCGAACCGCCCATCCCGATCTCGCCGACGAGATGGAGCGCATTCAGCGGCGTGACCTGCCGGAGGGCTGGGAGTCGGCGCTGCCGACCTTCCCGGCCGACCCCAAGGGCATCGCCGGCCGTGACTCCAGCGGCCAGGTGCTCAACGCGCTTGCCCAAGCCGTGCCGTGGGTGGTCGGCGGGTCGGCGGACCTTTCGCCGTCCACCAAGACCAACCTCACGTTCTCCGGCGCCGGCGACTTCCAGGCCGACGACCGCTCGGGGCGCAACCTCCACTTCGGGATCCGCGAGCACGCCGCCACCGCCATCACGAACGGGATGGCGCTGACCAAGCTGCGCCCGTACTGGTCGGGGTTCCTGATCTTCTCGGACTACGCGCGCGGCGCGATTCGGCTTTCAGCGCTGATGGAGATCCCGGTCGTGCACATCTTCACCCACGACTCGATCGGGGTCGGCGAGGACGGTCCGACCCACCAGCCGGTCGAGCAGCTCGCGTCGCTGCGCGCGATGCCGGGGCTGCTGGTGTTCCGCCCGGCCGACGCGAACGAGGTCGTCGAGACCTGGCGGGTCGTCGCCGCGCTCAGGCACGAGCCGGCGGTGCTGGTCCTGTCCCGTCAGGCACTGCCGACCCTCGACCGCTCCGCGATGGGGGCCGCATCCGGGGTGGCCGGGGGAGCCTACGTCCTGGTCGACGCGGCGGACGGCAAGCCCGACGTCATCCTGCTTGCCACCGGGTCGGAGGTACAACTCGCGCTCGAGGCGCGTGACGAGCTCGCCACCGAGGGCCTCGCGGCTCGCGTGGTCAGCATGCCCTGCTGGGAATTGTTCGACCGCCAGCCCAGGGAAT
The DNA here is from genome assembly GCF_053611365.1 of Streptomyces sp. NPDC054813. Classification (NCBI taxonomy): domain Bacteria; kingdom Bacillati; phylum Actinomycetota; class Actinomycetes; order Kitasatosporales; family Streptomycetaceae; genus Streptomyces; species Streptomyces sp. NPDC054813. The sequence continues at coordinate 75,442 of NZ_JBSHAF010000027.1, read as the reverse complement.
ACCGCGACTCGGTCATCCCGCCCGAGGTCAGGGCCCGGGTCGCCATCGAGCAGGCGGCAACCCTCGGCTGGGACCGTTACGTCGGCGACGGCGGCGCGGTCGTCGGCATGCATACGTTCGGGGCATCGGCGCCGCTCAAGCAGCTGCTGACCAAATTCGGCTTCACCCCCGAGAAGGTCACCCGGGTTGCCCGCGAGTGCGTGGCCGCCGGTAGGGAGCAGGCGTGAACGTAACCCGGGCCCTCCACGAGCAGAGCCGGAGCATCTGGCTGGACAACATCACCCCTTCGACGCTCGATACGGGCCAGATCCAGCACCACATCGACCAGTACTCGGTGACAGGGCTCACCTCCAGCCCCGCGATCTTCGACAAGGCGATCGGCTCCGGTGACTACGACGACGCGATCCGCGCGAAGGCGGCGGGCGGGCGCAAGGGCGAGGAGCTGTTCTTCGAGCCGGCCATCGAGGAACTGCCGCGGGCCGCCGACCTGTTCCTGCCCAACCACGGACGCACCGACGGCGCCAAGCCGTCTGTCGCGGTCTGGAGCGACCTCATGGAGCCACTCGACCTACAGAGCAAAGCCGTGGCCTGACCTCGGTGCCGAGCGGCCGGACTGAACCCATCAGAGGAGCAAGCCATGCCATCGACCGCGCTGCGTGCGCGTCCTGCGTGGAAGGCGCTCGCGGACCATCACTCCGAGATCGGCGGGCGCCACCTGCGCGAGCTGTTCGCCGCCGATCCGGGACGCGGCGAGCGGATGGCGGCCGAGGCCACCGGGCTGTACCTGGACTACTCGAAGAACCGGATCACCGACGAGACCCTGCGGCTGCTGTTCCAGCTCGCCGAGGAATCGGGACTGCGCGAGCACATCGACCAGATGTTCGCCGGCGATCGGATCAACGTCTCGGAGCACCGGCCGGTGCTGCACGTGGCGCTACGGATGCCAAAGGAGTCCTCGCTTGTCGTCGGCGGAGTGGACGTCGTCGCGCAGGTGCACGAGGTGCTCGACCGGATGACGGCGTTCGCGAACCAGATCCGCTCGGGCGCCTGGAGAGGCGCCACCGGCAAGCCGATCCGCAACATCATCAACGTCGGCATCGGCGGCTCTGACCTCGGGCCCGTCATGGCCTACGAGGCGCTGCGCCATTACAGCCGGCGCGATCTCACGTTCAGGTTCGTTTCGAACGTCGACTCGACGGACATCGTCGAGGCGACCCGTGATCTGGCCGCCGAAGAGACGCTGTTCATCATCGCCTCGAAGACGTTCGGGACGCTGGAGACGATGACCAATGCCCGCTCTGCGCGTGAATGGGTCCTGGCGCAGCTCGGTGACGAGGCGGCGGTCGCCCGGCATTTCGTGGCGGTGTCCACGAACGCGCGACGGGTCACCGAGTTCGGCATCGACACCGCGAACATGTTCGGCTTCTGGGACTGGGTCGGCGGACGCTACTCGATGGACTCCGCGATCGGTCTCTCGACGATGCTCGCTGTCGGCCCCGACAAGTATCGCGATCTCCTCGCCGGATTCCACGCGATGGACACGCACTTCCGTACCGCACCGTTCGAACAGAACCTGCCGGTCCTGATGGGACTGCTCGCCGTCTGGTACGGCGACTTCTTCGACGCCCAGACCGTCGGCGTGATGCCCTACGACCAGTACCTGAAACGCTTCCCGGCCTACCTGCAACAGCTCACCATGGAGTCCAACGGCAAGCACGTGACGCTTGAGGGCATGCCGGTGGACTACCAGACCGGCGCGGTGTACTGGGGGGAACCGGGGACCAACGGGCAGCACAGCTTCTACCAGCTGATCCACCAGGGCACCAAGCTCATCCCGGTGGACCTGATCGGCTTCGGCAAGTCGCTCAACCCGCTCGGCAGCCACCACGACATCCTCTCGTCGAACGTCTTCGCCCAGGCCCAGGCCCTCGCCTTCGGCAAGACCGAGGACGAGGTGCGCGCCGAGGGGACGGCCGAGGACGTGGCGCCGCACCGGGTGATGGAGGGCAACCGCCCGACGAACGTGCTGCTGGCCGAGGTGCTCACCCCGTACCGGCTCGGCACGCTGGTCGCGCTCTACGAACACAGCGTGTTCACCCAGGGGACGATCTGGGGGATCGACTCCTTCGACCAGTGGGGCGTCGAGCTCGGCAAGGTGCTCGCTGTCGCGATCATCCCGGAGCTCGAGAGCGCGACCGACCCTGAACTCGGCCACGACTCGTCCACGAACGCGCTGATCCGGCACTACCGCACGCTCAAGGACTAGGAGGCACCCCGTGGCGACAGACAAGCCCATGCAGCTCGGGATGATCGGGCTCGGCCGGATGGGGGCGAACCTGGTGCGTCGGCTGATGCGAGACGGCCACCATTGCGTCGTGTCCGACGTCAACGCGTCCGCCGTCGCCGAACTGGCCGGCGACGGCGCGACGGGCGCAGACTCACTCCAGGACTTCGTCGCGAAACTGGACAAGCCACGGGCCCTGTGGCTCATGCTTCCGGCTGCGATCGTCGACTCCATCCTCGACCAGCTGGAGCCGTTGCTGGAACCCGGCGACATCCTCATCGACGGCGGCAATTCCTACTACCGCGACGACATCACGCGCGCCAAGCGTCTTGCCGACAAGTCGCTGCACTATGTCGACTGCGGGACCAGCGGCGGGGTCTGGGGGCTGGAGCGCGGCTACTGCCTGATGATCGGCGGCGAGGACGAGGTCGTGGCCCACCTCGACCCGATCTTCAAGACGATCGCTCCAGGCGAGGGCAGCGCCGAGCCGACGCCGAGCCGGACCCGGACCGACGGCACCGCCCCGCTCGGGTACCTCCACTGCGGGCCGAACGGCGCCGGGCACTTCGTGAAGATGGTCCACAACGGGGTCGAGTACGGGATGATGGCCGCGATCGCCGAGGGCCTCAGCATCATCAAGCGCGCGGACGCCGGCACAAGCCGGCAAGAGGTCGACGCGGAGACCACGCCGCTGCGCGATCCGTGGGCCTACCAGTACGACATCGACGTCGGCGAGGTGGCAGAGGTCTGGCGGCGCGGCTCGGTCGTCGGCTCGTGGCTGGTCGACCTGACCGCTGACGCCTTCGCCAGGTCGCCCTCCCTCGACGCCTTCGCCGGGCGGGTCTCCGACTCCGGGGAAGGCCGCTGGACCGTCCTCGCCGCGGTGGACGAAGGCGTCCCGATACCGGTCATCACCACCTCGCTCTACGAGCGCTTCGAGTCCCGGGAGGCCGGGGAGTTCACCGACAAGATCCTCTCGGCGATGCGCTCCGAGTTCGGCGGGCACGCCGAAAAGAAGGGCTGAGGGCTGTGCATCACGAACTCGAGGTCGACGCCGGCCCCGATGCCGTCGCCGGCACCGCTGCGGCGTTCGTGGCGCGGCTGGCCCGGGCCTGCGTGCAAGCCCACGGCCGATTCACGTTCGCCGTCAGCGGGGGGCACACACCATGGGCGATGTTCGCGCGGCTCGCACATGAGGACGTCCCCTGGCCGTACGTGGCGGTGTTCCAGGTCGACGAGCGGGTCGCGCACGACGGCGACCCGGACCGTAACCTCACCCACCTGCGGGAGAGCCTCGGTACGGCCCAGGCCGAGGTCATCGCGATGCCCGTGAACGGTGCCGACCTCGACGCGGCGGCCGCCGCCTACGGGCGGTCGCTGCCCGAGCGATTCGACCTCGTTCATCTGGGCCTCGGCCCGGACGGACACACCGCCTCACTGGCGCCACGGGACCCGGTGCTCGAAGTCTCGGACCGGCCGGTGGCCCTGACGGCGCCCTACATGGGCCACCAGCGCATGACACTCACCTACCCTGCGCTCGCTCGCTCGCGCCCAGCAAGTGCTCTGGCTCATCACCGGAGCGGACAGGCGCGAACCGCTCTCGAGGCTCGAGGCGGGAGACCGGTCGATTCCCGCCGGCCGGGTCGAGGCGGCGGCGTCGCTCGTCCTCGCGGACGCGGCGGCAGCCGGCCGGGCTCCTGCCCGCGTCGGCGCCCAGCCGCCGGCAACCATGATGCCCGACCCCATTGCCGTGTCGGCTCCGTAAGGAGGATGAGGTGGCTTCGAACTCGTCGAACGTTCCCGCAGACGTGCTGGTCATTTTCGGCATCACTGGCGACCTCGCGCGAAAGATGACGTTCCGCTCGCTCTATCGGCTTGAGCGGCGCAACCTACTGACCTGCCCGATCGTCGGAGTGGCGCGCGACGGCTGGTCCGACGACGCGCTGCGTGACCACGCCCGCACGGCGATCAAGGCAACGGGCGAGCCGCTCGACGAAAGCGTCTTTGCCCGGTTCGCCGCCCGACTCAGCTATGTGCAGGGCGATTACGCCGACCCTGAGACGTTCCATCGCCTCGCCCAGGCGGTCAACGGCAAGCGGAGCCCGGTCTTCTACCTCGAGATCCCGCCGTCGCTGTTTGCGCGGACGGTCGGGGGCCTGGCAGGCGCCGGGCTGACCAAGGGCGCCCGGGTTGTCGTGGAGAAACCATTCGGGCATGACCTCGCGTCGGCGCGCGCCCTCAACGCCGAGCTGCGTCAGCTCCTCGACGAGGATCAGCTGCTGAGGATCGACCACTTCCTCGGCAAAGAGCCGGCGATGGACATTCTGTTCCTGCGGTTCGCCAACTCCGTGTTCGAGCCGGTGTGGAACCGCGACCACGTCTCCTGCGTGCAGATCACCATGGCCGAGGACTTCGGGGTCGAGGACCGCGGCCACTTCTACGACCCGGTCGGCGCCCTCCGCGACGTCGTGCAGAACCATCTGCTGCAGCTGCTCGCCCTGGTGGCGTCCGAACCGCCATCAGCCGCCGATGCGGACGCGCTCCGAGACCGCCGGGTTGACGTGTTCCGGGCGATCCCGGACGCCGACCCGGCCCACTACGTCCGCGGGCAGTACGAGGGGTACCTGGCGGTCCCCGGCGTGCAGCCGCGCTCGCGTACCGAGACCTTCGTCGGGTTGCGGCTGGAGGTCGAGAACTGGCGCTGGTCCGGGGTGCCGTTCTTCATCCGCGCCGGCAAGTCGCTCCCCGAGCGAGTGACCGAGATCCGGATCGTGTTCAAGCGCCCGCCGCGGCTTGCGTTCGCGGAGCGGTTCGCCCCCGAGCCCGACCAGTGGATCCTGCGGATCGATCCGAGCCCTGGCATGAACTTCAGCATCCAGGCCAAGCAACCGGGCAAGCAGGACACGCAGCTGGTGGACCTTGACCTCCTCTTCGCGGCCGAGCTCGGTGAGGCACCCGAGCCGTACGAGCGCCTGCTCAGCGATGCAATGCAGGGCAACGCGAGCCTGTTCACCCGGGAGGACTCGGTGGAGGAGACGTGGCGGATCGTCCAGCCACTGCTGGAGGCGCCCGGCGACCCCGAGCGCTATCGGCAGGGGACCTGGGGACCGGCGGGAGCGAGCAAGCTCGTCGCCGGATACCCGCGATGGCACGAACCATGGCTGCCGGCGAGGCCTCCCGACTGATACAGCCGCGCCCCGGACCTAAGTGAACCGCAAGATGATCAGCGCACCTGCGTGAGGAACGGGTCCAGCCCAGCGGATGGTGGCGTCCAGAAGGGGTTTTTCGGTGTCCGGGAACGGCCTGCGGACGCCGAGGTCGTGTAAATCATCGACGCAAAGGCAGTAGTGATCTTCGAGGGTTTCCTCCTGGCGCTCGCGGCGGGAGTTCCGTCCGGCGAAGCCTCTATCCGTCGCCGGTTGAGCCGACGAAGACGTCGTGGTGCTTGGTGAGAGCCATCGGGCTCCGGGTGGTCGGCGGGCGGCGAAGTGCGATACGAGGTGATGCAGACCCGATTAGGCGGCTTTTGGCCCGTAGTTGTCCTGCCGGAATGCGTGTTCGGCGATGGCGTCGGCGGTGATGGCGTTCGACGCGCGGGCGGAGGCGGCGGCAAGTTCGTCAATCTCCTCTCCAGCGATCGTTGATGAGGCTATTTGGCGCCGTATCCGACCGCTCGTGGAAGCCACGACGCTTCTGCGGACCGACATCACGGACACGCCCAACCTTCAGCGGCTGATGCGCAGCGCGGTGCATGCGCGCAGGGGGCACGTGTGCATGGTGGTCGAACAGGAGATGGCGAGGGCGGGCCATGGGTGGCGCTGCTTCATCGACCATGGGCAGCCCGGCCTGAGCGGACCCGGTTTCGTGGCCCTATAGTGCCGCACCAGAGAACCTTTGCCCTGTGGTGATGTGACGCGCCGTTCGGACGCTGTATGTGGTGTGCAACTTGCAACTCGGTGTCACTCACCGCGCATCTTCGGGCTTCAAAACCGTGTGCGAGCGAGTGGGACTGGTCCTTACCCTCCGGTCATGGATCTTCGCGAAGAACTTCCGAGCGACAGAGAGTCTGTGCGGGACATCCACCTGCGGGCGTTCGGTGACCACGGCCTTGTCGTGGCCGACCTGGTCGATACCCTGCGGGGCACGATCACGCCCGCGGACGGCCTCTCACTGGTCGCTGAGCTCGACGGGCAGATCGTCGGGCACGTCATGTTCACCCGCAGCCTGCTCGATGCCCCTCAGCGACTGGTTGAGGTGCATGTGCTCAGCCCGTTGGCCGTCATGCCCGAGCATCACAAGCGCGGTATCGGCTCGGCCCTGGTCCGACACGGACTGAAGACCCTCACCGAGCGGGCCGTCCCCCTGGTCTTCCTGGAGGGCGATCCGGGCTACTACTCGCGCTTCGGCTTCGCGCCCGGTGACGACCAGGGCTTCCGAAAGCCATCTCTGCGCATTCCACATGGCGCCTTCCAGGCCCTCAGGCTCCCGGAGTATGAGCCATGGATGACAGGCACGCTGGTCTACGCAGAGCCGTTCTGGCGGCACGACGCAGTCGGCCTCCGCGACCCCAGCGCATAGTCCCGCGAGAACCTCCACCCCTGTCGTGACGTGACGCGCCGTGCGGATGCTGGTCCGGACGGTGCGATATCGCCAGGCTGTCCGGGTGGCAGAACGAGTATGCGTCCGCGAGATCGATGACGACGAGGGGCAGCGCCTGCTGCGGATCATCCGCCGAGACACCGGGTCGGTGGTGACCTGGCGGCGGGCCCAGATGGTGCTGCTGTCCGCGCAGGGCATGCCGGTTGCGAAGATCGCCGAGGTCACGTTCACCAGCGCGGACCGGGTCCGGGACGTGATCCACAACTTCAACGCCGACGGCTTCGAGGCGCTCTACCCGAAGTACAAGGGCGGCCGGCCCAGAATCTTCACACTGCACACTGCCCGAGCGGCGCGAGATCAAGAAGATCCCCAAGACCAGGCCGGCCGAGCACGGCCTGCCGTTTTCGACCTGGAGTCTGGCCAAGCTGGCCGACATCCTGGTCGCCGAGGGGGTGGTCGACGACATCAGCCAGGAGGGCCTGCTGGTTCTGCTCCGCGAGGAGGGCGTCTCGTTTCTTCGAGCCGTTCGCGCGGGCGGATCAACGCCGGTGGGGTCGGGTGTATCTGCGACGGCTGCTGCTGGACGGGCGGCGTAAGTGGGTGGAGCCGATAGCCGCCCGGCTGGGCGGAACGGCAACCGGCAGGCCCTGGCCCACTTCGTCACCTCCAGCCCGTGGGACGCGGCGCATGTACGCGCCCGCCTGGCATGGCGGATGCAGCAGGTGATCAAGCCGACCGCGCTGATCGTCGATGACACGGGGTTCCTCAAGGACGGGGATGCCTCGGCGTGCGTGGCACGTCCGTACACCGGGACCGCGGACAAAGTCACCAACTGCCAGGCCGGCATCTCGCTGCACCTGGCCGCCGATGCAGCGTCGGCGGCCGTGGACTGGCGGTTGTTCCTGCCGGAGAGCTGGGATCCCGCTTCGCCGAAGGCCGATGCGGCCAAGGTGGCCCGCCGCACCACGTGCGGCATTCCCGACGGGCTGGGGCATGTCGAGAAGTGGCGGCTGGCCCTGGACATGATCGACGAGACGAGGTCGTGGGGTATCGAAGTCCCGCTCGTCGTCGCCGACGGTGGTTACGGCGATGCGGCAGCCTTCCGGCTTGGCCTGGAAGAACGCGGGCTGAGCTACGTGGTGGGCATCTCCACCACGACCACCGCCCAGCCGGAAGCGGCACAGCCGCACACCCCGCCCTACGGCGGTCGCGGCCCACGGCCGCAGCCCGCCTACCCCGAGCCGGCCCGGATGGTGAAGAAGCTGGTCATCGAGGCCGGCAAGCAGGCCGCGAAGCCAGTGCAGTGGCGGGAAGGCTCCCGGGCCGGCAGCGGCCGCAGCGGCGTCAAGCGCATGTACTCGCGGTTCGTGGCTCTGCGGATCCGTCCCGCCGGACGCGAAATCCGCAAGAACACCGACGGCCCGGAGCTGCCCGTGCGCTGTCTGCTGGCCGAATGGCCCGCCACCGACCCCGAACCCGTCCAGTTCCGGCTGTCCAACCTCCCAGCCGACACCCCGCTGACCACCCTCGTGCGCACCGCGAAACTGCGCTGGCGCATCGAGCACGACTACCGCGAGATGAAGCAGGCCCTGGGCCTGGCCCACTTCGAGGGCCGCACCTGGCGGGGCTGGCACCACCACGTCACCCTCGTCTCCGTCGCTCGCGCCTTCTGCACCCTGCAGCGACTGACCCGGTCCCCAAAAGAGACGGCGCCAGCCTGAGCCTCTACCAGGTCACCCGCGAACTCCAGTCACTCCTCGCGGTCTGGACTGGCGCCTGTCCCACCTGTCACCGCGACATGCCAGAACCGATACCCACCTGACCAAGCACTACTAGGATGACTCCCATGCCGCACGCCGTGCCCCGCCTTGAGCCGTTCACCCAGCGGACCACCCGCGCTGCGCTCGAGGACCTGCGTGCGCGGCTGCGCGCGACGCGCTGGCCGGACACGCCCGAGGACGCAGGGTGGTCACTCGGGACCGACCTCGCCTACCTCCGGGAGCTCGTCGCCTACTGGGCGGACGGGTTCGAGTGGCTGGCGCAGGAGGCGGCGCTCGCCCGGTTTTCCCGCTTCCGCGTCCCGCTCGGCGGCCTCGGCATCCACTTCGTGCACGCCCGGGCCGCAGCCCCGGCCGGTCCCGTTCTGCCCCTGGTCCTCAGCCACGGCTGGCCGGACTCGTTCTGGCGCTACACGAAGGTCATCCCGCTCCTCACCGACCCCGGAGCACACGGCGCCGACCCCGCCGACGCGTTCGACGTGGTCGTGCCCGACATGCCGGGCTACGGGTACTCCGACCGCCCCACCGGCCCGCCGCTCGACTCCATCGCCGTCGCCGGCCTGTGGGCCGAGCTGATGAGCGTTCTCGGCTACGAGCGGTTCGGCGCGGCGGGCGGGGACATCGGCAGCCACGTGAGCCGCTACCTCGGGCTGGACCACCCCGACCGGGTCGTGGCCGTCCACCGCATGGACGGGGGCCTGCCCGTCTTCACCGGCGACCCGGCGGACCTCGCGCCCGAGGAGCGCGCCTGGCTCGAGGGCGCCGCAGCGTGGGGCGCGAGCGAGGGCGCCTACGCCGCCATGCACCGCACGAAGCCCCAGACCGCCGCGGTCGGCCTCACCGACTCGCCGGCCGGGCTCGCCGCGTGGATCGTCGAGAAGCTCCGGGCGTGGAGCGACGGCGACGGCGACGTCGAACGGCGCTTCACGAAGGACGAGATCCTCACGAACGTCACGCTCTACTGGCTCACGGGGACGATCGGCTCGTCGATGCGCATGTACCGCGCGAACGCCGCGATCCCGCCCGCGCAGCACGCCCGCCGGGTCGAGGTGCCGTCAGGTTTCTCGCTCTTCCGCGGCGACATCGTCCGCCCGCCGCGGGCATGGCTCGAGCGCACGACGAACGTGGTGTACGTGACCGAGCCCGCGCGCGGCGGGCACTTCGCTCCGTTCGAGGAGCCCGAGCTCTACGCGGAGGAGCTACGTGCGTTCTTCCGCCCCTACCGGGCGACGGCGAAGGGCTGAGGGCGCCGCCGCACGCGGGCCAGGGCCTGCCGGTTGCCGTTCAGCCCAGCCGGGCGGCTATCGGCTCCACCCACTCACGCCGCCCGTCCAGCAGCAGCCCTCGCAGATACACCCGACCCCACCGGCGTTGATCCGCCCACGCAAACGGCTCGAACATCTCTGCCGCGAAGTCCTCCAGGTCACAGCGGACCGCGGCAACTCCCCACCCAGCACACCCAGTCAACGACACACCCGATCAAACGGACACGCCACCAGCGAATGAACCTGACCAAGCCCTACTAGCCGCCAGCCGGAAGGATCCGGACGCTCCGGAGGAGTACGAGGCGCCCCTGCTGGCCGAAGGCCGGGAGCGAGCTGCCAGGTTCGCGATCCTCTTGACGGCGATCCGGATGCTGATGACCAACCGCAGCATCGGCTACCACGCTCCGGGTGCGGACGTCACCCATGATCCTCAACTGGACTGGATCAACGCTGCGTTGGGGCAGGAGGAGGGGCGTGATCGAGGCGCAAACCCTCACTTCCACGCGCATTCCTCTGCGATGCAATTTCGTCAGCCGGACCGCCAGCCCGCCCGGGGCGAGGGCTCTCGTTCCGTATGCCGAACTGCCGGGAACGACTCTCCGGCTGGTCCTGGGCTTGGACGTCGTCGATGCCGGACAGCTTGAGAGTCTGCTCGACACGGGCGAGCCGGCTCCGGCTCGTTGGGGACAGGCGGATCTCTTCTTCGACGGCTGTGGCCGGTAGCGTTCGGAACCTGCGCGAGCCCCCGTCCAGGGCTTTTGGCCTGTGGCCGCCGTCTGAATTCCTCACCGCAGCCACCGGCCCGGTTGTGGCGATGTATGGACCAGCCGGCGGAGCCGCGTCCATTACCAATCCATGTTGGTAGTCCCTGAAATCGCGGTGTTTGAGTCGTGGCGCATTGACGTGCTCCCTGGCCTAAAGTCCAGGGATTCCGGCCTGGGTCGTCTGACCCTCCCAGGGGCTTCCTGCTCCACTGCGCTGTGCGGGCACGGGTGCCGGTCTTACCGGCGCTCCACAGGCGTTTAGCGTCTCCGCCCGTCCGGCGGCGACGATACGGCGTCCTTCGAAGAGGACGTTACGGGCTGCGTTGTGGTCGCGGTCGTGCACGGTGGCGCACTCGCTGCACATCCACTCCCTGACGTGCAGGGGCTTTGGGCCGTCCCGGAATCCGCAGGCCGAGCAGACCTGAGAGGACGGGAAGGCCCGGTCCACCTTGGCGAAGGTGCGGCCGTGCTTGGCCGCCTTGTACTCCAGCATGTCCACGAACGCGGACCATCCCGCGTCGTGCACGGACTTGGCGAGCCGGGTGCGCCCGAGGCCGGACACCGCGAGGTCCTCCACGTACACCGCTTGGTTGTCGCGAATGATCTGTGTGGAGGCCCTGTGATGGAAGTCCCGGCGCCGGTCTGTCACCTTGGCGTGCTGGCGTGCGACCTTGATACGGGCCTTGGCCCGGTTCTTCGATCCCTTGGCCTTGCGGGACAGCTCCCGCTGAAGGCGCTTGACCTTCTTTTCGGTCCGGCGCAGGAAACGAGGGCTGTCAATCTTCGTCCCGTCGGACAGGACGGCGAAGGCGGACAGGCCGAGGTCGAGACCGGCGTCGGTCTCCAGGCCCGGGAGGATGTCCGGCTCGGTGTCCACGACGAAGCTGAGGAAGTACCGGCCGGAGCTGTCTTTGGTGACGGTCAGGGACGTGGGTGCCGCGGGAAGCCGGCGGGGCCACTTGGCCTTGAGGTTGCCGACCTTGGCCACGTACACCGTGCCATCGGCCTGGAGGGAGGAGGCGTTGGTGTTGAGGCGGATCGACTGCCGGGTGTCCTTCTTCGACTTGTAGAGGGGCGGCCCGACCTTGCGGCCCTGCCGCTTGCCTTTGACCGAGTCGAAGAAGTTCTTGTAGGCGGCATCCAGGTCCCGCAGGGACTGTTGCAGGACGACCGCGGACACGTCGGCGAGCCATGCGCGTTCCTCGGTGCGCTTGGCCTGGGTGATGCGAAGCCGGGACAGGTCGGCCGACGTCACATACGGCAATCCTGCCGCGTGCGCTTCCTTGCGGTCGCGCAGGCAGTCGTTCCACACCACGCGGGCGCACCCGAACGCGCTCGCCAGCGCACGGCGCTGGGAGGAGTCCGGGTAGGCCCGGTAGTTGTAGCGGAGCTAGGCGTGGCAGACACGTCATTTCGGCGATGCATGTGCACTTGGTCTTCGTGACGAAGTACCGGCGCGGGGTGTTCAACGACGAGATGCTGACGCGCTGCGAAGGGATCATGCGCAAGGTCAACCAAGGTCGCCGTCTCGAAGCTGGTCAACAGCCTCAAGGGCGTCTCCGCTCGCCGGATACCGCAGGAGTTCAACGGCCGGATCAACCGCGCCATCATGCACGGGCACCTGTGGTCGCCCTCGTATTTCTCCGCATCGTGCGGCGGAGCACCACTGGCCATCGTCCGCCAGTACATCGAGCAGCAAAAACGTCCGCTCTAAAGTGCGCGTCAGAGCAGCCTTGAGATGCATTCATCCCCGGCGTGAATGCCGGGGCTTTCTGCAAGAGTCCCGGTAAACCGGCTCATCGCGGAAGAGCGTGTAGTCGGGGTCTGTCGGTTTTCGAGGTCGCCGGCACGGATTTTCACGCTCGGCTGCACTCCTGTCCGGGCGCGACGAGACGTGCGCCGGGGATCGAGCTATGCACCGTCGTTGCCGTCGCGCAGGGAATGGATCATGCTCTGCAGGATCCGGAACGCGCCTGACCGCTCGGTCTCGGTCAGGCCGGCCAGCATTCTGACCTCGACGGACCGGACCGCTACGGTCGCCTTCTCGAGGCTCCGTCGGCCGCGAGGCGTGAGCCGCGTGGGAAGAACCTTCCCGACGGGTGCCTCCGCGGGTCTGGTCACGTAGCCCTCTCGTTCCAGGGCCTGGAGCAGCACGTTCATGGTCTGCCGTGTCACGAACGCGCCCCGCGCGAGCTCGGAGTTCGACAAGCCCGGTCGTTGAGCCAGCAGCTCGAGGCAGGAGTAGTGCGTCACGCTCATCCCGAGCGGCCGCAGCACCTCCTCCATGGCTGCGCGCAGGACGCTCGACGCCTCTTTCAGCAGGTAGCCCAGAGACGTCTCAAGGTCGACACCATCTTGATTCATGTCAGGATTCTGACATAGATTGACCTGTGTCAGAAAACTGACACGAAAAGAAGGAGCATCATCATGCCCGCCACCGGCCCCGACTTCATCTCGCTCCAGGCGCGCGACCTCGACGCTTCGCAGGCGTTCTACGAGCAGTACCTAGGCCTCGTCCGCTCGCAGGCCGGACCTCCGCACGCCGTCGTCTTCGAGACGAAGCCGATCGCGTTCGCGCTCCGCGACATCGTTCCCGGCACCGATCTCGCATCCGTTGCTCAGCCCGGCATCGGTGCCGCGATCTGGCTCCACGCCACCGACGTCCAGGCCATTCACGATGCTCTCGTCGCCGACGGTCACACCATCGTCTCCGCACCGATCGACGGCCCCTTCGGTCGGACATTCACCTTCGCCGACCCCGACGGCTACCAGGTCACTCTCCACGACCGCGCCTGATCGGCCCAACACCACCGGACGATCACCGATCCCCCAAGACCGCGGTCGCGCCCTGGGGTCGTGCGTGACGCGACCTTCTGCCCTGCTGATCTGACGACGTTCTGCCGGCTGGATGACCTCGGCTTGGAGGCGGTCGGCCAACAGCTGCATCCCGGCGACGCGGTGTTGCTCTGCCGAGTGGTCGACCCTGATGACTGGCGCCATGCCTGCGGCTGCCTGGGGTGCTGCGCGACAGCGTGCTGCGCCGACCGGCGCACGTCCCGTTCGGCCGGCGGGCAACGATCCTGCACGTCCGCATCCGCCGCTACCGCTGATCGGGCTGCGGGCAGGTCTGGCGCCAGGACACGACCGCGGCCGCCGTACCGAGGCGAAACTCTCGACGCAGGCGGTGATGTGGGCGGTGTGCAGCACTGGCGGAGGGCGCAACGGATTCCCAGGCGGTGGGCGAGGCCCGGTGCGGCAGGTGGAGGGGCCGGCCTAGTACTCCAGTCGTAGACCGTGGCCTGATGCTGCTCGTGCGCCCCGTCGCCCGCAGCGCGATCGAGATCAGTTGACCTGGCCGACGGGCCGCGTAACGAGGTGGTTGATGTCCACGCCTTCGGGTTGATTGACGGCGAACAGGATCGCCTCGGCGACCTGCTCGGCGGTCAATGTCGGCGCCGCTGCGGGTGATCCACCGCGCTCGTCCCAGAATGGGGTGTCCACAACCCTGGGGCGACAAGAGTGACGCCGACACGGTCCTTGGCCACCAGGAGTCGGACGTTCTCGGCCAGGGCGTGCGCGGCCCACTTGGTGACGGAGTACAGGTTGCCGGGCGTGTTCCTGGTGCCCGCGACCGAACCGACGATCACGATCCGGCCCTTGGACTTCCTCAGGTGTGGCAGCGCCTCGCGTACCAGCAGAGCCGGGCCGAGGATGTTGGTGAGAACCATGGCACGCATGGCCGCAGGGTCGTGGTCCTCCAGCGTGCCGGGCAGGGAGAACCCGGCGTTCGCGATCACCGTGCCCAATCGGCCCCACAGGCCCACGACTTGACGCACGGCAGCGGCGACATGGCTCTCGTCGCTGGCGTCACCGGTGATGGTCAGCAGCCGCTCGCCCGCTCCGGTGGAGGTGGCGAACTCGGCCAGGCGACCGGCATCGCGGCCGGTGATCGCCACGCGGTGGCCTTGCTTGAGCAGGGCACGGGCAGTGGCCGCACCGATCCCGCTCGAACCGCCGGTGATCAACGTGACAGGTTCCATGGCACGGCCTCCTTGGTGACGGCGGTATCGGCGATGCGCCAGGCTCCAGGTGCCGATGAACACTGAGTTGGCGGACGCAGGCTACCCGATAATCATGATGTTGTGACGCAACACGAAGATCGGGCGGCCTGGGCCGCAAGTGTCGATCCCAGGCTGATGGAAACGGTATTCGCTGAACTCGCCGCAAGCCTGGCGGCGCCGGTCTTCCACCGCCGTGATCTGCGGCAGAACGCACTGCTGTACCTGCGTGGGCTGCTGATGCCGCAGGTTGAAGGCAACTGCTGGTCGATCGCGGAGGCAGTGGGGCTGGCTCGGCCCTACCGCCTGCACCACCTGTCGGAGCGCGCGGTGTGGGACGAGGATGCGGCTAGGAACGCGGTGCGCTTCTTCCTGGCCCGGCACCTCGGCGCCGACGGTGGGGTCCTGATCTTCGACGAGACCGGGCAGGCGAAGAAGGGCACAATGACGGCGGCCGCAGGCCGGCAGTATTCCGGCACGATGGGCCGGGTCGAGAACGTGATCGTCGCGGTGTACACGACGTACGCGACCGAGCGGGGCCACGCCCTGATCGACCGGGACCTGTACGTGCAGGAGGCCTGGCACGCCGACCCGGACCGGAGGGCGGCGGCCGGCTTCCCTCGTTGTGCCCCGCAGGGGCCTGGCACCCGACTTCTTGTGACGCCTTCGCGGCAGGCGTCACAACAAGTCGGGTGCACTCTCCTGGGCGGGATCCTTGGATGCCGGGTGATCTGGACCGCCGGCCGGGGCGGCGGCACGCAGCGCCGCTTCGACCCGGCGGTTGCTGGTCATGGATGCCGTGACGGCCGTCATCGCCAGGAGGAGGACGGCGGCGGCGTAGAGCGGGGTGCGGATGTCGTAGGTGGCAGCCAGCCAGCCGCCGAGGAAGGCCCCGATGGGGGCGGCGCACATGGCCAGCATGCGGGAGGTGGAGGCGACCCGGCCCATGAGGTGGGCGGGGACGATCGCCTGCCGGAGGGAGGGCCCGAGCACCATCGTGGCGCCCATGCCGGCCCCGCAGACGGCGAGCGCCAGCCCGGCCACGTACGGGTTCGGGGCAGCGGCCAGGCCCAGGATGGCAAGCCCTTCGACGGCGGCTGTGCAGGTCAGTGCGGTGCCGGTGCCGAGTCGTCGGCCAAGGTAGGAGGCGATCCCTGCGCCGAGCAGGCCGCCGGTGGCCTCCGCCGTGAGGAGCAGGCCGAAGCCGTAGGTGTCGATGCCGAGGCGGTCGTGCGCGAAGAGGGCGAGGACGGTCTCCACGGCGAGGAAGGCGATGTTCCCGACCGCCGGGCGGAGCGCGAGGCCGAGCAGCACCCGGTCCCGAAAGACGTACGAGGCCCCGGCCCGCGCCTGCCGAAGCAGCGACTCGCGGACCTCCGGCACGGGCCGGGGCATGCCGGGCAGCGTACGTACGAGCAGTGCGGAGAGCATGAACGACACCGCGTCGGCGAGCAGCGGAACCGCCCGCCCGAACGCGAGCAGCGCACTGCCCGCAGGCGGCCCCGCGAAGCCGGACGCGGCGGTCTGGGCTCCGCGCAAGCGGGAGTTGGCGCGCTCCAGGAGTGCGGGGTCGCGGCGGAGCAGATCCGGCAGATAGGCCGTGGCGGCCGTATCGAAGAAGAGTCCGCCGAGGCCGAGCAGGAAGGCGACGGCCGCGAGCAGCGGAATGGTCAGCACGCCGAGCACGGCCGCCGCCGCGGGTATCGCGAGCAGCACCGCACGCGCCGTGTCCGCGACCCACATCGTGCGCCGGCGGTCCCAGCGGTCCACCAGCGCACCGCCGAGTACCCCGAAGAGCAGCCACGGCAGCGTCCCCGCGGCCGTGACGACGGCGAGCGCCATCGGATCCCGCGTCAACGCCAACGCCAGCAGCGGCAGCGCGGCCTGCGTCACCCCGTCACCGAGCGAGGACACCGTCTGCGCAGTCCACAGCCGTCCGAACCCGGTCGGCAACTTCCGGATGTCTGAGGTCACTTGGCGCCCCCCTCAGCCTGCTCGCGCGGTGCCGGGTGGAACAGTGCGAAGACGAGTGACGCGTCCGGCAGCGACGGATCGGACAGCTCCCGGTACTCGTCCGCCAGCGCCTGCAGCCGCGCCCCCAGCTCTGCGAACTGCTCCTCGGTGAGCCGCAGATGCGCCATCCGCACGTGCCGTGCGCCATCCGCCGGCGCCGCCTCGAGGTCCGCCACCGCATGCCGCATCAGCACATCCGGCCCTCCCTCGCCCGGATCCGGCAGCACGATCGCCCCTGCGGCCATCGCGTAATACCGCTCGGTGACCCCCCGCACCTTCCGCGTCCGCACCACCTTCACCAGGCCGGCGCGCTCCAGCAGCCGGACGTGATAGCTGGAACTCCCCTTCGCAAGGCCCACCCGCTCGGCGATCTGCGTAATCGTCGCCGGTTCGAAGCGGAGCACGGCCATGATCCGGTGACGCGTGAGATTGGAAACGGCGCGCAACTGCTCGTCGGTGGTGACGTGAAACGTCTCGGGAAGATCATCGGCAGGCATGCGAGCAATGGTCAACGATTCTTGACCATTGCGCAAGGGGATTTCGCGCGGACTGCCAGACTCTGCCGCCCGGCGCGCGAGAGCCGTCAAAAAACCTTCGATCACCCTGCCGGTCCGCGACTCCCTGGCCGCGCTGACCGTCGCGGACGAAAGCAGCGCCGGCTACCCCCGCGACAGGTTCAAGCACTTCACCGACGCGGACAAGAACGGCTGCAACACCCGCGCCGAAGTCCTCCTCGAGGAGGTCGTCGCCTCCCCCAAGGTCGGCGCGAAGTGCGCTCTGAGCGGGGGCAGCTGGTACAGCCCGCACGACGACAGCTACCTCGACAGCGCGAGCAAGCTCGACGTCGACCACCTGGTCCCGCTCGCTGAGGCCTGGGACTCCGGCGCCTCCACCTGGACACCCAAGGAACGCGAGGCCAACGCCAACGACCTCGACGACCCGATTCTCCGCAGGCCAAGTGCCGTGGGGACCCTGCCCGTCGAATTCACCGGCCCAAGCACGCCATGCGCAGGATCGGAATGCTCAGTCCCGAGCGGTGCGGTCAAGTGGCCGAATCCCAGGACCGATTTCCGGCTGACCGGCCGCCAGCGCCCCCCCCCGAACCGGGAACCCTTCCGGGAACCGGGTAGCTGAACTCCTGCGATTTCTAGCCGGCATCGATGTCTTGGCCGACCGCGGGCACGTTCGCGGAGGCCTTCACGCGCTGCGCATCCAGCACGCAGGCGCTCGGCTCGCTGTCGCGGCCATCGGCCTCTCATACCAGACGGCGCAGTAGGCCATTGAGCTGGTCGAAGACGCCTTCCTTCTGGCCAGGCGGCGAACTAGCCGTAGACCGTTTCCCATGGCGTTCTGTGGAATCAAAGATGTCAAGCCGTGCGCTTGTGGATCACGCCGAGGTAGAGGCGTTCACGATGGGGCACGTGGTCGTCACGGCCAGGCGTGAAGAACACCGCGCAGACGTTGGCGGGTTGGGTAAGGATGCTGGATTGCTTCCCGAACGTGAGGCGGTCGTTGATGTCGTGGCGGCAGTCGACTGCGTCAAGGCCGGCGATCAGGTCTTCTCGGAGCACTGTGGACGGGTAGGACTCCGAGTCGGGCAGGACCAGGGGCGGCAACTTGGTTGTCGAGCCCGGCCGGAGGCTGATCGAGATTCCGCTGACCAGGCGTTGGGTGATGGACAGCTCCAGGCCGTCCCAGGCGTGGGGGTAGCCGTCGATGTCCGGTCTCATCCGGATGGCGGGGTGTGGGCGTCCTGGGCCCAGGAGATCCTCGGCCTGGGTCAGGGACATGCCGCTGTGAAGCGGGCCGATACGGCCGGACCGGGCGAAGTCGACGAGCACGTTCATCAAGGTCACGACGGTGACTCTGGCATCTTCTCGTGCCGACGCACACCTGGATAACGTTCGAGGGATCCTCAGCACGGCTCACCGGGTCGGCACGGTCGCGTGCAGGTGGTCAGGTCGATGACCGGCAGCAGAGTCGCAGTCGCGGGGGGCATTCATCTGGCTCGGTGTCGGCCCTGCGGGTCTGGGAACGTCGCGAGTCGCTCGAGGAGCTTGTCGAGGGCGGTCTGCCCGTCGTCGACGGCGGCGCGTTCATCGTCGGTGAGCGGGATATTGGCCAGCACCTTCTGCAGGTTGTCTTTCGCCTCCAGCAGCTGGCCCTTGCCGGATTACTTCGGGGCGTAGAAGTCGCAGCGTGCGCAGGCCGTGCGGCGGGGGCACTGCTCGAAGAAGGTGTAGGTGCACCAGCCGTAGCCGAGGTCGTAGTACTGCCAGGGTTCGCCGCTGGCGGCGGCGCCGGAGGCGACCGCGTCGCGGTCGACGAGGACTTCGATGGTGCGTACGTTTCTGGCGAAGTAGCCGGCGTCGTTGTAAGCCCTGGCAAGGGTGTCCGGAGTGAGCTTCGCGTAGTGCGCGGTCGCCTCGGGAGTCCGGTGGCCCAGCCACTCCTGCAGCTCAAAGAGGGTCATAGGGTCCTCGGCGTTGTAGAGCTGGCTCGCATGGTGGACCGGGCCCGGTGGCTGGTGATGTTGCCGCGGACATCGGCGTTGGGGACGCCGGCCTTGCGACAGAGCATCGGGATGATCGCCGTGTTGATGTAGCGCTTTGCGACCCGGCGGGCGCGGTCGGCGAGCAGGAAGTCGGCGTACTCGTTTGTCTTACGGTCGAGCTTCGGCGGCTGAGCGGGTCTGACGGCCTGCCGTGCTTCGATGGCCTGGCCCAGGAGTGGATCGACGGGTTTGGTGAACGCGGTACCTGTCTTGTGGGAGCCCTCAACGCGTTTAAGATTCGAGCGACTACGGGTGCTGGCAGCCGTCCGCATGGGGGCGGATCCCGTTCGCCCGTACCGGAGGAAGGCTCAGTGCGGGAATGCCCGCGGCGGACGCTGACGGGGCAGCGTGGTACGGAACTCCTCGATCACGGAACTCACCTGCCGCATCAGCGAAGTCCGTTCCAGCAGACCGAGGTAGAGATTGCGGCGGGCCAGTCCAGGCAGGTCCACACAGAAGTACAGTGCCATCAGCGGGTTGACGAACAACTCGCCGTCCTTTGTCCTTTCCGTGAACCGGACGTCGCCGAATTCACCGCGCACGGCGGCGGCGACGGATCCGTTGACGATGCTCGGGTGGCTCGCGGTGTTGCGCTGGGCGTGCGCCACCGCGTCGAGATATAGCGCGCCCTCCCACCCCGCCCCGAGCAGCGAGAACGCCCCGAGATAGGCACCGCCCCGGTCCAGGGCGGCCAGGTTCTCCAGCACGAGCGAGTGGTTCACACCGTGATACGCGTCCACCCCGAAGCCGAGGCAGGCCACCAGCCGGTGCGGGACCTCGTCGAGCCTGCTCACGGCGGCCAGGCTCGCCATGTCCTCCTCCGGGGTGCCGAGACCGTGCTCGTCGCCGCGCATCAGGATGTCGGTCCCGCCGTCCACCAGCACGACCGCGTCGACACCGCCGAGATGCGTGATCAGCGTCCGATAGGCCGCCCGCAGCGGACCGACACCGATGCTCGGGAACGCGTACACGGTCGACGGCAGATCCTGCGTCGCGAGCCACTGGGCGAGCGTCCGTTCGGGGAAGTAGTCGCCGCGCAGGGGGGTGTCGGGCCCGACGGCCGCGACGTCCTGGTCCACCCACACATCGAGGTCCAGGCCGTACAGGTCGGCGAAGGACAGGTTGGCGAGGTGCACCTCCTTGCCCGCCGACCGCAGCGCGAGTGCGAGCGGCAGCCCGGCGTACACGTCGAAGCCGCCGCCCGCACCGGCGATGAGCACCCGTCGCGCGTCGCGCAGGCGGGTGAAGAACGCGGGTTCCCCCAGAGAGATCACCGCAGGACGCTAGCAGGAGGACGAGCCGGCACCGGGCCGATATCGTCGGTGCGGTGCCCCGCGTACCTACTGGTGCTCGGTGAGCAGCTGACTGTGTGGCCGGGCAGGGGCAGCTGACGCCAGGACGTTAGACGCGTCTAACGTTCCGACGGCTTCGGGTGCTGGCAGAGGCCCACTGGCCCGAGGAGATGTTGCGTCTCACTGAACTCTGACCGGTGTCTCAACGAGCATTGACCGCCCGAGGGGGCAGCGGAGCGCTGACCTGCAGCGGGCCGATCAAACTTCAGTGAGATCGACCAAGGCTCGGTCAGAAGCTGTTGTCTTTCCGGACGTGATCGCTGCGTTTCTACTGGTAGCGCGTGGGTTCGGTGATTCGGTGGGAGTGGTGGTCTGTTCGGGTTGTCGTTCCCCGGGAGGTCGCGGATGCCGTCGGTGGTTGGGATGTTGGAACAGCGTGAGCTGGGTGCTCGCGGCCGACCGCATCCAGGCCGAGCTGGCCGTGGCCGAGCTGGAATGGCAGGAGTGGGTGATCGCCCGCAGGCGGGTCGATACGGTGCTGGCTCCGGACGGCGGCAGCACCGCCGACACGGAGGTCACCGGGGATCCGCAGGACCCGGACGCGCCGTCGGCGCCTCGGAGTGCGGTGAAGCCGAAGTCGCAGGTGCCGGTGTGGCGTGAGGGGCAGGACTGGTCGGTGCTGTCGGTACTACCAACGCATCCTGCAGACCCTCGCGGACCGCCTCCGGCTCCATCAAGGGCCGCTGACCTGCCAGGAGATGGCCGCAGGATTCGGCATGGATGTGGTGCCGGCGCGGGTGGAGGCACTGCGGTCGAAGGCGAAACGCCTGGTCTCGCGTGGCTGGCTGGCCGAGCCCGCGCAGGGCCGGTTCACGCTCGCGCAGGGTGTGGCCGGGCCAGGCGGCGCGTCATGAACAGCGCCATCGACCAGCAGACCGGTGGTGCGCCGCTCATAGTCGCGTGCCAGGCGGCGTGCCTGAGCCGACTCCTGCGCCCTGCGGTCACGGCGAACCGCAGGTGTGCGCGGCTGGGTACGGTGCCCAGTCCGGCTGGCGCCCGTTCTCAACGCGGCACAGCCGGCCCTGCGGCGCGCCGGCCAGCACAGTGATCGAGGCCATGATTCTGCTGGCCGCTGGGCAATACGTCGAGCGTGATAGTTGACGGTGCGGTCATGTCGCAGCTTGGATTTCCTTGCCGGGTGCGGCGTTATAGCACCGCACGAAGCTGTGCGGCCTCGTGGCGGAGCGCCTTCACGGTGGCCGTCACCTCGGGAGAGCGGTTGCGGACCGTGACGGCGACAGTGGCTCGGCCGAGCCAGGCGGGGTCGTCGACGTGGACGGTGCGGACGCCGGTGGGGACCGCCGCGGCGGCCAGTTCGGGCAGTACGGCAATGCCGAGACCGGCGGCGACAAAACCCAGGCGAGTGGGCCATTCGCGGGCGGCGTAGGCGATCTGCGGGTGGTCGAGGGTTGGCCAGGCGCCGAACTGGGGGTCGTCGCGGAGGCCCTTGCCAACGATCCAGGCTTCGTCCCTCAGCTCGGTCACCGGGATGGTTCCGCGGCCGGCGAACCGGTGGTTCGCGGGCACGGCGAGGAGGAGACTGCCGTCCAGAAGCAGGTCGCGGGGCAGTCCCTCGAAATCGTAGGCGGGCAGGTCCGGCCCCACACCGATCACTGCGACGTCGATGCGGTGAGCGCGGAGTTGGCGAAGCTGCGTGGGCGAGGATGCCTCGCCGAACTCGACGATCAGACCCGGGTGGTCGTTTCGGAGGCGGGCCAATGCTCTGGGGACGAGCACAGCGGCGGCCGAGGGGAACGCGGCAATGACGACTCGTCCGGTGAGGTGGTCCTGCAGCCCGGCGAGGTCTGTGCTGACGGCATCGATCTCGTTGAGGGCTGTCGCAGCTCGGCGGGCGAGCATTGTGCCCGCGGGGGAGGGAGCAACCCCGCGGGCGCCCCGGACGAACAGCGGTGCGCCCGCGGCGGCTTCCATCGCCGCCACCTGACGGGACACCGCTGACTGCGTGTATCCGAGCGCGTCGGCCGCGGCGGTAAACGATCCGGTGTCGACTACGGCCTGAATGACGCGCAGGCCGGTGAGGGTGAAGTCGGCCATGCCGTCATCCTGACACATTCCGGGGCCGCATGTCTCCTATGCAAGACCCTCGCTGGTGGAATGTCTCGGTCAGTAACACGATGGAGTAGCAACAGCAAGCGATCCACCCATAGGGAGTACCAATCATGGCGAAGACGTGGTTCATCACGGGCAGTTCGAGGGGGTTCGGCCGCGAGTGGGCGGACGCCGCGCTCGAACGCGGCGATCACGTCGTGGCGACGGCTCGGGACGTCGGCCAGCTAACCCCTTTGGTCGAGCGGTACGGGGATGCGGTACTGCCGGTCCGGCTCGACGTCACCGACCGTGCCGCGGTGCATGCGGCCGTGCAGTGTGCCCACTCGCATTTCGGTTCGCTGGACATCGCAGTCAACAATGCCGGCTACGGGCATTTCGGCATGGTCGAGGAGATTGACGAGGACGAACTCCGGGCTCAGATGGAGACCAACTTCTTCGGCGCGGTATGGGTCACGCAGGCCGTCCTGCCCCTCATGCGGGCCCAACGGTCGGGAAGGATCCTGCAGGTGACCAGCGAGGGCGGCGTACGTGCCTTCCCCGGCATCGGTGCGTACCACGCCTCCAAATGGGCTCTCGAGGGGTTGTCGGAGTCCCTGGCGCAAGAAGTGGCAGCCTTCGGAATCCACATCACCAACATCGAGCCCGGCCCCTACGCGACCGACTGGCTGGCCCGCGGGGCACGGCACAGTAAGCGGCATCCGGACTACACCGAAGTCCACGCGGCCACTGCACAGGATTTCGAGGTCGGCGACCCGCGCGCCACCCGCGACGCGATCCTTCGGATCGTCGACGCGGACCAGCCCCCGCTGCGGATCTTCCTCGGCAAGTCCCTCACCGACGTCGCCGGTCTCTACGAGGAGCGTCTGCACACCTGGCGCCAGTGGCAGCCGGTCTCCCTGGCCGCCTTCGGTTGAGGGGCAACACCGCCGGCATGGAGGTCACCCCGGGTGCGCGGGAGGCGGACACCCAGTCGGCTCCCCGGGATGCGGCGAAGCCGGAGTCGCAGGTGCTGGCATGAGGGGCTGGCCTGGCTCGCGGGTGGAGGCATTGCGGTCGAAGGCGAAACGCCTGGTCTCGCGTGGCTGGCTGGCCGAGCCCGCGCCTGGCCGGTTCACGCCTGCTGCGGGCATGAGCGGGCAAGGCGGCGGGTTATGAGCAGGGTCATCGACCAGTAGATCATCGCCTCGGCGCTGGTGGTGCGGCGTTCGTAGTCGCGTGCCAGGCGGCGGGTGCGCATCAGGTGGGCGAAGAGGCGCTCGACGATCCACCGCTTGGGCAGCACCACGAAGCCGCGCATGTCGTCGCTGCGTTTGACGATGGCCAGGACGAGCGCGAACGCGGCCAGGCAGTGCTCGACGAGGCTGCCGGTGTAGCCGCCGTCGGCCCAGACCAGGGCGAGGCGGTGATGCGCGTCGGCCACCCGTCCAAGCAGCACCCGGGCGGCGGCGCGGTCGCCGACATCCGCGGCGGTGACCATCACCCCGAGCAGCAGGCCGAGAGTGTCGACCACGACGTGCCGCTTGCGCCCGTTGACCAGCTTGCCGCCGTCGAACCCGCGACTGTCCGCACCGACAACAGCGTCCGCCTTCACCGACTGCGAGTCGATCACCCCGGCCGTCGGCTCCGCGTCGCGGCCCGCCTTCTCGCGGGCATGCGCACGTAGCCGGTCGTGGAACTCCGTGACCAGGCCATGGTCGCGCCAGCGGCGGAAGAACGCGTATACCCGGTCCCACGGCGGGAAGTCGGCCGGCATCGCCCGCCACTTGATGCCGTTGTCCACGAGGTAGCGGATCGCATCGAGTACAGCCCGGTGGCAGTACGCCTCCGGCCGGCCGCCGCGACCGCGCATCCAGCCCGGCAGCGGCAGCAACGACAGGACGGCCGCCCACTCCGCGTCCGTCATGTCCGTCGGGTAGCGCGGCTGCCGCAACCCGTTGTCGGCGGCGTTTCCCAACCGGTGAGCCAGGCAGTCACACTCCCAGGCGACCGAGCTGGACTGCCCGGCCGTCGGCACGGAAGACTGCTGCATCAGGGCCTCCTGCTGCTCGGTGATTCGACACCAACGAGCTGTTCAGGAGGCCCTGTCCGTATGCGCCAAGCGCCCCACGATCACCCAATCGGAACTCCCGTTCGACGCGCATCTTTCAAGATCGGAAAGACAACAGCTACTCAGACGGGACGCCCACCCGAGGACAACAATCACGCTCGGTGACCGTTCCGTCTCTACCGATCTGGTCCCTGTCTCAGATGATCTGATTCGCCTGTGGTCGCAGGTTATTTGGTCCACCGACGACGGCTGCCCGAAGCGCCGGAAATCCATTGGAGTCGTCGGAGCATGTGTCCGTACCGTCCCTGGGGTGACCTACCTGAGTCCCCCTGGGATATCTGCTGGGCATCGAGGGCGCCGCTCTGCTGCGCGGCTTCCGGGAGGGAAGCGTCGACCGGGCGTTCGTCGAGGCCCGGATCATCGAGATCCGCGCCCTGCTGGACACGCCCGCCCTAGCGAACCCCGACACGGCCCCGGACCCACTCCCGACCTGCGTGTCCTGGGACCTGCTGCACTGGTGTCCGCAAGCATCCGCCGCAGCCCTGGACGATTCCCCGATCGCAGTCATCTGGCACTTCCAACTCGAAGGCAACGGGATGAGCTGAGCATCGATCCGCACAAGACAGAACCTGGTCCTGGCGGTGCAGAACACCGTGCCGCTGCACGAACTGGGCGCAGCCTCCTCGGTGGTGGCGTTCATCCGCACCCTCGGCGTCGGCGTCTCCGTCCTGCCCGCGCCGGTCGCCGCGGTCGTGGAGGACGCGTACGGCCACGCCACCGGCGTCGTCTTCCTGATCGCCGCCCCGATCGTCCTGGTCGCCCTGATCGCCATCCTGCTGGTCAAGGAGGTGCCGCTGTGCACCGCCGTCGGCAACCCCGGCCGACGCCCGGCCCGAGCCCGCTCGGGCCAGCACGGCCCCGGCACCCGACGGCACCGCGGCGGCGGGCTCCTCGGACGGACGTTGGTGTCGGCAAAGTATGAACTCATCACCGCATATGGGCAGTTGAGGATCGGTTCAATGGCGCCGCTGCCGCGAAACGTGTTGATCTATGTACCTGGCATGTGGATGCTTCACACCGACCGACACACCGAGTACGGAGGCACATCCATGAGACCGACCCGCGCCGCGATGCTGGTCGCCGCAACCGTTCTGACGCCCGCCCTCCTCTTCACCGCGCCGGCCTTCGCCGCCGACGCGTCCACGTCGGCCACGCCCGTCACACCCACGCCTGCCACGGCCTGCCCGGACATCTCGTCCGACACCGGAACCCCGGTCGATGGGCTGACGGACGACCAAGTCAGGACCGCGATCCAGGACATCCTCACGGACGACAACGCCGGGACGGGCGTTCTGCGCGAGGCCAACGAGGCGCTGAGCGGTACGGCGGACGACATGCGTGCCTTCCTGGAGACGGGATGCCGCCTCGCCCAGGCCGAGGACGACTCCGTCGCGGTCGCTCAGATCCTCGCCGTGGCCACGCAGAACGGTGACAAGAGGGTGATCAGGGAGGCCAACGCCGCCCTCGACGCCAACACCCCGGAAGCGCTGCGTGCCTTCCTGGAGACGGGGTACGCCCAGGCCCAGGTCGAGGACGACTCCGTGGCCGTGGTCCACATCCTCTTCGTGGCCACGCAGAACGGTGACAAGAGGGTGATCAAGGAGGCCAACGCCGCCCTCGATGCCGGTACTGCCGAAGCCCTGAGCTACTTCCGGTGGACCGGATACCGGCTCGCGCAGGCCGAGGACGACTCCGTGTACATCGTCCATATGCTCACGGACCCGAACATCAGCGACGCCATGGTTGACGCGATCCAGGCGGTCCTGGACGACGGCAGCCCGGAGGCCCTCCGGTACTTCCGGACGGTCGGCCAGTACGAGATCGACGGCTGAGCACAGCCGCGGAAACCCAACTGACCGGGCCGGGCCGCGCCCGGCCCGGCAACGCCGCAGGAGGGCCCGCGCGGCCCCGCGTCTGCGGCATGCTCCGCCGAACAGGCATTAGCGGACGTTTGGGCTGGTCAGAAGCCCATGAACAGGGTGCTGTCAGGCGGCGAATCCGATGTTGGTGACGTACTCGTACTGGCCCCACTGAGAGCCGAGGTCGGCGACCTGGTCGATCCACGCGTCGTCCAAGCCCTGGTCGTCGGCGTCGGCCCACGCGGCGACGATCCGGTCCCAACGCCGGACGTTCAGCGTCCGGAACTCCACGGGCCGCTGGCGCGGCCCGGAGACCTGGGACTGATTGAGCGGGTGGAACTCCACGCGGGTGCCGCGTCCGTCGCGGTTGAGGCGGGCGAGCAGGTGGCGGGCGACGTTCGCCCGCCGCACGGTGCGGTAGGCCCGCTCGATCCGCTCCAGGTTCTGGCGGGAGGGTTGGCGGGTGCCGCCGAGCCAGGCCCGGATGGTGCGGTCGGTGACGGTAAGGCCGGCGGCCCGGGCCGCGGCGTGGGCGTGCTGGGTGCGGGTGAGGTAGTGCAGGCGGGCGAGGAGGCCGCGGCGGGCGGTGATGGGGGTGGCGATGTATCCGGCGAGGGCGTCGAGCTGACGGGCGACGGCCTCGTGGCCTTTGATGCCGCGGGCGCCGAACTTGCCGAAGTCGAGGTTACGCTCGGGCATGTCAGGCCTCTTCCGCAGTCATGGGGCCGGCGTCGCCGACGGTGTAGACGTCCTTGACCTTCACCTCGGTCACACCGCGCCCTTCGGGAAAGACGGCGCGCCAGTCGCCAGCTACGTGGAGTTCGTCGGTACCCATGGCACGCACCACCAGGAGGCCCTCGTCGTAGGCGCGGTGGGCTTTCCACCACAGGTTCGCGAACGCCTGGGAGCGGATCAGGTGCATCCAGTCGGTGCGGTACAGCTCGCGGTTGTAGTTCGACTCCCCCATGGTGGACACGAACTTGGAGTACATGGCCTTGATGTACTCCAGCGCCACCTCGTCATCCTCGGCGATCGCCCGCTCCCGAGCGTCCTTCAGGGCGATGCGGAACTTCTCCAGGAGGCCCTCTGTGGCCCCGGACGTCCACGACTCGTGGATCACCGGAGGGTCGCACAGCCCGTACTTCGGGCCCGAGATCCGCAGCAGCAGACGCAGGGTCGGCTCGGTCACCCACAACGGGCCCGGCTCGTCCCGCTCACCGATCGGATTCGGGAGCACCTGGTCGTGGTCCCAGCCGGGCGGGGTGATCAGATGGACACCGGCGCGGCGCGGGTCGTGCTGGTTGCCGGTGGAGTGTTCCAGCTGGCCGAGCGGCAGATGCGTCTTGAGCGCGGACAGGTAGGCCCCGTTGACATCCAGCGCGGTCACCTCGTGGGCGCCGGCCGGGAGTTCAGGCCTCGTCCACTTCGGGCGGGCCTCCCACACCTGGTCCGCGCCCCGCGCGGACTGCTTGCGCAGCACGTCCGGCAGCCACGGATGCGCAACCACCTCGTACCGGCCGCCCATGCGGGACTGGTCGAGCAGGGCCATCGCGTCGGGGATCGCCCGCTTCGCCAACGCCGCCGAAGCTGCCGCCACGTCCCCGCCATACTCGGCGAGCGCCGCCGCGACCGCCGAGGAAATCCGTGCCGCGAGCGGGTCCGGGGCAGCAGCAGGCCGCACCCGGCGCCCAGCCGCCACAACCTTCACCCCCCGCCCTGCGCGCAAAGCCTGACGTGCCCCGCCGGCCCGACCCCCAGCGTGCTCGTCAGGAGCCGGAGCGGCCGCCGGGCCGGGTGCCGTCTGCACGGCCGCGGGCACGGGCGAGGGCGAGGGCGAGGGCGAGGGCGAGGGCGAGGGCGAGGGCGAGGGCGAGGGCGAGGGCACGATGGCACACTCGGCCGGATCCAGGTGCTGAGGGAACCCCTCGACCTGATGACGGGCCGGCTGCCCGCACAGCACACACGGCTGCGGCACCGCGAGCACGTCCATGTCATCGTCCAGGGCCGCCACCGGGCCGCCATCCTCGACCACCTCGTCCCCGAATCCGTCAGCGGGGGCTTGCTCAGCTGTCCCGGCGGCCAGCTTGGACTTCGCTCCGTCGAGGAAGTACGCGTACTTCACCCTCGTCTCACCACTCGGGTCCCGCCCCGCCTCCCAACCCCCCACCGTCGAAGGGCTCACCCCCAGCACCTGAGCAAGCTGAGCACGCGAAAGGTTCAACTCCTCCCGCAGAACACGCCGTTCCCCGGCCGACGGCAGCGGAACCTCCTTCCCGGCACCGGCAAGGAGTGCATCGATCGCACCGAATTCCGCCATCACACCCCTCCCCCGGCAACCGCAGAACGCCGGGAACCAGCCTGGCCGCCGGGAGGGCGACGACGCGGGCCGGACAGCACCTCGGTCGCCCGGGTAGGCCCCGCCATAAGATCCAGCACGTCGATACCGTAATGCGCGGCGACCGCCTCGCAGTCCGCCAGAGTCCACGCCGCAGTGCCACGCTGACGACGGCTCACCTGAGCCTGACTCACCCCCAGCACAGCACCCAACACCGACTGCGACTCACCCGTCGCAAACAGAAGCGCAGCCACCGCCGACCTCACCCGCTCCTCAAGACTCATACCCACAACGCCAATTCTACCACTTGGAGCTCATTCATCATTCATATTTCGCATCACTTTTCGGAAAGCGTCCGGAGAATCCGCCGCTTCGCCCGCGAGACTCTTGCCGGCGGGGGCAATGCGCCTACGCCGACGACCTGACGAACGTGTCCCACGAACTCGCCGTCAACGCCGTACACCACGCACGGCCCCAGCACGGCGAAAGGGCCAAGACCTGGCTGAGCATGGCTCACACCAACCGCGCCGTTGCCGATCCCCGTCCCCGCCCCGCTCCCCCGTCCCTGGCGTTCACCGGCACAACTGGCTCCGAGGGGGCGCGGACTGGTCATCGTGGATGCCAACGGTCCGTTCGGCGACCACCTGGCCGCGGCCCTGCGGCGCGACACACGACTGGCCGCCATCGCCGACCGCACCCGCCTGCACCACGGCCTCGTCCAGGACCAGCGGCTAAGGCGCGTCCGACGTGGCGTATTAGGCACTGTCCGGCGGATCACGCTTCGGAGGCGAGGGGCCGGAGGTCGTAGAGGTAGGAGCGGTCGTTTTTGAAGCTGCGCCAGACGGTGGCCGGGGGTTCGGGTTCGTCAGCGTGGCTGTTGAGGGGATGCGCGGTCACGAGGCCGTCAGCGATCTCGCAGTGCCAGCCGTCGCTCGGCGACCAGACACACCACACGTTCCCGTCCGTTCGGCGGTACGCGGGGCGGCCGTGGTGCTCGCCGTCGCGTTCGAAGTGGTAGCGGAGCCCATCGATGTGGCGCACGAAGGTGAAGGATGCAAGGGCCGTCATACCTTCGGCACTGTATGGGACGACGCTGCTACGGCTGAGGAGTTCTGTGCGTAACCAGGTACAGGGCGCATCTCACGGATGGAGCCAGAGCCGGATTGCGGCGACGGTGACGGTGCCGTGGAAGATATAGGCCCTCTTGTCGTAGCGGATGGCGACGGCCGTTCTTGAGACGGTTGATGGTCCGCTCGACCTCGTTGCGGCGTTTGTAGATCTCGCTGTCGAAGCCGGCGGGTCGGCCGCCCGTGCTTCCGCGTCTTGTGCGGTGGGCCCGCTGGTCCTTCGGTTCGGGGATGGTGTGCTTGATCTGGCGTCTTCGCAGGTAGCGGCAGTTGCGGCGTTAGCTGTATGCCTAATAGGCACTGTGGATTGGCAGTTGCCGGTCCTGGCAGGGGCCGGGCGAGACATCTGGACTGTATGCAGCGCCTGGGAGTGCTTCGACAAGAGGGACGCGTGCACGGCCTCTGCCGATTCAAGCTCGGTAGCCATACGGTGCCGTGGTTCTCGCCGTTCCCAGGAACACCTCCCGATCAGCCGGAGCCGTGGAGCTCTTCACGAGAGCGAGGACCCTGGACACTGCAGGGGCCACGGACGGCTGATGGGGTGGTGCCCCCGTGAGCGCTTCTATTGGGTCGCCGGGTGGTCCTGCCACGGCTCGACACGGACGGACAGGCAAGGCCCGAAAGGAGCGCGCGTTGCACGTGACCTGTGGAATCGACTGGGCTGAGGATCACCACGACGTTGCCGTGGTCGACCGGGACGCCCGACTGCTCGGCAAGCTCCACCACGGACTCCCGCGCCAAGTCGGCGCTGCCGGGCGCCGCCCCCAACGAGATGATCACGACCATGGTGCGCGTGCAAAGTGCCTGACCTGCGCTCACCCGGACCTGGGGGCTGTGGCCTGCCCGACGTCTCAGCTTCATGCGAACCACGCCCAGCGAGCACGTGCTGATCACCGGTCAGCGGGACTTTCCTGCCATGGCCATTACTTCTCCGGCTCGTCGCTCGCTCACCGCATCCGCGGTCGGCCTCGCCGCGTCGCTCACCGTCTCCCTCGCCGTCCTCGCCCCCGCGACGCCGGCGTTCGCCGACGCCAACGCCGTGCCGACGTACGAGGTGAAGATCGATCTCACGACCGCAGCGCTCGACGCTTCGCACACCCCGACCTCGGCTGTGAAAGCCGCCTTCGGGATCACGAGCTCCGCCAAGGCACGCTCCTACGAGTACTACGACACCGACGCCCTGGACCTCAACGCCCAGGGCTGGGACGTCCGGCTCCGTCACAAGTCGGGCTCGGACTTCGAGGAGACCTACAAGAAGCGCTTCCCGGTGGTCAACGGCGACATCAATGCCGCCCTCGACGAGGCGAACGCGGAGGGTTTCGACAGCAGCGACACCAACTACGACGCCCAGGTGGACTGGGGCTACGCCAAGCAGACCCTCAGCTTCAGCAATGAAAAGAGCCACAGCGCCAGCGGCTACTCCGGCACCACGATGCCGTCCAGCGGCACAGGCCGTACCTGGCTGGTCAACGAGATCCCCGGCAAGCTCGACGACTGGCTCTACAACAACTGGGGTTCGGACACCCTGAAGGTCTCCCGCGCCCACGGCCCGGTGACCTCGCAGGTATGGTCAGGTGCGTGGGAGTCGTCCGACGACGCCAGCATTGAGGTGCTGCCGGTGAAGGACTCCGGCGGGACCGGCACCGAGTACGTCGTCGAGTTGTCGTTCAAGACCGACAACTACGCCGACGCCGCGCAGCTCCACGCCGACGCCATCGCGGTCGCCGACGGGCACGGCTGGCTGTACCACGGCGACATCCTCAAGACCCAGCTGATCCTCGACCGCTACTGAGCGATCCTGCCCGCAGCTCGCTTCCGAGTGGCAGGGCCGGGGTTTGACCGCCTCCACCGGTCGAGCCCCGGCCCTGCGGCCCCGTCACGAGCGGACACAGTGTCAGGGCCGGGGCGGCATGGCGCCCTCGAAGCCGATCTCACGCAGGGGCGACGGAGATGGTCCGCCTGTAGAAACTGATTCCAACCTGCGCCACTCGAAGAGTCGCCGCTCCACGCCACGCCGCATATTCGTATTCGCTGATCAGGCCGCCGAGGACCGGGTGCGCAGCACTCTGCGGGTCCCGCGGTCCTGCGCTTCGGCGGCCTGCTCGTGAGCGTCAAGTGGCAGCTGGTTGCGCACATCCGGGTACGCGAGATGGCCCACGCGCGCGAACTCCCTAGCTTGGTCTTTAACCTGTGCGGCGTGGTCGTTGGGTGGTTGACTTCGTCGTTCTCTTTTTCGCCGCCGATGTTCTGCGGGGTGTATGCATGTCGTGGCGGGGGGTGGGCCGGGTGTTCTTTTGTCCCGGCGGCCGTCCGGGGCCAGGTCGCTAAGGTTTCGGTGCTTGGGCTGGACAGGCCAATTGTGGGCGGATGTGCCGGAAGTCGCGGGGGACTCGGGCGGGGGTGAGTCTGTCCGGCGGGCTGGGTTCCTCCCAGGGACGACGTCGGTCGGCTGCGAGTGTGCGGGCGAGCCGCAGTTGGGGGCAGGCGGCGAGGATCAGCCAGGTCCATCGGTCGGCTGCCTCGGGAGTGCGGAGCTTTGGGGAGGTCTAGGGTCTGTTTGAACAGGCGGAAGGTGTGCTCGATGTCGAAGCGCCGGAGATATGCCTGCCAGAGGCGGTCGACGTCGTCCGGGATGGCATCGGTGTCTGACCACGCGGGCGAGCGGGCGAGGGACAGGCTCTGCCAGGTTCACGAGCCTCTCGGCAAGGCGTCGCATCGGGTCCCAGTCAAAGGTCGGCGCCGCGGCGGGGGCGGCGGACGCCGTCGGACCTCCACTGAGCAGAAGCCCGAAGGCGAACGCCACGGCGCCGCCCAGGGTCGAACACCGATGGCCGAAAAAGCCCACAGCTGAGTCCCCTTGGACGGAGTGGTCGTTTGGATGTGTCGCCGCCGGTGTCGCCGCCAGGTAAGCGTTCCAATCCGTGCCGCCCCGTGCCATCGCGTTCCCCCGGCCGCCCGGCGTGGCACCGGCAGTCGCGCCTCACACGAAGTCCACATCCCGTACAACTTGTGGCTGTTCCCCCGCCACGGCCTCTGCGCTAGGCTCTCTGGCCGTCGTCCCCCGCCTGTGGCAAGGCCACCGATCACGACCGACACGGCGGTCCGGCCGGCTTCCCTCTGGCGTTGTCGAGTGCACCCAGGAGGGAAGCACAGCCGTGAACCATGTCGATGCGCCCGTGCGGGACGCGCGCGGTCCGGCCGGGCCGGACGTCCCGAGGCCCGGTGAACTTCGGACCCTGCTCGCCGAGGGCACCCTCGCCGTGGTCGACGACGGTGATCTGCGCACCGGCCGAGACCGCTTCGAACGCGCCTACCGGATCGCCGAGTCGATGGGCGATGAACGGGCGATGGCGGTGGCCGCCCTCGGCTTCGGCGGCCTGTGGGTGCACGAGCACCGCACGGTCGCCGGCTCGGTACTCCTGGAATCGCAGATACGCCGGGCGCTGGAATTGCTGGACCCGCAGTCCTCCCTGGCACTGCGGCTGCGGATCAGGCTGGCCGGGGAGGGCGACTACCGCAGCAGCGACAACACGGCGGTACTGGCGCTGCTCGAGCAGGCGAGGTCGCAGCAGAATCCGATGGCGCGTGCGGAGGCTCTGAGCCTGGCCCATCACTGCCTGATCGGGCCGGAGCACGGCACACTTCGCCGGGAACTGGCCGCCGAGCTGGTCGCGGAGAGCTTCCGTACCTCCCGCCGCAGCGATCTGCTGATGGGTCTGCTGTGGCAGACGGTCGACATGTTCCTGGACGGTGACCCGCACGCGGAACGCTGCCTGGCGGAGCTGCGCGGCCTGCTGGCCGAGCAGGACCATCTCGCGGTGGGCTTCGTCGTGAGCGCGATGGAGGTCATGCTCGCCGTCCGCGCGGGCCGCCTCGACGAGGCCGAGGCCCTGGCCAGGACGTGTGCCGAGCGCGGGGCTGCCGCCGGTGATGTCAACGCCACGGTGTGGCATGCCGCGCAGCTGGTGACCATCCGCTGGTACCAGGGCCGGGTGGTCGAACTCGTGCCGCTGCTCAGTGAAGTGGTCAACTCCCCCACGCTGAGCGCCGTGGACGATCACGCCCAGGCCGCGCTGGCGGTGGCCGCGGCGACGGCCGGGGACCGGCGGAAGGCGGTCAGTGCGCTGGCCACGCTGTGCGGCCGCGACCTCGGCGACCTGCCGATGTCGAGCAGTTGGATGGTGACGATGCATGGTGTCGCGGAGGCCGCCTATCTCCTCGACGACACCGCCACGGCGGCGCGGGTCTACGAGTTGCTGAGTCCCTACGGTCACCTGCCGATGGTGGGCAGCCTCGCCGTCGCCTGCTTCGGCTCAGCCCACCACGCCCTGGGGGTCGCCGCGTTGACCGTGGGAGACGTCGACCGGGCCGTGACCCATCTGCGGTACGCGGTACGGCAGAACCTCGCCCTCCCGCACTGGCCCGCGGTCACGGCCTCCCGGGACCGGCTCGCGGAGACGCTCGTACGGGCCGGCCGGCAGGCCGAGGCCGACGCCGTCCGTGAGGAGTTCGCGATGGCTGCCGAGGCGGCAGCGCCGACGCCACCGGGGATCGACAGGCATGGCAGCGCGGGTCCGCAGGGCGCGGACCGGCAGGGGCAGCCCACGGCGTTCTGTACCCGGTTGGGCCGCAAATGGCGGATCGACTTCGGCGGGCGCAGCGTCCTGGTGGAGCAGAGCGTGGGGATGCTCCACCTGGTGGTGCTGATCGCCAACCCGCGCCAGGAGATCCGGGCCGTCGACCTCGTGGCAGGGCTGACCGCGCTCAACGGGGCCGCCGAGCATACGGCCCTGTCCGGGCAGCCGGTACTGGACCGGGTGGCGACGCAGGAGTACCGCAACCGTCTGGCCCGGCTGCGCACCGAACTGGACGAGCTCAAAGCCGCCGACGACCACGAGCGCGCCGCCGCGGCCCAGGTCGAACACGACTGGCTGATGAGCCAGCTGGCTGGTGCCACGGGCCTGGGCGGACGCGCCCGCCGCTTCCCCGAGAGCGAGGAGCGCTCCCGGGTCGCGGTGAGCAAGGCCATCCGCCGGGCGCTGGACCGGATCGCGGCAGCGGATCCGGTGGTCGGTGAACACCTGCGGCACGCGGTGCACACCGGGGTGCGGTGCTCGTACTGGCCCGCATGACGCTTGCATGACGCGTGCCCGGCCCGTGGTCCCGGCCGGACCGAAGGGTTCACCGCCTTGCTCCCGGGCGACCGGCGGGTGGATCTCAACGCGACCCGCACCCTGCACGCGGCCCCCTACGCCGGATTCTGTGACGCCGCCACGGCCGAGCGGCCGGCCCACGCCCTTCCCAGCACCGTCCTGCCCTTCGGCTTCGACCCCGCGCTCGAACTCGTAGCGGACCCGGATGTCGTCGCACAGCCATGTCTGTCATTGAACGCCGCCCGCCTCGACCGCTCGCCGGCCATCTGCGACAACGACTAGGCCGGCTCGACCTGCCGCGCATCGAAAGCATCTCCGGCCGGGACTCGGACTGGCGGGGCTCGGAGCGGCTGTGCAGCCCCGGTGCGGCCGAACCTTACGCCCCGGGCCCGGCCGGCCATTCCCTCCAGGTCCGGCCGGTCGTCCTCCCCTGTCCCGAGGGGGCACCGCCTTGTCCCGACGTCTCACCCTCCCGGCCTGGAGCGTGCGGTGGCTGATGAGGCAGAATCTGGCGCGGCCAGGCATTTGTCGGCTGATCAGCGCCGTTCTTTCGTGCTGAGGCCCTGGGACATGCCCTCGCCGCACGGGAGGCGGAGTCCCGGCTGCGGCTGCGTCGTCGTATTGGTCGATGCCGGAAGTCAGCGGAGAGGACCGGCCGAGAAGGCGGCCGGTCGGGGAGCGAAGTGGAGCCATGACGGGGATGGACGCACCGGCCAAGGACGATCCAGGCCCGACGGGACTCGGCGCCGAGCCGGCGAGCGACCCGGAGACGCTGCTCGCGGCAGCCACCCGGGCGCTCGTCGTCGAGGGTGACCTGCAGACCGGCCGGCGGCGGTTCGACGCGGCCTACCGGATCGCCGAGTCGACGGGTGACGCACAGGCGATGGCCGTCGCGGCGCTCGGCTTCGGCGGTCTCTGGGTCCACGAACACCGCACTGTCGCGGGTTCCGCGCTGCTGCGGTCACGGCTGCGTCACGCGTTGTCGCTCCTCGCCCCGGACTCCCCGCTCGCTCTGCGGCTGCGGGTCAGGCTTGCCAGCGAGACCGACTACCGGGCCGGTGAACATGCCGCGATACTCGCCCTGCTCGACGAGGTCAGGCTGACAGCCGACCCGGTGGCGCGGGCGGAGGCGCTCAGCCTCGCCCACCACTGCGTGCTCGGCCCGGACCATGGCGCCTTACGCCGAAAACTGTCGGTCGATCTCGTCGCCGCGAGCTTCCGCACCGCACGGCACAGCGACCTGTTGATGGGCCTCCTCTGGCAGACAGTCGACCTGTTCCTCGACGGCGATCCGCATGCCGAGCGCCGCCTGGCCGAGCTGCGGGACCTGCTGGCCGAGCGGGATCACCTCGCGGTCGGCTTCGTGGTGAGTGCGATAGAGGTGATGCTCGCCATCCGGGCGGGCCGCCTCGACCAGGCCGAGACACTGGCACGTGCCTGTGCCGAGCGCGGGGCGGCCGCCGGTGACGTCGACGCCACGGTCTGGCTGGAAGGGCAACTGCTCACGATCCGGTGGTACCAGGGGCGCGTCGAAGAACTGCTGCCACTGCTCGGGGATCTGGTGCGCCGCGACCTTGCCGACCTGCCGCGTTCGAGCAGTTGGCTGGTGACGATGAACGGCATCGTGCAGGCCGCATACCTGCTTGACGACGTCGAGACGTCGGCACGGGCGTACGACCTGCTGAGCCCGTTCGGCCACCTGCCGATGATGGGCAGCCTCGCCGTCGCCTGTTTCGGCTCGGTGCAGCACGCTCTCGGGGTCGCGTCGTTGACCACGGGAGATCTGGACAGGGCCGTGGAGCACTTCCACGCGGCAGTGCAGCACAACCTCGCGCTGGCGCACTGGCCCGCGGTCATGGCCTCCCGGCAGATGCTCGCGCAGGCCTTCGCTCGCCGGGGCCGGCCGGACGACGACGCCTCCGCCCGGCGAGAGCTGGCCGCCGCCGCGGAGGAGGCCGCGGCACTACAGGACGCCGGGCGGCCCCGCGATCCGGAGGAAGAGCCGCCGGAGGCGGAGGCGACATGTGCCCGCCAGGGCCGGAAGTGGCGGATCGGTCTGGGCCGGCGGAGCATGCTCGTCGAGCACAGCATCGGGATGTTCCATCTCGCGGTGCTCATCGCCAACCCGCGTCAGGAGATCCGGGCCGTCGACCTGGTGGCGGGGCTGACCGCGCTCGGCGGTGCCGTCGGGAGAAGTGCCCTGTCGGAGCAGCCGACGCTGGACCGGTTGGCGGTAGACGAGTACCGGCGCCGCCTGACAGGGCTGCGTTCCGAGACAGCCGACCTGGAGTCGCGGGACGAGCACGAGGACGCTGCCGGCTCCCGCCGCGAACACCACTGGCTGGCGACCCAGCTGACCGGTGCCGCGGGACTGGGTGGGCGCCTCCGCCGCTTCGCCGAGGGCGACGAACGCGCGCGGATCGCCGTGGGCAAGGCGATCCGCCGCGCGCTGCAACGGATCACGGATGCCGACCCGTTGATCGGCGAACACCTGCGCCGCACCGTGCACACCGGACAACGGTGTTCCTACTGGCCCACGTGACGTACGTCCGGAACTTTCCCGTACGCACGCGGACGAGCCTGCTCGGGCACGGTCGTGCGGGCCGCCGGCCGGCCCTGTCCCGGGTGAAGAACCCGTTGGGCCGCCGGCGGTGGCGCACCGTACCCGGTCAATCGCCCGCTCAGTCCCGCCTTCGCACGCCGCGGCACCAGCGGGTCGGCGTCGGCCGCCCGGCAGTCCCGTGGACGGTCCGCGTCACAGCGCGGTCAGCGTCTGCCAGGTCGTGGACGCGACGACCCCGTCCGCCGGAAGGCTGTGGGCGGTCTGGAAGGATTGCACCGCGCTGCCGGTGGACGAGCCGAAGGCGCCGTCCACGCTCAGCGCGGCCCCGTGTGCGTTGAGCTGGCGCTGCAACGCCGTCACCGCGGGCCCGCTGCTGCCCTGCTGCACGGCAACGGCGAGGGCCCGCCAGGTCGCGGGTCCGACGATCCCGTCGGCGGACAGACCGCGGCTGGACTGGAAGGACTGCACCGCGCTGCCGGTGGACGGGCCGAAGGCGCCGTCCACGCTCAGCGTGGCTCCCCTGGCGTTGAGCAGGTACTGCGCGGTCCTGACCCGCTCACCGCTCGCCCCCTGCTGAACCACCGGCCAGCCGGCGCTCGGAAGCGGCGTACCGCGGCCGGCGGGCAGGGAGAAGGGAGCGGGAAGGAGCAGCTGGGTGTTGCGGGCATCGGCCGTTCCGCGGCGCTTGCCGATGCCGGCCGCCACCGCCTGGAGGTCGTTGGCCGCCAGCTCGCGTCCCAGCGAGGCCAGCGCGGCGGGGGTACTGGTGTCCCCGTTGCACGACAGCGGTGCGTCGGAGTCGACCATGGTCGTGAAGATCGACAGGATGCCGCCGCCTTCGGCGATCTCGAAGATCCGGCTCTGGATGGGCCAGTCGATGTGCGACGCCGTGTTCACCTCCCAGAAGCCGTTGCCGATGACGGACGGCCAGGAAGTCTTGTGGGCCGAGATGTTGTTGGTGTGGGTGTGGCCGTCGACCATGAGGATCACGTTCGGGAAGCGGAGCAGCAGGTCGCGGAGTTCCGTGCCGCCGTAGGGAGACCCGCTGTCCGTGTTGTCCATGGAGTCGAGCGTGTGATGGCAGCAGATGACGATGAGTTTGTCGGTCACGCCAGGCTGGGTGACAACCGTCCTGGCCCTGGTGCCGTCGGAGTCGTCGAGTTCGTAGCGTGAGCTGTTGGCCTTGAGCTGGGCGCTCAGCCAGTTCCACTGGTCGGTGTCGATGGCGCCGTTGGCACCGCCGCTGGTGTTGGTCGTGTCCAGCACAATGAACTGGAACACGTCGCCGGGCCCCGAGGGAATCGCGTAGTAGCCCTTGTCGCTGCCGGAGGTGAAGCCGTGACCGCGGGGGACACCGGTGGTGTTGAAGTGCTCCGCGATGAAATCGCTCCGCGCGAGCAGCCGCCGGGACGGGTCTGCCGTCACGTGGGCGGTCTGGAGGGTGAACTCACCCGTCAGTACGTCCTCCAGCAGGTCCAGATAGTACGTCGCAGTGTTGTCGAAGACGTCCGGGACCCCCTCGATCTCCGTCAGTTTGGTGGAGCCGGTGGCAATGCTCTTGAGCGGGTCGAAGGGGAGAATGTCGATCGGGACGTTGCCCTGGACGAGCGCGTCGTGGTTGCCGTAGGCGGCGTACCAGGGCATGCCCAGCCCGGCCGCCGTGAACGAT
This sequence comes from Streptomyces sp. NPDC054813, assembly GCF_053611365.1. NCBI lineage: Bacteria > Bacillati > Actinomycetota > Actinomycetes > Kitasatosporales > Streptomycetaceae > Streptomyces > Streptomyces sp. NPDC054813. The sequence goes on along the minus strand of NZ_JBSHAF010000027.1, from coordinate 35,892 downwards.
CTGCGGGCGGCGTTCAGCAGGCCGCTCACGACGGGAAAGCCGTGCTGGGCGTTGTTGTCGGGCGGAGTCTGCCGTGCCTCCGGATGCCAGTAGTGGGTCTCCGTCCCGAACTGGCCGCCGCCCACGCTCTCGTCCTTGGTGAGGTCACCGGAGTTGGGGCGCACCGTATTGCCGTCGAGCAGGTCGATGTACCAACGCGACTCGTTGTACTGGCAGTTGTCGACCGCGTCGCCCGTGACAACGGTGAAGGCCAGCGGTGTGCTCGTCCGCGGGCTGCGGAGGACCTGCCGGACGGCTCGGCACATCGCGTCGGTCGTCTGTGTCGAAAGGAATTCGTGCGCGCGGTACGCCGATTCGGTCGGGTACGAGTTGTAGTGCGGAGGTCCGTAGTCCGCGAGCCGGTCCAGGCACTCGACCCGCAGCGGCGACTGGTCGTCGACGATGTGCAGGTCGGACATCTGGGCGAAGGCGATCAGCGCCCGGGTGACCTGCGGCGAGGTGGCGAGGGTGAAGTCGTTGCGGATGATGTGCGGTTCGCCGGGCCCGGCGGCCACGCCGTGGTATCCCAAGCCCAGGTCGGGACCGACCTGCACGGTCTGGTCGAGGGTGGTGAGCCCGAATGCGGCACCGGTGCCGAGAGGCGGCGATGCGGCACTGGCGACGGCGCGCAGACCGCCGGCATCGATGGCCGCGGCCACCAGAGCCACTCCGGCAGCGGTCAGGATCCTGCGTCGGGAGATTGTCATGTCGATTCCTTCGGTGTGGGGCGTGACATGCTGCGAAGTCGTCGTTCGCCCGTCCCGCACACCTTCGAATGCGGTGGAGTCTCGAGGGGTCCGTGACGGGAGGGTTGCGGGGGGGGCGGAAACCCGCGCAGGGGGGGGGGGGGGCGCGCGGGGGGCGGGGGGGGGGGGGCCCGGGGGGGGGGGGGGGGGGGGGGGGGGGGGGGGCGGGCGGGGCCCCGCGCCCGGGGCCCCCCCCCCCGGGGGGGGGGGGGCCCCCGGCACCTGTGTTCAGGCGGAGGAACGGGACGGGTCAGGTGTTGCCGGGCCCGTCACAGGCCGACGAAGGTGTGAGTGGCGCGCAGCTGGAGCTGGCAGGATTCCCAGGCCGACCAGGTGGTGCTGCTGGGGTCGGTCTGCGTGCAGTGGTACAGCGTGCCCGTGTCGTCGACGGCGAACAGTTCGATCCTCCCGGCCCCGTTCCGCTCGGCTGCGACGTGGCGCATCCGCAGCGTGGTGGTACCGGACTGTGTCGGCATCTGGGCCCAGGACTGCCACGTACCACTTGCCGGGGCGGTCTCGAAGCGGCGGAAGAGCTGCCCGTCAGGATTGGTGCCGAAGATCGCCAGGCGTCCGTCGAGGTTCCGGGCCATGTCGATGGAGTCGAGGATGCCGTCGACGGGCAGCACCCCACCCCACTCGCTCTCCGTCTGCGCGTTGGGGACGTTCATCCTGCGCTGGATGAGGAGGCCGTCCTCCTTGATGGCGACCAGCACGGCGCGCCCGTCGGCGCCGGTCTCGACGGCGAGCTGGATCGCGGTGCCGCCGAGCTGGGTCCAGGGAGTGAACCAGCCGTTCGAGGCGGTGTCGTCGTTCAGGAAGTCCTGCCAGCGGTGGCGGATGGTGTTGTCGCTGCGGGTCGCGTAGACCTGCATGCCGCCCCACTGGTCCTGGACCGCGGTCGCCGAGGTGAAGCCGGAGTCGAACTGCTGGGGCGCCGTGTAGGTGCTGCTGCCCGCGCTGGTCTGCGTGCGACGGGTCACGGAGCCGTTCTGGTCGATGGCGAACACCGCGATCCGGCCGTCCTGGTGGGTACTGGCGGTGACGGACTGCCATCCAGGACCACTGGCGAGCTTCGTCCAGGCCTGCAGACTGCCGCCGGCGGTCTGCTGGCTGGTGTTCCACAGATTGCCCTGCGCGTCCGTGCCGAACAGCTCCAGCCGGCCGTCCTTGTTCCGGGCCGCGGCGACCGGGGAGCCGAGCGGGTGCGGAGCGCGCAGCGGGAAGGGGGCCGGCAGCAGCAGCTGTGTGTTGCGGTCCTGGTTGACGCCCATGCGGTTGGTGATGCCGTGGCTCACCTCCTGCGGGTCGTTGGTGGCCAGCTCCCGCGCCAGGGAGGCAAGTTGCGCGGGGGAGCTGGTGTCACCGCCGAAGGAGAGGGGTGCGGCGGGGTCGACCATGGTGGTGAAGATCGAGATGGTGGCGGGCCCGGCGGAGGAGCCGAACTCGCCTGCGTTCTGCGCGTCGGGGCTCGCCATGATCTCGATGATGCGGCTCTGGATCGGCCAGTCGATGTGCGAGGCCGTGGAGATCTCCCAGAAGCCGCCGGAGATCGGGCTGGAGGCCGGCGTCGGATGCGGGACGATCTTGTTGGCGTGGGTATGCCCGTTGACCATGGCGATCACGTTCGGGTAGCGCAGCAGCAGCGACTTGAGTTCGTCGCCGGTGTGCCGGTCCCCGAAGATGCCGCCGAAGATGCCGTCGTCGAGGTTGTCCATGGTGTTGAGCGTGTGGTGGCAGAAAAGGACGTACATCTTGTCCTGCACACCGCTCTGCGTAACGACGCGGTTATTGGTGTCGATGTAGCGCGAGCTGTTGGCCCTGAGCTGCTGTTCCAGCCAGTTGAGCTGGTCGGTGTCGATCGACCCGCCCGCGGCACCGGAGCCGAAGCCGTCGGTGTTGGTGTTGGTGGAGTCCAGGGTGATGTAGCGGATCAGGTCGCTGGAACCGGACGGGATCGCGTAGTAGGCCTTGTCGATCCCGACGCCCTGGAATCCGTGCCCGACCGGCAGGCCGGCGGTGTTGAAGTGGTCCTGGATGAACGCCTTGCGGGTGAGCAGCCGCCGGTTGGGGTCCGCGGCGACCCGGGTCCCCTCCAGGTCCCAGGCGACCATCAGCTTGCCGAAGGTACCGAGGTCGCTGTAGTTGTCGGGCAGATCGGCGGAGGTGCCGGTGGTCTTGGACGAGCCGACCGTCATGCCCTGCACGTCGACGAGGTTGTTGTCGATGGGCTCGTTGCCCTGCCACAGTCCGTCGTGGTTGCCGTACGCCGCGTACCAGGGCATGCCCAGGCCGTGGGAGACAAACGGCCGGCGGGCCGCGCCCACCACTCCACTCGCGTCCAGCAGACCCGGAACATAGGGAAATCCGAGCCCTGACGTGCCGGTGTACTGGTTGCCCGGCACCTGTTGCGGGGGCACCGACGGGTAGTAGTAGTGGTTGTCTCCGGTGCCGCCGCTGGTCAGGGCACCGCTGGAGAAGCCCTGGTCCAGGCCGATCTGGCCGGAGTCCGGGACGATGGTCTGGCCGCCGTCGAGCAGGTCGATGTACCAGCGGTTCTCGTTGTGCTGGCAGTTGTCGATCGCGTCGCCGGTGACGATGGTGAACTGCAGCGGCTTCTTGCTCCGCGGGCCCTTGCCGATCCCGGCGATGGCCTGGCACATCGCGTCGACGACCTGGGTCGAGAGGAACTCGTGACCCCGATAGGCCGAATCGGTGGGGTACGAACCGTAGTGCGGAGCGCCGGCGTCCGCGTAGCGGTCCATGAACTCGAGGCGGGCCGGCGACTGGTCGTCCACGATGTGCAGGTCGGTCATCTGCGCGAACGTCGCCAGCACCGTCGTCGGAGGGCCGAAGCGGGACCAGAGGTCGGTGCGGATGGTGTGCGGCTCCCCCGGCCCTGCGACGAGCCGCTGGTACCCCGCGCCCTGGGCGTAGCTCGCCCGCTGCACCGTCCGGTCCCACGTGGTGACCACCTGCACGTCCGGTGCGGAGGCGGCCGCCGCCTTGCCGGTTGCGACCGAGGTCGCGGCTTCGGCCGCAGCGCGGAAACCACCCGCGTCGATAGCTGCCGCCACCACGCCCACTCCGGTCGTCGTCAGTAGCGTTCTTCGCGAGATACCCACGCCATGTCTCCCAGGAAAGGTCCAACCCCCGTCTCCTCTTGCGGCGTTCCATTCCGTTCCGCCTCGTTCCAAAGGCGTGTCCGTCAGCGGCTGGCAGGGGAACGTGGCGGCGGAGCTCGACTCCGGCCTCGGCGGACGGGTACCGATCGCGACGACGGTGCGTTCGGCGAGGGCAGCGAAGGTCAGTGAGGGGCTGACGGCGTGGGAGGTGGGGACAGCGGGGCCGTCGGTGACGAACATTCCGCTGTGCCGCGCAGCTCATGATCGTCGGTGAGCGCGCTGGTGGCGCGGGCGTCGCCGATCCGGGCCGAGCTGATGGGCCGTGACGGAGCCGGCGGCGTCCTCGCGCCACGGGCGGACCCCGCCTGGCAGCCGTTGGAGTGCCTGCCGTCGGCGTGGCTGAGCCGAGGCCGGGACTGCAGAATGACGGGCGCGTCGGTCTCCGGCACCTGGGCGGTCCGGCGTTGGAAGCGTCACCCGACGTCCACGCCTGGGTCTGGAGTGCCTCGTAGGCTCCGAGGAGAGCCGGGGCCGTGGGCAGCGGGGGTTCGGTCAGCCGGTTTCCCGGTAGTTCATGAACCAGTGAGTGTCGAAATAGCGGGCCATCGTGAATGGGTGGTGCGGTTCGATGAGGATGCGGCAGACGAACTCCGCGGCCTGACAGTCAAAGGAGGCGTCCTTGCTGTCAAAGGACCGGACCACGACGGGCCAACGGTCGGGCTCGTCGCCGTCGGCCCTCCAGCAGTACAGGTCCTCGTGCTCAGTGCCCGCCCAGATGAGCAGACCATCCCTTCTGAGATCCGTCCACGGCTCCTGGTTCAGGTCCAGATATCCGTCGAAGGCGCCCGCGTGGTCCTCGCGTTGGTCCTCACCTTGACCTGGACTGCCAAACCGGCGGGCAGATGGATCTCCGCCTTGTTGTCCTTGGTGCACGCATACGCCTTGTCGCTCACGTCGAGTTCCTTTGCCTCGGCCGGGCCCCAAGGGTGTTGAACAAGGCTGGGTGAGGGCTGACCTGCACGTTCGCCGAGAACCGGTAGTTGCGACTGGAGGCCGCCACCCTCCGGTCCCGCAGCGGAATCAGCGTGCCGACCACGATCCACAACCGGTCTGCGGCATCCGTCGGACGGCTGACTGGCTCGATGGTGAGCAAAGGGCCTAGCCGCTGGACAACCCGGCACACCGTGGAGGAGGAGTCACCGAACAGCGGGCCGAGCTGCCGCATGGTCAGGTTCGTGCGGTAGTACACCGCGACCAGAAGCACCCTCTCGGCCAGCGGCAGCGACCACGGCCGGCCCCGCAACGTGCCGTTACCACCCCGCTCCCGCACCACCATCAACAGACCCGAGAACTGCGTCACCCGCAGCCCCGTGAACGTCTCCACCCACAACCGCTCAGCCCTCAACACCCCACCCATACAAGGAAGATGTTCAGCTCAGAGGGTTGTGCAACACCCTTTAGCCCAGGTCGAAGGTGTTGGGCAGCCCCAGCCGATAGCGCACCTCGTCGACCCGCTTCAGGGGCTCCATCTCCGGCGGCCGGAACAACTCCCAGATGTGACACCGTTCGGCGTCCGAATTGTCCGCGTCCAAGAGTGCGTTGACGGCGCGTCGCGCGGATTCATTGGCGCCCTCCATGGTCGCCAGGTCCACGTCCGTACGGACGTAGTCGCCCGCGAGGAAGAAGTTCGGCACCGCTGTCCTCGCCGACGGGCGGTGGTAGAGGGTGCCGGTGGGGTGGATGAGGAGCTGTTCGCGGTTCTGCGGTTCGGGGCCGCCGAGGCCCGTCACCGCCGGGTCCATGAACCAGCCGAGCCGGTCCTCGTCCCTGAGTGTCGTCTTGCCTGAGTCGTTCAGCCCGTCCTTCAGCTGAGCCCACAGTTCGGCGACGATCTCGTCCTTGGTGCACTCACGGGCCGTCTTGCCGTAGAGGATGCCGGGCTTGTCCCACTCGGAGATGATCGTGGACAGGCACTCGTGGGCCTGCCCGTCTCCGTAGTCGCGCGAAAAGTCCCGTCCGTCCCAGAACTGCGTCTGGCCGATTCCGGTGACCGCCCACGGCGAGTCGAGGCAGTTGATGTGGCCGTGCACGACGGGGGTGGGGTTGCGCAGGTAGAACATCACGCCGGTCATCCAGTCCGTCTTCAGCGCGTCGCACCGCCCGAGCTGAGGGTCGGCGGCGCGCAGGGCCGGGCCCCAGGTCACGCGCGCGTGCTCGACCGGGAGGGCGGAGACGTAGTGGTCGGCGGTGATGGTGCGCTGCCGGCTGCCGTCGCGCGCCGCCACCCGTACGCCGGTCACCCGGCCGCCGCCGTACACCACCTCCCGTACCTCGGTGCCGACCACGAATTCGACGCCCAGGGAGCGCAGCTGCGTCTCCCAGGGGTCGATCCACGCCTCGCTGGTCGGGGCGTTCAGCACCCGGTCGACGTCCGCGTCGCCGTCCATGCCGCGACCGAGCAGGCCCCACAGGATGAGGGCCTCGATGATGACGCGGCCGACGGTGCGGGTGGAGGCGATCTCGGCGCGAGTGGCGACGAGGTTGCGGGTCTGGCCGATGCCGAGGAGCACCTGGTACTCGCGGCTCATCTCGCCGGCACGGATGAAGTCCCACCATGCGACCTTCTCCCACTGGTCCTCGCGGCGGGCGTCGCAACTGGTGAGGTGAACCAGGAGGCGGTCGGCGAAGTAGGCGGCCTCGTTGGCGGGCAGGTGAGTGCCGAGGTCCAGCACCGACAGGATCTGGTCGCGGATCCAGGACGGGGTGAGGTCGCCGGGGGCGGGCGGGGTGGTGACCCGGCGGAGTGGGAAGTGCAGGTCCGGGCGGCCCGGTCCGCGCGCGAACAACTCCTCTGTGCCACTGCGGAGGTTGCCGTGAACGCCGTTCGCGTTGCCGGGGAAGGGGATGCGGCGCATGGTGTCCGGCAGATTCCGGTAGAAGCCGGGGAAGAAGCGGAAGCCGTGCTCGCCGGGAAGCGGCTCGCGGCCGCCTGTTCCGGTCCCGGGGACGTCCATCGAGCGGGCCTTGCCACCGAGGGCGTCGTAGTACTCGTAGACCGTCACCTCGTAGCCGCGTTCTGCGAGTTCGTGAGCGGCGCTGAGGCCGGAGACTCCGCCGCCGAGGACGGCGACCCGCTTGCCGGAGGAGGCCGCGGCCGCGCTGCCGGCAGCCCCTAAGGCGCCGACAGCTCCCCCGCCGACGACTCCGGCAACCGCTCCCCCGGTCACCGTCAGGAAGCGTCTGCGACTGTGTCCGTTGTGCCCCTGAGACTGCTGCGCGTGTTCTGTTGTCATGGGCACCGGAGGGTAGGGAGGGGCTCCGGGAGCCGGAAGCCCTATTTCCTGTCACCCACAACATCCTCACAAACACAAGGCTGTACCTGTTCGAATTCCGATCCGAATCCGACGTGCGATGCACGCCTGACGCCGCCCGGCCGACATCGCGACCATCGTCACCCAATTAGTCTCGACCGGTCCGTCACTCCCATTCATCACAACTGCCGCCGAACACCATGAGCAAGGACACGGCGATGAGACGAACTCACCAGGGCACTGCGTTGACACGTCCAGCATCGAAGCTGGTCACTGCTGCTTCAGGAGTCATCGGAAACGGGAACCTACACCACCTGTAGGCTCGCATATCGCGTGTGGTTTTCTCATCTACGGTGGCCTTTGTCTGGCCCAAAGGACAGCGCGGTGAGACGTACTCCTTTCTGATCGTTCACTCGTCGTAGTGCTGTTTCCAGTCTCGATCTATACAACGGTCTTCTCCAGCTTGATCGTGGGGACGTCGCAACTGGTCGAGACTGGGAGCTCTGCTCCCGCCCTCGCTGGTCGGGGGGGGACAATGTCGCGCGTGATTGGCGAAGTCTTGGTGAGTCTCCGTCGTACGGCAAGGAAGATCGAAGAGGGTCTGAAATGGTCTACGGGTGCCGACATTCTCGATGCCGCGGCGTACTCTCCGTTGGCGGCACGGATAGAAGCACCACGCGGGCACGCATTGGTATTCCACCATGCGTGCCCACGTCGGCTACGAGCCGCAGCTTGAGCTGACGCGTCTGTTCTACGCCAACTTCGACAAGGACGTAACGGCGATCTTGGGCATCCCGTCCGGCCTCTCCCGGGCCGGCGTGGAAAGGGGCCACGGGCAGGGCCCGGCATTGGCTCGCCCGCGACCACAGTGCGCTTTGGATCTGGACCTGCCTGCCGGGCATGTGCGGCAGTCTTGTCGCCGCAGCCCGGGCCGCGCTCGCGTTCAGCGGCGTGCCCGATCCCGGCGACCAGTGCCGGGGGCTCGGCGCCGACACCGACTTCGTACGGGTCGCCATCCGCGTCTCCCCCCCCCCGTCGAGTGTGGCGACGACCTGCACGTTCATGCCGTGGTTCTTGTGTTTCTGGGAGTGGTACGGCTCGTCCGCTGCGACCCGGTCGGTGGGGATCAGAGTGCCGTCCAGGATCACGAAGTCGTCCTCGCCGCGGCCGGTCAGGGCCTCGCACAGGCCGGGCGCCCAGGCGGCGAGGACGTCGACCGTCTCGTCCACATAGCGCCAGGCCGTTGCACGGCCTGCTCTTCCTCGCGCTCGCCGACCACAGGGACCGATTGCTGTGGCTGTCCGCGGCCCGCCCAGGACACTCCTCGGAGATCACCACCGGCCGCCCCAACAAGCTCGTCGAGCAGCTGCGGAACCTTGAGCTGGACGCGATCGGTGACCTCGGCTTTGTCGGCCTGGACGACGATGCGGACGACCCCGTGGTCATCACCGGCTACAAGGCCACCCGCACCAAGCCCCTCACCTCGGCGAAGAAGCAGGTCAACCAGTTGATTGCGTCCGTCCGCGCGGTCTGCGAGCACGCCTTCGCCCACCTCAAGAACTGGCGCATCCTCACCAGGCTCCGCATGGACGTACGTCACGCAACCAGGCACCTGCGGGCCCTGCTCGTCCTGACGAACCCGAAGTCTCGCGCAGACAGGCGATCTTGGCCTACGGCTCCGCGTACGGCTTGGGTGCCTCCGTCAGGACGTTTCCAATACGTTCTCCAGTGCGCTGATGACGTAGGAACGCCAGCCTCCGCCCATGATCCGGTGCGCCATCCGCTGGGCTGGGTCGTCCGGGTCGAACCCTGTGTGCACAAGGAAGAGACGTGTGCCGTGGCCTTCTGGCTCCAGGGTCCAGGTGATGGTCCAGTCGGCGGCGTTCCCCTGACTCTCGACGGCGTCCTGCCAGCGGACACTCAGCATCCGCTCGTTGTCGTAGGCGAGGACCTCGGCCTGGATGGTGCCGGAGAAGTTGGTGTTGGGGCGGGGCACGGCGGTCATCGTGTAGCGGTGGCCGACCTCCAGGCGGAAATCGCCGGGCATCATCCACTGGGCGATCAGCTCGGGCTCGGTCAGGGCCCGCCAGACCTTCGCGGGCGGGTGGGCCAGGAAGTGATCGACCCTGATCGTGGTGAGGTCGCCCTCATCCGGTCCGTCGGGCGCCTGGGACATCGTCATGCCTCATCGTCCGGCATTCGGTCGAGTAGATCGCCGAGGCCCTTCAGCTTCTCGCGCCAGAACCGCTCGTACGGATCGAGCCAGTCCTGTACCTCGACGAGCGGGGCGGCCTCCAAGCGGTAGATGCGCTGTCTGCCCTGGCGTTCCTCGGAGACGAGGCCGGCCTCTCGGAGCACCTTCAGATGCTCCGAGAGGCTGGGGCGGCGCATGGCGAAGTGGTCCGCGAGCGCCTGGACCGGCTGGGGGCCCTGGTCGCGCAGCAAGCGCAGCACCTCGCGCCGCGTCGCGTTCGCGAGGGCGGCGAAGAGCTGGTCCTGGACTTCGCCCTGATCCTGGGCGCTCTGGGTGACCACTCGGTCAGAAGCCTTCCTTCTCCGTGAGCAGCATCAGGCCGTTGCCGTCGGGGTCCCGGAAGCCGGCCATACGTCCCCAGGGGAGGTCGGTCGGGCCGTCCACGGTGACTCCGGCTTCGGTGAGCCTGACGCAGTCCGTGTCCACGTCTGTCGTAACGAACATGATCCCCCGCGCGGTTCCGGGCGTGAAGTCGCCCATGCCGGGGCCCGAGAGGGTGAGCACGGTCTGGGCGCCCTTCGGGGCGACCTGGAGCCAGCGGCCGGGGGGCATCTGAAGGTCCGCGGTGACCTCGAAGCCGAGTACGTCCGTGTAGAAGCGGAGGGCCTCGTCCTGGTTGGAGACGGGGACGGTGACGAAGGAGGCGTGGGTGATGTTCATGCCGCCCACAATAGGTAGGAGATCTCCTACGCGTCAAACGTAGGGGATCTCCTACCAGTGGAATGCATGGATTCACGATCAACGACGAGGCAGACGATCTTGAACTCCGACAACCGCCCGCGACCAGCACGAGCACACGGCCAATGCCTTACGCCAGCCCCATGACCAGCAAGTTCACCGCGAGATGTCGAGGGCTTCGGCGGATGGGGAGTTCGGCTCGGGGGTGTAGAGGATCAGGGTCTCCTTCGACGGCCAGGACCACGAAGTCGAGCGTGAGGTCGCCGACGACCGGATGGTGGAGGCGTTTGATGCCGGTGGTGTGGGCCTGGACGTGATGGTCGGCCCACAGTCGGCGGAAGATCTCGCTGTGCAGGGACAACTCCCCGATCAGTTCGGTGAGTTGCGGGTTTCCGGGTGACTTATCCGCATTGCTTCACTCTGCGACGCCATGTAACTCCCTTTGCACAAGGAGCGAGATGCGTCCTGGTCTCACGAAGCGTCGCGTGACTCCCTCGCCGCGGTCACGGCCCCCGGCGTCGCCCTGGCCGTGCTCACGGCGTCGAACGCCGACGCCACAGCATCGCAGTCCGCCCGCACCGCCGTCCCCACCTCGGCGGGCATACCGAATGTCACGGCCAAGCCGGTACCGCTGGCCGCCCGGAACCCGAAGCTGCCCGACGTGGTGGTGGTCGACGCCGGCGGCACGATCACCTCGACGGCGCAGTGCTCTGACCGGGAAGGTTCGCCGGGGCGGTCGTCCGGGCGGTTGGACGCACAGTGACGTTCGCTCCGGCTGGTGGGGGTTGTGGTGGCTGAGCTGGTCCGTGTGCGCAGGTTGACCGACCAGGAGGGGCAGAAGCTGCAGCAGATCGTGCGCCAGGGCAGCACGAGTTCGGTGCGTTACCGGCACGCGATGATGCTGCTGGCTTCGGCCGGAGGCAACCGGGTGTGATCGCGCAGTTGGTACAGGCCGATGAGGACACCGTCCGGGATGTGATCCATCGGTTCAACGAGATCGACCTGGCCTGTCTCGGCCCTCAGTGGGCGGGAGGCCGTCCCTGCCTGCTCAGCCCTGGCGCCAACGCCCGCCACCCACACGTCCTCGCAGCTCAACGCCGTGAACGTGCCCGGATCCGCAGCGAGAAGGGCATCCGCTGGGGCGGCAGGCCCTTCCGAGTCGCAGCCTGACCCACCCCGGCGAAACCCATGCGTCGCAGCACTAGCTTCGGCTGCGCGTCATCGACATCAGCAGCCTGTGGGTCTCGTCGTCGGCGGCGACCACGAGCCCACGACCGGCCTCACCAATCGGGGCACCGTCGATCCCGGTGACAACACAGCCAGCAGCCCGGCACAAAGCGATGCCGGCCGCGAAGTGCACGCTCCTGGACAGGTCGCCGCCATCGGTGACGTACGCGGCGCGCTTGCCGGCGGCGACCCAGGCCAACGCCAGCGTCGTAGACACGACACGAAGCCGGAAACGTTCGACGAATTCAGGGTGGGCCAGCAGATCCACGGCCCGGAATCCGGGCGCACTCGGGAACGGCGGATCCAGGTTGACGTCCACCAACCGGGTAGCAGGCGAGGGCGTCAGTAGTGCGTCGTCGGCCCCGGCATGCCGCACCCAGGCGCTCTCCCCATCGGTGAAGAAAACCTCGCCGCTGAACGGGTCGGCCACCGCCGCCGCACCATCGTGCAGCGCCACATTGACGGCCACCAGCATGTTGCCCACGGCGTAGTTCAGCGTGCCGCACAGGGGATCCACCAACCACTGGCGCACAGCGTCGACGGGGCCCTGCTGGCCGCCTTCCTCGCCGAGCACCGCGTCATCGGGCCGTGCGGCACGGATAACGCCGAGGATCGTCTTCTCGGCCTCCACATCGGCGGCGGTGGCAAAATCCCCGGCCCCCTTGTCGATGCGGTTGAGCCGCTGGCCGTACATATTGCGGACCACATCCGCGCCAGCCCGCGCTCCGGCTATCGCGACTGCAGCATCGTCGGAACTCGCGTATGAGTTGATCACGCCGTGCAGACTATCGAGGCGAACCCACCGCCCCGGCGAGCCTTCCCGGTCAGAGCATTAGCCGGTCAGACGTTCTTGGTGAAGAACTCGGTGAGCTTCTCGGCGGCCTTCGGGACGTACTCCGGCTTCCAGTACAGGTCGACGTGCGAGGCACCGTCGATGACGTGGAGCTCCTTGGGCTCCTTCGCCTGCTCGATGGCGTCCTGACTCATGTAGAGCGTGTCGGCCTCGGAGCCGGCGATCAGCAGCAGCGGGCGCAGGGAGATCAGCTCGATCCCGTCGAACGGGAAGAACGCCATCTGCTGGCTGAGGCTGGAGAGGGCGAACGTCCCCATGAACCGGGGGTTGGGGTCGATCTCGGTGTAGCACTTGTAGCCCTCCAGGTACATCGCGGGGATGGTCGACAGGTCGTTCATGTCGAACTTCGGGTCGTCGTTGATCAGGGAGAACATCTCGACCTCACCGCCGGCCGCCTCGCGCGTACGGGCCTCGCCCGACCGCGTGAGCAGGCCGTCGCGGTACTCCGCCGACTGCGCCCCAAGGGACCGACGCCATCGCGACGCGCGGCGCCGACGTCGAAGGTGCTCACGCCCGCGACGGCCTTGAACCGCAGCTCGGTCTGGGACACGTTGACGGTGTAGCCGCCGCCCGCGCAGATGCCGAGGGCGCCGATGCGCTCTGCGTCCACGTCGGGGTGGATGCTCGGGAAGTCCACCGCGCAGCGGACGTCCTCGGTACGCGCGGAGGGAAAGTCCGAGAAGCGCGGCTCGCCGCCGCTCTCGCCCTGGTAGGAGGCGTCGAAGACGAGGGTGATGAAGCCCTGGACGGCGAGCAGCTTGGCGTAGGTGGTGGGGACCTGCTCCTTGACGGCGCCGAAGGGATGGGTGACCACGATCGCGGGGTATTTCGTGCCCTGCTCGAAGCCTTCCGGCTTGAACAGGTTGCCGACCACCGTGTTGCCCTTGCTCTGGAAAGTCACTCGTTCCATGTTCAGGTCCCACCCGTACCGGGTCTTCTCGGTCGCGCGTGGCGCGGCCTGCGGGTCGAGGGGCTCCATCCTCGTCCCGCCGGTCTCCAAGTGGCAGGCCCTACGGTGGCGTGGAGTGCCGAACCGTGGTGTGACAGGGCACCTCATGCGTCTACGGCGCAGATCAGAGGCGGGGTGGCCCAGCCCCGTCGAGGAAGGGTGCCGACGGCCCGGCGCCCGGCGCCGCACCTTTCGAGGCGCGCTCCTGCCCGAGCAGGTCGAGGAGGACGATCGCGTCGTGGTCGGGCGTGCCCGGTTCGGCGAAGAACATGAGCACGCGGTGACCGGGCGTGCCTTCCAGCTGCATGGACTGGTGGGCGAGGATGAGGTGCCGACGGCTACCGGGAATCCGCGGAGTCCTGGGCGAGCCTGCTGCGGGATGCCGCCCGGCGGGACATGCGCGCTCCCGTCCTCGCCGTCGGCGACGGCGCCCTCGGCTTCTGGAATGCGCTTCACGAGGTCTTCCCCGAAACCCGTCACCAAAGGTGTTGGGTTCACAAATCGGCCAACGTCCTCGACAGCCTGCCCCAAGTCGGCCCAGCTCGTAGCGAAGAAGGCCATCCAGGACATCTACAACGCCGAGGACAAGGAGCACGCGGCCAGGGCGGTCAAGGCGTTCGAGAAGCAGTACAAGGCGAAGTTCCCCAAGGCCGTCAGGAGGATCACGGATGATGAGGCCGAGTTGCTGGCCTTCTACGACCTCCCCGCCGAGCACTGGATCCATCTGCGGACCACGAACCCGATCGAGTCGACCTTCGCGACCGTGCGCCTACGAACGAAGGTCACCAAGGGTGCCGGCTCCCGCGCAGCAGGCCTGGCCATGGTGTTCAAGCTCGTCGAGTCCGCCCAGGCCCGACGGCGGGCCGTCAACGCACCCCACCTCGTCTCCCTGGTGAGCGCCGGATCCCACTTCGAACGCGGCGAGCTCCTCGGACGCCCTGAGACCCTCGCGGCATAAGGTCAGACCACCATGACCGACTACGACACCTACGGCACCAGCACACACACCACGAGTGAACTGGTCCGCCTCGTCACCGGCCACCTCGATGTGGTCTTCACCGAGCGCGAAAGTGACTACCGCGGCGTCTACCACCTAGCCCAGGGCACTTACGGACGCCTCGAGATCCAGCCGAACGCCATTCCCGGCGATGACGGCCAGGACGACCTCTACACCCCAGAACACCGGGCGGTCCGGGTCTTCTTGCTCACCCACACCCCGACCCCAGAGCCCACCCTGCACACCCGCCTGGGCACCATCCAAGGTCTCGTGCACCTGGAGCGCGAATCATGGTGAGCCGCTGGCGACCCACAACTCGGGCTCTTCACTGGTCGGCCGATCCGCACCGACGGCAAGCTCACCGAGCAGAATCTCTGGCGGGAGGCGGGCGTCAGCCGGGCCACGATGAACCGGGCCACCGCAGTGCCCGTCGATTGGGATAACCACGTCAGCCAGAGCTCGGCAAGCAAACCCGAGCAGGCCCAGGCCGCGAAGATCGCCCGTCTCCGCCGCCAGTTGCGAGACAACCGACACGAACTACAACGACTCCAGGACGAAGTCGACGCCGCCGCCACGGTGATCGGGGCCCTGCTCGCGGAGAACACGGCCCTCCGCGAGCAGATCACCCAGCGCTCAGCCGCCGTCCTCCCGCTCGACCGAGCACACGCCATACGCGAGTGAAGGTGGCTCGGAACCAGCCTGGGGCCGGCGGGCTGACATGGCGAGTTGCCGTGATCAATCCTCGTAGCGCCGACGCGCCAGATGGACGGTGATGTCGGCGGCCATCTCGACTCTGTCCGGCAGTACCGGCATGATCCGGCTGAATACCTGCTCCCGCTCCGCGGTCGGCAAGACGAGATAAGCCGAGATGGTGGAGAGATGACCAACGTAGTCGTGAGCGCTCATCGTCACGCGGCGTTCGAGCACGGACTGCTGAACGCCGGTGAACCACTCGGACCGTTGCAACTCCGTACCTGGCCACTGCATCTCATGACCCGGAGGCGTCCCGTCAGGCGACGGAATCTCGTCACTCTCCAAGAATGGTGCTCGCGCCGCGCGGACAGCTTCCTCTACAGCCGGGTCAGCCAGTCGAATTGGCCCGCCGCATGAGGCGAATACGCCACCCGGTTCCAGCAGCGCGGCCATGCGCGACCACCGACCCTCCGGGTTCGTCCAATGCAGCGCTGCTGCCGCATAGACCAGCCCGTACCGT
Source organism: Streptomyces sp. NPDC054813 (assembly GCF_053611365.1). Taxonomy (NCBI): domain Bacteria; kingdom Bacillati; phylum Actinomycetota; class Actinomycetes; order Kitasatosporales; family Streptomycetaceae; genus Streptomyces; species Streptomyces sp. NPDC054813. The sequence goes on along the minus strand of NZ_JBSHAF010000027.1, from coordinate 20,503 downwards.
TCGCCTGGTCGCAACTCCTCGAACGCAGCTTGCACCGTCCTGACGTTCGTCGGCACGTGCTTGCGCAGCTCGGCGAGCATGGACCCGTCAGGATCGGTAGCGGTCACCATGACCCCCGGCTGGGCGAACAGGCGGGTTGCCTTGCCTGTCCCAGCGCCGATCTCGAGGGCGGTCCGAACCGGATGGCCCGCGTATGCCATCACCATGTCGAACAGCTCCACGGGATACCCCGGCCGGAACCGTTCGTATGCTTCCGCCACCACTCCGAAACTCAGCGCGCGACCAGACATGCCCAGCATCCTCGCATGAGTCGCGTCTCCGGTGCTTGATCCACTCTGGGGCCCAGACACGAGCTGATGTCTCAGTAGCCGTTGTCGTACCGAGAGGTTCGCTTGGTGGTCGAACGAGGGTTCCCGGTCGGGTGGTCTTCCGGTGGCACGGGCATGAAGGCAGACACCTCACGTTGCTATGCCGTCAAGTTCTCGGGATGAGCCCTCCGTTCACGGCGCGGTCGTAGAGCCGCCGGTGTCACTCGTTGGCGTGGGGTCCGGGGTCGGTGGTCAGGACGGGGTTTGGGCCGGTCTCGATAAGGTGCAGCAGGGTCCCGGCGACGCCGTAGCAGTCGTCCGGGCCGAAGCAGGAGACCAGCGCTCGGGCTTCCTCGCCCGTGACCGGCTTCGGAATCGCTTCGAGTTGCTCGACGCGCCTGTCGATCTCCTCTTCGCTCGCGTCCCAGTCGGGGAGCGGGCCGTCGGCGACGAACGCCTGTACTTCGGTTCTCATAGGTGAATGATCAGCTTCCATCGCCAGCGTGAGCAAGGTGTCTTCGCTGTTCAGGCTGCCGCCGCCTCTGCCTGCGACGGTGCTGGGAACGCAGAGTGCTCGTCGAAGAGTTCGCGGTGTTGTAGGCAGTGGTAGAGCTGGCCGATCATGCGGTTGAAGAGGTTGCGTTGGGCGGCGGCGTGCCAGTCGCCGTGCTCGCGTCGTCGCCGGTAGTGGGCGTTGGCTCCGGCGGATGCCCGGAGTGAGGCGAAGGCCCAGAGGTAGCCGGCGTGATTGAGCCGGTCGTTCTTCACCCACCGCCGTGTGATGGACGACTTCTTGCCGGAGGCCCTGGTGATGGGTGAGGAGCCGGCGTATGCCTTCAGGCCGCGGGCGTCGGCGAAGCGGCTGTGGTCGTCCCCGATCTCAGCCAGGATCCGGGCGGCGAGCTGGATGCCGAGGCCGGGGAAGCTCAGCAGGATCTCAGCGTCCGGGTGCTGAGGGAATGCCTCTTCCACCGCCTCGGCGAGCTGGTCGGCGGCGGTGCAGGCGGCTTCCAGCTGGATAAGGAGGGCGAGCATCTGCTTGCCGAGCGCGTTCTCGACCAGCGGCGGCTGGTGGGCCCACTCGGCGCGGAAGACGTCACGGACGCGGTCGGCCTCCGCCTCGATGCCGCGCTTGCGGTCGGCTCGTTTAAGGGCGGCCTGGAGCTGGGTGCGGGTCAGCCGCGCGGCCCGGGAGGGGGTCGGTGCGGCCTTGAGGAGTTCGCGGGCTTCGGGGCGGCACAGGCCGTTGGTCCAGGTGGCGAAGGCTTCCAGGGCGGCGGGGTAGTACTCGCGCAGCAGGGAGCGGAGCTGGTTGGCGATCTGTTGCCGGTTCCACAGCGCGTCCTGCTGGGCGCGGGCTAGAACGGCGATGGCGCGGCCGAGGTCGGAGTCGCCCGGCAGCGGCCGGTGGGCGTGCATGTCGGTGCGCAGGATGTTCGCGAGCACGAGTGCGTCGCCGGTCTTGGACTTCTTGCGGGAGACGGAGTGCCGGTCGCGGTAGCGGGCGGCGGCCAGCGGGTTGATCGCGAACACCTTGCGTTTGCCGGTTCGTAGCACGGCAACCAGCAGGCCGCGGGAGGTCTCGATCGCCACGGGGATCGGGTTCTCCTCGGTGTCGCCGTGCTCGGCGAGCAGTTCCAGCAGCAGTTTGTAGCCGGCCGCGTCGTCGGTGATGTGCCGCTTGGCCACCAGCGCCCCGGCATCGTTCACCAGGGCGACGTCGTGGGTTCGTTCCGCCCAGTCGATTCCGCAGTAGATCAAGGTTGTCCCTCCCTGATGTTCAGGTGTTTGCGCTGGTCACGAGCGCATGCGGGCCACGCGAGCGACCTAATCCCAGGCATCAACCGTCTTGCGGATGTGCCTCCACCTCACTAGCCGTTCGTGGCACCAGCGCGCCCCACGGGCCTCGGTCTGCGCGGGAGCTCGGACGGCTCGGGCGTATCAAGAGGTCACCGTGCGGCGGGCTCGCACCACCAACACCAACGAGTCATCAAGTGGCCGGTGTTGACGCTCGACGACTCTGGACGGCGCCGCTCTGGCTGGAGGCATCAAGGCCCAGACCTGCACAGGTGTCCGTCCAGTGCCGACGAGCACCAACAGCCGTCGACAGGGGTGGCGGCCACGCTGCACCGCATGTCGCCGCTCTGCCTTGAGGCATCACACGCCAGGGCCTCTTGGGGCATCCGTACGGCGGCCACGTGACCGCCACCACCATGAGCACCAGGACCGTGCACGCTGTCCAAAGCGAGGCGTTGCCCGCCCGGCAGCCACGAGGTGTCACGGTCCGGCACTCGAACATCCCGGGAACCAACCGCTTCCTCGGACCCCGGAGCCGACCGCCGCGGTCATCGACTCGCAGTCGGTGAAAGCAGCCGCGTCGGTGCCGGTCGCCTCACGCGGCTTCGACGGTGGTAAGAAGATCAACGGGCGCAAGCGGCACGTCATCGTGGACTGTCTAGGCCTGCTGCTGATGGTGCTGGTTACGGCAGCCGACGTGACCGACCGGGATGCCGCCTGCGGCATGCTGGAACGGCTCCGCGTCCGCTACCGGAAGATCCGCCTGGTGTGGGCCGACGGCGGCTACACCGGCCGCCTGGTCGACTGGGCGAAGGAGACACTCCGGCTCACCCTTCAGATCGTCAAACGCACCGATGACATGAGCGGGTTCGTGGTGCTTCCACGCAGGTGGGTGGTGGAGACGACGCTCAGCTGGCTGATGCGCTCGCGGCGCCTTGCCCGGGACTACGATACCCGGCCCGAAAGCAGCGAAGCCGCCGTCCTGACGTCGATGACCATGCTCATGGGACGCCACCTCGCCCGCCACCGGAGCCGAAACGTCACCCGGCAGCCCGCCTCGGCGTGAACACCCCGGGACGCTCCTCGGCCAGCCAGCCCCGCTCCACCAGCCCCTTCACCTTCGACCGCACCCCCTCGACCTTCGCCGGCACCGACTCCGGCGGGTGGTCGGCTTCCCGCTCCGACCCGGACAGGGCCTCGGCCAGCTCCAAGCGGGCGATGGCCCGCCGCTCCAGCACCGCCTCCGCCTTCGCCAGCTCGGCCAGCACCCGCTCCGCCTCCTCGCGGAGCTCCGGGCTGCCCGTCGGCAAGAAGCACATGGCCGAGATCCGGCGGAAGGTCGGCATCGTCTTCCAGGACCCCGACGACCAGCTGTTCATGCCGACCGTCCGCGAGGACGTGGCCTTCGGCCCGGCCGCGGCGGGCGTCCGGGGCGCCGAGATGGAGGCAGTGGTCCTGCGCGCTCTGGAGAAGGTCAGGATGGCGGACTTCGCCGACCGACCCGCGCACCACCTCTCCTTCGGGCAGCGCCGCCGGGTCGCCGTCGCCACGGTCCTCGCCATGGAGCCGGAGATCCTCGTCCTCGACCAGCCGTCCTCCAACCTGGACCCGGCCTCGCGCCGCGAGCTCGTCGACATCCTGCGCTCCCTGGACGTCACCGTCCTGATGGTCACCCACGACCAGCCGTACGCCCTGGAGCTCTGCCCGCGCTCGGTCATCCTCAGCGAGGGCGTCATCGCCGCCGGCGGGCCGACGGGCGAGATCGTCGCCGACGAGGAGCTCATGGCCCGGCATCGCCTGGAGCTGCCGTTCGGCTTCGTGCCGAGCTCCGCCGCCTGACTTTGGTCCGACCGGCTGGATGTACCGGTGGTTCGTGCCCGGGTGCTCCGTGCGGCGGCGGAGTCGAGGTTATGAAGGGAATCGAACGGAATCGGATGGAAGTTCGCCATCCGGCCATTCCCGAACATCAACCTCAGGAGTCGCATGATGCGCCCCATCAGAGCGGCCTGCCTCGGCACGGCCACGCTGGTCACCCTCCTCGCCTGCACCCCCGTCGCGGCCGCCGCGACGGACACCGGTTCCGCCCAGGCCAGGGGTAAAGCCCGGATCATCACAGTCCTGGCCGAGGTGCAGCAGCTGACCCGCTTCCCCGTCACCCCCGGCAGCGTCTCGCAGGGCGATCAAGTCGTCGTCCGCTCGGACCTCTTCGACGAGGCGCACAACAAGGTCGGCGAGACCCACGGCACCTGCACCACCACCCGGGGCGGCGCCGATGAAGCGGAGCAGTGCGTCGTGACCTACACCCTCCCGGGCGGCCAGCTCACCGTGCAGGGGATGTACTTCAACTACGTCGACCAGGGCCCCTTCGACAACGCGATCACCGGCGGCACCGGGGAGTACGACAAGGCTCGCGGCTCGGTCCACTCCGACACGATCGCCACGGACCCCAAGGTCGTGAGGCGCTTCACGATCCACCTCGCCTGACGGACCCCGACGTCCACCTGACCCCGGAATCCGGCCTTCTCCCCTCGCGTTGCACCATTGGAGACGGTCGTACGAAAGGAAGTGTGGGTCAGGGGGACGTCCAGGGCGGCTCACCCTTCAGATCGTCAAACGCACCGATGACATGAGCGGGTTCGTGGTGCTTCCACGCAGGTGGGTGGTGGAGAGGACGCTCAGCTGGCTGATGCGCTCGCGGCGCCTTGCCCGGGACTACGAGACCCGGCCCGAAAGCAGCGAAGCCGCCGTCCTGACGTCGATGACCATGCTCATGGGACGCCACCTCGCCCGCCACCGGAGCCGAAACGTCACCCGGCAGCCCGCCTCGGCGTGAACACCCCGGGACGCTCCTCGGCCAGCCAGCCCCGCTCCACCAGCCCCTTCACCTTCGACCGCACCCCCTCGACCTTCGCCGGCACCGACTCCGGCGGGTGGTCGGCTTCCCGCTCCGACCCGGACAGGGCCTCGGCCAGCTCCAAGCGGGCGATGGCCCGCCGCTCCAGCACCGCCTCCGCCTTCGCCAGCTCGGCCAGCACCCGCTCCGCCTCCTCGCGGAGCTCTTCGACCCGAACTTGCGCGGCCGTCTCGCGCGCTTCCAACAAGCCCATGACCGAAGCCATCGACAACCTCCGTGTCATGACCGACAGACGTGACGGCCCGACTCTTCCTCGATGCCACGGAGTTCACGCCTGACCAGCGGAAACCCACCGATCAAGTCCGGAAAGACAACGGCTACTCATGTGACACGTCAAAGTCTGGAGAACGATGGTCACCGAACCGTGCTGTGGCGGACCGAGGACGGTGTCCGGCTGCAGTCGAGAACCGGCCGCGACGTCACCGCGTTCTGGATGGACCTGGCCATGGCCGCGATACGTTCTCTGGGGGTTCTCTGACCGTGGTGTGACATGGCACGCCGGACCGCCGCCGCACGCAGTGGCGGAGCTGTCAGGGGCCGAGGACCTCGTTGAGGCTGCCGGTGAGTGTGGTGTGTGTGAACATACCGACCGTTGGCGCTCCTTCCGGCTGGTATCCCCTGTTTACCTGCTCGGTGGCGCTTTGCCATGCCAGAACAAGCCGAGGGGGACCGCGTTGATGAAGAAGATTGCCGCCGTGGGTGCGGCCGTTGCGCTGGGTTGGGCAGTGGGTACCGCGCCGGCGAACGCGGCGCCGGTCTACTACCACGTACAGAACGTGGCCACGGACGATTGCCTGGACTTCCGGGCCGACTACGGGCCCTACGCGACAGGGTGCAACGGAGGCCTGTACCAGACCTGGCTGATGAACGACACCATCGGCCGGCTCTCCGAAATGCGGCAAAACGTGGGCGAGAGGCTGTGCTTGGTCGCCCGCAACGGTCAGGCGACGATGAAGCCGTGTTCGTCCAGCGACCCGGCAGCACTGTGGGATGCGTACTTCACCACCGCGGGCTTCGAGCTGATCAACAACGTGACCAAGACCTGCCTTGGCGAGGGGTCGGGAGCCGTCCGTCACGTCACGCTCGTCAAGTGCACCGGCGGCAATTCCCAGCAGTGGACGCTCCACCGCTGACCGTTGGATGCCTCGTGAGTGTTGAAGACGGTGAGAACCGTCGTAGGCGCTCCCGAGGAATCCGGGAAGCCCCAGGTGAGATCGCGGGCATCCGGACGGCGATCTTCTGCAAGGGACGATCGGCGCTCTCACGATGCCCTGGGCGTCAGCACCGGCGTGCGGTCTTGTTCAGCTCGGCCAACAGTTCTCGGTTCGCTGCTCGCGCGGCGTCGAGGTCTTCGTCCTGGTCCACGAGCTTCCGTTGCAGGTCAACGATCTCCTGCTCCAGCAGCGCGGTCCGTTCCTGAAGGGCGTGAACGTCGGTCGGGCCGCCCAGGCCAATTCGTGCCAGATCTGTTCGCCCTAGGCTTCTGAAAGCTTGCGTTCGAGCAGCACGTTGTGCCTGGCGAGCCGCGTGTTGCGATGGCTGCCTGCGCCGGAGTACTTGAGGTAGGCGAGACGCTGGCCGGGCATCGATCTCCTGCCAAGTGCGCAGCGCACGCTCCTCCTTCTCCACGGCGTCCGCGTACGCGTCCGTGCCGGCTGACGCAGGCGGGCTCTCTGCGCAGCGATGGACTGCCTCTTGGGCAGTGCGGGCGGACGTCCCGGGCGGGGCCGTGCGCGGCGACGGGCAGCGGCTGTTCCGCCTGCCACAGTTCGATTGCCTCCATCACCGCCGAGATCTTCGCGAGCAGGTCGGTGGCGCTCTTGCCCTGGGACGTACTCAGGGCGCGGGAGGCGGGCCGGATCGCCGTCCACACCGGCAACCCGATCACATCGAGGCCGGTCGACTCGGCGACCCGGGTGATCCCGTACTCCCCCAGCCGCCCCGCCGGCAGTTCCCAGGTCGGCTCCGGATTCCGGGCGCTCATCGTCCCCGGCAGCTCTACCAAGCCGTCACGACCAGCATCGGTCACCTCCTCCTTCGTCGTAGTCGCTCATCTCGCTTCGGCGAGGAAACCGGGCACCAGCCGCTTGACCACCTCGGTGGCTCGGCGTTCCCTACCCTGTATTGATGCTGCCGTACGAAGAAATGACCTTGCCCGAGCGGGAGTTGTGGGACTCCTTCCCCGAAGGTCGCCAGGTGGAGCTGCGCGTGGGTACGCCGGACGAAGACAATCCGGCCAGAGGGGCGGACTGGGGGCCCGAGCGCACGCTTCGGGCAGCCGTCGTGACAGCTTTGGCGCGGGGAGCAAACGCAGCACCGCCGGGGGCGGTCACCGCTTTGCGGGTGGCTGGTGCGCGGATCACAGGTCGTCTCGATCTCGCTGGAGCAGAGATCGGGCACATGCTGCGGTTTGAAGGCTGCTGGTTCGAGGAGGCGCCGAGCTTCTACGGAGCCACTACCCGGACGATTGGCATCATCGGCAGTCGGGCGCCCGGCATAGACGCCACGCTGGCCCAGATAGGGGGCACCCTCGATCTGCAACGATCGGTTCTCAACGGCAGCCTTTCGCTCCTGAAAGCCCGGATCGCAGGCGAGCTGCAACTGAACGAGGCGATGTTGAACGGCCTCGGACGGTGGGCCTTGTTCGCCGGCGGCCTGGTCATGGAAGGCGGGGTCTTCTGCCGCAGAGGATTCACCGCGCACGGCGGGATACGACTGGTGGGAGCCCACCTGCCCGGCGGCCTGTTCATGGAAGGAGCCCGACTGAGCAACTCCGATGGCCCGGCGCTCGTCGCGGACAACGCCGTGGCCCAGACTCTTGTCTTCTCCGAAGGGTTCACCGCACAGGGGGCCGTATGTCTGCGCGGGGCCCAGATATCGGATCAGCTCACCTTTGATGGCGCCATCCTGAACGGTGAGGACATGGCCATGGACTGCTCGCGGATGCAAGCCGGCGAAGTGCACTTCACGCCCGCCGCACGACCTTCCGGCGCGGTGGACCTCCGAGGAGCACACGTTTCAGTCCTTCACGACGGCGAGGGCATCTGGCCGGACGTCGTGCATCTCCAAGGGTTCAGCTACGCCTCCATCCAGTCCAAGGACGGTCTACGAGGCTACGACGTAACACGCCGCATCGAGTGGATCCGACGCGAGCCCGGCTACGCCCCACAGCCCTACGAACAGTTGGCGAGCTGGTACCGGCAGGTCGGCCACGAGGACGACGCTCGCAAGGTGCTTCTGGCCAAGCAGCGCCACCGCCGCGGAACCCTGCATCCGGCCGGGCAGGTGTGGGGGCACATACTCGATGCCCTGGTCGGCTACGGTTACCGCCCCTGGCTGGCCGGAGTGTGGATCATGGCTCTGACCGTCCTCGGCACAGTTGTCTTCGGTAGCCAGTCGCCGCAACAGACCCAGCCCGGCCAAGGCCCGCCGTTCAACGCCCTCGTCTATACCCTCGACCTGCTGATCCCCATCGGCGGCCTCGGCCAGCGCACCGCCTGGTACTGGACGGAAGGAAGCATCGCGCAATGGCTGTCCTACGCTCTGATCGCGGCGGGTTGGCTGCTGACGACGGCAGTCGTCGCGGGTGTGACTCGGTCACTGAACAAGAGTTGACAGCCCCCACCGACGCGACCCGTCCTCGTCTCGATGACGAGCAGAATATCTGCGTCTCCTCTATACCTGCGTCTCCAGCGCGCTCACCTTGTCGGACTGGCGGATGGCTGGGAAGAGGGCGGCCGGAGAGAGGGACCGCAGGTCATGCAGATGCTCGGTGCGCGGCTCCTGACCTGGGCGTAGTCGTGACGGACGCGCGGTCATACCCCCGCAGTGGCCAATCGCTGCTCCGGTTGGCCAGCGTGACGCTCCGTGGCAACGGTGTGCCGCGACGGGCCAGCACCCTGTCGGCAGGATGTCGGCCGCCCGACGGGGCTGTCGGTGATCCGTAGGCGATCTGTCGGGGGCCGCTGAAACCGTGGGCGTTGAGCTGCCCTGCAGGGCCAGCCGCAGCCGTGTTCAACAGCAAGGGAGCCCACTGCCATGTCACCCACGTCCTCCACCCCGCCCTGGGATGTCCAACGGCTGCCGCGTGCCGATGCCAGCGTCTTCCTGGTCACCGGTGGCAACGCCGGCATCGGGTACTTCATCGCGGAGCAGTTGTCCGCAACCGGAGCCACTGTCGTACTGGGCAGCCGGAATCCCGCCAAGGCCGAAGTCGCCACGGCCTCGATCCGCTCGCGTGTCCCTGGCGCTCGGGTGCGGACCGTACGACTGGACCTCGCCGACCTCTCGTCGCTCAAAACAGCGGTGCAATCACTGGATGTGGACCACCTCGACGCCGTGGTCCACAACGCCGGCATCGCGCTCGACGACCCACCGCGCCAGGAGACCGGAGACGGTCACGAGGTCATGTTCGGCACGAACCACCTCGGACACTTCGCGCTGACCCACTGGCTGATGCCCCTGCTGTCGGCCGCACCGGCGGCCCGCATCGTGACCATGGGCAGCTTCGCGGCGAAGTCCGAGCGGCTCGACCTCGACGACCTGCAGTCCCGCAAGGACTACCAGCCCAAGCGCACCTACGGACGCTCCAAGCTGGCGCAGATGTACTTCGGCCTCGAACTCGACCGCCGCCTGCGCGCCGTCGACAGCACGGTCGCCAGCGTAGTGGTCCATCCCGGCGGCGCGCTGGACTCCCTGACCCCGTCACGGCCGCCAGTCCATGTACGGACCGCTGGTGCGCGGCTCTGCGGGGCACCAGCCGCTCTCCTCGTCCAGGGCAAGCACGCCGGCGCATGGCCCGCGGTCCGAGCGGTGCTCGACCCGGCCGTGCGCGGAGGGCAACTGTGGGGACCGCGCGTCTTCAGCCTGCGCGGCAAGCCCCGGCGTGAACCGGTGTGGAACCACCTCACCGATACCTCCGTAGCGGCGCGGCTGTGGGACACCAGCCGTGACCTGACCGGCGTCGACCTCGGCACCATCCCCGGATAGCACTGGGCGCGCGCTGGCCCACAAGCGTCCTAAGAGGTCGTTCTCTTTCCGAATCTTGTGTGCGGATTCCGCTGGTCAGACATGGGATTGCAGCTGTCGCGGAAGCCTCGGCCAACTCCATGAGGAGGACCTCGGCGGAGCGTGGCCGGCATGGGCCTGCACGGCCTGCGGGGCCATGCCCGCCTCCCGCATCCGGGTCAGGCAGGTATGCCGTCGCTGATGGCACGTCAGTCGTGCCAGTCCGGCCCGCTTCCGGAGCCGTCGAGGATCTCGTCCAGACCGTCGGCGGACAGCGGCCGACCACGGGTTGGCCCGCTGAGCACCACGAAACGGTACCGTCCACACACACTACGAGCGCACCGACGCGGGTCTTGCCGCCATCGGCGGGGACCTGGTGGTCCACGAGCGGGCCGGCGGACGTACCGTCACCAAGGCCTCGTCCGCGCGGGTCACCGTACCCACCACGGAGCCCGCGGTCAGTGCCGCGCGGGCGAAGGAGTCCGCCCTCTCGACGGCCAGGAAGGAACGCACCGAGGGCCCCGGCCACGACCACGGCTCCCCAACTCGCCGTCTTCATGGACGGCGCCACGCCCCCACCCTCGCCTGGCAGTCCTACGTCACCGGCACCCAGGGCCTCCTTTCCGAAGGCGCAGCGGGAAGAAGACCGTCAACGGCGTCGCCTACGACAGCCCCACCTACGACGGCCTGCTGGTCGCCGGCATCGGCCTGACCAACGCCATCGACACCCGCACCGGCGTCGTCACCGGCACGCCGAGGAAGGCCGGCACCTTCAGGACGGCCATCACCGCAGGAACACCGCCCAGCACCACGCGACGCACACCGTGCGCTTCGACCGACCCGTGCTCGCCTCCGGCGGACGCCACTTCGTCAAACCGGCCCGCTGCGACATTCCCCACTGGCAGACGAACGAGTCGCCGCTGATCGTGACCGGCCGCAGGGGCCACCCACCCAAGGACCTCAAGGTGAAGCATCGACCTCGTCCATCCGTGGGTCGAGACGGACAGGTGGTCACCCTGGTCGCCGAGGACGGCACGGAGATCCCGGTGAAGCCGTGGTACTGGGACACCACGAAGGCCGGATCCACACCACGTACAGCGTCGACGCCTCCGACGGCCCCGCCGACAGCGCCCCCGGCATCTATTCCGCCGACCCCGGCTACCACGACCGCTGGAGCCTGGACTTCTGACTCGGGTACGACCCGCGGGCCGCTGGGTCGATTGACACGGCCCCGCCCCCCGGGCGTTAATTACGTGGTGGGTGGGGGGGCGGAGGGTACGCT
>NZ_JBSHAF010000027.1:0-9185 GCF_053611365.1 Streptomyces sp. NPDC054813 | reverse complement strand
CGCTCTAACCCCCCCGCGCCCCCCCCCCCCACCGGGGGTGCGCCACGTCATGTCCCGCGGGGGCCCCCCCGCCCCGCGCGCCCCCCCCCCCCCCCCCCCGCTCCGCCCGGTCGTAAATTCCGTGCTGGTTCGGCGCGCGGAGCGTACGCTCAAGGAGTCAAAGCGGGGTGGAGCAGTTCGGAAGCTCGCTGGGCTCATAACCCAGAGGTCGCGTGGTTCAAATCCCGCCCCCGCCACCAGAGTTCCGGCCCCCTCCTCATTCACGTGGAGGGGGCCGGACACGTGCGGGCGCCGCCCTCGGGTGCGGGAGGGGCTCTCCCGCGGTCAGCTCGCCGAAGGGTCTTGGGCGAGCGCGCGCCAGCCGTGCTCCAGCAGTTCGAAGGCGCGGTCGAGGGCTCGGCGCGGGTCGTCGTGCTGCTGGGCGGCGCGAGGCGCGTCGAGGGCGAAGAGGGCGAGAGCGGTACTGGCGGGGTCGTCCGCCGGAAGTCCGCTCTCCTCCGCGATGGCCCGGGCGAGGGCGGCCGTGTGACGCAGCCACATCTTCTGCTGGTAGTCCCGTAGGGCGGGAGTGTCACTCACCAGGCGGGTGAACTCGGCGAATCGGGGGTCACCGGGCACGGCCGCGACACGGGAGCGCAAGGCATGCTCGTGCAGGGCCGCGGATACGGACTGGTTTTCGGGCCGCTCCCGTACCGCGGCCAGCAGGGCGGCCTCCTGGTCGCCCTCCTCGTCGAAGACCAGGGCTTCCTTGACCGGGAAGTGCTTGAACAGCGTGGTGGTGGACACGTCGGCGGCGTCCGCGATCTCGCGGATCCCGACGTCGTCGTATCCGCGCTCCAGGAACAGGCGCAGCGCGGCGTCCGCGATGGCCTGCCGCGTGGCGGCCTTCTTGCGCTCACGACGGCCGATCGGAGCCGGCGCGGGGGGCGGCGCAGCCGGTGGGGCGGGCGGACCCGGCGGGGCGGGGGGCGGGGCCGGTGGGGCCGGCGTCGCCCCGGTGTCGGTCGTCTGGTCTGGCATGGCTTCAGTCTAACCTCTCGGTTCATCGGTATCAAAAGTTGAGTCGTTGCACTTATTGATCCGATGTGCTTTTCTGTGGATGCGACGGCCCGGACCGCCTCTCCAACAGCCGCAGCCAGGGCACGGCTGCGCCACGCGAACGGAGTCCCACCATGAAGACCGATGTCCCCACACCCCGCATCTCCATAGTCGGCGCCGGCCCCGGCGGCCTGACCTGCGCCCGCATCCTCCAGCAGCACGGCGTCCACGCCACCGTCCACGACCGCGACAGCGGACCCGACGCACGCGACCAGGGCGGCACCCTGGACCTGCACGCCGACAACGGGCAGATCGCCCTGCGCGAGGCCGGACTGCTCGACGAGTTCTTCCGCCTGTCACGCCCGGAGGGGCAGGCGATGCGCCAGTTGGACCCGGACGGCACGGTCCTCTTCCACCACGTGCCGACCGAGGACGAGAGGTTCAAGCCGGAGATCGACCGGGGGCACCTACGCGACCTGCTGCTCGCCTCCCTGCACCCGGGCACCGTCCGGTGGGGCCACGCGCTCAAGGAGGTCTCCGGCCCCGCCGACGGACCGCGGACCCTGCACTTCGCCGACGGGACCACGGCCGAGGCCGACCTCATTGTCGGCGCCGACGGCGCGTGGTCACGGGTCCGTCCGGTCCTCTCCCCCGCGACCCCCGAATACACCGGCTTCAGCTTCCTCGAAATCTGGTTCGACGACGTCGACAACCGGCACCCCGGCATCGCCGAACTCGTCGGGCAGGGCAGCGCCGCGGCGGCCGACGGGGACCGCGGTGTGTTCGCCCAGCGCAACAGCGGCGGTCACATCCGCGTCTACGTCATCCAGCGCGTCCCCGCCGACTGGATCACCGCCGCCGGACTGACGCCCGACGACACCGAGGGCATCCGCCGCCTCCTGCTTCGGCGTTACGACCACTGGTCGCCGCGCATGCGAGACCTGATCGCCGAGAATCCCGGCCGCTATGTGGACCGCCCCATCTACGCACTGCCCGTCCCGCACACGTGGGACCACAGCCCCACCGTCACCCTGCTCGGCGACGCCGCGCACCTCATGCCCCCGCTCGGCGTCGGCGTCAACCTCGCCATGCTCGACGCCTGCGAACTCGCCCTCGCCGTCGTCAACTCCGACACCGTCCAGGAGGCCGTCCGCGTCTACGAGAAGACGATGCTGCCCCGCTCGACCGAGACGGCACGGCTCCTCCACGGCGCCACCGCCGGACTGCTCTCCACGGACCTCCCCGACTTCGCCACCAACGGCGCACACTGACGCGGCGACCCGGGCTTGCTGGTGAGGCCACAGCGGTCGGTCCGGGCGCAACGTGGGCCGGATCAGCGTGGCATGCCGTACCAGCGGGTCGCGCTGCCTCCGTACGCCTCGGCCCTCTCCTCGAGAGTGAGGGTGACGGTGAGTCAGTCCGCGACGGCCAGGGTTTCGTCGTAACTCGTGGCAAGCAGGCAGACGAAGCGCACGTCGGGCATGTCAGCCACGGTACGCGGTGGCCCCTTCGCGGTTCGGGGAGGGTTACGGTCGCCGGGGTCAGCCCGTCGTCCGCAGTCTCAGGCCCGCCATGCCTCCGTCCACGGCGACGGCCGTGCCGTGAGGGATGCCGCAGCCGGAGAGGCCAAGCAGCAGATGGCGTCGGCGACTTCGTCCGCCGTCACCAGCCGGCCGTGCGGCTGGCGAGCGGCCAGTGCGGCACGTTGCCTGTCGGGATCAGGTGCTCGGTACAGCAACCGCTCTACCCATGGTGTGTCGACGGTTCCGGCGTTCACCGCGTTGACCGGACACCGTCGGCCACCAGGTCGGCGGCCATCGCGAAGGTGAGAGACAGGATCGCGCCCTTGGCCGCCGAGTAGAGCGCGCGCTCAGGCAGTCCGGCCGTCGCCGCGATGAAGGCGACGTTGACGACGGCCGCGTGCGGGGAGACCCGCAGCCCCGGCAGCGCGCGGGTGACACGGACCAGGCCCACCACATTCACGTCGAGGACCTGCTGCCATTCGTCGGAGTGGTCCTCCACCAGGCCCTGCGCCCCGACCTCGCGTTGTTGACGAGTACGTCCAGTCCCCCGAGCGTCTCCAGTGCAGCGCCGACGGCTTCCCGGACCGAGCGGTCGTCCCACAGGTCACCCTCGACGTACAGGGCATCGTCCACGGGCGGAGTGTGTACGTCCAAGACGGCGACATGTGCTTTCTGGGCCGCTGGACTCGACGCCCGCGCTGAAGGAGAAGCCGACGGTGTATTTGTGCGCTGCGGCCTGCGAGGCCACTGCATGGGCGTCGGCGGTCGGGGCGAGGTGCGAGGTGAGGTAGTTCGTCGTGCCAGAGTTGGCGAAGGTCACCGGTGGCGCACCTTGTACCTCAGGTGCAGCACCCTGTCGCCCTGGATGACCACGTGTGGATCCTCGAGCAGACGCGGCCCGTCGATGCCGCCGAAGTAGCGCCTGCCGGACCCGAACACCACCGGGACCACGTCCATCGCCACCTCGTCCACGAGACCGGCCGCGAGGATCTGAGCGCCCGCCTCGCCGGCGTTCACGGCGACGATCCGCTCCCCGGCGAGTTCCCGGGCCTTGTCGACCGCGGCCGCCACGCCGTCGACGAAATGGTAGGACGCCTCGGGATGCCACCCCTCGGGCTTGGGCCGGTGGGACACCACGACCACGTGATCGCCCGCGGGCGGCCTGCCCTCCCAGCCGTTCACCAGGTCGAAGAGGTTGCGGCCCATCACGATCGTGCCGATCGACTCCCACATCGACCGGACGTAGTCCGCCGACGCACGCGAGACCTTGATGCGGCTTCCGGCGCCGGAATGGTCGTAGGGCTCGTCCCCGCCCACGACGATCGGGACGTCCCCGCTGAAGTACCACTCGTGAAGGGGCCCGACCTCGCCCTTCTCGTCGGCGATGAAGCCGTCCACCGACACCACGCTGTGCATGATCACCGAGCCCACGGGCCCTCCTCGAAGTCTCCTTGCGGGTTCACCGCAATCCTCACGCGCCGAGGGGATCGGGGCATGTAAGAAATCAATCGGCGGGCATCGGACCGATGTCCTGAGGACCTTGCCGCTGGGTGGGGAATCGCCGCCGCAGGGCCAGGTATTGCGTCGGCGTGTGGCCGGTGAAGTCCTTGAACTCCCTGCTGAAGTGGGCATGGTCGAAGTAGCCCGCTCTTTGGGCGAGTTCCGACCAGTCGACCGGGCGCAGGGCGTCCACGGACACGATCAGCCGCGCGAAGCGGTAGATCCGCGCCACCCGCTTCGGGGTGACACCGACATGGGCCTTGAACAGGCCGGCCAGGTGACTGCCACTCACCCCGGCCGCATCGGCCAGCGCACCGACCGGGATCGTGCCGTGCGAGGTCTCCAGACGCCCGCCTGTGTGCCGGACCAGGTCGAGACCGCGCGCCGGGGCCTCGGCAAGTCGCAACCGCAACTCCTCCTCCAGCACTCGCAATGTCTCGGCGGCCGACCCGACGTGACCGACGCGGTTTCGGATCCGGTCCACAGAGCGTTGCCAGACGTCATCGACCGGCGCCCACCGGTTGTGCAGCTCGGCCGCCGGCACGTCGACGAACGGAGACATCCCCCAGGGTTTGAAGTGCACACCGACGAGCCGCACATGCGTGGGGTACTCGAAGAGGAAGCGCCTGGTCCATACGCCCATGAACCACCCGTCGGTGAACACCGCCGGCGGTACCGAAGGGTCGGAGTCCCACAGACGGACGGGCCCGCCCAGGTGAAGGAACAAGTGTGCCGACGGCATCGGCGGGACGTTCATCAGCCGGTGGTGCGGCACCCCGGTCAGACAGTAGATGTCGTCGATGAACCGATCCAGCGGCGGAGCGGGCACCCGGCCGACGTAGTCCATGAACTGAGTGTGGCAGCAGCGGCGTTCAGTTCGCGAGGGCGGCGCCCCCGTGCCCGACGCCCGCTTCGGCGAGGCCCTGGCCCCGTAGCGGTGAACCGGCTGGTCGATTCAAGTCGGGGCGCCCGCGCCAACCCAAGTACTCCTCCAGCAACCGGCACGCACCGTTCCGTCGGTGAACGAGAACTTCTCCGGGTTCTGGCCGTGGCTGACCGCGAGGTACTGGTCGCGTGTCTCGGCGCCGACCCCCAAGGCACGCGCCGCCGGCCCAGACCCCCGGGCCGCAGTCCCGTCCCCGCCTGCCCTCACACCACCGGGCCGTACGCGGCCCGCAACCGCACGCCGTCGGTTCGGGGCCGAGGGGGGCGATGGGCAAACACACCAAGACGCAGCACGAGATAGCGGCCGATCCCGACGAGCGCGGTGGCCGACAGGTACACCGTCTGCTGCAGGACGAGTCCGGCGCCGGGGCGAAGCGCGGCCAGCGCGCCGACCGCGGCGGACGTGACCAGCCATCCGAGGGCAGTGGTGGCCGCGCTCTTCAGGTGGCCGGCCAGACCGGGCCGTCCGTGGCCGAACGAGACACGAGCGTGCAGCTCGGTCGCGACCACGGTGGAGGCGACGGTGGTCAGCGCATTTGCCGCCATCCACGGAATCCACCGCGAAAGCAGGACCAGGGCTGCGGAGGCCGCCAGGGTGACCACACTGCCCAGCCCGGCGAAGCGCCCGAAAGCCGCTGCGTGCCGACGGATCAGTCGCAGGCCGTTCATGGTGATCCCCTCCCGGGCCGCTGGCCCTGACGGGGCCGTCGTCGTCATGCCGCAGAGCGTGGCCGAACCCCCATTCAGCGCGGTTTCAGAGCGTTTTCAGGGGTGGCGACGGTGGTGAAACCCCTATGGCGACAAGCAGCCGCCTGCCTCGACTGTGCTCAGCCGCTCAGTGGACTGGAGTTGGGGCGCGCCGAGCAGGCCGCGCCCGGCGGCTGGACCTCCGTGGTAGGTGTGCCCGGCCTGGTTGGCGCCGGCGGCGACCTGCCACCCGGACAGGTGGAAGGCCTGGAGGCCGGCCTTGACCTGCTGGACGGCCTGGCCGCCGGTGAGCGCGCCGAGGGCGTGGATGTAGTCCGGCTCGTGAAGCCGGCGTCACAGCCGCTCGGCGCCGCGCCGGGCCAGGGTCTGCTCCTCGCGGACACTGCCGGAGAGCCGTACGGCGTATTCGGCGCCGTAGGTGCGCTCGATGCCCTGCCAGAGCGGGTCGGTGTCCCAGCGCCGCGCGAGTTCCTCGGCCGCCTGCGTCCTCGCTTCTGCCATGCCTGTCACCGTCTCCTCGGTCTGTACTGGCTGCGAGCTCCCAGTGGTTCCCGCGCCCGCGGGGGGCGGCATTCAGGATCACTCCCGGCTGGTACACACCGGTACGCCGTTGGCCCTGGCGGTGTAATCATGACGGGCGTTCTTTGCGATCTTTCGTCCGGCCTCTTCACCAAGGTCGACGCCCTGCATCTCCGCGATCGCCGTGGGGTGGCGGAAGACCTCGGCGAGTTCTTCACCGTGGTCGGGCAGGCCCTTGCGCCACGCCCCGAGTGCCTCGCCGACCACCCTCCTGTGACGGGCCCATCGCTCTCCACGCCGCCCGCTCAACAGGCACATGCGGCTCCAGCGGCGCGACTCCGTGTATCAACGGCGCTGTCCGCCGGCCGCGCGGGAATAGGGGCGGGAAAGCACACCGGAGGTACAGCGGTGGCCCGATGCCGCCGAGTGACATATTCATAGACCAGCAAAGTCGGCGAACCAGGAAGAACGGTGCGATGACCTCAGGCAACGAAGCAATCACCTGTCCGTTCGACTTCAGTGAGGGCTTGGAGTTCGATCCCTCCCTGGCGGCGCTCATGGACCGTGGTTCCATCGCCCGGATCCGGCTGCCCTACGGTGACGCCGATGCCTGGCTGGTCACCGGCTTCGAGGGGGTGCAACAGGTGACCACTGACCAGCGGTTCAGCCGGGCGGGGATCATGGGGTCCGACTTCCCCCGGCTGACGCCGGAGCCCATCGTCTCCGCCGAGTCGATCAATGTGATGGACCCGCCGCACAGCAGCCGCCTTCGCCACCTGGCGTCGCAGGCGTTCACCCAGCGGCGGGTGGAGGCAATGCGGGCAAGGATCACCCGTCTCGCGGACGCCCTGCTCGACGAGATGGCCGAGCAGGGACCGCCGGCGGATCTCGTAGGCCATCTGTCGAACCCTCTCCCCCAGCACACCGTCTTCGACCTGTTCGGCATTCCCCAGGGCGACTGGAGCCGGATGCAGCAGAACCTGCAGCGACTCCTCGCCACCGGCCCGGACAGCCGTACGACCGCCGCAGCCGCCAAGGCCGAACTGCGCGACTACTTCACCATGCTGGTCGAACAGCGGCGGAGTTCTCCCGGCGACGACCTGATCAGCGCGTTGGCCACCGCGAAGGACGGCGAGGACACACTCGACGACCAGGAAGTCGCCGTCATGGCGCTCACGCTGACGCTCAGCGGACAGGACACGGCCACCTGCCAGATCAGCGACATCTGCTACCTCCTCCTGACCCGGCCCGAACTGATGGAACGCCTGCGCTGCCGGCCGGAGACCCTCACGGAGGTCCTGAACGAGCTGCTCCGCGTCATCCCTTTCCGTAAGGGAGTCGGCATTCCCCGGGTGGCACGGGAGGACGTGGAGATGGCCGGGGTACGGATCAGAAAAGGCGACTTCGTCCATGTGTCGTACCTGACGGCGAACCGCGACCCGCAGCGATACCCGAACCCGCAGTCCATCGACCCCGACCGGCCCCCGGCACCGCACATGACCTTCGGCTGGGGCGGACACCGCTGCATCGCCGTACCCCTGGCCATGGCAGAACTGGAAGTAGCCATCGGACGGCTGCTGGACCGGTTCCCCGGTCTGCGGCTCGCGGTCCCACCTGAAGAAATCCGCTGGGACACCGAGACAATCCGGCGCTTCCCGATCGAGCTGCCCGTCGCCTGGTAGGAGACCCGCACTGGTCCCGCCACACACGCCCACCCCGAGCCCGGCAGGCACACCCAGCACCTCGTAGCAGCCACACCGCGAACCCGACACGGAAAGGACTTCCCAATCGTTCGGAGGGCGTTCCCAGTTGTGCTGATGTCCAGGTGTTCCAGCATGAGCGTGAACCAGGTGACGAAGCCGACGACGACCGCGAAGTGGTTTCCGCGGACCCTGACCAGCCAGAGGCCCGCCCACAAGGCGAGCGGGTAGAGGACGTTGACCGCCGCATCGACGACCCAGTAGTAAGGGACGTCGGCGAGCGGGTTGCGGTCGCTGTCCGCTGTGGCCAAGTGATCGAGCAGCGCCTCAAGAGCATTGAGGAGCTAGCAGTATCCGAGCGTGACGACCACGACGGCAACGGTGGTTTTCGCGGCGCGTATCGGGTAGGTCATGCCGTCGATCGTCCTGTGCTCGTGGAGCGGTGTGAGCCGAGCGAGGGCTGGCCGTCGCCGGATCGGGCCTCGGCCGCGAGGCGCTGGACCATGTCGGCGATCCGGGTGAGCAGCTCGTCCCGTTCGAGTTCGAGGCCCGCAAGTGTCTGGATGGCGGCGCAGACGGCCCTTGGTGGCACTGGCGGGTATTCCGTGGCCGATCACGTTCCCGACGACGAGGGCCAGCTGCAGGGAGGGCAGAGCGATGCCGTCGTACCAGTCGCCGCTGACGTCCGCCTCGCCGCCCGCGGACAGGTAGACCCCGGCGGTATCGGCTGCCGGGGTGTCGGTCGCGGCCGGAGGGAGGAAACTCTGCTGCAGTGCCACGGCCGCCCGGTGCTCGCGCGTGTACCGGCGGGCGTTGTCGATGCGAGCGCACCCCGCGAGGCGATCTGCCTCATGAGATCCGCCTCGTCCTTGGCGAACGGGTCGGAACGGCCGGTGCGCCGGACCACGATGTTGCCGAGCGTGAGGCCGCGGGCGTACAGCGGCGCCACCATCACCGTATGGACGTCTGACGGCAAAAGATCCTCGGCCGAGCATGGGCCGCCGATCGGGGCGACGAAGCAGTCACGGCCATGGACGACTGTCCTGCCGCGTTGCGAGCTGCGCAAGAGACGTGGTCGGGCAGTGCGGGGACGGGGCTGCCGCGCT
The DNA here is from genome assembly GCF_053611365.1 of Streptomyces sp. NPDC054813. Classification (NCBI taxonomy): domain Bacteria; kingdom Bacillati; phylum Actinomycetota; class Actinomycetes; order Kitasatosporales; family Streptomycetaceae; genus Streptomyces; species Streptomyces sp. NPDC054813. The sequence continues at coordinate 146 of NZ_JBSHAF010000027.1, read as the reverse complement.
TGATGCCGGCTGGACATACCGCGGTCGCCGGAGCCAGGGCGACAGTGCGCAGGCGGACAGCGCGCGCAGGGAGCGCCGCGCCGTGCTTGTGAGCGGGCATGCGAGTGCGCTGCGACCCCGGCGTCGCGCTGCCGGTACGGCAGCGC
>NZ_JBSHAF010000026.1:101353-161964 GCF_053611365.1 Streptomyces sp. NPDC054813 | reverse complement strand
CCGGACACCGCCTCCTCCGCCAGCTCATCCTGCTCAGCTAACACCCCTGTCGCAGCGATCAACGCCTACGAAAATCTTGGAAGAGCCAAGAAAAAGACACTCCCAGGCGTGGGCCTTCGGCAGACACAGCACCGACGCGAGCGGTGCCGTCTGGCAGGCCACCTACGGCAGCAAGCCCGTCATAGGCAAATGGACACACCTGGTAGGCGTCTTCGACGCCACCAACCAGGAAATCCGGCTCTACGTCGACGGCAAGCTCACCGCCGCCAAGGACTGGACCTACACTCCCTGGAACGCGACCGGCTCCCTCCAGATCGGCCGCAAACTCTCCTCCGGCGCCTACGGCGAGTACGCCAACGCAGGCATCAGCGACATCCACATTTACAACACCGCCCTGCCTCCCGCCGACGCAGCCGCTACCGGTGACTACCCCGCCATCAGCCAACTCGACTGACCACTGAGGGACGTTCAGGCGCTCGACCGAGTCACTGCGGTCGAGCGCCTGCCAGGTCCGACGGGACGATCACGCAGCAGACCTACGTACCGAACCGTCAGAGCACACCACTACAGTTCTCGATCACCTGACCGATCCAAGAGCGCCGAGGGACCGCAGTCCGGGCCTCGCGCTCCCGCTTGCAGAGACGACCAGTCCTCTGGGGGACCATCATGAGACGCAGCGCCTTCCTGGCGGCGGCCACGGCAACCGCACTGACCGCCAGCCTGTTCACGGGCCTCTCCCCGGCCTGGGCGGACGGCACCACCGGCGGCCCCGTCCTGGTCGACGCCAACGGCTGGAACGAGCCAGGTCTGGTCTTCGTGACCGCGCACTCCGACAGCCCGATCACCCACATCACGGCCCACTTCTATCCGCTGGACGCACCGGACGGCACCCAAGAGGCCGGATCGACCGAGGACTTCACCCAGTACTCCGGACAGGACGCCACATCCGGTACCTGGCGGGCGCCGGTCCACCTGGCGGACCTCCGTGACTACCGGGTGACCGTCGATCTGCAGGACGCCTCCGGCGCCACCGTCACCGGCGCCCTCTCCCCTGACCCCCTGCGGTACCGGACCATCCTCACGATCTCCGGTCTCACGGCCACCCCGAGTGTGCCGGACTACCTCCACCAGCAGGTCTCCGTCAGCGGCATCGTCGTCGCCCGGGATCCCCGCACCCCCGACACCCCGACTCCCGCCGTCGGCACCCCCGTCGACGTCGTCGCCGACACCGGACTCGGCCGGACGATCACGACCGCGACCGTCGGCCCCGACGGCCGCTTCACCGCCGCCTACGTCCCCACCGAGCAGTCCTTCCGGCTGTCCGCCGCACCCCAGGCCTCCAGCAGCTACCCGGGAGCGATCGACCTGTCGACATACCCCACCCAGTGGCTGCACACCACCCAGGCACCGGTCCGCTTCACGGCAAGCACCCACGCCCTGAACTTGGCACAGGGCGCCACCGGAACCGTCACCGGCCACGCCGAGATTCAGACCACCGCCGGCTGGCAACCGCTGCCGAACACCGCGATCACCCTTGAGGGCTCCTCGGTGGTGGCCGGGCAGACGACCACCGACAGCCGGGGCGACTACACCCTGCGTGTCTCCTCGGAGAGCCCCGCCCCGAACGCCGAACTCTTCGCCGGCGCCGACTACATGCCCTTCCAGCAGGTCGCCACCCAACCCTTCAGCCTGCACGTCGCCTACACCACCCACACCGACATGAGCGCCGACCTCAACGACGACGGATCCCTGAAGGTCTCCGGCTACGTCTACTACGAAGACACGCGCGCCAAATGGCCCGCCAAGCCCACCGTCACCCTGCAGTACTCCGAGGACGGCAAGACCGGCTGGAAGAACGCCACCACCGTTCCCCTCCCGATCCGCCACAACAAACCCCTGACCCTGGAGACGTTCGCCCGCACCCTCACCGCGCCGGACACCGACGCCTACTGGCGGGCCCACTTCGACGGCAACCCCGACCTGGGCACCAGCACCACCAAGCCCGTCCACCTCTACCGCTACGCCACCCGTATCACCGGCTTCCACGCCTCCCCCGACCCGGTCCGCAAGGGACAGCCGATCAGCTTCGGCGGCACCCTCCAGTACAAGAAGGGCAACACCTGGAAACCGCTCACCGACGACGCCTGGCCCACCCTCTACTTCAAACCGCGCGGCTCCAGCACCTACCACTACGTCTGCGAGCTGGACACCGACAAGAAGGGCCACCTCATCGGCATGGCGACCGCCAAGCAGGACGGCACCTGGGCCCTCGCGCTCAGCCGAGAGACCGGAAACCACTACCTCAGAAGCGCCCGGGTCACCGACTACGTCGACGTCCGCTAGCCGTTGCCCGTGGCGACGGCACCTGGACCCACCTCGTCGCCACCTTCCGGGCACCAGTCCCGGGAGGCTCCACCAGCGGCAACATGGCCCTCTACCAGCACGGCACCCTCAACCGGACCGCCACCAACCTCAGCCCCCCCCGTACGGCTCCTCCATGCCCCTGACCACCGGCGGCTGCATCAACAGCGCCTCCGCCACCACCCCCTACCTGGCCTTCCCCAGCTCCGTCGCCGACGTCCACGTCTACCCACGCACACTCTCGGCGACCGAAGCCAGCGCACTGCACTCACCCACCGCCCACATCCGCGGCAACCGCCAGCCACACCCAGCCGGCGAACGGACCGACACCGTCGAACGCTCCACCGAAGACCAGCTTGCGGGCCCATCCAGGAGATCACGCCCGCCAGCGCAACCTCCGAGCACAGGCGCGTTGCAGACATCGAAGCGGCAAACCACAGGCGCATCCACCGGGAAGCCGCCACAGAAGAGGCCCGCATCAAGTACGTCTGGGCTCAGCGCGCGCGATATCCACCACCGCGCCAGCCATACCGCCGAGCCAGACCAAAACACAACCAGCCGACGGGGGTTTCATCACGCTGCCAGCTGTCACGGGCGAGTCACAAACCCCGTGGACACCCTCTCGGCACAGGATCTCGAAGCTGGACATATATGCCCGCACAGGACTGGATGGACGCCCCTGGACGCCTTCTACGACATGTGCCATGTGGTACCCAGTGAGGGACCCAAGATCAGGACAGGAGCGTCTTCTGGCCCGTCAAAGCGGTATTGCAGGGTGTTCACTGGCGTTTCACTCACCCGCCTGACCCTCTCATCTGTCACGACAGCCCCTATGAGCGGGGTCCTGGCTGTAGCTGTCCTAGGGCCTGTCTGACAAACGATCTCGGATGGGTTCGCGGAGCCAGAGGATGAGTGCGGCAAGGCGGAGTCCGGCCTTGTAGCGGGTGGCGAGTTTGTCGAAGCGGGTGGCGATCGCGCGGAACTGCTTCAGGCGGCCGAAGCAGCGCTCGACCACGTTGCGGGCCTTGTAGAGCTCGCGGTCGAAGGCCGGCGGTCTGCCGCCGGCCTGGCCGCGCCGCACACGGTTGGCCTTCTGATCCGCCCGCTCCGGGATCACCGTACGGATGCCCCGCGTGCGCAGGGACTGGCGGATCGCCCGGGACGAGTAGGCCTTGTCCGCGATGACCGCGTCGGGCCTGCGGCGAGGCCGTCCGGCGCCGGTCCGGGGCACTCTCAAGGCGTTCAGGACATCATCGAAGACGGTCGAGTCGTTGACGTTGCCGGGTGTGACGACGACGGCCAGGGGCAGGCCACGGCCGTCACAGGCGAGATGGACCTTGGTGGTCAGCCCGCCGCGGGACCGGCCGAGCGCCTGGCCAGCCGCCGCGCGTGCCGGATCTTCCAGTTCGTCCCCTGCCGCCGCCGCCCCTTTTTGCGGGCGCTGGCGGCGTGCTGATGGGCTCGGCTGATCGTGGAGTCGACCGACACCGTCCACTCCACGGCTCCGACGGAGTCGTCCCGGACCTGGACCTGCTCCAGCAGGCGGGCCCAGGTGCCATCCGCCTCCCAGCGGGCGAACCGCTCATAGACCGTCTGCCACGGCCCATACCGTTTCGGCAGGTCACGCCACGGCGCACCGGTCCGCAACCGCCACAACACCCCGTCGATCACCTGCCGGTGATCACGCCACGGACGACCCCGCCCATCCACCCGCGGCAACAGGGGCTCTATTCGCTCCCATGCCGCGTCCGTCAACTCACCTCTACCTGCCACAAGATCAATGATCAGAGCGCTCGCTCTCGGACTCCCATCCGGGGTCCGTCACGAACCGGCTCAGCCGGTAGGTGGTCGGCAGTGCCAGGCGCCCGCACAGCGTGTCGATCCGGATCATCGATCCGTCGACTCCTGCCTCCCGAAGGCGGCACAACTGCGTGCGCATCTCCGCTTGGTCCCGAGTCTCAACAATCACTTCCCACTGCCCCGCGTCCGGCGCGGTGCGAGCGGCAAGCCGCCGAGCCTCGGCCTCCTGCCGCCGCCTTCTTTTCCCTTGTCCTGGCACCAGTCCAGACTCACTGGCCGACGTCAGAACGGCAAGGCAATTGGAACGAGCACGCACATCCCGGCTCGGTGATCATTTGTCAGACAGACCCTAGCAGGTGGAAGACCTCCCCGGCCGCATAGCGTTTGAGGCAACGGACGATTTCGCGCCGGGTCTTTCCCTCTTTGATCCGGCGCTCGTAGTAGTCCTGAGTGCGCGGGTCGACCCGCAGGCGGGTGAACACGATGCGGTGGAGCGCGGCGTTGGCCTGCCGGTCGCCGCCGCGGTTGAGGCGACGGTACTGCCGGCGTCCCGAGGAGCGCTCGACAGGGCTGACCCCGCACAGCGCGGCGAAGGCCGCCTCGCTGTCCAGCCGTTCCGGGTTGTCCCCCACCGTGATCAGCAACGTGACCGCCGTGTCCGGACCGATCCCCACCACGTCGAGCAGCTGCGGGGCATGCCGTTCCACAAGACGGGTCAGACGAGCCTCGACGTCCCGGATCTCCTCGGAGAGCCGGCCGATCCGGTGAGCCAGCAGGGCCAGCGTGATCCGGGTGGCCTGCGCCACCGACTCCGCGCCGACGTCCTCGCGACCACGCGCATCGGCGAACAGTGCGCAGGTACGGAAGAGTTCGGCATTGCCCAGTTGGGCCAGTTCCTCCCGCAAGACGGGGTCCGCAGTGACGAGTACGGCCTTCAGCTGGTTGATGGCCTGGGTCCGGGCCTTGACTGCCGACACCTTCGTGAGTTTGTACATTCTCGCAACCTGCACCGGCCCGTCGCCCGTTTTAGCCCTGGCACGGGCCCGCCCGCTCAACACGGATCGCGCAGCATTCTGGGCATCGAGCGGATCCGACTTGCCGCGCCGACGACGATCCGCCCGGTCCATCCAGTTCACGTCAAACACGTCTATGCCCTGGGCCAGCAGATAGCGGGACAGAGACGCCCCGTAGGAGCCGGTCCCCTCCACTCCGGCCCGCCTCACGGTTCCCGACTTCCTGGCCCACTTCAGCAGAGCTCGGTATCCCGCCGCGGTGGCCGGGAACTCGTCGGTAGCAAGGACTGCCCCCGTCGCGGAGAGCACCGAGGCTACGTGGGCATCCCGGTGCGTATCCACTCCAAGAACCACCTCCCCCGCCGGGCGACGACGGCGGGTCTTGGGAGCCGGCGACGTACTGGGCACGGTCGAACTGGACATGCCCGTTCCTCTCCTTCCCGTCCGACGGCACGTCGCGTTGCCGGTACCGGGCCGCGTCAGACGGTCAGAATCGTGAGGACGCCACAACAATCGGCAGGCCCCTATCGGGACACACCCCGCCGGCCCGGCACCGACAACGCACCATCCCCGGCCAACGGCCGACACCGTGTGATCGAGACACTTCGGTCAGAGAAATCATGAGTCAGACCCCGGACCCGGGACAGCACCCGCCCATCCTCCCGCCCCTCATCTCTCTACCACTCAGGAACCGCAGGACATACTCAATCCCCCTCACGCAACACCCCGAACCTGATCCCGGCCGAGCACAACAGCACACAAAGACGCACGGCGCGATCAAGGATCGCCAGCCGCAAAAGCGGCGACCCGGGCACCGACCTCGGCGGCCACCTCACGGATGACCTCGCGCTGGTCGTCCAGGTCCAGAATTACGCACGCGCCAGAGCGCAGCGTTATGCGCTTGGTGAGGTTGTCGATCGAGGCGACGTGGATCATGGCCTCGGAGCCGGAGGGCAGGGTCTCGTAGTCTCGGGCGTGGCGCCGGCGCTGCATGATCCAACCAATCCTTCGTTCGACAACCCGGTGCCTTTTCACGACATGGAAGCCGCGAACTCCGGGGTTCCTGTTGACGACTTCGACATCGATTCCCAGGCTGGCGCCGTGCTCGATGACGGCGTTCTTGAAGCCGGTGTCGACCCAACTTCTGGAGGATTTCCGGTAGGTCTTCTTGGCCTGGTCGAGGAGCCGGATTCCGACGGCGTTCTCGGACAGGCTCGCGGCAGTGACGGTCACGGCGAGGATGAGTCCGATCGTGTCGGTGAGGATGCCCCGTTTCCTGCCGACGATCTTCTTGGCGGCGTCGGTTCCCTGGCTGGTCAGGGGCACACTCCAGGTGCGCAGCACGTAGCCGGTTGGGAGGGTTCCGGGCGTGACCGGCGCCAGCTCGACGGACATCAGGAATGCCGGCTCGTCGGACGCCCACCCCGGTCCGAGCCATGCGCAGACCTGCGCCTCCGGCGCCTCGCACGGCTCAGGCAGGAAAACCCGACCTATCCGAACCCCTCAGGCTGGTCCTTGGCCCACCACAGGAACGCGGCGGAGTGCTGCTGGTTGACGAAGCCCTCGCCGACCAGCGTGTGCAGGAGGTCGTTGCTCCAGAGGATGAGCCGACCGAGGGTCCGGTTCACCGACTCGGGTGTCGGCAGGTCGAGTCCGTAGACCGCCCGGGCTATCTCGCGCTTCCCGCCCGCCTCCGTCGTGTACTTGAGGATCGACAGGAACCGCTCGGGCTGCACCACGCACAGAACCCTCGTGAGAAGCGCCTCCTTGAAACCGGTCATGGCGAACGGCTTCACGCCGGCCAGCAGATGCTGGAGCCGGTCCTCCAGGGGGATGTCGTCCGGCCCGTACAAGAGGTACTCGATCGTCTTGCGGGTCGTCTCCCCTGCCGCCGCGTCGCCCATGAGGTTCCAGGCGGAGTTGAAGGTGGCCTGGTTGCCGGGGTGGGCTCCGACGTCGGAGTTGGCGAAGTCCTTGAGCACTCTGGGGTCGCACGTGTGCAACCCCTCGGGGGAGAAGATCTCCCGGTACTTCGACCAATAGGCGGCGACCTGGGGATCGAAGTGGGGCTTGGTGGCCAGGTACCGCGCCTTGAGCCGGGCCGCCCGCGCCAGACACCTGGGGTCGACATCGTCGGGTCCCGGAAAGCGGGCCTTCAGGTCGCCGAAGGAGCGGGGCTGCTCCTTCTTCGTAGGAGCGGGCTCGCCGTGCTCCCATTCGTAGCCGCACCGGTGCTTCACGACCCGGCGTCCGTCGTCCAGGATGCGGACCAGTTCGATGTCCTCGTCGTCACTGCACAACGGGCACATGGCCAGTCCCATGGCACCCCCACTCCGTCGTGTCCGTACCGCCCGGCGAGCCTGCGTGTCTCCTGGCCCGAGAACCACAAGGCGGCAGCCGGCTCAGGCAAGTGGAAAGCGGTACCGGGGGGCGGCTGCCGGCCCGCGAATCAATCTTGGCATACTGCAAAGATGACCGGCACAACACCGCGTGGCCGTTTCTCCCTCTCAGTGTCCCTGTCCGTGGCACTCGCCGTCCTGGCAGCAGGATGTGCGAGCAGCCCGTCCTCTCCACATGCCGCCGCCTCCGCTCCTGTGTCCACCAGCGGCCCGGGCCATGTCCATGTGGACGTCGCCGACGTGGACATGACGATCACGAACGCCGTGGCGCAGCTCGATCGCTCGGGTGACGGCTCGCTCGGCATGACGGTGCGCAACGACGACGGCGTCCCCGAGCACCTCGGCATGGTCGTGACCCCGGGCGGTGGGCGCGGTGTGCTGGTCGGGGGGGGAAGTCGGCCGAGGGTAACGGTTCGCTGTCCGCCGCCGGGATCCTGCGACTGAGCGGCACCACCGTCACCTTCGGAGGCGGCAGCGGACCGCGTGTCCTGCTGCACCGGGTGCACGGCGTCACCGCCGCGCACACACTGCCGGTGGCCCTGCAGTTCGGCGTGGCCGGACTGGTCAGGTTCCAGGCGCGGGTCGCCTCATCCTGAGGCTCGCGTTCGGTGTCCAGGTATGGGTCCGCGTTCCATCGTGTATCCCGTGGTGGCGCCGGTGAAGGCCGCTTCGAGCGCCTGGGCGCGGTCGGCGTAGCCGGTGATTCGGGTGATCAGGCCGCCGGTGACATCGAAGACGTGGTACCCCACGCTCTCCGGGTCGGCCGGTGGCACCGTGCCGCGGATCCGCAGTCCGAGGACGACGGCCGCCGGGTAGGTGAAGGTCTCCTCGGCTCTCGCCCGCAGTCCGAGCGCGTGCAGGCGGGAACATCGGCTCAGGACGTGGGAGCGGGCGTGGCAGCCCGTTTCGCCTCCTTCTGGCGGGTTCCAGTGGACGTTCGGGTGCAGGATGTCGGCGAGCAGTCGGCAGTCGGCGGCTTCCAGCGCCTCGCGCAGACGAGCGGTGACAACGCTCGGGCCGGGCCTGGGACTTGATGGCATCTAACTCTCCGCGTTACGGGTCTGCTCGCCGGAACTCTTCGCCGCCTGCGCACGTTTGCTGCGACCCGGGCGCTGCGCGCTCCCGTCCGGCGTCCCCGCCCAAGCCGGTACCGAGGCGAGTTGACGCAGGTACGGTCGCTGCCGGCCGGCGAGTGCGGTGCCGGCGATGCGGCTCGCTCCTGGCAGGCCGACGGACCGCAGGCCCAGCCGGCGCAGCCGTAGTTGCCGGGGGGATGCGGGGACGAACCAGCGGGCGGTTCTGCGAGCGGAACGCTGCCTGCGTGTGATGACCGGCCGCCAGAGCCGTTCGTATCCGGCGAGCGCTTCCTCGATGCTGCGGGATCCGGCGAGCTGGTCGGCCAGGACGTAGGCGCCGGCGATCGCCAGCGAGGCACCCTGCGCGGCGAGCAGGGACACGGCGTGGCAGGCGTCGCCGATCAGGACGACCCGCCCGCGGCTCCAGGACGGCAGGTCGGTCTGGGCGACCTGGTCGTAGTAGATCCGCGAGGGCGGCGGGCAGTTGGCGAGGGCTCGGGGCACGAGCCAGCCGAGCGAGCCGTACTCGCGGCGCAGAGCTGCCCGGGTGTCGTCGGGCAGGCGGGGTTCGGTGGCGTGGTGCACGGCGAACGCGGCGACCTTTCCGTCCCGCAGAGCGTACAGGCCCATCTGCCTGCCGACGGTGTCGGTGAGGCAGAACCGGTCGCCGAGTTCCACGTGCGCCTCGGGGTCGTCGAAGGTGAACGCGGCCGTGTGGTAGCCCAGGTACCGTACGTATCGCCGCTCCTCGCCGAAGGCCAGGGCCCGCACGGTGGAGTGCATGCCGTCGGCCCCGACGAGGAGGTCGGCGTCGACGCTGCTGCCGTCGGTGAGGGTGACGCGAACACCGTGGGTGCTCGCGTCGATGTGTGCCGGGCCGACACCGAACCGCAGGCCGACGGCGAAGGACAGCCGTTCGCGCAGGGCGAGTTCGAGGTCGGACCGCATGATGCTCAGCAGGCGCCCGTTCAGGGACCGGGCGAACTGGTCGTACCCGAGCCGGGCACGGCACCGGCCCCGGTCGTCGACGAACGCCGCCCCGGAGATCGGATAGCCCAGTTCCTCCAGCCAGGGCAGTACACCCATGGCCTCGGCAGCGTCGTAGCCCGGGCCGAAGAAGTCGATCATGTAGCCCTCGGTGCGGGGTCCCGGCGCCTTCTCGACGACCACGACCTCCCAGCCGAGCACGTTGTGCAGGCGGCCGGCCAACGACAGCCCCGCGATACCGGCGCCGCAGATCACTGCCTTCATCGGTGTGCACCGCCTCTTTCGCACCTGGAGCGCTCGCGCACCCTCCCCATACTTTTGCATTATGCAAAGCTCGACGCAAGGAGACCTCGGGCGGCCGGCCGGTTTCCGGGCCAGGCCACCTTTTCCCCGGCCGAGCCGACGGCGCCCTCTTCGCGCGGCGGTGCGCCGCCCTGGGCATCTTGACGCTTCCCTAACGCCTCACTGACGGCTCTTTGACGTATCTTCGAGAGCGGTGTGCCGGGAAGACGGGTCGGCGAAGTGTCCCCCCTGTTTCGCCCTCCGTTTCGGACATCGAGGAAGGTCTTCCCGTGACCCCGCCTAAGTCGGCCGTCGCAGCCGCCCCGTCACCCGTCTTGCGCGGACGCGGTCCACGCCGTTCCGTTCTCTTCTTCGCGTTCGCCTTCGCGGTGATCGCCGACCCGGTCTCCTCGGTCGCCTACGCGATCGAGGCCGCGCTGCGCGCCCTGCACGGCGACCTCGCGCTGCTGCTGCCGACGATGAGCCTGGTCATCGGCCTCGTCGTGCTCGTCACCGCGAACTACTGGCAGCTCGTACGGCGCTTCCCCAAGGGCGGCGGTGCGGCGGCCGCGGCCGGGCGGGCCTTCGGCGCGCGCTGGACGTTCCTGCCCATCGGCGCCCTGGTCGTCGACTTCGTGCTGACCATCGGCATCTCGATCGCGGCCGCGACGAGCGCGGTGATCGCCCTCTTCCCCGGTCTCGCCCCGTTCCGGATCCCGCTCGCGCTGCTGCTGCTCCTGGTGGTGGCGGGGCTGACGTGGTTCGGGCACGGCGGGCGGCTGCTGTTCGCCGTCATGACCGTCGCCTTCGTCGTCATCTCGGTGGCCGTTCTGGTCCTGGGCTTCACCTCCCCGCACGGCACCGGGCACGCCACCGCCACGACCGACCCGGGACACTCCGCCGTGCTCGCGGTGGTGCTGGCCTTCCCGGTCGCGATGGCGCTGGCCACCGGTATCGAGGCGCCGTCCACCGCGATCGCCCAGCTCGGCCAGCTCGACGACACCCACCGCCGGCGCTTCGGCCGCGGCACACTCGCACTGCTGCTGGTCATCGTCGGCGGCCTCACCCTGGCCCTTACCGCCCTCGCCGTACGCCTGCACATCGGCATCCCCGGCACCGACTCCACCCAGATCGCCGACATCGCGCACGCCGCCACCGGACCGGGCTGGCTGTACGGCGCCTTCCAGCTGACCAGCTCGCTCCTGCTGCTCGCCGCGGCCAGCTCCTCCTTCCAGGCCGGGCCCGGGCTGCTGAAAGCCCTGGCCGGTACGGCCGAGCGGCCCGGCGTGCTGCCGCCGGTCCTGGGCCGGGCCAACCGACACCACACCCCGTACTGGTCGGTCGTGGTTTACCTGGCCGCCGCCGCACTGATCATCGTCGCGGCGGCCGGCCAGGAGCAGGAACTCGTCCTGTTCTACGCGGTCGCCGTCTTCGTCAGCTTCCTGGTAGGGCTCCTCGCCATGGCACGCTTCGCCACCCGGGCGAACAAGACGGCCCTGGCCTGGGTCAACGGCCTGGCCGCCGCGGCCGTCGCCTTCACCCTCGCGGTGAACCTGCTGCGCGGCTGGCCCATGCTCTCCCTGGCCGCCACCCTGCTCATCGCGGCCGGCCTCTACGCCCGGTGGACACGGGCCGGCCGCCCGACCGGCATCGAGGACATCGAAGCGCGCGCCGAGGCGGACTGACACCCAGGCCGGCGTTCCGGGCCGCCTCGGTAAGCACTACTGCCGGGTGCCCCTGCGCCACCTGAGGGGCGACGGGCACGTCCGGGCGATCAGGGCCTTCTCGACCGTGCGCCGCAGGTCGTCGCCGGCCTTTTTCTCGAAGTCGACGTCGAAGTAGTCCACCGGCATGCCCCAGGTGGGCGGCAGCTGCCAGGCGAGCACGGGAAGCAGAACGCACCGGTCGACCCGCCCTGGCGTGCCGTCCAGCGCAGCGCCGCCCGGCTCGACTCCGACCCGTCCACGCCCACCACGATCAGGGGCGGTGAGCTCTGGCCGCTCACGGTTCACCTCCGCGGTTCGCCCATTTACCCAAGGCCACGCTCGCGCGAGCGTGGTCGCGCCAAGGGGTCCTTCGACCCGGCCGGGCGGACAACCGGACCAGGTTTCCGACGGAGGCGGGTAGCCCCGTGTGACGCACCCCCTTGACTCGTTTTGCATAATGCAAAGGTGAGGGAGGTCGACGCGATGCCCGCAATACCGGCAGCAAGGGACAGGAACCAGGTGACCAGCACGACGGCAAGGGGTTTCACACTCACACCAGGACAGGCGGAACTACGCACCGCCCCGTGGGGCCTGATGGCCTTGGCCGTCGCGGTCGGTGCCGGAGCCGGGGCCGGTTCGGTCGTCTTCCGCTGGTGCATCAAGACCTTCACGCACCTCTTCTCCGGCCACGCCGACTACTCGGCTTCCCCCGGCGCGAGCAACTCGCACCTGCCCTGGCTCGGCCCGTACTTCGTGCTGCTCGCCCCGGTCGTCGGTGGGCTGCTGTACGGGCCACTGGTGAACCGGTTCGCCAAGGAGGCGCGCGGGCACGGCGTACCCGAGGTGATGCTGGCTGTCGCCCAGCGCGGCGGGCGGATCAGCCCCAAGGTCGCTGTCGTCAAGACGCTGGCATCCGCCCTGTGCATCGGCTCGGGTGGTTCGGTCGGCCGTGAGGGCCCGATCGTGCAGGTCGGTTCGGCGCTCGGCTCGACCCTCGGCCGGGTCACGAAGGTGACCGAGGGCCGGATGAAGCTGCTGGTCGCCTGCGGCGCGGCGGGCGGCATCGCCGCCACCTTCAACGCCCCGCTGGCGGGTGTCTTCTTCGCCATGGAGCTGATCCTGGGCACCTTCAGCGCGGAAGCCTTCGGTGCCACCGTGCTGGCGAGCGTCACTGCGAGCGTCATCGGTCGCGCCGCATTCGGCGACGTCGCTTTCTTGCGGCTCCCCGGCTTCCACGTCGACCACCTCGTCCAGTACGGCCTGTTCGCGGCCCTGGGCATAGTCGCGGCCGGGGTGGGGGTGGGCTTCTCCCGCTTCCTGTACCTGATCGAGGATGCCTGCGACTGGAGCTGGCGCGGCCCCGAGTGGCTCCGCCCGACGGTCGGCGGACTGGCACTCGGTGTCGTGCTGCTGGTACTGCCGGAGATGTACGGCGTCGGATACCCGGTGCTGCAGAAGGCGACCGAGGGCGGCTACGCGGTCGGCTTCCTGCTCCTGCTGCTGGTGGGCAAGATGCTGGCGACCAGCCTGACGATCGGCATCGGCGGCTCGGGCGGGGTGTTCGCGCCCAGCCTTTTCATCGGGGCGATGCTCGGTTCGGCGTACGGCATCGGCGTCCACCACCTGCTGCCCGCCTCCGCCGGCGCGGCCGGCGCGTACGCCCTGGTCGGCATGGGCGCCGTCTTCGCCGGCGCGGCACGGGCGCCGATCACCGCCGTGGTGATCCTCTTCGAACTCACCGGCGAATACTCGATCATCCTCCCGCTGATGCTCGCCATCGTGCTGGCCACCGCCACCAGCCGTCTACTGACCCGCGACACCATCTACACCCTCAAACTGCGCCGCCGCGGCATCGACCTCGAAGGCCCCGCCCAGGGTGCGCCGCTCGGCACCCAACCCGTCGGCGCCGTGATGGAACCCCTGCCGTCCCCGCTGCCCGCATCGACCACGCTCGCCGACTCCGCCGACCTGCTCAGCCTCTCCGGCCACGGCGCGCTCCCGGTCGTCGACGACACCGGGCGCTATGTCGGCGTGGTCACCGCGCAGGCTGTGGCTGAGGCCCTGACAGAAGAACCGGAAGGCGCACCGACCCTGGTCGGGCAGCTCGCCGAGCCGCCCGCGCCCGTCACCGCCGACCAGCCCGTCACCCAGGCCCTGCACGCCCTGCTGTCCGCCGCCGGTACCGGGGTACCCGTCCTCGACACCGACTACGGCAAACCGGTCGGCTGGCTCAGCCACCAGAGTGCCCTGCGCGCGGTGCACACGACGCGCTGAGTGCACGTCCGCAGGCGGCCGACACAGAACGCCTCTTAATTTGCACTGTGCAAAAATGGATACGAGGGCCCCGAAGGACGAAACGCATCGCTCCAGGGAGGTGGCCATGCACACCGAGGACACCCGGCGCGCCTACTCGTTCGTCTGCCTCGACTGCGGACACGGCTGGGAGGCGGAATACGACATCCACGTGACCGTGGACGACGAGACGCGGATCATCGCCACGTATCGCCTTGACGGGAAGGCCGTCCCGTCACCGCTGCAGTCACCCCGCTGCCCCGCCTGCGAGAGCCGCAAGATCCGCATCATGCGGCCGGGGCGGGTCGCGACGGCACACCTGTACGAGACGTGATCATGACGCAGCCGCACCAGCAACCGCCCGACTGGCTGGAGGTGCTGGGCTGGGTCAGCCTGACGCCGGCCGCGGCGAGCGCCCTGGTGATCGCGGCTGACATGACGCTGCGCGGTTACCGGCAGCGCATGTGGATCATGCATCTCGTATACCCGATCACCGCCCTGCACTGGGGCCCGGCCACCCTGTGGTTCTACCTCCGCCCCGGCCGGCGCACCTCCCGCCCGGTGATCGAGCGGGAGGGCGAGCCCGATCCGGAGAAGCAGCCCCGCTGGATCGGCTCGGCCACGGCCGTCAGCCACTGCGGCGCCGGGTGCGTCCTGGGCGACATCGGAGGCGAATGGCTGGTGCGGGCGACCGGCATGAGCCTCGCCGGAAAGCCGATCTACGCCGACTTCCTGCTGGACTTCACCCTCGCCTGACTGCTGGGCATCGGCTTCCAGTACTTCAGCATCGCCCCGGTGCACGACATCACCCCGGCACAGGGCCTGTGGGCGGCGGTCAAGGCCGACACGCTCTCGATCGTGTCGTTCCAGATCGGCCTGTTCGCCGGGATGTGGCTCTACCAGGAGATCCTCTTCGAACCAGGGCTGGCGAAGACCACGGCGGCGTACTGGCTGCTGATGCTCGCCATGATCGTCGGCTTCTTCACGGCCTGGCCGGTCAACGGCTGGCTGATCCGGGCAGGCTGGAAGGGGCGGATGTGACCGCGCCCACTCACCCGGTCACCCACCGGAAGCCAATTTAGCATCATGCAATCTTTACCTACAGCAAAGGTTCTCTTGCATCGCGGCCCCCGTACCTCCAGGCGACGACCACTCCGTCCACTCCGGGAGGCCACGTGCCCTTCTCGCGCAACACGCTCGGAACCGCCGTCGTCGGCGGCGCCCTGAGCCTGACCCTCGCCGCCCTCGTCTATCCGAGCATGCTGGGCATTCAGACCACCGCCTCGAACTCGTCCCGGATCATCGCCAACACCCAGTGGGGACCGCTCACCGAGGCCGACCGCAACTTCGTCGTCTTCGTGCGCTCCGCCGGTCTCTGGGAGGGCCCCTCAGGAGACCTGGCCATGAAGAAGGGGACGACCGCGGCGGTGCGCGAGGCCGGGCGGCACCTGGTCATCGGGCACGCCGCGCTCGACGCCAACTGCCGGAAGATCGCTCCCATGCTGAACATCACCATCCCCAACCAGCCCACGCCACAGCAGGCGGGCTTTCTTGCGACGTTCCAGTCGGACGCGGGCAGGCAGTTCGACACGGACTTCGCCAACGTCCTGCGCGTCACGCACGGCTCGATCTTCAACACCATCGCCAAGATCCGCTCCACGACCGAGAACACCCTCGTGCGCGCGTTGGCCGACCAGGCCAACGACGTGGTCCTGGACCACATCACGCAGATGGAGAAGACCGGACTGGTCAACTTCGACCAGGTCAACTTCCAGATAACGACCCCGCCGAAGCTTCCGTCCGCCCAGGTGACGCCGCCCGTGCCGCAGGCGGGCGCACCCCAGGTCGTCCTCACGGTGCCCCCCGGGCTGTCGACCGAGGGAGTGCCTACTGGCCCGGCCGTCACCTCGGAGGGCTCCTCCGCGACGTCCCCGACGCCGTCGCCGACCGCGGGATGACGCGGCCCCACCGAGCGCCGTATGGCAGCGTGCAAGTTTTACCTTGCGCAATGATCGGTCGGCGCGACTCCCGCGTACCTCTTGGCGAACGCTTTGCTCGCGCCAGGAGGAATCATGCCCGTTGCCCGCACCACGATCGGAACCCTCGCCGTCGGCGGGGCGCTCACCGCCACATTGGCCGCCCTGGTCTACCCGAGCATGCTCGGCGTGCAGACCACGTCCTCCGATCCGTCCCGGACCATCGCCAACACCCAGTGGGACCGCTGACCGAGGGCGACCGCGACTTCGTCGTCAAGGTCCGCTCCGCCGGTCTCTGGGAGTACCCCCTGGGCGAGCTGGCGCTGGAGAAAGGCTCGACGCCGGAGATGAAGGAAGCGGGCAAGCACCTGATCGTCGGTCACGCGGGGCTGGACGACCTGTGCCGCAAGATCGCGCCCATGCTGAACATCACCCTGCCCAACCAGGCCACCCCGCAACAACAGCAGTTCGTGGCGACCTCGGCGGCTCAGTCGGGGCGGCAGTTCGACTCCACGGCCGCCAACATCATGCGTGTGACCCACGGCCAAATCTTCCCGACCATCGCCAAGATCCGCGCCAGCACCACCAACACCCTGGTGCGTCAGCTCGCCGACCTCGCCAACGACACCGTCCTGGACCACATCACGGTCCTGGAGAACACCGGCGTGGTCAACTTCGACCAGGTCAACTTCCAGCAGACCACCCCGCCGAAGCTGTCCAAGGACCAGGTCACCCCGCCCGCCCCGCAGCCCGGCGCCCCGATCGTCGTCCTCACCCCGCGACCCGACCTCGGCATCAACACCGCCTCACCCGCCCCCACCCCCACGGCCGGGTGATCAACGGCAGACCGCACGGGTTCGGCCGGTGCACCTCAGAGCTTCATGTCGGCAGGGCGGGTAAGCCGGTAGGAGCGGACAACCGCGACCAGGCTTCCGGCGACGAGAGCGGACGCCCACGGCGTCAGGCCACGCAGGGGCTCCAGTCCGCCCGACCCCGCCTCCACACCGCGCAGGGGCACCCGCCCCTCAGGGTCGTACACGAGCGTGATCGCGTCCCCGGGGCGGGACGTCTCTCCGCAGCCGCGCCAGATCCGGACCTTGAGCGAGATGCCGTCGGCGTCCCGTACCGAACACAGGTACCGGCCCCGCCCGCCGTCCGTGGCCCAGCCGTCCTCGACCGACGTCACGGTCACGGACTGCACCCGTCCGCGTTCCGCCAGCACCAGGCCGGCCGCGGCCTGCGGGGTGTGCAGTGCGAGGCAGACGCCGAGCAGCACGACGATGCCGACCAGCGCACGCCCGGCACCGACGGAGACGAGATACAGCGCGAGTGCCACCGCGCAGGCCAGGCCCCCCTCGCCATCGGCGAGCGAGGGGCGGCCTGTCCAGGCGCCGTAGAGCGTCGTGCCGACGGCGGCTCCGGCTGTGAGCACCCCCGCGAGGACTCCCTCCGCGACCAGCCACCACGGCGGAAGGCCGACGAACTCAGCGGGCCCCCAGACCGTGCCGCGCAGATGCGCCATGAGGTGGGAGTCGGCGGACGGCGAGGCCCGGCGCGTCCGGCGCACGAGTGCCATCCTTCGCGTCCTTCCTCAGCCCCCCGGCGCCCGTGCTGCGGCCGTGCTGCCACGGCCGGACGTACTCGTACGGCGCCTGCCCCGGAGCGGGCGGCGTGGCCCGCGTTCACAATTCCCTTGCATTATGCAAGACAAGTGGGATCCGGCAAAGATGTGTCCGAAAACGGATCCTGGTCGACCGCGCGTTCCGGCCCGGACCACCGCGGATCACACGTCGTGGACCATCGCCTCGTCCACGACCCAGCCGAGCGGGTGCGGATCCGGATTGTCGGCGGCGGGGGTCGCCGGGGGCTCGCCGCCGGCCCGGTTGAAGGCGCCCAGGGCCTCGATGAGCGCCAGCCGCTGAGTCGGTCCGAGACGGGCGACGATCGCGGCGATCTCGGCGCGGCGCCGGGCGGTGACGTGCTCGACGGTGCGCCGGCCCTCCTCGGTGAGCTGCAGCAGGGTCTCGCGGCGGTTGTCGGGGTTGGTCTGCCGGTCGGCGAGCCCGGCCGCGATGAGCCGGTCGACCATCCGCATCGCGGTCGACGGCGCCACCTGGAGGAGGTCGGCGAGTACCACCAGCTTGGTGGCGCCTCTGGTGGCCAGTACGACCAGCATCCGGAACTGCGGCAGGGTCACCCGCTCCTCGACCTCGGCGAGGGAACGGGCGGAGACCGCCACCAGCAGGCGGGAGGCGGTCAGCACCGCCCTGGTGACCGCGTCGACATCGTCCATGGCCCCAGCTGGGGTCTCGTGCTCCGGCATAGGTCCTTTCTACCGCGCCGAAGTCGGTGCCCCCTCACGCGAGGGGAACAGATTTTCCTTCCCCATGACCGTGGTAGCGCAGGAGCAGCATCGCGGCGTCGTCGTGGAGCGGCCCGTCGGCATGTCTGACCAGGTCTTCCCGCAGAACCTCCAGGGCGTGGTCCGCTTCGGGCTCCTTGAGCAGGTCGGCCCGGTCGCCGAGGGGATAGAAGGAGCCCTGTGCGTCCCGGGCCTCCGTGACGCCGTCGGTGTACAGGAGGAGCTGGTCGCCGGGCGCAAAGGCCACCCGATAGGGCTCCGGTCCCTCGGCCCCATGGGCGCCCAGCCCGAGAGGGAGAGCGAAAGCAGGCGGCTGCGGGAAGTCGACGGCGCCGTCCTGCCGCACGACCATCGGGACCGGATGGCCGAAGTTGAGGAACACGACCTCGTGACCGGCGCCGATCTCGGCGAGCACCGCCGTGACGAACTTCTCACCCTCCAACTCCCGGGCCACACTGCGCTCAAGCCGCTCCCCCAGCCCCACCAGATCGGGTTCGTCGTGGGCCGCCTCCCGGAACGCGCCGAGCACCACGGCCGCCGTCTCCACCGCGGCCAGCCCCTTGCCCTGCACATCCCCCACGATCACCCGGATCCCGTGCGGAGAGGCGACCACCTCATACAGGTCCCCGCCGATCCGCGCCTCCGCAACCGCCGACGTGTACGACACCGCCGCCTGCAACGGCCCCGCGGTCCGTGGCACCGGCCGCAGCAGCACCCGCTGGGCCACCTCCGCGATCGACCGCACACTGGCCAGCTCCGCCTCCCGGCGCGAGCGCATCACCGCGGCCGCGACACCCACGCCCGTGACACCCGCCACCGACACCATCGCCGTGAACCCCCGGCGCTCCTCGAACAGCCCGTCGTACATCCCGAGCCCCACGCACACCAGCAGAGCCACCGCGCCGATCAGCGCCGTACGCCGCCACCCTCCCACCAGCCCGGAGAACGCCGGCCCCAAGGAGACCAACGGGAGGAACCCCACCCCCGGCCCGGCGAACACGTCCGCCACGGCCACCACGCCCATCACCGCCACCGGCATC
This sequence comes from Streptomyces sp. NPDC054813, assembly GCF_053611365.1. Lineage (NCBI taxonomy): Bacteria > Bacillati > Actinomycetota > Actinomycetes > Kitasatosporales > Streptomycetaceae > Streptomyces > Streptomyces sp. NPDC054813. The sequence goes on along the minus strand of NZ_JBSHAF010000026.1, from coordinate 142,670 downwards.
CAGGACAGCACGACGCCCCCGGAAGCCGGCGTCCGCCCGGTCATGACGTCCTCCAGCAATACGGCACCACCCGCCGGCCGTTCTCGCTGCCTCTGCCCACTTCCGACACAGTCACCCTCTCCTCCCCGTCTTTAGACTATGCAAGAGTTTCCGCGCCCAGGCCGCACCCTTCTCGACCTTTTACTCAACAGAGGCCGAGAGCCGAGCACATCCGATCCCCGGGAGGCGACGATGCCCCGCAGTCAGACCACGCCGGACCGTCCCGCGCTCCCAGTCGGCTGGCGGCGCCTGGCCGCCAGACTGCGGATACTCCTCTTCCGCTGCGGACTGGGCTGGGTCGTCGGCAAGCGCCTGCTCCTGCTGCACCACACGGGCAGGCTCAGCGGGCTCGATCGCCGGGCGGTCCTCGAAGTGGTCGCCTACGACCCGGCCGGTCGCAGCTGGACCGTCGCCTCCGGCTTCGGGCCGACGGCGGCCTGGTACCGCAATCTGCGGGCGGACCCGAAGACCCTGATCGAGGTGGGCAGCCACCGGCACGCCGTCACGGCCCGTTTCCTCCCGCCGGACGAAGGCGCCGAGATCATGGCCCGCTACGCCCGCCACCACCCCCGGACCGCCCGCCGGCTGTGCGCCTTCATGGGATACGCCCCGGACGGCACGGACGCCGGGTACCGACTGGCCGGGAGGGCCATTCCCTTCGTCCTCCTGGAGGCCGCACCCGGGTTCCGCCCGAAATGACCCGCAGGGCCACCATGATCCACGACAGGAAACTCCACCGAAGTACTGGCATCGAATTTTGCACCATGCAAAAATTGCACCGGGGGGCCGAGTCGGCGGTCGGGTCGCCCGGCGCCCGCGCAGGAGTGACCGGCACGGATAACGGGCTCGGGTGGCGCGTCCGGCCGCCGACGGGCCCCACGGGCCTGGCCCGACGCGCGCACCTCACCATCCCCTCCAATCTCCAGCAGTACGCCACTCCAGCACGATGTACCCCCGGTCGAGGAAACAGGCATGGAGATGAGAGCCGGTGGTCGCTGAGCACCCGGCGGGCAACGGAGGACCCGGCGCCGAGGACGGCGGTGCGCCCGTCCCGGATGCCGTATGGCGAAGATTCCTCGACGACAACGAGCAGGCCATCCTGGCCTCAGCGCCCCCGCGAGCCCTCCGCACAGGAGCGAGCGACTGGTGTCCGCCCCGGTCCGACGGGGCGGATCGCCGCGCGACGGTGGCGCCGGGCGACGGAGCGAGATCCCAGGCCGAGCCGCATGGGCGACGCGGTCGGCGACCTGTGTGATCCGGAGGATCCGTGGGTGGCGGGCTGGCGGGACCTCGACGGCCCGGGTAGACAGCGACGGGCCGGCCGTGTCCTCGCCGTCGTCGCCGCCGTCATCGTGGCCGTGGGCGCACTCTCCCACATACCCACCCGATCAACCCTCCCTGATGGCACACCCGACGAGGGCACCACACAGCAGTCCGAGGACGTCCTGCCGGACGGAGCACCCACCGCCACCGGCCCGCCGACGGGTTCCACGTACGCCAGCACGCCCTCTCCGATGCCCCACACCGGGTGAGGCACGCGGGATCACCCGCCGCCAGCCGCCGTTCCGCGGTCGAAGGACGCCATCGGGTGAGCACGAGTCGGGCCACGTCCGTACGTGTCACCGGACCAGGAACCGGAAACCGGAGAACCCACGTGGCACGACGACAGGTGAACGACATCAGGTACTTGGTCCGCTCACTGCTCGCGCTGCTCGCCGTGCTCGTCGGTGCCCTTCTCGGCGGTGCCGCGCCCGCGTCGGCGCACGCGACGCTGACCGGCAGCGACCCACGCGACGGCGGTGTGCTGAAGACCGCGCCGAAACAGGTCACGGCCACGTTCGACGAGTCGGTCACCCTGGTCGAGGACTCGCTGCGGGTGGTCGACCCGGACGGCCGTCCGGTGACCGCGGGCCGACCGCACCACGCGGGCGGCAAGGGCGACACCGACCAGGTGAACCTGACGGACGGTCTGGAGCAGGGCACCTACACCGTGTCCTGGCGGGTGGTGTCGGCGGACAGCCACGCCGTGTCGGGCGCGTTCACCTTCTCCGTCGGAAAGCCCTCGGCGACCCGCGCCACCACCGCCGCCGCACCAGCCGTCGACCCCACGGTCAACGCGCTGTACGGCATCGGCCGCTATGTCGCCTACGGCGGTCTGGCGCTGCTGATCGGTGTCGCCGTGTTCGTCCTGGCCTGCTGGCGTTCCGCCACTGCCGTACGGCTGGTGCGCCGGCCGTTCGCGATCGGCTGGTGGACGCTGCTGGGGTCCACGATCGCGCTGGTGCTGTTGCGCGGCCCCTACGACAGCGGTGACGGACCGGCCGGGGTGCTCGACCTGGGCGCGCTGCGCCAAGCGGTGGGCACCCGGCCGGGGATCGCCCTGTTGGCCCGGCTGGTCCTGCTCCTGATGGTGGCCGTGCTCGTGCGGCGCCGACTGCCAGAGCCGAAGCCCACACCGCGCGTCATCGCGGCGAGCGGTGTGCTCGTGCTGGGCCTGGCCGCGACCTGGGTGGCGGCCGAGCACGCCGCCGTCGGAGTCCAGGTGCCCGTGGCCGTGGCCTCCACCACGCTGCACCTGCTGGCCATGGCGGTCTGGCTGGGCGGCCTGACCGCGCTGCTGGTCACGCTCTACCGCACCCCCGCCGAGGATCCGCTGCCGCCCGCCGCCGTAGCCCGTTTCTCCCGCATCGCGCTCGCCTCGGTGGCCGTGCTGGCCGTCACCGGTGTCTACCAATCCTGGCGCGGACTCGGCTCCTGGCAGGCGTTCACCACCCCCTACGGCAGGATCCTCGCGTTCAAGATCTGGGCCGTGCTGCTGATGCTGTTCGCCGCGTCGTACTCCCGGCGCTGGACGGCCCGGCTACTGCCCGCGCCGGAGGACGAACGGGTCCTGATCGCCGCAGGCCACGGCGGATTCCCTCCCCCGGCCGAGGGCAGCGACACGGCGGGCCTCACTTCCCAGGCGCCGCGGCGCGGGTTGCGCCGGTCGGTGCTGGCGGAAGTGGCGATCGGCGTGGCGGTCCTCGTGCTCACGACCCTGCTGACCGGCACCCAGACGGGCCGGGCCGCCGCCGACACGGCGGCCACCGCCAGCAGGGTGCCCGGTCAGCCCGACATCTCCCTGACCCTGATCCCGTACGACACCGGTACGAGCACCCTTGTCGGGCGCGGCAAGGTCCAGGTCAGCCTCTCGCCGGGCCGGACGGGCCGGAACGCCGTGGAGGCGCTGGTCTACGGCGCCGACGACAGTCCCGTCACCATCCCCGAACTCCGCCTGACCTTTACGGACACCGACCGGGGGATCGGCCCGCTGAACGCGGGCCTCGTCGACGAACGCGGCTACTGGGGCAGCGACACCCTCAACCTCCCGGTCGCCGGGACCTGGACCATGAAGGCGACCGTCCGGATCTCGGACATCGACCAGGTCACCGTGGAGAAGACTGTGACGATCCGGCAGTGACCGTCCTGCCTAACGGTGTTCCGGGTTCTCGTAGTCGCGGCGGCAGCCGGCGTCCCAGGATGTGCGCTGGTTGCCGTAGGCGGGGATTCCGCCCAGGTCCTTGAGCGCCCGCGCCAGGTGAAGCAGATTCCAGGTCATGAAGGTGGTGTTGCGGTTGGTGAAGTCGTTCTCCGGGCCGCCGGAGCCCGGATCGAGGTACGAGGGGCCGGGGCCCGCCTCGCCGATCCATCCGGCGTCCGCCTGGGGCGGGATGGTGTAGCCCAGGTGCTGGAGGCTGTAGAGCACGTTCATGGCGCAGTGCTTGACGCCGTCCTCGTTGCCGGTGATCAGACAACCGCCGACGCGGCCGTAATAGGAGTACTGGCCCGCCTCGTTGAGCAGGCTGGAGCAGGCGTAGAGGCGTTCGATCACCTGCTTCATCACCGAACTGTTGTCACCCAGCCAGATGGGGCCGGCCAGCACGAGGATGTCGGCCTCCATGACCTGCTGGTACAGATCGGGCCAGGCGTCCGTCTCCCAGCCGTGCTCCGTCATGTCGGGCCACACACCGGTGGCGATGTCGTGGTCCACCGCCCGCACCACGTCGACCTGCACGCCTTGCGCCTCCATGATGGCGGTGCTGCGGTCGATCAGTCCCTGAGTGTTGCTGGTCTCCGGGGAACGCTTGAGGGTGCAGTTGATCACCAGGGCGTGTAGGTCGTCGTACCGGGCCGGTGGGGCGGCGCCGGCGGACGGCGAAGTGGTCACACGATCCTCCTGAAAGGCCCTGCCGTCGCACGGTGCGCGGCGAGTCGTCCACATCCGGGCTTCAGCCTGTGGGCCTCCTGTGCCGGTCGCCACCGCGGCACCTCCGATTGGCCCTGCCGTCCTCAGGGCACACGCACCCACAGCGCCTTGGACGGGGTGCCCTGGTCGTCGGTCACGAAGAGCATGTAGCAGCAGGCCGGGGCCAGGTCGCGGTTCTTCGGGACGGTGACCCGGATGCCTCTGCCGTCTTTCGTCCTCTTCAACGGCAGGGCGATGGAGCGCTGTTCGACGTCGGTGACGTGGGTGGTGGAGCTGGGGTGGACCAGTCGTGCCGTCTTGATGACCGAGGCGTGCTTGGTGGTGAAGGTCGCCGTCTGCCCCAGCCCGACGGTTTTCGGGCCACCGGTGAGCGACGGCCGCGAGCTGCGGTACAGGTACGGCGGGGTGTAGATCTCCAGGCGCTGTTCGAACACGCCGGGCTTGGTCTTGGCCCACGCGTACCGGCCGCGTGACGGCGCACCCCGGCGCGAAGGCCGGCACGCCGGTCGCGGTGTGGACCGACCGCCAGGGCCGGCTGAGGTCACGGCCGCTCACGCCGGACGAGACGGCGTTCCAGGCGGCCTGGACCTGCACGCTGGTCGCCCTGGCCACGGCCGGTGCGGTGCTCGGCGGCGCCCAGCTCGTCCGTGTCCGACTGGAGCGACGACGGCTGGAGCGGTGGGACGAGGAGTGGGCGCGTGTCGACAGCCCCAGGGGATGGAACACCGGGTGACGGGACCTCCGAGTCGGTCAGGCGCCACGTATGCCCCGGCCCGACCGCGCGGGCGCCGGCCTGTCGGTACCGGCAGCGGGAGATCGGGATCGAGGTGACACATGATCCCGCGAGTACCCAGCGTCCTGGATCCGTACTATTCGGGCGCCCGGGTTCGCCCCACGGCTCAGAACGGGCGCTCTGCCGGCACCCCCGATATGGTGTGCAGTAGGTGTGCCGGGAAGTCTGGTCGGCGGACGTCGTCCGCTGCCCCGGAGCCACCGATGCGCCTCTTCCGCTCGCGTTTCCCCCGACGACCCGTTGCACACGGCCAGTCCGCACGCGAAGTCGTCCGTCTCCGCGGTGAGCTCGACGCCCGCAGCGCCAGGGCGACCGGCCTGCGCCTGGTCCGGCTGATCGACGCCGGACCGCAGGTTCTGGAGATCGACCTCGGCAAGGTGACGTATCTCAGCCCGGACGGCTGCAGAGCGCTGTTCGTCGCGCTGCGTGCCGCTCGCGCCCGCGGCACCCGGGTGGTCGTCACGCACGCCGACGAGCGGGCCCGGTCGGTCCTGGACCAGATCGGTATTGCCCGTGTGCTGCCGGCCCAGCCGGGCGGCGGCTCCTGAGCGGCGTGTTCAGGCCGTCCCGGCCTGACGCTCCTCCGGGGCGTGGCCGCTGCGGGGCCGGCGCACCCCGCCCATCTCCAGACTGAAGGGCCCCGGGTCGCTGTCCGATCCCCGGACCATTTCGCGCATCTCCCACTCGCCCGAGCCGTTTCTGACGAACTCGGCCACGGTGGTGGCGATGGAGTCGGCGACCTGCGTGAAGTCGTCCGCCAGCAGTGCGACGTAGCGCTGGACGACCAGAATCCCGGCGTTGGAGATGTCGCCGAAGGTCCGGCGTCCGCCGTCCTGGTGGATGACCACGCCCACCACTACCCGCCCGTAGGCGGCCGCGAGGCGGTCGAACTCCAGCACCATCACCTCGACGTAGCCGAATCCCTGGCCGCTCTGGCTGTGCCGGGTCATGTTGATGGTGCCGTCGGGTGACCGGCTGTCGTAGTGGACGATGTACTCCGGCCGGCCGTGCGGGTCGTCCGCGGAGTAGGTCGCGGCGACGATGTCGAGATGCCGGGGCGGTTCCCCGAAAGGGCTCGGGTCCCATTTAAGCCGTACCTCGACCTTGCCGAGTCCCTCGCCGACGCTGCTCACCAGGCGCCGCCTCCTCGCGTCGAACCGCAGCGGGACCGATCTGGCCCCGCTCGTCAAGTATGGCCTGCGACCAGCCACTTGATGCTTCCTTGACGCTCCTCTCGCCGAACTGGCGGAGAACGGAAAGGACGGAGGACGAAAGGACGATACGCCGAGGTCGGTCGCCGCGGGCACCGGGACCGTCAACCCGTCCCGCCGCCGGGGTTGTCCGCGAGGAAGGCGCGGACCTTCGTGGCGATCGCAGGCCAGTCGGCCCCGAACCACACGAGGTGGCTGTCGGCCCGGCTCTCAAGGAGCTCCGCGTTGGGGATGGCCGCGGCGAGGGACAGGGCATGGGCGAACGGCACGCCACCGTCCGAGCGGGTGGCGATCACCAGGGTGGGCTGGCAGACCTCGGCGGTGAGATCCGGGGTGGACCGCAGATCGTTGAGAAACCCGTGGCCCGACCGCATCCGGCAGAACAGCTCGATCATTGCCACGCGCCCCTGGGGCCCGAGGCGGGCCATCACCTCCCTGACCGGCAGGGTGCTGAGGCCGTACAGCAACAGTCGCAGCCCCGCCTCGGGCGCATGGTGCACGAGCACCCGCAACGCACCCCAGGTCACTCGCTCGGTCCGCGCGGCGAACACGACATGCGCGCCGAGCCGGGTGCGGCGGTCGGGCCAGGCCGGCCACCCGACCGCGCTCTGCAGAATCAGTCGCCGCACCAGATCCGGATGGCGGGCAGCCATCGTCACCGCCGTCGGCCCACCCCCCGAGGTGCCCACCACCGCCGCTACCTCAGTGATGCCCAGGCGGGCGCAGAGTGATCGGACAACATCCGCGAATCCGCTCGCGGTCGTACCGGTCGACAGCGGGGTCCGGCCGTAGCCGGGCCGCGACGGCGCCAGCACCGTGCAGCCTGCTTCGGCGAACACCTCCTCGCCCACCGCCAGCCCAGCCCGGGTGTGCCCGCCGTGCAACACGACCACGGTGGCCGGACCCCGACGCTCCAACCGGTACTCGACCAAGCCCCCGTCCAGTCGTACGACACTCGTGGGCCGCTCCGCCCCCACCACCACGCGCCTGCACCTCCTGCCGGGCCGGCGAACACGCTGCCGCAGCGAATGTAGCCGCCCACAGTGGACTCACGAGGGCCTGCGCCTGCACGCATGCGCACCAAGGCCGCCACGCCGGTGGGGCGTGCCCTCACCCCGTCATCCCGCAAGGCCGCTCAGGTCGCGTATGTTTCCTCGCGATGACCTGGCGCGCGGAGCGGGCACTGTACGACGCTGGGCACAGGGACGTTTCGGAAAGACGGGAGCCGGCCGTGCGCGCACGTGATCTGGCGGTGGAGTACCAGTCGGTGAGCGTCGACAGCGACGCTCTGGACGCGGCACGGCTGATGGCCGAGCACAAGCTGCCGGCACTGCTCGTGCTGGACGAGCGCGGGGAGCCGAAGGCGATCCTGCCGGCCTCGCAGATGGTCAAGGTGCTGGTGCCGGCGTATGTCGTCGAGGACCCCACACTCGCTGCGGTCGTCGACGAGCAGCACGCCGACCGGATCTGCCAGGCGCTGGCCGGACGGCGGGTCGGCGACTGTCTGTCGCGTACCGCTCCCGCGCCGCCGATCGCCGACCCGGACGACACCGCGCTGGAGGTCGCCGCGCTGATGGCACGGGTACGCAGTCCCTTGGTCGCGGTGGCGACGAAGGACAGGGCCGGCACCCATCTGCTCGGGGTCGTCACCGCTTCGCACCTGCTGCACGAGCTTCTGGGCAAGGCGGGCGTGACGGGTGCGCCGACCGCCTGAGCGGCCCTCACCGAGAACGGCTCGGGCTCAGGCCAGGGCGAAGTAGCGCAGCCACAGGTACAGGGCGCTGATCGCCACGGTCACGGTCGTGACCACCAGGCCGTACTTGGTGAACTGCCAGAAGGCGATGGGCTGCCGGTTGCGTTCGGCGATGCCGAGGACGACGACGTTGGCGCTGGCGCCGATCGCGGTGGCGTTGCCGCCCAGGTCGGCGCCCAGGGCCAGCGCCCACCACAGCACGTGATGGCCGTCTGCCGCGCCGCCCATGTCCTTGACCAGGTCGGCGGTGATGGGTGCCATGGTGGCCACGTAGGGGATGTTGTCGACGACGCCGGACAGCACCGCCGAGCCGCCCAGCAAGGTGAGCGTGGCGCCGAGTTCACGGCCGCCGGTGGCGTCCGCCAGGGCGCGGGACAGGTCGCCGATGACCCCGGTCTCGATCAGCGCGCCGACCATCACGAACAGGCCGACGAAGAAGGCGAGGGTGGGCCACTCCACCTCGCCCAGGACATCCCGGGTGTCCACCTTCGACACGGCGACCAGCAGGCCGGCGCCGAGCAGGGCGACCACACTCGGCTCGTAGTGCAGCACGGGGTGCAGGACGAAGCCGGCGACGACGAGCGCCAGGACGGCCAGTCCCTGCCACAGCAGGCGTGGGTCGCGGATGGCCTCGCGTTCCGTCAGTGTCATGACCTGTGCGGCGCGCTCCTCGTCGTACACGAACGCCTTGCGGAACATCACCCGGCACAGCGCCAGCAGCACGACCGTCAGGACGGCGGCGATCGGGGCGAGGTGGACCAGGAAGTCGTTGAAGGTCAGTCCGGCCCGGCTGGCGATGATGATGTTGGGCGGGTCGCCGACCAGGGTCGCGGTGCCGCCGATGTTGGAGGCGAACACCTCGGCGATCAGGAACGGCGCGGAGCGGAGGGCGAGGCGCTCGCACACCAGCAGGGTGACCGGGGCGACCAGCAGCACGGTGGTGACGTTGTCGAGGAGCGCGGAGGCCACCGCGGTGATGAGTATCAGCATCGTCATCACCCGGAAGGGCCGGCCCCGGGCCCGCTTGACCGACCAGATCGCCAGGTACTCGAACAGGCCGGTCTGCCGCAGCACGCCGACGACCGCCATCATCCCGAGCAGCAGGAAGATCACGTTCCAGTCGATGCCGGTGTGCTCGGAGTAGAACGCCGCCTTGTCGTCGGTGGCGCTGATCACGAGCATCAGTCCGGCGCCGCCGAGGGCCGCGGCCGTACGGTGCACACGTTCGCTGATGATCAGTACGTACGCGCCCACGAACACGGCCACGGCCGCCCAGCTCTGCCAATCGCTCATACGGCTGTCTTTCTCTCCACTTCGGCCGGCGGGTCTGCGTGGTCGGGCTCGTCGTCGGGGATGCCGACCAGGTCCTCGACATCGAACATGCGGGCGATGGGTACGTCGGTGCTGGAGTGCGCCACGATCGAGAAGGCGATGCACACCGCGATCAGCGTGTACGCCTCCTCGGCGTGCGGGATGCCCGACTGCAGTACCAGCAGCCCGTACACCACCGAGGCGAAGCCCTTTGGCCCGAACCACGCGGCGGTCAGCTTCTCGCGCCGCGCGAACCGGGTACCGGCCAGCGAGATCAGCAGCGACGCCGGGCGGATCAGCACGATCGCCAGCACCACCGTCACAAATCCCTGCCACGGCAGGTCCCCGAACAGTCCCGGTGTCAGCAGCGCCCCGAACACCAGCAGCGCGGCGAACTTGGCCAGCTCCGCCAGTGCCTCGCCGAGCGGCTCGAACGCCGCCTTCCCCTCCGGGGAGACTGCGGCGAGCACGGAGCCGACGGAGAACGCGGCCAGGTAGGGGTTGGCGTGAGTGAGGTGACACAGGCCGTAGAGGATGACACCGGTGGCCAGGGGCAGCAGCGGCTGTAGCTTCGGCTCGGCGCCCAGCAGCCGGAACAGTACGAGACCGCCCACCAGCAGCGGAAGCAGCACGCCGAAGGCCAGGCCGAGGCCGAGTTCCAGCGCGATCTTGCCGATCGACGCCTCGTCCGTGTGACCGGCGGCGGTGGGCCCGGCGGCGGCGATCAGGAGCAGCACGACGGGCAGGGCCAGTCCGTCGTTGATGCCGCTCTCGACGTTGAGCAGCTCACGCAGCTTGGCCGGGACCTCCTTGCGGCCCACGATCGCCGAGGCGAACACCGGGTCGGTCGGCGCCAGCACCGCGCCCACCAGGAACGAGGTCGTCCAGTCCAGGCCCACCAGCCAATGGGTCACCAGTGCCATGAACACGAACGCCAGAGGCAAGCCGAGCCCCAGTGCGCGGGCGGGATTGCGCCAGTTGGTCCGCAGCTTGGCGAAGGACACGTGCTGACCGTCGGTGAACAGGACCGCGAACAGGGCCAGATCGGCGGTGACCGACACGATCTCGCTGTCCGGAGTGATGTGGATCAGCCCCAGGAAGCCGTCACTGACCAGTGCCCCGCCGACGAGGAACAGGAGGGAGGTGGACAGCACGGTACGAGCGGCCAGCCCGGACAGCAGCACCGCGATCAGCAGCGCCACCCCGAAGACAGCGACGAGCACCACCGGAAACGCCCCCGATCGGAAGAGAGATCACACCTCTGTTCGCCGACCAGGCTTCCCGGCACACCGGTGGAAACCCTACCTGTTCTTGATACGTCTTTGACAGAACGCTTACGCGCACCGTCGCGGACGGCAGGTTGCCGGAGCCCGGCAACAAGCCTCAGGCGCGGAATTACGGCGCGGATGTCGTTGGCAGGCCGACCCGCCCCGCCTTGTGCCACCGGAAGAGTGAGGACCTGGTGAGCCCGCCGCCGGGGGTGTCCTCGGCCACCCAGGTGCCACCCATGGCCTCGGCGAAGGCCGGTCATCGCCGTGAACCCGGCGACTACCGGCATCGACAGCAACCCGTCCAGGGCGCCGCCCAGCCCAGCACGCCGGCATTCGCGCGACGCTTTACGACGCGGCGCTGGTGGACAGGCCGGGTGAGACCGGCGGGCGGCTCGCCGCGACCGGCAGGCTGAGGACCATCGTGAGGCCGCCGCCCGGAGTGTCCTCGGCCTGCAGGGTGCCGCCCATGGCCTCGGTGAAGCCGCGGGCGACGGCCAGGCCGAGGCCGACGCCGTTGCCACGCGGGGAGTCGCCGTAGCGCTGGAACGAACCCGTGCACGTCGAGCCCCGGGCCCTGGACCTGCTGTGCCACCTGGCCCTGCACCGGGACCGGGTCGTGCCGAAGAGCGAGTTGCTGGACGAGGTGTGGGGCGACCGCTTCGTCAGCGAGGCCGCACTCACCACGGCACTGCGGACCGCACGCCTGGCGGTGGGCGACACGGGCAGTCTGCAGCAGGTGATCCGCACCGTGCACCGGCGCGGCTACCAGTTCGCGGCCCCGGTCACGGTCATCGCAGGCGGCCCGTCCGTCGGCGCCGACCGGGTGCATGACGCCGAGCCCGCGACGACCGACGGACTCGTCGACGCCGACGGTCAGACGGTCCGGTTCTGCCGGGCCGGCGACGGCACCCGTATCGCCCATGCCTCCGTCAGTTCGGGCCCGCCGCTGCTCAAGGCGGCCAACTGGATGTCCCACCTCGACCTCGAATGGACGACCCCGGTGTGGTCGCACTGGCTGCGCGGCCTGGCCCGCAACCGCAGGCTGGTCCGTTACGACGAGCGGGGTTGCGGCCTGTCGGACTGGACGGTGCCCGGCTTCACCTTCGACGACTGGGTCGACGACCTGGAGACCGTGGTGGACGCCGTGGGGCTCGACCGTTTCCTCGGCGTGTCGCAGGGCGGCGCGGTGGCGGTGGCCTACGCCGTGCGCCACCCCGAGCGGATCAGCCGGCTGGTCCTCGCCGGGGCGTACTCCCGAGGACGGCAGGTCCGGGCCCGGGACGAGGCGGGCGCGAGGGGGCGGCACTCGACCTGGATCTGGCCCGGCTGGGGTGGCTCCACGAGGATCCCAGGTTCCTGCGGGTCTTCGCCTCCCAGTTCCTGCCCGAGGGCACAACCGGGAGTGGGACGAGTTCACCGCCTTCCAGCGGCAGACGACCTCGCCAGCCAACGGGGTCCGCTTCCTTGAGGAGTTCGCCCGCATCGACGTGTCCGACATCGCCCACCGGGTAGCCTGCCCGACCCTGACCATCCACTCGCGCGACGACGCACGCGTGCCCGTCTCGCAGGCCGGTGAGCTGGCCGCGCTCATTCCCGACAGCCGACTGGTCCTGCTCAAGAGCCGCACCACCTGCTCACCCCATTCGAACCGGCCTGGGACGAGTTCCTCTCCCACATCGACGCCTTCCTGGCCGAGTGGCCCCAGGGGCCCACGGCCACCGCCCCACCTGCTGAGGGCGGTGCCCTCAACTCCTCCTCAGAGAAGCCTCAGAGCTCCACCAAGCGCAGACCCGGTGGCCTGCCCGATGCTCGAACAGTGCCCGGCAGACGGGCGGCGAACGTACTTCGTACCCCCGCCGGGCGCTCACCGAAGAGGCATGACACGAGAGGGAAGAAGAAACAATGCGACTCGACAACGCCAGGCAGACGGGCCCGATCCGGACGCGACGGGGGCTGGCGCTGCTGATCGCCTCGGGAGCCGCGCTGGGCTCCCTGCTGCTCGCGACAGTTCCCGCGCAGGCCAACGACACCACCAAGCAGGTCTCGGCGGACGGCCAGCAGATCTCGTTCGCCACGAGCGACAGCAGCCGGGATGTCAGCGGCGACGTCACGTTCGTGGTGAACTCGGACGGCAACTGGTCGATCGAGGGAAGCGCACACAACTCGCACCTCCTCGTCCGCACCTTCAGGGTCTTCTTGCCCGGCACGGCCTTCTTCGCGGTCGAGTGCGTGACGCTCGCCGCGTCCCACGTCAGGTCGCAGGTCCAGTGGGCGGTGGCCGGATCGTCAACATCTCCAAGATGAACACGGTGCGGCCCGCTCCAGGCATCGGCCCCTACGCCGCCAGCAAGGGCGCCATCGAGCAGCTGCCCGCGGTCGCAGCACAGGAACTCGGGGCCCGCCGCAACACGGTCAACACCGTCTCCCCTGGAGCCACTGACACCGAAATGTTGCCTGCAGCCAATCCCGCGCAAGCCCTCCAGGCTGTCGCCGGCATGACGTCCCTCGGTCGACTCGGACAGCCCGCCGACGTCGCTGACGTCCTCGCCTTCCTTGTCGGCCAGGACGGCCGGTGGATCACCGGTCAAAACCTGCGGGCGACCGGCGGCCTGGCCTGATCTCCGAGATGGGCGTCCACGAACACTTGGCGAGATCGGGTGGTTGATGACCGGCACCATCGCCCTGCACGCCGCCCGTCCCGAGGGCGGGTGACCGCTACGGCCTGCGCCGCAGCATGTTCATGACGGTCATGGTGAGCACCGTTTCGCCGTGCTGGTTGAGGACCTCGACCTCGGTGTGCACGATGCCGCGGTCGGGCTTGGAGCGGGAGATGCGGGCTTGGGCGATCGTGGCCCGAACCGAGAGGGTGTCGCCTGGCCGCACCGGCCGCTGCCAGCGCAGTTCGTCTACGCCGGGGGATGCTAGCGAGGCGACCTTGCTGAGGTAGTGGTCGGCGTACAGGCGCATCATGACGGCGGTGGTGTGCCAGCCGCTGGCGATCAGCCCCTGGAACGGTCCGGCCTGCGCCGCCACGGGATCCATGTGGAAGCTTTGGGTGTCGAAGCGCCGGGCAAAGTCGAGGATGTCCTGTTCGGTGAGGGTGCTGCTGCCGAAGACGTGCACGACGCCCGGCACGTAGTCCTCGAAGTAGCGGTCCTCGATGGGGTGGGTGAAGTTGTCGGTGGCGGCTGGGACGGTCGTCGTCATGGACGCCCTCTCACTCGGTTCCCCGCCGAACTCGACGAGGCGTGGTGGACGATGGGGCGTACGGTAACGGACGGCCGCCTCCCCGAACGCACGGAATGATCCAGGATCGGCCAAGGCGCCGTGCCGCCCTGCGCGGCCTGCTGGCCCATCGCAAGGTCACGGACGAGCGGCCACTAGCACATCAACGACATACATCTCTTCCACCAGCCCATCAGGGAAGGCCCCGCGCAGTCGCCTGCGCTCCTCGGCGAGAAAGGCCCGGTTCGTGGTCTGGTCGAGGACAAGGAACGCCGAGCGGCTGCTGATATTGGCGAGGTGTGTGTCGAGGGGGACGGTCCGCTGCCAGCGGATCTGCCGGCGCACGACCCGCAGTCCGGTCAGCCCCGCGAGCCGGATGGCTTCGCTGTCGTTGGGACGCACCGCGGAACGAGCGGGAACTCCGCAGTGGTGCGCGATGCGCTCGTGCTGGGCGCGGATCCATGGCACATCGAAGGCGGTGGTGTTCCACCAGATCGCGAGCGCCCCGTTCGTGCGCAGGATCCGCAGGGCCTCCGGGACAGAACGGCCGGTGTCGGTCCACTGCCATGACTGCGCGTACGTGATGAGGTCGTGCGAGGCATCGGCGAGTGGCAGGGCATTGCCGTCTCCTCGGACGATCGGCACGTCCGGGAGCACCCGACGAAACTCGACGGCCATCGCGTCACCAGGCTCGACGGCGACCACATCGGCACCCCGCTCGCGCAGCAGGGAGGTCGCGATTCCTGTGCCCGCGCCGACATCCACGACGCGGACACCCGCCAGGGAACGGCTCAGGAACTCCTCGACGAAGTCGAAAAGGGCGGGCGGATACGAAGGGCGGCTCGCCTCGTACTGGGCAGCAGCCGAGTTGAACGAATGAGCACGTGAGCTGGCAGTCATCTCCACATCATCGGTCCCTGCCCCGGTGCATCAGGGCGCCGGATCACCCACAACCAGAGCCCCCTCGGCGCACGGCAGCTGCCGAAGCTCTCGGGGCTGAATGGTTCGAGGTCGCCAACACACGCTGGATCAGCTTCGGGTACACCTAGTCCGCCGAGATGACGGCCTGAATCAGGCCCGGAAAGCGGCGGTCCAGATCCTCTTTGCGCAGGCGCATGTACAGCCCGTTCCCGGCATCGCGCTGATACACCAACCCCGCCTCACGCAGGACGCGCCAGTGACGGGTGCGACTGGACTTGCCCACCGGCAGATCGAAGGAAGCGCACAACCGCTCCTCATCCGGTCCCTCGGCCAGTTCAGCCACGACCCGACGCCGATTCGCATCAGCCAACGCCAAAAGGATGGCCCCTACTTCCAGCTCCTCAACGCGAGGATGCGCCAACTCGCCCGCCGCCATCACTCCACCCCTCGACAAGGTACGCACATGTGCGTACCTTACTGAAGGTACGCAACAGCGCGTACCTTACCGCTATCGGGGGAGCCATGTCTGCACATACCTCGTCACGTCGCCGCATTCTGTCGCGCATCCGCTCGTCGCTTCGCAAGTTCCTGCTAGCCGAGCACTCGCCCTTCATGACCCTGTGAATCCCAGACAGGGCCTCGTACCCGCACCTACCGTGCGGCGCGTGGAGACGGCATGAACGCGACCACGGCTCGGGGCCCTCCGACTCGCCCACGCGAAGCCCGAAACCAACGCAGTCGGAGGATCAGCAACAGCCTTTGCCATCCAACTCGGTCCGCCCAGGTCGGCGTGACACGCACGACTAACTTCGTTGCCAAAGGACACCATCCGAACGCCGCAGAAACTGGTCTCTCCCGTACCGGTGGTGACGCAGTACACGTTGTCGAAGACATCAGTGTCGTCCGGAACGCCCTGCCACGGGACGTCGGCGTAGAGGGGGCGTTGGAAGAGCAGCGCCGAGCCCTCTCAGCGGCGCATACCGACACACGCATCAAGACCGCCGCCACGGTCAGCGACCCCGGCATCCCTCCTCGCTACTTACGACCGCGCGCCCGACCTGGTGCCGTCGGTCCGCCTGATCCGAGCGGCCCGGTGGCGGGCTCGGCGGCGCTCTCACGTCGGCCTCGGCGGCCTGCATGGCTTACCCGCTTCTCCCGTCCCGGGCGGCGTCTTCCGGCGGATGCGGGCCGTTCGGCAACGAGGCCCTGACTGCCCAATCCGGCGTGTCGCGGGAGTGGTCCAGGTGCTGGGTGCGGGATGTTCTTCCCAATGTTTTGTTGCCGTTTAGTCGCGTTTGCGTGGTGGAGGTGTCCCGGGTGGAGGCGAGCGACGCCAGGCCGGACCGGCCGGACGACGGATCCTCGCGGCCGCCGGCCGTTGCTCCGCCGCCCCCACCACGCGTGAGGCTGCTCGACCGGCTGCGTGCCGTCGCGGACCGGGCCCGGTCCGCGGGTCCGCCACCGGGGCCGACGCGTCCGGGGTTCTGGCGCAGTCCGTTGCGAGGGCCGTGGCTGACCGGGGTGTTCGGGCTTGTGCTGCTGGTCGGGGTCACGGTGCTGTTCGTGACCGGGCTGTTGTCGTACGCCGCCTACAATCCGGACCTCGCCCCGCGCAACGACCCGACGCCCGACAAGGGCTGGCTGGGCTTCTACCTGTTCACCTGGCCGACGTCGCCGTACTGGCTCTACCGGCTGACACAGGGTACGCACACCGTTCTCGGTGTGGTGCTGGTGCCGGTACTCCTGGCGAAGCTGTGGTCCGTCATCCCGAAGCTGTTCGAGTGGCCACCGGTCCGCTCGGTCGGTCACGCCCTTGACCGGCTGTCGCTGCTCCTGCTGGTGGGCGGCGCCGGTTTCACCTTCGCCACCGGGATTTTGAACATCCAGTTGGACTACGTCTTCCCAGGCTCGTTCTACCCCCTGCACTTCTACGGCGCATGGGTGTTCATCGGTGCCTTCATCGTCCATGCCGCCTTCCGGTTTCCCCGCGCGGTACGCGCGGTGCGGGCCGGCCGCGGCTTCCAGCCGGCACCTGAATCGGAGGAGGCAGCGGGTCTCGTATCACCGAATCCGACAGCCCCGACGATCTCCCGTCGGGGCGCGGTCGCCATGGTCGGAGCGGGGTCGCTCGCCCTGCTGGCGGTGACGGCCGGGCAGAGCATCGGCGGCTGGTGGCGCAGGACCGCCCTGCTCGCCCCGCACGGCCGGGACCCCGGCACGGGGCCCAACGGCTTCCAGATCAACAAGACCGCGGCCTCGGTCGGGATCCGCCCGAGTGACATCGGCCCGGCCTGGCGGCTGACCGTCCGCGGCGGGGGACGGCAGGTCGTCCTGACCCGCGAGGCGCTCCTCGCGCTGCCCCAGAGCGATTCGGCGCTGCCGATCGCCTGCGTCGAGGGCTGGTCCACCCCCGACCAGCACTGGAGCGGCATCCGTCTCACGGATCTCGCCGCCCTCGTCGGACTCGGCATCCGGACCCCGTCGGTACTGGTGGAGTCGGTTCAGCGCGGCGGAGCGTTCTCCTCGGTGGTGCTGGCCGCCAACCAGGTGCGCGATCAGCGGTCCTTGCTCGCGTTGAAGGTCAACGGAGCGGAGTTGTCGCCCGACCACGGCTATCCGGCTCGCGTGATCATCCCGGGTGCGCCAGGGGTGCACAACACCAAGTGGGTCACCCGTCTGACCTTCGGAGAGCCCGCATGAGCCCCGCGAGCGGCCCCGCCGTGACCTTCCGCAGCCGTTACGGGGCTTCGCCTCTCCATCTGCTGCTCGTTCTTTCCTCCTTCGCCCTCGCCGTCTACGCCGGCATCCGGCTGCTGACGGGGAACACCATGGGCGTGGTGGTCTGGTTCGTCGGGGCCGCGCTTCTTCACGACCTGGTTCTGCTGCCCTTCTACGCCGTGACCGACCGTGCCGCTCAGCGGGTGCTGCGCGGGAGCCGGGATCCGGACGGAGGCACGGACCGGCCGAGCGTGAACTACCTGCGGGTGCCGACGTTCGTCGCGGGAGTCCTGCTGCTGGTGTGGTGGCCGTTGATCCTGCGCCAGGGCGGCCGGTACACGGCTGACACCAGCCTGTCCGCGGACGGATTCCTGGCCCGCTGGCTCCTCATCACCGCCGCCCTGTTTTTCGCCTCGGCCATCGTCCTGATCGTGCGGACCTGGCTGCGTCTGCGGCCGCAGCGCAAGAGGAGACGCGCTCAGGCGCGGGCGCGCAGGGCGACGAAGTGACGCTCCGCCCAGGTGGTGATCCACTGTTCAGCGGCCGTCCAGCCCGACAACTGGGCGTGTCGAATCAGGGCGTGGGTTCCGACGACGGCCCAGGGAAAGACGGGGCCCGCAGGTCGCTGCCCGACGTGGATGCGGACGCGGCGACGTTCGTCCACCTCGGCGCGGGAGGTTTCGACGATCAGCAGCCCCTGATCATGCACGAGTTCCCGGACGCGTCGCAGGAGCAGGCCGGCGTCACCGCCGATGCCGATGTTCCCGTCGATGAGCAGCGCGGTGTCCCACCTGCCCTCCTCCGGCAGCGGATCGAACACCGATCCGTTGCGCGCGGCGCCGCCTCGGCACACCGTGGCGACGACGGCCGAGGGAACCACGTCGATCCCGAGCGCCTTGTGCCCACGCAGAGTCAGGGCTTCGACGATCCGCCCGGCCCCGCAGCCGATGTCCAGTACACGGCCCGCGCACCGCTCCACAACCGACCGGTCCCCGGTGTCCGCACGCCGAGACCACCTCCCGACCTCCAGAGACATGCACCAGCCTTCCCCGTCACGCAGCGACAGATCACCCTCCCGTGCCCCGACCGCTTCCGCGTAGGGGCCACTGTCCCAGGGTTCCCGGGGGCGCGCCTCCTCTGAACCGGCGGTGCTCATAGACACTCCTTGCACGTTCATGGACAGCCGACGCGCTCGCTTCCGGCGCCCCCGAACAACGAGTCGTGCCGCGCCCTCACATCCTGGCCGAATCTCATACGCCGGGGACTCACCCGAGCCCCGGGTGTACTGCGACCGGCTGACAGCGAAGGGCGTACGACGCCGAGCACCTCCCTTGCGGCGAAGCGGCGCCCGCGGTGCTGGGGCTGCCGGGCCGACGCAGGACGATGCGGCTCGACCCGATGCCGCTGTGGTGGCAATGACACGGGACGGGCCTCGGCTCGCTCGTGTCACGCACCGGCGGGCAGATCCGAGAGCCCATCATGAGGTACCGACCACCACCAGAGCGGCCGCCGGTGCTGGCGCCCCGTAGCCGCGAGGCTGAGCCGCCGAAGGGAAGCGCCTACGTGAGTGAACGGGCCATCGGCGACTACGCCGTGCTCTCGGACTGCCGGTCAGCGGCACTGATCAGTGGCGCCGGTTCCGTGGACTGGCTCTGCCTCCCGCGTTTCGACGGTCCGGCGGTCTTCGCACGACTGCTGGACCCGGACGCGGGCCACTGGTCGATCCACCCCGCCGGGGCGACCGAGGCGAGCCGCCGCTACCTGCCCCACACCCTCGTTCTGGAGACGACCTTTCATACGCCCACCGGGACGGCGGTGCTACTCGACGCGCTCGCCCTGGGCAAGCGCGAGCGCGGCCACACCATGGGAAGGTCCTCCCCAGGAGTACTACTGCGCCAGATCACCTGCACTCAGGGACAGCTGGACATCGCCGTCGAATACGCCCCGCGCCCCGAGTTCGGGCTGATCCAGCCCGTCATGACGCCCGTGCACGGCGGTCTGATGGCACGCGGCGGCGCCCATGTCCTCCTGCTGTCCACCGGCCTCACCCTGCGGGTGGCGGGATCCACAGCCCACGGCGAAGTCACCCTGCGAGCCGGGGACCGCCTCGACCTCGCGCTGAGCGCGACGCCCGCGTGGGGACAGGACCCCAAGCCGTGGCCCGGCCGCCGCATCCGCCGCCGGCTGAGCGACACCGCTGCCGGCTGGCGTTCCTGGTCCACGCTCCACGACGCCTACACAGGCCCCTGGCAGGAACAGGTCCGCCACAGCGGCCGCGTGCTGCGTGCGCTGACCTACGTGCCGAGCGGAGCCATCGTTGCGGCGCCGACCACCTCGCTGCCGGAGAGTATCGGTGGCACCCGTAACTGGGACTACCGCTACACCTGGGTGCGCGACGCCAGCCTCACCCTCCAGGCCCTGGCCACCGCCGCCTGCAAGCAGGAGAAGGGCGACTTCTTCGCCTTCCTCGCCCAAGCCGCGGCCACACAACTCGACGGGGGTGCCGACCTCCAGGTCATGTACGGCATCGGAGGAGAGCGAGACCTGAGCGAGCGCGCGCTGCCGCACCTGTCCGGCTGGCGCGGCAGCGCCCCGGTGCGCGTCGGCAACGACGCCTGGCGCCAATGCCAACTCGATGTCTACGGCGAACTGCTGGACGCGGCCCACCAGACCCTGCCGCACGAGCTACCGCTCGACCCGCCCGTCCGCTCCTTCCTGCGCCAGTGCGCCGAAGCAGCAGCTCGCCACTGGGCCGACCCCGACCAGGGCATCTGGGAGGGACGCGGACCGGCCCGCCACTTCCTGCACTCCAAACTCATGTGCTGGGTCGCGCTGGACCGCGCCATCGACCTGGCCCCCGCCCTGAACGCCCAGGACCACGTCACCGACTGGCAGCGTATTCGTGAACAGATCCGCGAGGCCATCGAGAACCAGGGATTCGACCACCCGACCGGAGCCTTCACCCAGGCATTCGGCAGCCCACAGCTCGATGCCTCCGCGCTGATGCTGCCCCTCGTCGGATTCCTCCCGGGCACGGACCCCCGCGTACGCTCCACCGTCGAGGCGATCGCACGAGACCTGACTGACTCCCGGGGCCTGGTACGGCGCTACCTCCAGGACGACATCGACAACGACGAGGGCACCTTCCTGCTGTGTACCTTCTGGCTCGCCCAGGCCCTCGCCCAGACCGGCCAGACCGCACGCGCCCGCCAGGTCTTCGAAGACGCACTCAGCCACGCCAACGACGTCGGCCTCCTCCCCGAAGAAGTGGACACCCGCACCGGCGAAGCCCTCGGGAACTTTCCGCAAGCCTTCAGCCACATCGGCCTCATCAACGCAGCTCGCGCCATCCGTGCCGCGGAAGCCGCACCCCTGTAGGTTCTCAGATTTCGTGTCATTTTCTCCGCCGCAGTCTCACGCCGATGTCATGTCGCAGGTCAGCGGCTTGCATCGAACAGGAGAGCTGAGGAAATGACACGGGTCCTGCCGTACAAGTTTGTTGGACGGGACCTACCTCAAGGATTCCTCCTCACGCAGGAGGACGTTTTCCGCCGCCCTGCAGCAATTCGAGGAGCAGATGAAGGCGGCGGAGGTCGTCTCTGCCGACACCCGGCCCATCAACCTGTACTACGGCCTCGTCCAGGCCGGGCTGGCAATGACGGCCGCTCACACGAAGGGCCGGTGGACCTTCGACAAGCACGGCCTGAAGATCCTCGATATGAAATGCGGCATCCCCGACGTCACTGTCCGCCCCGAGGGAGTCGGTGCCTTTCAAGCGGTATCCGAAGCCACGGGGTCCGAGCACATGACAGACGCCGTCAGCGTTGGAGCCCTGTGGAACTCCCTCCCTGAACTCGCCGAAGTCCCTCTCGATGGCATAACCGCCCACCCAGTGATCGATTTCTTGGCCTCCAAGCACGCTTTGGCCAGAGACTCCGACGACTGCTCGACCAGGAGCTCTGCCAAGTCTGATGAGTTCCTTTGTGCAACGGTCTGGGTGAACGAGGAAACGCCCCCGCCGCAGGACCGAAAGTCATGGACGCAGGGGTTCATCGCCAGGTACCGGGGGCTGGAGGGCGCAGAGCTCTGGTGCAACGACGAGGAGGCATGCGAGGAGGTCCGTCCTGGACGCTTCGGCGTCGAGCGGTGCTGGCCGGCTCCCAGCACTGGCATGCAGGAGGCGGACATCCTGGAGTTCTTCGATGTCCGGGCCCCCGTCTGCCGCTTCAACGACCACCGCTATCGACGGCGTGCGTTCGAACCCGCCAAATCACCGCCCAGTCCGCTGATGTCCTGGTGGCTGCTTCTCTACAGCTTCTCGATGCTGGCCCGGTACGAGCCCCGGAAGTGGACCGACGCCCTCGACGTCGACAAGTCCCCGACGCTGCTGCCCTGGAGTACGCCATGGACGCAGCCCTCGAAGTCCTCCCTCACCTCGGAAGCCCGCATGGCGCCATGTCCAACGGAGACCACCGGTCAATCGGGCCCGTCCCCGTACGCGGAGACCCCCGCCGGATCAAGCCGACGGGGGGCCGCATCGGTCAGACGCCCCTATAACGAGGGGGTGCTGGACGCCGTCCTGACCAGGTTGAAGACCTCTCGGGCGGCATATCGCTTGAGGCATCGAATGATCTCACGTCTGGTCTTGCCCTCCTGGGTTCGGCATTCGTAGTACGCCTGGGTGCGGGGATCGAAGCGCAGCCGGGTGAACACGATGCGGTGCAGGGCCGCATTGGGTTGCCGGTCGCCCCCATGGTTGAGCCGACGCGAACTCCGACGGCCGGAGGAGTACTCGATGGGGCTGACCCCGCACAGAGCGACGAAGGACGCCTCAGTGCTCAGCCGCTCGGGATTGTTTCCCATGGTGATCAGCAGAGTGACGGCGCTGTCCGGGCCGATGCCCACCGGCACGAGCAGTTGCGGGGCGTGGCGCTCGACGAGCCGAGTCAGGCGCCGGTTCAGCTCGTCGATCTGCCCGGTGAGTTGTTCCGAGAACGCGGCCCTCAAGCCGCCGACGGATCGAAGATCGACACCGACGCCACGGGGTTCACAAGCAACATGATTCGCGCCGACCGCACCGTGTACGACGCGCAGCGCAGCGTCGACGCCGACGCGCGGGCCCGAGCCAAGGCCCTCAGTGCCGATGCCGCTGCCGCCCTGACCGGCTACCTCGCCCTTGGCTTGCTGGTGATCGCCGCCCTCGTCACGGCCGCTGTCCTCGCCGGCCGCTCCATCACCCGCCCCCTCGACGCCCTCCCCCACGAGGCCGACGACGTCGCCCAGCGCCGCCTTCCCGAGACCGTGGCCCGTATCCAGGCCGGCGAACTCGTCCCGGCCGAAGGCGGCGGACGGCCGCCCAGCAGCACACAGGAAATCTCCCGTGTCGTCGCCGCCCTGCACAACGTCGAACGCACCGCCGTCGGCCTGGCCGCCGAGCAGGCCGTGCTGCGCCGCAACACCGCCGAGTCACTGGCCAGCCTCGGCACGCAGCCAGGGGCTCGTGCGCCGTCAACTGGCCCTCATCACCGCCCTCGAACAGCAGGAGCTCGACCCCGAGGCGCTGGCCGAGCTCTTCGAACTCGACCACCTCGCGACCCGTATGCGCCGCAACCCCGAGAGCCTGCTCGTCCTCGTCGACGAACGCAGCCCCCAGATCAGCAGCGTGACCGCCAGCAGCCTCGAACTCGTGCAGTCCGCCATGGGCGAGGTCGAGCAGTACCGACGGGTCGCCTGGCCGAGATCGAGCCCCGGCGGATCAGCGGCCGCGCCGTGGCCGAGCTGTCTCACCTGCTGGCCGAGCTCGTCGAGAACGCCCTCCCCTTCTCCCCGCCCGATCAGCCCGTGGACGTCCACGGCTGGGGGGACGGCGACGACTACTGCATCGCCGTCGTCGACCACGGCGTGGGCATGTCCCCCGAGGGCCTGGCCCGCGCCAACGCCCGCATCTCCGGGGAGGAAGCCTTCCTCGTCGCTCCCACCCGCTACCTCGGCCATTACGTCGTCGGCCGCCTCGCCCGCCGCCTCGGCGTCGAGGTCCTGCTCTCCGGACACCCCCGTCGGGGGCGTATCCGCTCTCGTCACCCTCCCCGCCCGGATCCTCGCCCCCGACGAGGCCCCGCCGCCAGCCCGGCGGACGCACGTCTCCTCCATGCTCGACGGGTTCATGATGATCAACCACATGCGAGACGGCTCCTGCCTCGGCGTCCTCGCCGGGGAGGGCTGCGACATCGGTCTCGTCGGCTACGAGATGGCCGTCCTCGCCGACCGCGCCGGCGCACTCCTCACGCCGCAACTCATCGGTCAACCCCATCCGTCTCCGTTCGTGCGCTGACGTGAGTCGCCACTGCTGTCTGGACGGTGAGAACAGGACGCAGAACCTCGGGCGGGCAGGGACCGTGGTCCCTGCCCGTCCGACGCGTCCTCGGTTCATGGCTTCCGGATCAGAGGTGCTTCGGTGCGGGCGGCTATGTCCTCGGCGATGACACCCGGCGCGCATTCCACGAGGGCGAGGCCCTCGGGTGTGACGTCGAGGACGCCGAGGTCGGTGATGATCCGGTGGACGCACCGCTCGCCGGTCAGCGGCAGGGTGCACTCCTCGACGATCTTGGGGGTGCCGTCCTTGGCAGTGTGTTCCATCAGGACGATGACGCGCCGGGCGCCGTGGACGAGGTCCATGGCGCCGCCCATGCCCTTGACCATCTTGCCGGGGATCATCCAGTTGGCCAGGTCGCCGGCGGCGGAGACTTGCATGGCGCCGAGTACGGCGGTGTCGATGTGGCCGCCGCGGATCACGCCGAAGGACAGGGCCGAGTCGAAGAAGGAGGCCCCGGGCAGGACGGTGACGGTCTCTTTGCCGGCGTTGATCAGGTCCGGGTCGACCTCGTCCTCGGTCGGGTAGGGGCCGGTGCCCAGGATGCCGTTCTCGGAGTGCAGGACCACGTGGATGTCGGGGGGAAGGTGGCCGGGGATGAGGGTGGGCAGACCGATGCCGAGGTTGATGTAGGAGCCGTCGGTGAGTTCGGCGGCTGCGCGGGCGGCCATCTGGTCGCGGGTCCAGGCCATCAGGGTCGTACCGTCCTCTTCTCGATCTGCTTGTCGGCCGCCTGTTCAGGAGTGAGGGCCACGATCCGCTGGACGAAGACGCCCGGCAGGTGGACCTCGTCGGGGCTCAACTCACCGGGCTCGACCAGCTCTTCGACCTCGGCGACGGTGGTCCGCCCGGCCATCGCGGCGAGGGGGTTGAAGTTGGCGGCGGCGCGGCGGAAGACCAGGTTGCCGTGGCGGTCGCCGCGCCAGGCCCGTACGAGGGCGAAGTCGGTGGTGATGCCGTGCTCCAGGACGTGCGGGCGGCCGTGGAAGTCGCGGATCTCCTTGGGAGGGGAGGCGACGGCGACCGAGCCGTCGGGGGCGTACCGCCAGGGCAGACCTCCCCGCGCCACCTGCGTTCCCACGCCCGCCGGGGTGTAGAAGGCGGGGATGCCCGCGCCGCCCGCGCGCAGCCGTTCGGCGAGGGTGCCCTGCGGCACCAGCTCCACCTCCAGCTCGCCGGACAGGTACTGGCGGGCGAACTCCTTGTTCTCACCAACATAGGACCCGGTCACCCGGGCGATGCGTCCGACGGCCAGCAGCACGCCCAGCCCGCACCCGTCGACGCCGCAGTTGTTCGACACGACTTCGAGGCCGGTCGCGCCCTGCTCGTGCAGGGCCCGGATCGCGGCCTCGGGTACACCGCTGAGTCCGAAGCCGCCGACGGCCAGTGACGCACCGTCGGGGATGTCGGCGACCGCCTCGGCCGCGCTCGCGCGGACCTTGTCCATGGGGGGAGGGCCTTTCTGCTGCTACTGGTGAAGGGCGTCGGAGATCGACTTGACGCCGCCGTGCGCCGTGAGGCCGCCGTCGACCGGGATCTCGGCGCCGGTGATGAAGGACGACTCGTCGGACAGGAGGAAGACCACGAGCGGGGCGACCTCCTCGACCGTGCCGGTGCGGCCGAGTGGCGTCTCCCGGATGTTCGCCTCGCGGAACGCGGGCGCCGCGGAGGCGGTCATGTCCGTCTCGATGAAACCGGGATGGATCGTGTTCAGGCGGATGCCGCGGGGTCCCAGCTCCATGGCGGCGGTCTTCGACAGACCGCGCAGCGCCCACTTACTGGCCGTGTAGGCGACCGGGTAGTGGCCGGTGAGCGCGGCGGACGAGCCGACGTTCACGATCGAGGAGCCAGGCGGCATCAGCGGGGCCAGGTGCTGGATGCCCAGCAGCGGGCCGGTGACGTTGACCGCGTGGACCCGGGCCATGTCCTCAGGGCGTACGTCGTCGATCCGGGCCCGCCAGGTGATGCCCGCGTTGTTGACCAGGCCGTGCACCTGCCCGTACGCCTCACGCAGGTCGGCGGCGAGTTCCGCCCAGTCCTTCTCGCTCGTGACGTCGAGACGGCGGCAACCGGGTGACTCCGTGACGTCGGTGGCGATCACCCGGGCGCCCTCGCGGGTCAGCGCCTCGGTCTCCGCGGCGCCCTGGCCCCCGGCCGCGCCCGTGACCACGACGACCCTGCCGAGGAGCCGTTTGGGCTGGAGATCGGTCACGGCCGCTCCCTCGTGCGGCGTCGGGCGACGGGAACGGTCATGGGGTCCGGGCCGGCCACCACGGTGTTGGAGACGGAGCCGATGCCCTCGACGGTGAGGGTGACCGTGTCGCCGGGCTTCAGGGGAGGCGGGGACTGCTCACCCCGTACGCCCCACAGTTCGGCGAGGCAGCCGCCGTTGCCGCAGGTTCCGGAACCGAGGACGTCGCCGGGGCGGACGACGGTGCCGCGTGAGGCGTAGGCGACCATCTCCTCGAAGGTCCAGCTCATGTTGGACAGCAGATCCTTGCCCATGACCTCGCCGTTGATCTCGGCGGTGAGCGCCAGACGCAGGAAGCCGTCCGCGTCGCGGTACTTCCCCAGCTCGTCCGCGGTGACGAGGTACGGACCGAGCGTAGTGGCGGTGTCCTTGCCCTTGCAGGGGCCGAGGCCGACCTTCATCTCGGCGGACTGCAGGTCCCGGGCCGACCAGTCGTTGAAGACGGTGTAGCCGACGATGTGGTCGCGGGCCTGCTCGGGGGTGAGGTCGCGGCCCTCCTTTCCGATCACGGCGGCGACCTCCAGCTCGAAGTCGAGCACGCTCGACCCCGGCGGCATGGGGATGTCGTCGTGCGGCCCGTACATCGCGTAGGGGTTGCCGAAGTAGAACGTCGGGGCCGCGTACCACCGCTCCGGTACCCCGGCGGCCCCGTCCAGGGACCGCCGTACGCCCTCGACGTGTTCCTCGAAGGTGACGAAGTCACGCACGGTGGGCGGCTGGAGCGGCGCCAGCAGGCGTACGTCGGAGACGTGGGGGCCGGCCGGGACGTCGAGGGTCGCGGAGCCCGCGTCGAGCAGTTCGGGCAGACCGCCGCCCTCGACGAGCAGGCCGGTCAGTGAGCTGACGCCGGGCAGGGGGTGGAGCGTGCCGTCCTCTGCGACGACGGCCACCTGGCGTCGGTTGCGGTACTCGTACGTGGCGAAACGCATGGCGGTTTCCTGTCGGCTGTCGGCATGAGGGGTGGGCACGAAGGCCGGGGCGCGGCAGGGGAGTCAGGGCAGTGACAGGGTCACCGCGCCCCCGGGAACTCAGGGCTTCGCCGATCAGACCGGCGGGGCGACGAAGACGCCGCGGTCGACGTCGTTGAAGGACTCCTTGGTGACCAGTTCGTTCATGGGGTTGGCGGTGCCCCACTGGTCGGTGACCTCGGGGTTCGAGAAGTCGTAGACGTGCGGGTGCCAGGTGTCCTCGTCCAGCAGCTCCAACTCCGTCGTGTACTCGACGGTGTTGCCGTGCGGGTCGAGGAAGTAGGTGAAGGTGTTGTCGCCCGCCATGTGCCGGCCCGGCCCCCAGATCTTGCGGGCGCCGGAGCGGATGACACGGCCGGAGCCGCGCATGTACTCGTCGATCCCGCGCATCTCGAAGGAGATGTGGTGCAGCGAGGTGTGCGGGCCCTTGGCGATGGCCATGGAGTGGTGCTGGTTGCTGATCCGCATGAAGTGCATGACGTCGCCGATGTGCGGATGACCGAGCGTGTCGGACAGCCGGAAGCCGAGGTGCTCCTCGTACCACGCCTTGGTGTTGTCCAGATCCGGAGAGTTGAGGACGACGTGCGACAGCTTGACCGGGATCGACTCCTTCTCCTCGATCCTGCGGTGCTGCCGTACCTCGACGTCGGCGGAGACCTCGATGGTGCGGCCGTCGACGTCGAAGAAGCGGAAGCCGTAACCGCCGCCGGGGGTGTCCACCTTGCCCGGCTGGGAGATCAGCTGGACGCCCCCGGCGAGGAGTTGCTCGGCGAGCGTGTCCACGTCGGCCGGGCTCGCGGCACCGTAGGACACGAGGTCGAGACGCTTCTCGTCGGCCTTGCGCAGCCGGACGACGTACTGCTCCGGGCTGCCCTCGGCGGCGAGGAAGGAGATGCCGGAGTCCTCGGCGACCTTGGTCAGGCCCCAGACTCCGGCGTAGAAGTCGAGTTGCTTGTCGTAGTCCGGCACGGCGAGGTCGACGTGGCGGAGGTGGGTGAGCAGGCGGTTACTCATGGGGGGTCTCCTCAGACGAGGTTGAGCAGAGCAGCGGCGTTTCCGCCGCGGACGGAGTGGAAGTCGGTGTCGGGCAGGTCCGCGGCGCGCAGCGCGCCGAGCGGGTCGTCGGTGCCCATGTCGAAGGGGAAGTCGGAGCCGAGCAGGACCCGTTCCTGGCCGACCGCTCGCAGCAGCTCCCGCAACACCTGGGGGTCGTGGACGAGGGAGTCGAAGTACAGCTGCTTCAGATAGCTGCTCGGTTCCCGCTCACAGCCCCGGGCGTCGGGACGGGCCCGCCAGGCGTGGTCCGAACGGCCGATGTGGGTGGGCAGGTAGCCGCCGCCGTGCGACGCGATCAGCTTCAGACCCGGATGACGGTCCAGGACGCCGGAGAAGATCAGGTGGGAGAGGGCGACCGCGTTCTCGGTGGGCTGGCCGACGGTGTTGGACAGGTACCACTGGTCCAGGCGCTCGTCGAGGGAGCAGCCGAACGGGTGCAGGAAGACCAGGGCGCCTGTCTCCTCCGCACGGGACCAGAAGGCTTCGTACGCCGGGTCCGACAGTTCGTGGCCGGGCGCGTGCGAGGAGAGCTCCACTCCACTCAGCCCTTGGTCCAGGGCGTGGTCGAGCAGGCCGACCGCGAGGTCGGGATGCTGGAGCGGGACCAGGCCCAGGCCGTGCAGGCGGTCGGGCGCCTTCGCACAGTGTGCGGCGGTGCCCTCGTTGGCCAGTCGGCAGATCCTCTCAGCCAGTTGGGGCTCGGCCCAGTAGTGGTAGTGGGACGGCGAGGGGCTGACCAGCTGGATGTCCACGCCCTGCGCGTCCATGGCCGCCAGGCGCACCGCGGCGTCCGTCAGCTTCGGCACGCGCGCGCCGACCATCGGACCGTTCACGGTCAGGGCCGCCGGGCCGTTGCGGCGGGCGTCGAGGGCACGTGCCTCGGCGAGACCGGGATGACCGGCGACGGTCTCCTCGACCTCCGGGAGCAGGAGGTGGGCGTGGACGTCGATGGTCGGCGCGGAGGATGCGGTGGGGGTCACGGGCGCTCCTTGAGGAGGTTCATGGTGCGGCCGACCAGCCCGGCCATGTCGGCGTCGCGCACACCGTCCAGCTGCCACTGGCCGACCTGCATGGACGCCGCGACGACGGTGCGCACCCGGGGAATGCGGCGGTCGTGGTAAGCCTGGAGCAGTTCGTCGTCCCAGTCCCGTCCGCTGGTGAGCAGCTCGGCGAGGACGAGGGCGTCCTCCAGGGACATGGCCGCGCCCTGGGCCATGGTGGGCGGGCAGCAGTGGGCGGCATCGCCGACGAGCACGACCCGGCCCCGGTGCCAGGAGTCCTCGACCAGCAGGCGGTCGAACCAGGTGTAGTTGACCTTCTTCGGGTCGGTGATGTGCTCGGTGATCTCCGGCCAGACCCCGCCGTAGCTCTGCGCCAGGCGGCGCATCTCGTCGGCGTAGGTGGCCGGGTCGATGGAGGCACGGTCGCGGCACCCTTCGACGACGTACGCGTAGATGGTGTTCTCGCTGGTGGGGCAGTATCCGGCGATGTAGGCGGGGCCGCCGTAGGCGAGGTCGGTGCGCGTCACGCTCTCGGGCCGCGGGACGGCGATGCGCCAGATGGCCATGCCGGTCGGCTCGGGTTTGTCCGTGATGCCGATCGCGGCGCGGGTGGCGGAGTTGAGTCCGTCGGCGCCGATCACCAGGGCGTAGCGGCCCTCGCTGCCGTCGCTGAAGCGCACCGACACGCCGTCGGCGTCCTGCTCCAGCGCTTCGGCGGTGGTGCCGAGGCGAACGTCGGCGCCGGAGGCCCGGACCGTGTCGATGAGGATCTGCTGCAGCTGGGGGCGCTGCATGCCGAGGGTGGCGGGCAGGTCCTCTCCGCCGGTCTGGATGTCCTCGGCGACGAACAGGACGGTACCGTCGGGGGCGGTCACGCCCAGCGAGCCGAAGGCGTATCCAGAGGCTTTCACCTGTTCCCACACGCCCAGTTCGCGCAGGACCCGCAGGGCGTTGCCCTGGAGGGTGATGCCGGAGCCGGTGGTGGCGTTCCAGTCCGGCTTGGCCTCGATCAGGTCGACGGCGATGCCGGCGCGGCGCAGCAGGATGGTGACGGCGTTGCCTGAGGCGCCCCCGCCGATGACCAGGACGGTGGGTGTGCCCCCGGCTGGAGGCTGGGGAAGAGTGCGGCTGTCAGCCATGTCGGGGATTCCTCCCGGGGTTGGGCCGCGCGACTTCGGGCGGCGGGGGCTGCGGCTCGCCCGCTGGGAGTGCGGGCCAGAGGTGGGGACGGGGGTGCGGGCCTGATGCGCCGCTGCTGTCCGGGGAACGGCGCATCCGGCAGTTGTGCGGGTTACTTGACGGCGATCGGGTTGACCGGTGATCCGACGGCTCCGGTGATGGGGAGGGGAGCGGCAGTGAGCCAGAACTCGTACACGCCGTCGTCGGCGCAGTCGGCGGCGAGTGCGTCGAGGTCCCACATCTCGCCGATCAGCAGGCCCATGTTGGGGATGACGACCTGGTGCAGCGGCTGGAAGGCGTTGTCGAACTCGTTGGGCCGTACCTCGAAGCCCCAGGTGTCGGTGGCGATCGCGGCGATCTCGCTGCCGTGCAGCCAGCCGGCGGTGGTGAACGACAGGCCGGGCGCGGGGCCGCCCGCGTAGTCGCCCCAGCCGGCCCGCCGGGCGCGGGCGAGATGTCCGGTGCGGACGAGCACGATGTCGCCGCGGCCGACGGTCACCCCGTGGGCCTCGGCGGCCCGGGTGAGGTGCTCCTCGGTGATGGCGAACCCGTCGGGCAGCTCGCCGTCCGTGCCGACGACCAGGCCCACGTCGAGCAGCACGCCACGGCTGGCGACGTACGGTGCCATGTGCTCGATGCCGGTGACGAGGTCTCCGTCGGAGGTGACCACCTTCTCGGCGGGCCGTCCGTTCCACGCCTTGCCGTGGTCGAAGATGTGCCCGAGGCCGTCCCACTGGGTGGAGCACTGCAGCGGCATCGCGATCACGTCGTCCGCACCGCCGATGCCGTGCGGGAAGCCCTGGTTGCCCAGCGCCGCGTCGGTGCCCGTGTCGAGCATGGTGTGCACCGGGTTGGTCCGCCGGCGCCAGCCCTTCTGCGGGCCGTTCATGTCGAACCGCTGCGACAGCGAGAAGCTCACGCCGCGGCGCACGAGCGACGCGCCCTCGCGCCGCTTGCCCTCGTCGAGGAAGTTCAACGTGCCGAGCACGTCGTCCTCACCCCAACGCCCCCAGTTGGAGTACGCCTTGGCGGCCTCGGCTATCGCGCCCTCCGGGTCGCGGCGGTCCAGGCTCATGCCGTTCCCTCCGCGACACAGCGGGTGCGCTGCACGCCCAGACCGGTGATGGAACCCTCCATGACGTCGCCGTCGCGCAGCAGCCGTCCCCAGTGGATGCCGTTGCCGGCCGGGCTGCCGGTCAACACCAGGTCACCGGGCAGGAGTTGAGCCGTCTGCGAGGCGTACGACACCAACCGGGCGACTCCGAAGAGCATGTCCTTGGTGGACTCGTCCTGCATGGTGTCGCCGTTCAGCTTGAGCGTGACCCGCAGGTCACCGGTATCCGCGATCGACTCGGCAGGTACGAGCCACGGGCCGAGCGGCGTGAAACCGGGAGCGTTCTTGCAGCGCAGCCAGTCGGTGCCGATGGCCTTCATGTCCCGGCGGAACACGGTGGCCCGGTCGGTGAGATCGTTGGCGATGGTGTACCCGGCGACGTACTCCAGGGCCTCCTCAACCGTCGCCCGGTAGGCGGGCTTGGCGATGACGGCCGCCAACTCCAGCTCCCAGTCAGGCTTTTCGGCCCACGAGGGCAGGACCACGTCGTCGTACGGGCCCGTGATCGCGCTCGGCAGACCGATGAACACGTACGGCAGGTCCTCGGCGGCCCGGCGGTCCATGACCGCGGCGATCTCCGCTCGCGCCTCCTCGACCGTACGCGGGTCGTCGGGAGAGCGGTGGGCGACCTCCAGGTCGATCACGTGCTGCCGGTAGTTGGCACCGGACTGGAAGATCTGCCGCGGCTCGATGGGGGCGTGCACCCGCAGGCCCTCCAGCGGACGCCAGCCGAGGGCATCGTCGTCCGCCAAGGCGTGCAGGAGGGGGAGGGTCTCCTCCCACCGCTCCACCACGGCGCGCACGCTGGACGGTGCCCAGGCCAAGGCACTGCTCAAGTCGAGCACCCGGCCCTTGGCCAGGAGGCCGGGAAACGGCTCCCCGTCCTGAGTGGAGAACGTGCCGAGCGCGAACGGGCCGGCAGGTTGCGCGAGCATTGCCATCTGATTTCCTCCTGCTGGGTTGCGGTCTACTCTGGCCCCGATCGGTTAATCACGGAAATCAATCCTGTGGATGTGCCGAATCCATGACATGGATGACTCTCGCTTGCTAGGTGGTTGCCCGGTGAACCTGTCCCGACTCGACCTCAATCTGGTCCTCGCCCTGCGCGCGCTGCTGGAAGAGCGCAATGTCACCCGGGCCGGCGAGCGCATCGGGCTGAGCCAGCCCGCCATGAGCGCGGCGTTGTCCCGGCTGCGCCGCCATTTCGACGACGAATTGCTCGCCCGGACCGGCAACTCCTACGAGCTGACCCCGCTCGGCACCGCCCTGCGGGACCGCAGCGCCACCGCGTGCGACCTGCTGGAGCGGGTCTTCTCCAGCCAGGCCGACTTCGACGCGGCCGCCGAGACCCGCGAGTTCACCCTGCTCGCCTCCGACTACGGAGCGGCCGTCTTCGGCGCCGCGCTCGCCCGCGCCCTGCACCAGGAGGCGCCCGGCATCCGGCTCACCTTCCAGCACCCGGCGCCGTCCGTCGTGGAGAACACCGCCACCGTGCTGAGCACCGTCGACGGACTGCTGATGCCGCACGGCGTGATCGACGGCTTCCCCGCCGTCGAACTCCACCAGGACCGCTGGCTGTGCATGGTCGCCGATGATCACCCCGAGATCGGTGACGAACTCACCCTGGACCAGCTGGAGCGTCTGCCCTGGGCCGTCTACCAGCGTCCGTACGACGCCCCGGCCGCCCGCCAGCTCAGCATGATAGGGATCAGTCCCCAGGTGGAGGTGTCCGTGCAGACCTTCCAGCTGCTGCCCCTCATGGTCGAGGGCACCCGCCGGATCGCGATGATCCAGGAGCGCCTGGCGCGCAAGGCGGTCCGATCCGCCTCGGTGCGCGTCCTGCCCTGCCCCTTCGAGGCGGTACCGGTGCGGGAGGCGATGTGGTGGCACCCGGTGCACGCTCAGGACGCGGGCCACATCTGGCTGCGGCAGAAGGCCGCGGAGGTGGGCGCGACGCTGGCGGCCAACGGCTACGGCAATGGCAAGGGCCCGGGGAAGGCCGTGCCCGTCGACCAGAGCGCGGGGCTGCCGCCGGGCCGGCTCTGACCGGGCCCGGCGACGCCCGAGATCGACGCGCTCTCGGCGGTCGGCCCGCACACCCTCAGGCCAACTGCTCCGGCAACGGCCGGGGATCGACGGCGCCCACCCGGCGGCGGGCCGCCCACAGCCCCGCCGCGACGAGGGCGGCGGCCAGCCCCAGCACGCCCACCGCACCGGCGAGACTGCCGACCGCGGACTCCCCAGCGAGCAGCACCAGCGGGCAGATGAACTCACCGCCGAAGAAGGCCGCCGTCCACAGCCCCGTTCCGCGGCCGCGGTCCTCGAACGCCAGGCGGGACATGGCACTGGTGAGAAGGGCGGGCAGCAGCATGCCGGTGCCCACACAGTTGACGACCGCCCCGATGACCAGCAGCGGGGCGTTGCCCGCGAGGAACATCACCCCGAAGCCGACCGCGGTGACCGCGAGAACGACGGGCAGCATCGGGTCGGGAGAACGCTTGAGCCGGGCGAAGGTGACCGCTCCGCCCACGGTGGCGGCACTGGCGATCGCGGTGGCCAATCCGATCACGCCGGGGTTCTCCACCCCGAGGTCGTCGAGCAGGTACGACATCTCCACCGGGACGGTGTAGAAGACCATCGCCCCGAAGAAGGTGAGGCCACAGATGCCCGCCAGCTGCCGCCAGGGGAACGAGCGGCGGGCCCCCGCCACGGCCGCAGTCGCGGCCGGGGCCTCGTCGCCGACCGCGCGGCCCGCCGGGTTTGGCAGGGCGGTCGCCATCAGCGGGGCGAGCGCCAGGCTCACGGCATAGACCCAGAAGGGCATGCGCCAGCCGGCCGATCCGGCGGCGCCGCCGAGCACGAAGAAGACGGTGGCCGACGCGGAGGCGCACATGGTCTGCAGGGCGAGGTACTTCACCCGCCGGTGACCGCTGTAGTAGTCGCCGATCAGCGTCGTGCAGCAGGTCATGATCGCGGCCTCGGCCACTCCCACCAGGGCGCGGCTGGCGATGATGCCGCCCAGCGAGTCCAGCCACAGCGGTGCCGTGCCGAACAGCGCGTACAGGACGGTCGCCACGACCAGCAGGCGCTTGCGGCCCACCCGATCCACGATCACCCCGGCGAACGGGGCCAGCAGCGCCAGCGCCAGCGCCGGGACGGTCAGCGCGAGGGGCACCAGCGCCTTGGCCCCCGGGACCGACGCGAAGTGGTCCTGCATCTTCGGCAGCACGGGGGCGATCAGCACCGCCCCCAGGATCGGCAGACAGCTGCCCGCCATCAGAAGGGTCACCCGCAGCAGATGGGCCGGGCCCGACACGGCGACGGCTGACGGAGTGGTGGCATCGACCGCCACGTGAGGCGGCGGGGGCACGGAACCGGGCATGGCGACTCCAGGGGACGGCGTAAGGGAGCGGGCATGCCTCACGGGCACCGACGGCGCACGGCATGCTGGGGAAGCTCGCACGCCGGCGGCATCCGGACAGCGGCGTGCGGTAGCGACGACTATGGGGGCGCCAAAGCGCCGGTGCCATCCCCTGCGCGATCCGAATCCCGTATCCGGGTTATCCACGCGATGGATGGGATGGGCAACCGTCACGCAGACGGAAGACGTGCACGGTCGTTCCTGCGCGCGAACGGCGGTTTCCCGGAGCTCGGTCGTACCGGCCCCCGGGACACCGCCCGCAGTCGGCAGTCGGCACGGTCGCGCACGCCAGGCAGCGTCAGCGGACAGGCAGCGGCAGGACGCGCCGATAAGCGGTGACGGCGACGACCGCGACCACCACATGCATCACCATCAGCGCAGCAACGGCCAGCGGCCCACTGCCGGGCGTACCGCCGCCGAGCAGGGACAGGTCGGGCGCGAACGACGCGACCACGAGCACGGGCACCAGCCACCGCAGCAGCCCCGCCGGGTTCTTGGCGACACGACGGACGACCGCCCAGCGCCGCCCGGGGACGACTTCCTGGCTGCCGTCTGCGTCGGCTGGGAGGCCGCCGCGGACACTGCCCGGGAGGCGGGCATCCGGGTGGTGCACCCCCGCACCGGCCTCGTGGTCTCCGCCAAGGGCGGCGCCTTCGGCAGCCTCTTCCCGCTCTTCCGCTTCGGCCTGGGCGGCCGACTCGGCTCCGGCGACCAGTACTGGCCGTTCATCTCGCTGACCGACCACATCGCGGCACTGCGCTTCGCGATCGACGACGAGACACTTACAGGCCCCGTCAACTTCACAGCCCCCGAACCACTGACGAACCGTGAGATCACGCGAGCGATGGGCCGCGCCCTTCATCGCCCGACGATCGCCTCCGTCCCCGCTTTCGCCCTCAGAGCGGCGCTCGGCGAGTTCGCCACGGGCATCACAGGCAGTTGCCGCGCCGTCCCTGCGGCCCTGCACAAGGCGGGCTTCACCTTCAGCCACCCCACGATCGACACGGCACTCCACTCCGTTCTCCACACGAGCTGACAGGTAGGGATGGACAGCGTCCTGGTTCCGGACGAGCGTCTCGATGCGCCACTCGATCTGAGCGCGGCCGGTGAGGAAATGACACAGACCTGAGACTGAGAAACCGCTGAGCCCGCTGCGGCCAGGTACGAACTCGCTGCTCAGAAGAGCGTCTGATGACGCGGCCACTGGCACGGCACCAACCACTCTCAGCGGGACGCCGCCACCGGCGCCGACCTCACCGACGCCTCACGACCGTCCAGGACGGGACGGACCACTCCCGGGCACTGACTCGACGACTGCTCCGACACCGCGCTACGTCCGGTCCCCGGGCCGGCGGCCCGGGGGGCGCTTGACCGGCTGACCGCGTCACCGGGGAAGATGCCTGCGGCGGCGGCCCAGGCGCAGGCCGATGAGGACGAAGTCGGCGACCAGAACCAACACGCCGATGACCAACAGATAGAACAGGCCCTTCGCCACCACACCGATGATGCCGAGCACGATGGCCACAATAACCAGCAGGAGGAAGAGAGCCATTGGTGTCACCTCGTGGTGGGAGACGTTGTTGGGGGCATCAGCGGCGGGCGAGGCGACGTTCGCCACCCTCACCCATGCGGTAGGCGAGCTCGTAGTGCGCGAAGACCGACTTCTCGTCCTCCGCGAGCAGTTCGCCGTCCGTGCCGATCGAGGGCGCTTCCTTTACCTGCTTCTTGTCGTAGGCGACCTTCAGATAACCGGGACCGACCGTCGCGTCGCCCAGGGGGACGAACACCAGCCGGTGCCGGGTCGGCAGGCCGACCGTGACCGTTGCGAACACGGGCTGGTCCGTGGCCGTGTCGACGTAGACCGCCTCCAGGACGCCAATCTTGTGCCGCTCGTGGTCGACCACGTCGTGGCCTCGCCATTCCCTGATGTCTTGCGCCTCGAGCACGAGGCCCCCTCCGTCGCAGGCCAACTGAAGACCGCTGTCGTCACTCTCTCGCTCCTCCCTCCTTACCTGCCTACGGCGCGTCACACCCTGGAGAGCAGCCAACTTGCAGGCGGCACGACGGACGACCTTCACGCGTGGCGCGATGCCTCGGAGACCGCCCAGCCCGTCGCGGTCCAGCGCGCGGGAGCGTGGGCGATGAGCGGCGCGGGCCGCAACACGTGTCGCGGGGTCAGTAGGTGGCCAGGGAGATGGCGATGTAGTGCGCGGTGAAGGCCGCCACGGTGAGGGCGTGGAACACCTCGTGGAAGCCGAACCAGCGGGGTGAGGGGTCGGGGCGCTGGAGGGCGTAGACGACCGCGCCCGCGCTGTAGAGGAGACCGCCGGCCACGATCAGGGTGAGTACGGCCGCTCCGCCGGTGTGGAGGAAGTCGGGCAGGTAGCGCACCGGTGCCCACCCCAGGGCCAGGTAGCACGGGGTGTACAGCCAGCGCGGAGCCCCGACCCAAAAGACCCGGGACGCGATGCCGGCCAGTGCGCCCGCCCACACGATCCACAGCAGCACGGACCGCTGGTCCGGCGGGAGCAGGAGCACCGCCAGCGGGGTGCAGGTGCCGGCGATGATCAGGAAGATGTTGGCGTGGTCGAGACGTCGCAGGAGAGCCTCGCCGAGCGGCCCCCAGGTTCCGCGGTGGTAGATGGCGCTCGTTGCGAACAGCAGCCAGGCGGTGACCGAGTACACGGCGCAGGCCAGGACTGCTTGCGGGGTACGGGCCAGGCAGATGAGTACGACACCCGCGATCAGTGCGGCAGGGACCATTCCGGCATGGAGCCAGCCACGCAATTTCGGCTTGATCGGTTCGGCCAGGTCGGCCGCCCGCTCCACCAGGGCGGAGACCGAGGGAGCCTTCTCCCCTGCATTTCCGCCTCGCGGTCCGTCGGGTAGCCCGTCTTCACGGCGCTCTCCACGCGCCGAGGCGACGTGACTGTACTCGACTTCAGCGGCATCACGGGACACAGCTTCTCGTTCTCCCTCGGGCGACGGGGCGTCACTGACAGCAATGCCTTCATGCTAAAAGACCTCACTCCGGCAGCATTCATTGAAGGTCGGTCCAGGACCCCAGGGCCATCGCCGGGCCCGGGCCGGCTCGCCACC
The DNA here is from genome assembly GCF_053611365.1 of Streptomyces sp. NPDC054813. Classification (NCBI taxonomy): domain Bacteria; kingdom Bacillati; phylum Actinomycetota; class Actinomycetes; order Kitasatosporales; family Streptomycetaceae; genus Streptomyces; species Streptomyces sp. NPDC054813. The sequence continues at coordinate 104,723 of NZ_JBSHAF010000026.1, read as the reverse complement.
GTGTGAACTCCAGCCCCGTTGACAGTCCCGCCGATTGGGCCTGCCGAAGCCGAGTAGAACGGCCGGCCATGGGAAAGATCAGGGCTTACGAACGGGCATCTCCGCTCGCCTACGCGCAAGGATCGCCGATGCTTCCTGAGGTCCGCCCCCACGTATCCACCGCCCTCGCAGACCAGTTGGAACACCAACTGGACCTGGCTCCGCATCTCGAGGCCGGCCGGCTCGATGTGGAGGGCGTCGCCGGCATCGCGGTCGTCGCAGCCGCCCATTCCGACGGCTATGCGGCCACTGGCCATCTCCTCGGGCTGCTGGCCGCGCTGCCTGCTCCCACCAAGGCAGGAGAACGCTTCTGGTCGGACCTGTGGAGGTCGTCGGGCACCGCGTATCTGCTACCGGTCAACATGAAGGCACAGGTGCTGCGTTCTCTGGAAGGAGAGGGAACCGCCCTGGCCAGGCAGATCCTTTCGGCCGTCGATGAGATGACTCCGCCCCAGCGCATAGCGGCCGGGGAGGTGATCGGTCAAGCCCTCGCCGAGTCCGACCATTTGCCTGACCTCAAGACACAGGTCATCGGCGAATTGTGGCTCCGAGATCTCGAGCTCACCGCCTGGCGCGTTCTGCATGCGGACCGCAGATGGGACGATCCGGATGGACGGCAAGCCTTCCTCGCCGCCTGGACGGGCACCTGACCGTCTACTGCTCCAGACTGTGCGAACAGAGACGCAGCGCATGCGGCACCCGAACCGGACGACGCTCGAAGCAACTGAGGTCAGGAAGTTCGGCCGAGGCCGCACCCGCCTCCGCCTCCGCCTCCGCCTCAACAGATCAGGGGCCGCGCAGCGATGGTTGCGCGGCCCCTGATCCTGTGTACGCCCGGCATGAGAGCAGGCGCTTCGCCCGGTGGGCGGCAAAGCCCCCACGAGCGGCGCTCAACGGACGTAGTGTGCGCGCTCCCCCGGGCAGGTCTGCGAGGTCAGGCCAGGTTGATGTTCTCGGCCTGCGGACCCTTCTGGCCCTGGGTGACGTCGAACGTCACGGCCTGGCCCTCCTGGAGCTCACGAAAGCCCGTGGAGTTGATCGCGGAGTAGTGCGCGAAGACATCCGGGCCGCCGCCGTCCTGGGCGATAAAACCGAAGCCCTTCTCCGCGTTGAACCACTTCACAGTTCCCGTTGCCATGTCTGATGCCTTCCAGTCGATGAACGCCTCCCACTCCATGTGGAAGGCAGAGGTGATCGCCCTGGTCCCTGCGGCACAGCACAGCAAAACGCCCACACCGAAGGCGTGGGCAAGAGGGAATTCCGAACCACGACAGCTGACGCAGACGCTACACGCCCACACGCCGCGTCACCACAGGAAACGATCACACCGCACAGCAGACCATGCGTGCGGTGCCCGCCGACGCGGACGGGCCCGCTCATCTCATGCTGCTGCGGTCGGGTTCGCCGATCCGGTGGCGCGGCGGTATTCGGCGTTGAGGCGCTGGGCTTCCTCGAGCTGGTCTTCGAGGATGATGATGCGGCAAGCGGCCTCGATGGGGGTGCCGTGGTCGACGAGTTCCCGGGCGCGGGCGGCGATGCGCAGCTGGTAGCGGGAGTAGCGGCGGTGTCCGCCTGCGGAGCGCAGTGGGGTGATGAGGCGGGCTTCGCCGATGGCGCGCAGGAAGCTCTGGGTGGTGCCGAGCATCTCGGCGGCCCGGCCCATGGTGTAGGCGGGGTAGTCGTCGTCATCGAGACGGCCGAACGTGTCGTCTGCTGTCATTGCACCTCTCTGTGGAACGCGTGGAGGGGCCCTGGCGCCGTACTGGCACCAGGGCCCCGAAGGAACTACTACACCATCTGCCGGCCCTGATACTGCACCGGCCCTCTGTTTCCGCAGACCCGACCGAGACACTGTCGGGGGCGCGGGGATCGCGGTTGCTCGACCGGAGACCACCTCACTATCGATGTCCTGCGGTACCCGGGTCCAAGACTTCCACCCGGGCGATCCTGATGGCGCTCGGCTCCTCCGTTCTTCCCTCTTGATCAACTACTCACTGACGGAAACTGCGAACTGCTGGTGGCCTCGAACAGCGCCACTCTTCGGCAGCCAGCCCCGTCGCCCGTCCTGCGTCTACTCTGGCTTGGAACCCCACTGCCGAACCTCCCGGTGCGCGCGCCCGCAGCCGACGCCTTCACCGAGGTACTGCTCACTGACTTCACTGCTGGGTACTGCGAACCTTCACTTACCGGCACTGCCACTGCGGTGCTGCTCATGGCGGCCCCTGATCACTGCGGGCCACCCGGTCCGGTCGTCAGTCCCGTCGCCGTCCTGCAAAACGCTCTGGCTTCGGAACTCCACCACCGCACCGTCATGCCTACTGCAACTGCGTACCACTGCCCGGCAGTTCATGTCTGCCGGGCCTTGCTCGATCTCGACTACGAGAGAAACCATAACCACATCGCCGCCGAATGTCTACTCCGGCTGGCATAGATTTTTGCGTACTTGAAGATGAGGCAGTCCGCCTCGACCGGCCCGCAGATGGTTCAAGCAGCTCCGAGGCTCGGTCCGGCGCACTCAGTGGCCCCCGCCGCGCAGCACATCGGGCTGAGCGTGACGTCGCCGACCGCGCCGCGCCTACCGTTGGCGCGCACCGGCCGAGACTGCGTCTCGTGGAGACTGCGCGCCCCGACACCATCGAGGTCGCCGTTCACGATCCCAGCCGGCATCTGCCGCGCATGTGCACCCCTGACCTGAACGGCAGCACCAGGGGCTGTGGCTGGCCCATGGTCACCCGCCTCGCCACGCAACGGCGGTCACCCGCCGGGCCTCCGGCGGCAAGACCGTGAGCGCCTTCCTTGCCCGGTAGCGTCACCGCTCAAGGCGCAGCCTGACGAGTTGCTCGCTGACGCCGGCGCCCCGGTGGAGTCTGACCAGAGCAACCAGAGTCTGACTGTGGTCACCAGTGGCGCTGTCATCACCGGTCGATGGGCCGTCGCAGCCATGTGGAGGCGCAGGGTACCGGATGTGCTGACGGATTCCGCTCACTTGGACGAGTTTGTCGCCGTCTTCGACTCCCCGCGAAGAAGGACGGGCCACCCACGCGTCTGCACTTCCATGTCGCCCAGATCCCGCAGGGCACCCTGGGGGTCCTTAAGACGGGTGGGGGTACCGGCTTGCGATCGAGGACGTCAACGCCTGGGCCGTGGGCGACTTCAGCTATTGCGACCACTGAGCGACATCGATGGGGACCGGCTGCACGCAGTGTGGGGGGGGCCCCCCGGCGCGCGGGGGGCCCCCCCCCCAGTGGGTGTGGGGGGGGTTGTGGTTTGACGGCCAGGGGCGAGAGGGGGGGGGCCGCAGAGCGCGCGAGGGGGAGTGCACACGGGGGAA
>NZ_JBSHAF010000026.1:0-101343 GCF_053611365.1 Streptomyces sp. NPDC054813 | reverse complement strand
GGGGGCGCGGCGGCGGGCGTCCCCAGGCCGCGGGCGGCGCGCGGGCCCGCGCGCCCCCCCCCCCCACACTGCTGGTCAGGTGTCGGCTTGTGTCTGTTTACCCGGTCAGACCGTGACGGGGGCGCCGAGCATCGCGGAGGCGTGCTGCACCGCGCTGAGAATGCCCAGCGGCGCTGCCTTGGGAACGGCGCGGCAGGTGAAGCCGAGCTGAGCCATGGCCCGCAGGACTTCGGCGGCGCTGAAGTCACGACGGTCCTGGCGCGTGATGACCTCGCCGACCTGCTTGACGGGGTAGTGGCGACGACCGATGATCACCGATTCACCGGTGACCGGCTCGGGCTTGATGCCCTTCATCGATTCCAGCACGCCGCCCTTGGTGAGCTCGAAGGGGAAGCGGGCGATGACGCAGCGCATGTGGCCTCACAGAGAGAAGGAAAGAACGGCTCGACCAGGGGCGAGGTGCTTCAGCGGGAGAGGGCGAGGATGCCCAGGGCGCTGCCTTGCTCGTCGACCACCGGCAGGACACCGAGCCGACGGGTGCGCATCGCGTGCTCGGCTTCGGCCATCGTGGTCACGGGTGAGGCGAACGAACCGTGGTCGCCGAGGATGTCGCGCAGGCGGACACGGTCCGTGTAGTCGGAGTTGTCACGGACGGCGGCGAGTTCGGTCCGGCTGACCAGGCCGGTGCACTGGCCGTCCTGGTCACAGACGACCAGCCGGTCCGTGCGGGCGGCGGCCATGACGGCCAGCGCCACCTCGACGCTCATGTCGTCACAGACCTGCGGTCCGGCCGCGTCCATGACCTCCGCCGCCGTCCTGTGCACCGAATCGGCGTCCTCCGGGCGGGGCTGCGTCTGAACCAGCGTCAAAGGTGCCTCCTGCAGAGATGGGCCGGATTCCTGATCACGAAGGGCCTAGGCCGCCGCGCCGACGACAGACCGGCGCACGGGCGTGCGCCGGGTCGCCGAGGCGGGGCTGCGTCGGCCTCGGGAGGTGGCACCGCGCTTGGGGCGTTCGACCACCGGTGCGGTGATGACGACCGGGATGCCAGAGGGGGCCTGCGCGCCGGTGATCCGGTTCAGGGCCTCATCGCCCGCGCGGACCTGGGTGGTCTGCGGCCGGATTCCGGCGTCCGACATCAGACGGACCATGCCTCGGCGCTGGTTCGGCGTGACCAGGGTGACGACGCTGCCGGACTCGCCGGCGCGGGCGGTACGGCCGCCGCGGTGGAGGTAGTCCTTGTGGTCGGTCGGCGGATCGACGTTGACGACCAGGTCGAGGTTGTCGACGTGGATGCCGCGCGCCGCGACGTTGGTCGCCACCAGCACGGTGACGTGCCCCGACTTGAACTGCGCCAGCGTGCGGGTGCGCTGGGGCTGCGACTTGCCGCCGTGCAGCGCGGCGGCCCGTACCCCGCTGTTGAGCAGGTCCTGGGTCAGCCGGTCGACGGCGTGCTTGGTGTCCAGGAACATGATCACGCGACCGTCCCGGGCGGCGATCTCCGTCGTGGCGGCGTGCTTGTCGGCGCCGTGGACGTGCAGGACGTGGTGCTCCATCGTCGTGACCGCACCGGCCGACGGGTCGACGGAGTGCACGACGGGGTCGGTCAAATAGCGGCGTACCAGCAGGTCGACGTTGCGGTCCAGGGTGGCGGAGAACAGCATCCGCTGCCCCTCCGGGCGCACCTGGTCGAGCAGCGCGGTGACCTGGGGCATGAACCCCATGTCGGCCATCTGGTCGGCCTCGTCCAGCACCGTGATGCCCACGTGGTTCAGCCGGCATTCGCCTCGGTCGATGAGGTCCTTGAGCCGACCCGGCGTCGCGACGACGACCTCCGCTCCGCCGCGCAGCGCGCTGGCCTGCCGGCCGATCGACATGCCGCCCACCACGGTGGCCAGCCGCAGCCGCACGGAGCGGGCGTACGGGGTCAGCGCGTCGGTCACCTGCTGTGCCAGCTCACGCGTGGGTACGAGGATCAGCCCCAGCGGCTGGCGGGGCTCGGCACGCTGACCAGCGGTGCGGGCGAGTAGAGCGAGGCCGAAGGCCAGGGTCTTACCGGAACCGGTGCGGCCGCGTCCCAGGACGTCACGGCCCGCCAGGGAGTTCGGCAGCGTCGCTCCCTGGATCGGGAACGGTGCGGTCACACCCTGCCTGCCGAGTTCGGCCAGTAGTTGCTCGGGCATGTCGAGATCGGCGAAGCCCTCGACGGCGGGCAGCGCGGGGGTGATCGTCCTGGGCAGCGCGAACTCACCCTGCACTGGGGCGGGCCGACGTCCGTAACCGCCGGAACGGGCAGGCCCGCCGGAACGGCGCGATGTCTGCGAGCCGTAGCCGCTGCCGCCCCTTCCGGCATCGGCACGGCCGTCACGGGTGCGGGTGGAGCGATCTTTCGTGTACGTGCGGTTCATGCGGAACCTTCCTCGATGTGGCACATATCAAGGAATTCCCGCTGCGATGAACGGCACGGAAAATTACAAGTATGGACCGGTGGCAAAAGAAAGCAGATCTGGCCGGCCGAAATCTCCGGGGGCGCAGGTGCTGGAATTGGTGACGCGAGGGGGACCTTGAGATCCAGGCGCCGGCTGTGGGGCAGCCCTTCAGGATGCGCCTACGCTCTGAGGGAGGAACCGCTTGTGGTGGTACTGCGGATTCCTCCGGGAGCGTCCCGCGGGTGAAAGCCGCTGCGGAAACGCGTGCAGCTGGGGCCCGCACCCCGGAGGATGCGGGCCCCAGCTACAGATGGTGCGTGAGCGTCAGGCGGGAACGATGTTCTCGGCCGTCGGGCCCTTCTGGCCCTGCGCGATGTCGAAGGTCACCTTCTGGCCCTCGAGCAGCTCACGGAAACCCTGCGCAGCGATGTTCGAGTAGTGGGCGAACACGTCTGCGCCGCCACCGTCCTGCTCGATGAAGCCGAAACCCTTTTCCGCGTTGAACCACTTCACGGTACCAGCAGCCATGTCATATCTCCTTTGGGGCAGTGCATCGGCGTCCGCACTGCGCGAACGCCATGTCGCCGCGATGATTACCCCGCCCGGAAACGACCGGAAATACAAAAGCGCTCCCGACCGGCAGAAGCCTCGCGGGGGCACTTGAAGTTTTGGGAACCACAACTGCAACTGAGATGGACAATAGCACGCCGGAACGGCCCATGCACGTTGGATAATTCCGCTCTGCTCTTCGCGGCAAAAATTCCCGCTGCATGGCCCTCCAAAAACTGATCCCTCGGGAACAGATATTGATTCACTCGGCGTTCAACGCCTCAGGAAGGGTGGCCAATCGGCGCGCTGCGCGACGGCCGGGGAAAAGCAGCTGCCGCCAGGAAACGCAGCTGCGAGACTGTGGGGATGACCACGCAGCGGACGCCGTTCCCGGTCCCCCGTGAGCGAGCCCACCTGTTCAGTGTGGGTGAGGCGCCCGGTCATGACGGTGGACGGCCCGGGTGATCAGGCTCTCGCGGTGCTGGGATGAGCCGTTCGCACTCCCGCGCATGCCGACGGGACGCCTTCGAGTACTACTCCGACAGAGTGGCCAGGCAGGCCGGCGGTGGGACGTGTGCTGATGACCGTCAACTGAAGCGTCCGTACGCATCACATTCCGACAACCGGGCCGATAGGCCAGGACGCTTCTTCCAACGTTTGTTCGATCCAGATGGGGCGTATTCCTGCGACGATGGCGGCCGCCTTCAGCGCCTCCAGCCGTGCCTTCACGCACACCGCCGACGCCCATACGTCGGGCGGGCCGCTGCCCAGCTGCCCGTGTCGCCTCGCGGCAGGGCCGCTTCGGCGAGCACCACCACGCCACCGCCATCAGGTGTGTCGGTGACGGTGTGTCCAAGCTGGACCAGCAGTCCTACTACTGCGGTCTGCACAATCACTCTCATGCTGTCGTTGCTCGCTGCACGGCCCGCCTGGTCACGGGCGAGCGCGGTGAACCCGTCCGAGGCCGCCCAGCTGACCAAAGCCCCCGCAGAAACCTCGGTCACCCGCAGCCCCGGAACCCCGCTGTTCGCGTCGCCCAACACCTCAAAGCCGGCCTGGACCAGGCAAGAGCTCACCCGGGAAACGAGATCAGCCGGGGCCCCCAGGCAAAGTGCAACTGGTCAGAGCACACATCACCAACTACCGGTCCGTCGAGGACTCCGACATATTCGACGTCGAGAGTGACGTCACCTGCCTCGCCGGCCAGAACGAGTCGGGCAAAACGACCCTTCTCCAGGCGCTCCTCCGGGTCAACCCCGTGGAGCCCACCACCTTCGACGAGGTGGTCGACTTCCCCGCCCGCAAGATCCGCGACCGCAAGCAGCTCCGGCCGGCAAGAAGATCCCCGTGGTCCAGGCGACCTTGCGCCAGGAAATCAACTCCGACATGACGGCCTCCTCGGACACCACAATGTCGAGGTCGATGATCGGTTTGGCGGCGCACCCGGGCACGGCCGTACTGCCGACATGCTCGATGGACACAGCCAGATCCGCGACGTGAGGTGCCAATCGCCGCCGCAGTTCCTCGAACCGCTCGGACCATCGGGGGGCGTAGTCACTGACCACGATCATGCCAGTCATGTCGGCAGTCTCGCAGGATCGCCGGGACCCTCGCATCCGGCGGAGATCCCTGGCTATCGCGTACCGAGCCGTAACGTCTGGCAGGGCGCCGGCCCGTCCGGTTGTTCCGAGCGACGGATGGAAGGACGCCCGTTCCCGCAGTCATCGCGGCGGGAACAGGTACGCCGCGTTCAGGCATGTGGCAGTAGCCGTTCGATGCCGGTCTTCAGTGACGGTTCGCCTGCCCAGGGCGGGTTCGCACCGGCGACGGAACAGGTCAGGGCTGCGACGCGGGCGGCGAAGGCGCAGGCTTCGGTGACGTCTTGGAGGCTCAGCCGGTCGAGCCGCCCGCCCAGGTGGCCAAGTGCGGCGAGTCGGTGCAGCAGGCCCGCGGTGAAGGAGTCGCCGGCGCCGACGGTGTCGACGACGTTGACGGCCGGAGCCGGGACGGTGACGCGAAGGCCGTCGAGGGAAGCGAGCGCGCCGCGTGAGCCGAGGGTGATGACGACGAGGCCTGCGCCGGCGGCGTGCCAGGTGTCGCAAGCCTCTTCAGGGCTGGCGCCAGGGAGGAGCAGGGCGAGGTCGTCCTCGCTGAGGCGGAGGATGTCAGCGAGGGCACACCAGCGTGGGAGCCGGTCGCGGTAGGCGGGGGGCGGTACGAGCAGGGGTCGGACGTTGGGGTCGATGGACACGGTGACGTGCTCGTGTGCCTTGGCGAGGTGGTCCTCGATGCGGCTGCCGCCGGGTTGACGTATCAGTGCCAGGGAGCCGGTGTGCAGGCAGACGGTGCCGTCGTGTTGGGTGGCGGAGAGTTCGTCGGCGGTCCACTGCCAGTCGGCGGTGCTGTCGGCGTGGAAGGTGTAGGTGGCCTGGCCGGTCTCGTCGAGGGTGGCGACGGCGAGGGTGCTGGGCTCGGGGGCGGTCACGCTGCCGCTCAGGTCGACGCCGGAGTCGCTGAGGCGGCTGCGGAAGAGCGTGCCGAAGACGTCGTGGGAGAGCCGCCCGAGGAAGCGCGTGGGAGTACCGAGCCGGGCAAGGGCGACGGCGGTGTTGGCGGGGCCGCCACCGGGCAGGGCGCGCAGGGCGAGTTCGCTCGGGCCGGACAGGGCGGGGTCGGTGAAGGCGTCGGCGACGCACTCACCGAGGACGGTGACACCGCTGGGGGACTCGAGTCGAGCCATGGGACGGTCTGCCTCTCTGGGAAAGCGCGCGGGGCTGCCGCGGTCCGCGCATGGGCTTTGGTGGCCGGTGCCAGGCGGCCCGGGCGTACGTACGGGCGAAGGGACACCGCACGGTGGCCTAATGCAGGCCCATGCCTAGGTATTGACATGCCGTGCGAAACGCCCGTAACTTCCTGGCAACCTACCACTAACGCGCGTTATTAAAGCGCGAAACTAGAGGCAATGTCGCGCCTCCTGTGGCTTACCGGACACGAGAAGTAGCCACGGGCGAGACACGCCGTGTGGTCATGAGCGAGGGTGCGGGTGCCTCGCTGGCCACGGTCTCCTACGTCTCCAGAAAGGAACACCGAGCGTGGAGCATCGCCATCTGGGCGGCAGCGGCATGCTGGTCAGCGCCATCGCCTACGGGAACTGGGTCACCCATGGCTCGCAGGTCGACCAGGACGCGGCCACGGCCTGTGTACGCGCCGCTCTCGACGCCGGCATCACCACCTTCGACACCGCCGACGTGTACGCGGAGACCCGGGCGGAGGAGGCACTGGGCGCCGCCCTCAAGGGCGTGCGCCGTGAGGGTGTCGAGATCTGCACCAAGGTCTACTTCCCGACCGGCCCGGGCAAGAACGACCGCGGCCTGTCCCGCAAGCACATCATGGAGTCGATCAACGGCTCGCTGCGTCGCCTGGGCACGGACTACGTGGACCTCTACCAGGCTCACCGCTACGACTACGCCACTCCACTCGAGGAGACGATGGAGGCCCTGGCCGATGTCGTCCACTCGGGCAAGGCGCACTACATCGGCGTCTCGGAGTGGAAGCCGCAAGAGATCAGGGCCGCGGCGCAGCTGGCCCGGGAGCTGAAGATCCGTCTGGTGTCCAACCAGCCGCAGTACTCCCTGCTGTGGCGTGTGATCGAGCCGGAGATCGTCCCCGTCTGCCAGGAGCTGGGCATCGGCCAGATCGTGTGGTCCCCGCTCGCCCAGGGCGTACTGACCGGCAAGTACAAGCCGGGAGCGCAACCGCCGTCCGGGTCCCGTGGCACCGACACGAACGGTGGCAGCGACGCGGTGGCCGGATGGCTGCGCGACGAGGTCCTCGCCCGGGTCCAGGAACTGGTTCCGCTCGCTGCCGAAGCAGGCATGTCGCTGGCGACCCTGAGCCTGGCGTGGGTGCTGCGCAACACGAATGTCTCCGCGGCCATCGTCGGAGCATCCCGCCCCGAGCAGATCGCTGAGAACGCCAAGGCGGCGGACGTCACGCTGGACGACGCGTTGGTCAAGCGCGTCGACGAGATCCTCGATCCCGTCATCGAGCGCGACCCCGAGCGCATCGACGTGTTCGCCAAGCGACCCTGAGCCGCATCCCTCGGCGCGCTCGCCGGTGAGTCACAGCCATGCCGTGACCTTGGCCGTCTCGCGCGATGTCGATGGCACCGAGGAGGCGTGTGGTTCCGTCCCTCTTCGTTACCGGCGTGTATTGACATGCCGCATAAGGCGGCCGTAACTTCCCAGCAACACTGAAGTAACGCGCGTTATTAAAGCGCGAAACCGGAGGGGCCACAGCGCACCTCCACCGACCGAAGGGGACTGAAAGTGGCCACGAACAAGACGCAGCGCGTGACCATGAGCGATGTGGCTCAACGCGCGGGTGTCTCGCGGACCACGGTCTCCTTCGTCCTCAACGACAAGCCCGGCGCCGCCATCCCTGACGAGACCCGTCGGCGGATCCTGGAGGCGATCGAGGAGCTCGGCTACCGGCCCAACGCCGGGGCGCGGGCGCTGGCCGCCAACCGCAGCGGCTGGTTCGGTCTGATCACCGAGATCGTGACCGGCCCCTTCGCGGCGGAGGTGATCACGGGCGCGCAGAGCCGCGCCTGGGGTGACCGGAGGTTCCTGCTGATCGCCGCGAGCGAGGGCGATCCCGTGCAGGAGGCCGCCGCGCTCGACCAGATGCTGGAGCACCGCGTGGAAGGGCTGCTGTACGCCACGACCTGGCACCGGGCCGTCAGCCTGCCGAAGGCCGCCCGCGAGGTGCCGACGGTGCTCGTGAACTGCTACGACGCGGCAGGAGAGCTGCCGTGCATCCTGCCCGACGAGGTGTCGGGCGGATACAAGGCGACCCGCCGGCTCCTGGACGCCGGTCACACCCGCATCGGGTTCATCAACCTCGACCCGGCGATCCCGGCCGCCATCGGCAGGCGCGACGGGTACGAACGTGCCCTGCGCGAGGCCGGGATCACCCCCGACCCCTCCCTCGTCATCCCCGGCTGGGCCACCGCCGACGGCGCCTACACCGCCGCCTGCGAACTGCTGGACCGTCCGGCCGCCGATCGGCCGACCGCTCTGTTCTGCGGCAACGACCGGATGGCGATGGGTGCGTACGACGCGATCAAGGAACGTGGACTGCGCATCCCGCACGACGTGGCCGTGGTGGGGTTCGACAACCAGGAACTCATCGCCGCCTATCTGCGGCCGAAGCTGACGACGCTCGCCCTGCCCTTCGAAGCCATGGGCACCAAGGGCGTCGACATGCTCGCCGCCCTCGCAGCGGGGCAGCCGCTCGACACCCACCGGGTGACGATCGACTGCCCGCTGCTCGAACGCTCGTCGGTCTGACTGCGAATCAGTCCGCCGAGTAATCCCATCCCGTCTTCGTCCTGTGTGTTGAAGAGAGGAAAAGAGTCTCCATTATGGCACCCTCCATCGCCCCGCGGCGGCTTCGGCCCGCCCTGAGAGCGGTCACCGCGACCGCCGCCGCAGCCCTGGTCCTGTCCGCCTGTACGGGTGGCTCGGGCGCCGCCGGCGCCGGTGACACCTCCGGCAACCAGCTGCTCACCATCCCGCGCGAGGACCTGGCGACGTTCACGCGCAACTTCAACCCGCTCTCCCCGCAGGCCGCCCCTATGACCCTGCAGGCGGTCTACGAGCCGCTGGCGGTGCACAGCATGGCGGATGCCAAGGACACGCCGTGGCTGGCCACCAAGTGGGAGCAGGCCAAGGATGGCAAGTCCCTCACCTTCACGTTGCGCGACGGCGTCAAGTGGTCGGACGGCAAGCCGCTCACCGCCGACGACGTCGTCTACACCTTCGAGCTCCAGAAGAAGGTGCTGGGCGGCTTCGACTACCTCGACACGGTCACCGCGGTCGACGCCCACACGGTGAAGTTCTCCTTCAACAAGGCGTTCTCGACCGCCTTCTACGAGATCAGCGGCCACTACATCCTGCCGAAGCACATCTGGTCCAAGGTGAAGGACCCGGCGAGGTTCACCAACCCGAACCCGGTCGGCACCGGCCCGTACACCAAGATCGAGAAGTTCCAGAGCCAGTCCTACGAGCTGCGCAAGAACCCCGACTACTGGCAGCCGGACAAGCAGCAGATCGCCGGCATCCAGATGCTCGCCTTCTCCGGCAACGACAGCGCCAACATCGCCTTCACCAACGGCGAGGTGGACTGGACGCAGTCGTTCATCCCGGACATCGAGAAGTCCTTCGTCGCCAAGGACAAGAAGCACAACCACTACTGGTTCCCGGCCACCGGCGCCATGATCAACTGGCAGCTGAACACCACCAAGGCGCCGTTCAACGACCCGGCCGCGCGCAAGGCGCTCAGCATGGCCGTCGACCGCGACCAGATCACCAAGGTCGCGATGAACGGCTACGCCGAACCCGCCGACTGCACGGGCCTGGCCCACACCTACGACAAGTGGCGTGACACGTCGCTGGCCGCCTCCTGCACCTGGACGAAGTACGACACCGACGCGGCAGCCAAGGCCCTCGACGCGGCCGGCTACAAGGAGAGCGGCGGCAAGCGGAAGCTGAAGAACGGCAAGAACTTCACCCTCGACATCTCCGTCGGCTCCGCCTCCTCCGACTGGATCTCCGTCGCCAACATCATCAAGCAGGACCTGGCGAAGGTCGGCATCACCGCCACCGTGAAGACGCCCGACTGGTCGGCGGTCTCGTCCTCGTACAACACCGGCACCTTCGACACCGGCATCGTGTGGAGCAACAACGGCGCCACCCCGTACGAGTACTACCGCGGCGTGATGTCGACCAAGATGGTGCAGCCGGTCGGCAAGCAGGCCACGGAGAACTACCACCGCTTCGGCGACAAGAAGGCCGACAAGCTCATCGACGCCTTCGCCGCCGCCACGGACGAGAAGACGCAGCGCGAGCAGACGAACGGCCTGCAGGAGCTGTACAACAAGGACGCGCCCGTCGTCCCGCTGTTCACCGGCCCCGAGTGGGGCGCGTACACGGACGCCCGCTTCACCGGCTGGCCCACCGAAGAGAACCCGTACGCCACCCTCGGCAACCGCAACGGCAGCACGATCCTCGTGCTCACCTCGCTGAAGCCCGTCAAGAGCTGACGCACGGATCGGCGGCCGTCCTCCTCCCCGGACGGCCGCTCCCCACCGCACCCCCGCACCCCCTACGACAGGAGCACGACCCGTGCGTCTCATCCTGCGCAACCTGGGGTTCTATCTGCTCGCCTTCTGGGCCTCCCTCACCCTGAACTTCGTGCTCCCGCGCTTCATGCCGGGCGACCCGGTCTCCCGGATGTTCGCGCAGGCCCAGGGCACGATGCAGCCCGACCAGATAGCCCAGTTGCGGAAACTCTTCGGCCTCGACCACCGCCCCCTGTGGGAGCAGTACCTCAGCTACATCAAGAGCGTCTTCACCGGCGACCTCGGCATCTCCATCACCCGCTTCCCCACCCCGGTCACCGACGTGATCGGCTCGCAGATCGGCTGGACCCTGCTCCTCGGTGGCGTCGCGCTCGTCATCGCGGCCGTGCTCGGCAACCTGCTCGGCATCGTCGCCGCCTGGCGGCGCGGCGGCGTCCTCGACTCCGCCTTCCCGCCCCTGCTGATCTTCGTCGGCTCGTTCCCCTACTTCTGGCTGGCCATGGGCGCGCTGTACCTGTTCGGGGTGAGCCTCGGCTGGTTCCCCATGCGGCACGCCTACGACGTCGGACTGACCCCCGGCTTCAACGGCGAATTCCTCTCCAACGTCGCCACCCACCTGGTGCTGCCCGCGCTGACCATCGTGCTGGTCTCCATCGGCGGCTGGATGCTCGGCATGCGCAACACCATGATCGCCACTGCGGCCGAGGACTACATCACCATGGCCGAGGCGAAGGGGCTCAGCCCCTCGCGGATCATGTTCCGCTACGCCGCCCGCAACGCGCTGCTCCCCTCCGTCACCAACTTCGGCATGGCGCTCGGCTTCGTCGTCGGCGGCGCGCTGCTCACCGAGGTCGTGTTCGCCTACCCCGGCATCGGCTACCAGCTGCTGATGGCCGTCCAGGGCCTGGACTACCCGCTGATGCAGGGCATCTTCCTGACGATCACGGCGGCGGTGCTGATCGCGAACTTCCTCGTCGACCTCGTCTACGTCCGCCTCGACCCGCGCGTCCGCGTCCGCTGAAGGGGGCTGCCGACATGACCGCCATCGAGATCGCGACGGCCACCACGCCGACCACCCCCGCACGCACCTCCCGCCGACGCGGACTGGTGCGCCAGCTCATCGACAGCAAGAAGGCGTTGACCGGTCTGATCCTGCTCGCCGTCTTCGCGCTGCTGGCCCTGCTCGCACCCGTCCTCGCACCGGGCGACCCGTCGCTCATCAACTCCACGGGCAGTCAGGCCCCCTCGGCCGCACACTGGCTCGGTACGACCGCCAAGGGTCAGGACGTGCTCGCCCTCACCCTGTGGGGTGCGCGCAGTTCGCTCTTCGTCGGGTTCACCGTGGGGCTCGTGGCGACGGGCGTCGCCATCGTCGTCGGCCTCGCCGCCGCGTACTTCGGCCGCATCGTGGACGACGCGCTGACCCTGGTCACCAACGTCTTCCTGCTGCTGCCTGGCCTGCCGCTGCTCATCATCCTGGCCGCGTTCCTGCCGCCCGGGACCTCCACCGTGATCCTGGTGCTCGTCGTCACCGGCTGGGCGGGCTCGGCCCGGGTCCTGCGGGCGCAGGCCAAGTCGATCCGGGGCAAGGACTTCGTGGCCGCGGCCGTCGTCACCGGGGAGCGCCCGCTGCGGATCATGTTCCTCGAGATCCTGCCCAACATGGCGTCCGTGGTGATGACCACGCTGCTCGGCTGCGTGATCTTCGGCATTGGCGCCCAGGCCGGCCTGGAGTTCCTCGGCCTCGGCGACAGCAGCGTCGTCAGCTGGGGCACCAACCTGTACTGGGCCAGCAACGACGGCGCGCTGATGACCGGCACGTGGTGGGCCTTCGTCCCCTCCGGACTGTGCATCGCGCTCGTCGCCTTCGCGCTCGCGCTGGTCAACTACGCGGTCGACGAGATCACCAACCCGAGGCTGCGCAACCGCCGTGCCCGACGTGAGAGGAGGGGCTGAGCCATGGAACCCGTACTTGAGGTGAGCGGCCTGCGCGTCGAATACCGCAGCGACGGACGCACCGTCGTGGGCACCGACGACGTCTCCTTCTCCATCGGCGCCGGAGAGATCTTCGGCCTCGCCGGGGAGTCCGGCTGCGGCAAATCGACCATCGCCAACGCCGTGATGCGGCTGCTGAAGCCCCCGGCGGAGATCACCGCCGGCAGCATCCGCTTCCAGGGCAGGGACGTCCTCGCCCTGGACCCACGGGAGCTGCGCGCCTTCCGGTGGCAGGAGATCGCCATGGTCTTCCAGTCGGCGATGAACTCCCTCAACCCCGTCCTGACCATCGGCGAGCAGATCGTCGACATCTTCACCACCCACGAGAAGTTGAAGAAGCGGCTCGCGCGGGAGCGGGCCGGCGAGCTGCTTCAGCTGGTCGGCATCGACCCGGGAAGGCTGAAGGCGTACCCGCACCAGCTCTCCGGCGGCATGCGCCAGCGCGTGGTCATCGCCATGGCCGTCGCACTCCACCCCCGGCTGCTGATCATGGACGAGCCGACCACCGCGCTCGACGTGGTCGTGCAGCAGGAGATCATGGCGCAGATCCGCGACCTCCAGCGGGAGCTGGGCTTCTCCATCCTGTTCATCACCCACGACATGTCCCTGATGATCGAGCTGTCGGACCGCATGGGCGTGATGTACGGCGGACGGATCGTCGAACTCGCCGACGCCAAGGACCTGTTCGCGGGGCCGCTCCACCCCTACACCGAAGCGCTGATGAACGCCTTCCCGCCGCTGACAGGCCCGCGCCAAGAGCTCACCGGCCTCTTCGACGCCCCGCGCACCGCCGACAGCTGCGGCTTCCACGTCCGCTGTCCCGAGGACCGCTCGGACTGCTCCATGAACATCCCCGACCTGCGCGAGATCGCCCCCGGCCGGTGGGTGGCCCAGAGTGCCCAGGGAGCCCCGCGATGACCCAGCCCCTGCTGTCCGTACGCGGTCTGACCAAGGACTTCCAGGTCGGCACCGTCTTCTCCCGGCGCCGCGTCCGTGCCGTCAACGACGTGTCCTTCGACCTGCCGGCCGGCCGGATCACCGCCCTGGTCGGCGAGTCCGGCAGCGGCAAGTCCACCATCGCCCGCTGCCTCGCCCGCCTCGAACAGCCCTCCGCCGGACAGGTACTGCTCGACGGCCAGGACATCCTGCGCACCGAGCCGCGCCGGGCATCACGGGCGTACCGCCGCAAGGTCCAGATGGTCTTCCAGGACCCCTTCGGCTCACTCAACCCCGTCCACCGCATCGAGCACTTCCTCACCCGGGCCCTCGTCCTGCACGGCCACTCCGCCACACCAGAGGCGCTGCGCGAGCTGATAAAAACGGTCGGCCTGACCGAGGACATGCTCCAGTCCTACCCGCACGAACTCTCCGGCGGCCAGCGTCAGCGCGTCTCCATCGCTCGCGCGTTGGCGGTGGACCCGCGCCTCATCCTGGCCGACGAACCGACGTCGATGCTGGACGTCTCCGTGCGTGTCGGCGTGCTCAACCTGATGCGGCGCCTGCGCGACGAGCGGGACATCGCCATGCTCTACATCACGCACGACCTGGGCTCCGCCCGCTACCTCGCGGACACCACGATGGTCATGTTCGCCGGCGAACTCGTCGAGGGCGGAGACGCGTTGGCGGTCATGGACGCCCCCGCCCACCCCTACACCCGTCTACTGCTGTCCGCCGTACCCGACCCCGAACGGGCCGGCAGCTACGACCCCGTCGAGCGCGCGAGGCTCCGCGAGGCGATCCTCAACCCCACGTCCTGCCCCTACGGCGACGACGGCGCGTGCAGCCGCACCGAGCCCGTCCGCCACATCGTCGGTGAAGACGACGGACAGCCCCACTGGGTGCGCTGCCATCTGCGCGCACCCGCCTCCGACATCGCCCGCCGCGTCCTGAAGGCCACCGACCGGCCGGACGGCGAGGCCACCGACGACACCGAGAAAGCGGAGACCACCGCCGCATGACCCACGACCTCACCCTCCCCGCCGGCAGTCCCACCGCCGAGGGGCTGGCCGAGCGCGCCCTGCGCGACCCCCACCGCCCCTGCTTCCACTTCACCTCGCCCGGCGGCTGGCTCAACGACCCCAACGGGCTGAGTCACTGGAACGGCGTCTACCACCTCTTCTACCAGTACAACCCGCTCGCCGCCGCCCACCACCGCATCCACTGGGGCCACGCGACCAGTACCGACCTCGTGCACTGGGCCGATGAGCCAGTCGCCCTGGTGCCAGGCTCGGACGGCCCGGACCGCGATGGCTGTTGGTCCGGTGTCCTGGTGAACGACGGGGGAGTGCCTACGCTCGTCTACTCGGGCAGGCACGGAGACCACGAACTCCCCTGCGTGGCCAGGGGATCGGCCGACCTGCGGTACTGGACCAAAGACCAGGCCAACCCGGTCATCACCGCTCCGCCCGAGGGCGTCGACATCACGGCCTTCCGCGACCACTGCGTCTGGCGGGAGGGCCAGGTGTGGCGCCAGCTGGTGGGCTCGGGCATCCGGGGCGTCGGCGGAACGGCCTTCCTGTACGAATCCGACGACCTGCGCAGCTGGCGCTACGTCGGCCCCCTGCTGACCGGCGACGCCTCGCAGAACCTGGGCGAGCTCGACTGGACCGGCACGATGTGGGAGTGCGTCGACCTCTTCCGGCTCGGCGAGGACGAGGAGGCCGGCAGTACCGACGTGCTGGTCTTCTCCGCCTGGGACGAGGGCACCACCCACCACCCCCTGTACTGGACCGGCCGCTACGAGGGCGACACCTTCACCACGACCGCCCTCCACCGCCTCGACTACGGCGGCCGCTACTTCTACGCCCCCCAGTCCACCCGTGACGAGCACGGCCGCCGCATCATGTTCGGCTGGCTCCAGGAGGGCCGGACGGACGAGGCGAACGCGCAGGCCGGGTGGTGCGGCGTGATGTCCCTGCCGAGGGTCGTCACGCTCGCCACGGACGGCGGCCTGCATCAGGCCCCGGCGCCGGAGCTGACCGAGCTGCGGCGGGAACGCGTGGAGGGGGCGCCGGGCCCGCTGACGGACGCGTACACCCCGCTGCACGCCGTGCGCGGAGACCAGGTGGACATCGAGACGACCCTGCGCCTCGCCCCCGGAGCCACCGCCCGGCTCGTGGTCCGCGAAACACCGGACGGCGCGGAACGCACGGTCGTGGAGGTGAGCAGGGCCCACGACGGAACAAACGGCACCCTCCGTCTGCACCGCGAGAACAGCAGCCTCGACCCGACCGTCGACACCGAACCCAGGTACGGCGACCTGCCGTTGGGCACCGACGGCCGGGTGGACCTGCGCGTCCTCGTCGACCACTCCGCACTGGAGATCTTCGCGAACGGGCGGCCCCTGACCGCCCGCGTCTACCCCACCCGCCCCGACGAAGCCGTCGGCGTCGGCATCGGTGCCGACGGCGACGTGACCCTGGAGCGGTTCGACGCCTGGCAGATGGCGTCGGCCTTCACCGACGGACCCCGGCCGCTCTGGCCGTGACGGTCTTACAGCCGGCTACGGCCCGGGGGGACGTCCCCCCGGGCCGTGGCCCACCCTCCCCTGCTCTCCTCAGGAGCTGCCATGAGCGTGTCCCGCCGTACCCTCCTGCTCGCCGGAGGAACCGCCGCCACCCTGCTGCCTCTCGGAGGCATCCTCCCCGCAGCACAGGCCGCCCCGAGCGCCGCCGGAGCAACGCCCGCCGCCACCCCGATTCCCGACCCCATCCCCGTCACCGGCACCTGGACCCGCACCTCCGACGGCGGCCAGAAGGCGACCGCCGGCCGTCGCGGGCCCGCCCTCTCCCTGTCCGAGCAGCAACTCGCGGCCAAGGGCACGTACGCGGCCCGCGTCACGGCCCAATCCTCCTCCGCCGTAGGCGCGTTGGTGTTCCGGGCAGCCCTGGACGGCTCGACCGGATACGCGGTCGCCCTCGACCCCGGCCGCGCCCGCATACGGCTCTACGACCTGGCCGGCGGCGACACACTCGCCACCGCGCCGCTGCCGGGCGCGCGGACCGCAAGACCCTATGACCTCGAAGTGGCAGTCGACGGATCCGAGCTGACGGTGCATGTCGACGGCAAGCGGCTCCTCCACACCGAGGACCACCGCCACGACACCGGCTCGGTGGGCCTGCTCGCCCAGGGCGGCACGGTCACCTTCGGCCCGCCCTCCCTCTCCTCAGTCACCACCAACCTCACCGGCTGGACCACGAGCGGCGGCACCTGGACGGCGAGTCCGCTGGGCTGGCGCGCGGCCCCAACCCAGAAATCTACCGCCCGCGCCATCACCACGACCAGGACCTACGACACCGCGCTCCAGGCCGACCTGCTCCTGCACGACGCCTCCGCCATCGCCTCACTGCTGGTGCGCACCGACGCCACGGCCACGCACGGCTACGGCGTCCAAGTCGACGCGGACCAGGGCAGGCTGCGGCTCTACCGCATCGACGGCAACGTCACGCTCGGCACCTACGCGACCACCATCAAGGCCGACACGGTCTACCGCCTGCGCGTCGAAGCCGAACACGACGAACTGCGCGTGCACTGGCAGACCAACTTCCTCTCTCCCGACGGCTACAGCCCCGTCATCACCGCCCAGGACTCCACCCACACCAAAGGCCGACTCGCCGTCACGGCATCGGCCGGAGCGGTGTCCTTCGAGAACATCGCCGGGGCCGATCTCGCCACCGGCCTCCAGGGCTGGACGGCCCGCTCCGGCACCTGGACCCCCGACCTGCGCGGCATCCGCGGCGAGAACGGCCTGCGCACGGCCCCCTTCACCGACGGCGACCTGGTGGCGAGAGCCGACATCACACCCGGCGGCCCCTCCTCCTCGGCCGGCCTCGTCCTGCGCGCGTCCGCGAACGGCTCCGGCGGCTACGAAGCCCGCCTGGAAGCCGGCCGCAATGCCGTCGTCCTGCTGGACCGCTCCTCCGGCGCCCGCCTCGCCTCCGCCTCCGGCCCGGTCCGGCGCATCGCGTCCGGCGGCACGTACCGCGTCGAGGCCCGCGCGACGGGCAGGACGATCGAGGTGTACGTGGACGGTGTACGGGCGCTGAAAACCCGCGTGTCCCGCACCACGGGCGCCACCTTCGGCACCACGGCCGCGCACAGGGCGTCGTACTTCCAGAACGTCGAGGTCCGCAGCACCGCCGACTACTTCACCGAGCCGTACCGCCCCACATACCACTACTCCCAGCTCACCGGCTCCACCAGCGACCCCAACGGCCTGGTCTACTACGACGGCGAATACCACCTCTTCCACCAGGACCAGGGCCGCTGGGCGCACGCGGTCAGCACCGACCTCGTCCACTGGCAGGCCCTGCCGATCGCTCTGCCCTGGAACGCCTACGGCAACTGCTGGTCGGGCTCGGCGATCGTCGACGCCGACGACACCTCCGGCCTCTTCGACGGCGGCTCGGGCCTGATCGCGTACTACACCAGCTACCACCCGGACAAGCCGGGCGGAAACGCCAGCGTGCGCATCGCCTACAGCAAGGACAAGGGCCGCTCGTGGCAGTGGCACGGCGGCTCAAATCCGGCCGTGCAGAACCCGGGAGGCCCCGACGCCGGCTGGACCTTCCGCGACCCGAAAGTCATCCACGACGAGGCTCACGACCAGTGGCTGATGGTCGTCTCCGGCGGCGACCACATCCGCTTCTTCACCTCCGCCGACCTCCTCACCTGGACCCAGGTCAGCTCCTTCGGCTACGGCGACTGGGCCACGCCCGGCGTCTGGGAGTGCCCCGACTTCTTCCCGCTGCCGGTCGACGGCGACAAGGACAAGGTGAAGTGGGTCCTCACGCTGAGCACCGGTGCCGTACGCGCCACGAACGGCTCGGCCGCCCAGTACTTCACGGGTGAGTGGAACGGCACCGGTTTCACTCCCGACCAGAAGGCCGGCACGGTCCTGCGCGCCGACTCCGGCCGTGACTACTACGCCGCCATGTCCTTCTACGGTCTGCCCGACGACCGCCGCGTCTGGCTCGGCTGGATGAGCAACTGGGACTACCCGTTCAGCGCCCCGACCGGCGGCTGGAACGGCCGGCTGAGCACCCCCCGCGAACTGACCCTCACGGACACCGCCGACGGCGTACGCCTGGCGCAACGCCCGGTCCCGGAGCTGGTCACGCTGCGCACGTCCACCACAACTCGCAAGGACCTCGCCGTCGGCCCCGACTCCGCGAACCCGCTCGCGGGCGTCACTGGCATCGCCTACGAGATCGAGGCCGAGATCACCCTCGGCACCGCCACGGAGATCGGCTTCCAGCTCCGGACCGACGACGACGAGCACACGACAGTCGGATTCGACGCCGAGGCGCAGGAACTGTTCGTGGACCGCTCGGCATCGGGTCTGAGCGACTTCACGCAGTACTTCGCGGGCCGCACGACCGCGCCGATGAAGACGACCGACGGCCGCGTGACCCTGCACGTGTACGTCGACTCGTCCTCGGTCGAGGCATTCGGCGCGGACGGCCGGGCCGCCGTGACCAGCCTGATCTTCCCCACGCCGGACGCCAGCGGCATGGCCTTCTACGCCAAGGGCGGCACCGCGCACATCGACTCGCTCAAGGTGCACAAGCTGGACAGCACCTTCCGCCTGGTGGATCGGGTGAAGCCGCTGGTGGCCGCCCCGACCGGCGGTGAATTCCGCTCGGACCTCGGCAAGTTGACGATCACCCCCGCCGGCCGCTGGTCGACGGACAGCGCGGGCCGCGCCGGAAGCTTCGACAAGGACTCCAACGCGATCTCGTCCCGTATGGCGGCGGACTTCGACCTCACCACCCTGGTCCGGCTCGGCGGCTCCGACCCGGACACAGGCGGCGCCCTCTCCCTCCTCTGGCGCGCCTCCTCCGACGGCACCGATGCCTACTGCCTCAACTTCGACCCCGACCTACGCGTGATCCGCCTGGTCGCCAAGGCCAACGGCTTCTTCGACGACGGCGCCGCCCTCGCCCGCGTCCCGGCCCTGCTCCGCCGCGGCACGACCTACCCCGTCCGCATCCTCACCGAGGGCGACCGCATCCAGGTGTTCCTCAACGGTGAGCGGATCGTCGATGTGACGGACACGACGTACACGAGCGGACACATCGGCCTCAACGTGTTCGGAGGGAGGGCGGCGTACCAGGACACCTACGCGAAGGAGCTGTGACCGCCGGAATACCTAGCCAGGAGAGTTACTCCTCGTCCGGTTCATCACGCTCGGGCGGCTGGTCGTAGGCGCTCAGGAGCCCTTCGCATCGTGCGCGCCAGCGCAGCCGATCTCACTGCGACGCCGCGCCGGAGCGCTCCGGCGCGGCCTCGTGGTCTCACGGCTCCGCACAGAGGTCCCGTCAGGATGGTTCCCGGCGGGGCTTCGCCGTATCACAGCCCCTATGAGCGGGGTCCTGGCTGTAGCTGTTTGACCAGGTGGAAGACCGCCCGGGCCGCGTAGCGTTTGAGGCAAGGGACGATTTCGCGACGGGACTTACCCTCCTTGATCGGCGCTCGTAGTCGTCCTGAGCGCGTGGGGTCGACGGCCCCGCAGGAGCGATCACCATCACCATCCGCCGAGCATCCCCGCGGGGGCGCGGGGTCGACGCGGCTGATCAAAACTACGGTCGACGTGTACGGGCACCTCGTCCCATGCGCTGCGGATCCGCCTGCGGCGTCCATCGCTCGCGCCTTCCGGCGGCCGCCCTCGGGCAGCAAGCACGGCGGCGGCGGTGCGTAGTGCTGCCAGATGAGCCGTGGCGAAACGACCATTCGCAGACTCCATCGCAGATGCCTCTTGCAGTTCAGCCTCTGCCTGGGCCAGCAGCTCCAGCGCAGGACGAGGAACGGTCCCCTGACGCCTGCGGGCTCTCGCAGCGAGATCCATCAACTCTCGAAGGCGAGATATCAGCGCCTCTGGGACGCTGGTGGCTGCCAAAGCGTCATCCAGCTGGTGTGCGACCGTTCCAACCGTTCGTTCCGCATCGGCGATCTCGTCGAACGCGCGGTATACGAGCGCCACAGCCTCAACGGTCTGGGCGTCCGCACCAGCCGCGAGGTGGAGGCGAATTTCCGCTAGGCACTGTGCGACTGCCGTAGAGGTCCCAGCGACGTCATTGACGTCCTTCCCATAGGTGAAACGGATAACGGTGCCGCCATGGCCATCCGAAACAGCACCCTCTTTGACCGCAGATCGTCGACCATTGCCCGACGCCATCACACCCCCGAAGCCAACACGAATGTTGCACACGGCGCCCTCACCAGTGGTGGCGTAAGGCCGCGCGATCCGCCCGAGGTTATCGCGCGGGGAACCTCCAGGACCCGTGCGAGCCGGACATGCGACGCGGGCACTCACCGCAGGTTCCGCCGGCGGGCACCATTGCGGGACGGTGGCATACAAGCGGCCTCGTCCGAAGGGCCAGGTGCAACCGCGACTGCTCTGGTAGATACCGGAAGAGCGCGGCCTGGTACGCGACCCCGTACAGCGCATCGGCCCGTTCCCGGATCGCTCGCCATGCAGTCGACATGCTGTTTCCTCTGTATCCAGGGCCGCCGACGCACTGGCCGCACGACTGCCCACGGGCGCCGCCTGACGGACCCGGGACCTGCTCGTACCGATCTGGCCCGCTGCCCTGACCAGGAGAAATGGGCAGATCAGGTGATGCTGCGCAGACTCGGGGAAGAAGGTGCGGCAACCGACAGGAGGTTGCTGTGAAGGGTGGAGATCTGGAACTGGGCGAATTGCTGGCCGCTGCGGAAGCGGCCCCGCCCGGTGAGTCCGTCGACGTCGTGGCACACGACCTGCAAAAGCGTTTCGGTGCCGAGCACGCGTCCTTCCTGTTCGTCGACCTCATCGGCCAGCGGCTGGTACGCCTCGCCGCGGCCGGCGATGAGGCCGCCGACCCTGGCGAGCCGATCGCCTTGCAGGGCAGCGTCTACGACAGCGTTCTGCAGAGCCAGCGCCAGCATGTGGAACCGGACGGACAGGGCGGGCGGCGCGTCATCACGCCGGTCACCAACCGCGGCGACTGCATCGGCGTCCTGGAGGTGACCCTGCAGTCCGCCGACGACACCGTGCTCCGACAGGTCCGCGACGCGGCCCACGCACTGGCCTACATCATCGTCACGGACCGCCGCTTCACCGATCTGTACCACCTGGGCCGGCGCACCACCAGGACCAGCCTGGCCGCGGAGATCCAGCACCAGCTGCTTCCCTCGGCCCCCTGCTGCGAGGCGGCCCAGTTCACCCTCGCCGCCGGGCTGGTCCCGGCCGACGATATCGGCGGCGACACCTACGACTACACCCTCGACCGCGACACCCTGCACCTGTCCATCACCGATGCCATGGGCCACGACACCAACTCCGCTCTGCTGGCCACCTTGCTGGTCGGCGCGCTGCGGCGGGCACGTCGCAGCGGCTGTGACGCCCTCAAGCAGGCCCGCCACGCTCACGAGACCCTGCTGAGTCACAGCCGCGGCCTGGCCACCGGGCAGTTGCTGTGCGTCGACCTCGAAACGGGTTTGTGCGAACTGGTCAACGCCGGCCACCCCCGGCCGCTGCTGCTGCGTGACAACGCCGTCGAAGAGGTGAAACTCGCCGTCAACCTGCCCTTCGGGGTGGCGGAACCCACCACCTACCTCCTACAGGAACTGCACCTGCGTCCCGGGGACCGCCTGGTCCTGCTCACCGACGGAATGCAGGAGCGCGGTGCCGCGGCCGTCGACCTGGCCTCGGTCGTTCACGACACCCGGGCGCTGCACCCGCGAGAAGCCGTCCGGACCCTGACCGCCGCGGTGCTCGACGCCTGCCACGGCAGCCTCAAGGACGACGCTACGGTCCTGATACTGGACTGGCACGGCAATCGCAGCCGGCCAGCCGAGACCAGACCCGACCCGCAGCGATGAGCCGCAACGGCCTGCTCCTGAGTCCCTACTGAGAGCGGCGCCAGGTGACGTACCCCGGAGAGCGTCTTGAACGCGGCCGTTGGCCGTACGAAGCGAGTGTGAGCTGGGACGGGAGGGCGACTCGGCGGCAGGGGGTTGGGGAAACAGCCACTCGGGCTCTTCGCTGTCCCACAGCCGGCGAAGAGCCAGACGACCTCCCGCGCGCAGCGGCCCTCGCCCGACGCAAGACGTGACGATTCCACCATCGCCGTTCAGGGCCTGCTCGACGGTGGGGTGGCAGGGGATGAGCTCGTCGATGCCGACCAGTTGCAGCAGACGCATGACGGACCCCTGAGCTCCCGCGATGCGCAGCCATCCCTGAGCGTCGCTCACGCGCCGGTGGGCGGCCACGAAGACGTTGATCCCGCTGGAGTCCATGGAGGTCACGCCGCCGAGGTCTGCCACGATCCGGGGCGGCGGCGTGCTGTCCCCGGACATCTCGTGGCACGATGTGGTCCGCCTTTGTGCAGGCCCCCGCTATAGGGGCTTCGTGAGACGACGGAGCCCCTGTCCTCGGCGCGGACGGGCGCGTGACCTGGGCCTCTCGGGCGAGGTTCTCCTAGAGCGGGTGCTCGACGTTCCCGTCACCGAGACTGAACGTGAGCGTCTGACCGACCCTTTCGTACTCCTCCACGCCGGGCGCCTGGAAGAGGTCGAGCCGGGCCGTCTTCGTCAGCAGGTCAGTGAGCTTCCCCACGCCGGTCCCCTGGGCAGGAGCGACTTCCCCGATGGGCGCCATGGACTGAGGATCAACGCCGCCTTCCTTTGCGTATTCGGACGAGCTGACAATCTGCGGTCAGCTACCGACGCCACCGCCCGTTCAACTGAGTAGGGGCACTTCACCAGAGGGCCGAGTAGCCCCTCAGGGCCGTTTTCTCTCGGGGCCGCTTCCTTGGCGCCTATCGGCCATCGCCAGACGCACTCTGTCGCGCCTATGCAGGTCAGACAACTATTGGTCAATACGGGTCACGTCCTCAGTCGTGGTGTAGCCGATCACGACCGATGCCGCTCACGATTCCTCGCGGGCGTGCGTCGGCCACGGGCGCCTCGCTTGGCGGGTGTCAGTGCAGGAGTGAGGGTGCGAGCTTGATGGTCCGGGTCGGGCCGTCCTCGTCGAGGGCATGCGCCCCGATGCAGACCTCGTAGTCGCCGCGCCCGCGATGCTGAACGCGCCCTCGATTTCGTCCCATCGGGCGAGGACGCGGGGTTCTAGGCGCAGTTCGACCGAGCGGCTCTGGCCGGCTTCGAGGTGCACCCGGTCGAACGCGGCGAGACGCGGGACGAAGTCTGCGCCGTCCTGGCAAGCACGGCCGACGTAGACCTGGGGCACGGCCGCCCCGGCCCGCGTCCCGACCTGGCCGAAGAGGCCCGACAGGCCCATCCGGCCCTGCTCGACCACGGCACACATGGCTCCTGTGCGAACTGTTCCTCAACCACCAGCCCGGCGCCGAATACCCCGACGACCGCGCCCTGCTCCTCGCCCGCACGCACTCGCGCCGCTGACCCGCCCCACAGACGTGGCGCGAGCCGGGCGACCCAACACCTCAGGGATGGAGCCGGGCGTACCCGTCATCCGCGGCGTTTCACGCACCACGTCAGCCTTGTCCCAGCGGGTGCCGGTCTGGGGCCGCGGCTCGGGAACTTGCCGCTCGATCTCCAAAAGACGCGCTTGGGTCGAAGCGGTCGATCTTGCCCAACGATCCAGTGGTCGGCAGGACTCTTCCGCTCAGCAGCGGACGGTGTCGCTGCTGGCCGTGTCGGACAGGGCGAGGCGGGCCGTGATGCGTTTGCCGACCGGCTCCTGTTCGGTGAAGAGGTCCTGGGCGACGGCTTTGACGATCTCCAGGCCGTGCTGTCCGATCCTGTCGGGATCGGCGGCCCGGGCAGCGGGCACGGTGGGGCCGCTGCCCCACACGACGACGTCCACAGTGTGGGCGGTGATGCGCAGTTCCACCAGGACGGGGCCGGGGGCGTATTTGAGGGCGTTGGTGACCAGCTCACTGACCACCAGCTGCGTGAGGTCTCTTGCGCGAGCGGGCACGGGCAGGCGGTGATCGGCGTGGGCCTGGTCGAGGAAGGCGACAGCGTGGTGGCGGGCGTCGGCTATGCAGCCGTCGCCTCCGTCCAAGGCGTAGCCGGCTCGCATCAGGTACTGATCTCCGGTGGAGCCGACACCGTCGGCATGGGATCCCACGTATCTCGCCCTCACTCCCCCGCTGACGTGGGCAAGTACCCGCGGCAGCGTCATGCATGTCACCGGAGGTGTTGTCCGGCAGGGCTGCCTGGGCGCATACCGCCGCGGCGGTGGCGCAGGATCGTCCGGGCATGCCCTGAGTGGGCAAGCCTAGGCGCAGCCGAGGAGACGTGAGCGACATCCGCAAGGATGACCGGCCAGGCCGGCTCTCCATCCAGCAAACACTCTCAGAGTGAAGCGAGATCGCATGGAGACTGCGGGAGGAGGGCCGGTCTCCCCGATCCCTCCAAGTCGTCACCAGGGGCGAGTACCACCTGCCGCACCGACGACGGCACGACGAACCACTCCTGGAAGGGGGGGATAACCCCTCAGTCCTGTTTTCGATCCCTCGCGGTGAAACGCCGGGCGGTTCCTTCAGTGAGGCAAATTACAAGGGCAGATTCCGTTTCGGCTTCCCCGCGACACGACGGCACGGCACACGATCAACAAGTCTTGTCCCATGGCAACCTGCGGTCCAGCACGACGACTTGGAGCCGGAGGTACACCGCTCGTGGCGGCGAACATTAATCCCACTGTGAGGAGACGCCGTCTGGGCGCCGAACTCCGCCGGCTCCGCATGGCCAGTGGGCTGAAGAGCACAGAAGTGGCCGGGCGGCTCATGGTCTCCCAGCCAAAGATCAGTCACCTGGAGAACGGCAACCGTGCCATCAGCCCGCGCGACGTGCGCGACCTGTGTGCGCTCTACGGGGTGACGGACCAGCAGGTCATCGATGCTCTGATGCAGATGGCCAAGGAATCCGGACAGCAGGGCTGGTGGCATGCCTACGGCGACATCCCCCAGAGCGTCTATATCGCCCTGGAGACTGACGCCGCCTCTCTCCACACCTACGAGCCCATGGTGATCCCCGGGCTGCTACAGACTCCCGCCTACGCCCACGCGGTCATCGAGGAAACGATCCCCCAGCTCACTGTCGAACAGGTCGCCACGCGCCTCAAGGTGCGGCTGCGCCGGCAGCACCGGATCTACACCCCGGCCTGCCCGTTGCGCCTGTGGGTCGTCCTGGACGAATCGGTACTGCGCCGCGTCGTCGGCAGTCCCGACATCATGCGCGAACAACTGGATCATCTGAACGCGCTCGGCGCCGAGCCGCACATCACCGTGCAGATGCTCCCCTACACCGTGGGTGCCCACCCGGGCCTGTCAGGACATTTCTCCATCCTGCAGCTCACCGACGGCCCCGAGGCAGGGGTGGTGTACCTGGAACGGTTCACCAGCGACCTCTACCTGGAGAAGCGATCTGACGTACAGCACTACAGCATGCTGTACGACCACCTCCAGGCCCAGGCCCTCAGCCCCGACAGCACCCGCGATCTCATCACCGACGCCGCCAGGACATACTTCGACGCGGCAAGCCGCCGTGAGTGCAGTTTGCGAAGCTCCGGTGAGCATTTGCCCAGCTCAGGATCCGAACGCTGCGGAGGCGGGCCGGTGGCTGGAGTGAGGATCCGCTGACAGGCTTCGTCTGGCAATCGGTGAGAGCGCTGCACAGTTCGGGGCCCGTGTAGAGGTCCAGTTCGCCGAAGACGCCCGTCAAGGCCGTGTCACCGTCACGGAGAACCAGGTGGTGATACCTCCTGCGCATCTCATCGGGCGCCTCCCTTGTTCGCAGCGGCACCGGCAGGCACGGCGTCGGCCTTCGGCCGGCGAACTCCCCGGTACAGATGTGATCCGTGGACACACTGGCCCGACCCGCTGACAAGCCGGTTTGTGTCGTCATGTGGTGTGGTGGTGCGCATGCGCCCGAACATGCCGCTCACCTGCCCCGGCATTTGGCCTCGCCGCCTTCATGCTATCGGCAGCCGTGAGAAGTGCCTCGCCGAAAGCACACCGAGCGAGAGGGTGTACGGCTGCTGCGGGGTGGGGGTGGCAGGTGTGGTCATCGCCCCTCCTTCGGGCTAGCCACCCAGGCGATGCCGGGGCTGGTGCGGGCAAAGGTGACCACGGGCACGGTGGCGACCTGCTGGACGTCGTCCTCGCCGATCCACGTGATCTCTTCTTGGGGGTGGTCGTCGAACACGGTGGTGAACCGGAAAGCTCGACGGCCTACCTCAAGATCAGAAGAATCCATGATCCGGTTGGGTTTACTGTCGGAATTCCAGTCGCAACGGATGGTGCTGCTCATGCTCGCTGGTTGCGGCACTGTGTACGTCGCCTTCGAGCACCCGTCGTTCGGTACCCCCCTCGTCGTCGGTGTCGCCGTGGCTACTGCAACCGGAACGACCACCGCTCAATCGGGCCCGTCCCCGTACGCGGAGACCCCCGCCGGATCAAGCCGACGGGGGCCACATCGGTCACACCTGTCACGCGCGTGTCACCAACAGCCTCGACGCTCCTGAACCACAAGGCCCTGAACAGGACAAACGCTCCCGACTTGGACCACGTAGACGCCAGAACCGACCATTGTGGCGACTTCGCGAAGCTTCCCGATGGCCGGTTTCACATATCCCTTCTTTATGGCGTTCGCATTCCCGTGCGGGTCAGGCACGGCCGCCGAACCCGGCGGCGTTCACGCCGGGTTCTCCGCGACACCGGCCGCGACCACTACGAGGCCGAGGGGGTACGGACCGCCATCGCCGCTCGCGCCGTCGCGGACGACCGGACCGGTGGTGACGGCGATGCCGCAAGATGGACCCAGCATGGACCCAGCACAGGGCGGCGAACCGTACACCCGGAACCAGGGAGCGACGCGGTCGCCGGTCGACAGGAGGGCAGTACGCTGAGCGGCCGGATCGACCCGCGCATCACCCGGACCACCCAGGCCTTCGAGCGGGCCATCGTGGAACTCGCTTCGGAGCGGCCGGTCTCCCAGATCAGCGTCGCCGAACTGGCCGACCGCGCCGGGGTCACCCGAGCCACCTTCTACAACCGCTACAGCACTCCGCTGGAACTGCTCATCCAGGTCCTCGACGCCGACCTGGACCGTGGACACCGACTGGAGGACAAGAGGGCGCGGCACGGGCACCCGGCTGGCGATCTGCTGCGGCTGACCACCGCTGAAGTGGGCAACCACGTCGAACGGTTCCGGGCGGTCTACCGGCTCTCCCTCGACGATCCGGCGGCCAGCGGGGTCTACGACGCGCTCGTGCGCCACTTCAGCGAGTACGCCCTGGCGTTCATGGCACGCGGTGACCGCTCCGCGCTGCCCGACGCCAACCCGCAGGTGATCGCCCAGTTCATGGCGCACGGTTTCGCCGGTGCCATCAAGGCCTGGCTCAACGACCCCTCGGTCACCAAGGACGACATGGTCGACGCGGCCGTGGCGTGCGCTCCGGCGTGGTGGGCACCCGGGTATCTACCACGTTCGTCCTGACCCGGGCTCGGGGCACCCCTTCCCGTGATCGCCGTGCAGTGTCACCGAGCGATGGCCAATGGGTTGCCGTTCGCCTCAACTCTGGTTCCGGCGGGCTCTGTTGATACGGGATGGCGCCAGCGTTCGCCGTGCGGTCGCCGGCGAAGGGGCCGTACGACAGCCCGCTGGGGGGCGAGCGTGAGGGGACGCGGACCGGTCCTGTGCGCGACGGCGACGGCACCGCTGCTCACGGCGTGCACGGACGGCGGACAGAGCGACAAGGACGACGGCACGACGCCGAAGGCCGCGGCGAGCGCGTCGGGCGGCGCGAACGCGAGCGCCTCTCCGACCGCGGAGAGCGAGCCGTACACGCTGGCCGAGGCGGTCGCGCCCAGGACGCGGGACGAGGCGGTCGCGTTCGTGCGCGGGTCTGGCTCCCTGGGCCTCTAGAGGTCGTCCGGCGTCCCCAGTCCCGTCAGCGCGCCCACCGGGTCCAGGTCGGGGGTGCCTCTGGGCCACCAGTCGTCGTGGCCCGGTTCGGACTCGTAGGCGTACCACAGCCCGTCGCGGCCCAGCCGGAGCTGGACATGGCCGCCGGGGTGGGTCAGGTGGTTGCGCCAGGGCCGGAAGGCCGGGAGGTCGGCGGCCAGGAGCAGGGGTCTGGCCCGGTCGAAACGGCCGGCCGGCGGATCCCAGGGCTCCTCCAGCACGGCCAGCCCCTCCGGGCCGCCCTGCCGCCAGGCGGCTACCGCGCGGGCCAGGTCGCCCGGGGTGCGGCCGACGGCGTCCGCGAGCGAGGCGTAGAGGGCGCGGGTGGACGCGGTCAGGCCGGAGCCGGGGCGGGCCGCGGCGAGGCGTACCGCGTCCTGCCAGAGGGTCAGTCCGCCGACCGGGTCGCGTCCGGTGGCGAGCAGGGCGTGGGCGCGGGCGGCGGCGTCCGTGGCGAGCTGATCCAGCGTGAGGGCGTCGGGCCCGCCGGGCACGCCCGGGTACACCGGGGGCTGCTCGGGGTGTGACGGCACCGGCAACGGGGGTGGCAACGGCGGGAGTTGACGCGGCGCCAGGGCCTCGGTGGCACGGACGCCGGGCAGGGACACCGGCTGCCGCTCGCGGGCCGCGCGGGCGGCGTTGCGCCGGGACAGGGCGTCGAGGACCTCGCGCTCGCCGCGGCCGCGCAGCAGAAGCAGCACGAACGGGTCGGCGTCCAGCAGCCGCGCGGTCTGGTAGCAGAGGGCGGCCGCGTGCTTGCAGGGGTGCCCGAAGTCCGGGCAGCTGCAACGGGGTTCGAGCTCGCCGGGCCCCGGCAACAAGGGCACCCCGCTCTCGGCGAGGGTCTGCGGAAGCTCCTTGTCGAGCAACGCGGCGATGTCTCCTGGCCGGTCGGCGGCGGCCGCCAGGAACCGCTCCCACTCGTCCGCGCCGAAGGTGCGCAACCGCACCTGCACGCGATACGGCCGCGGCCGGCTCCCCTGCACATACGCCAGAACCAGCCCCGGCGTCACGGTGATGGCGTCCACGTGCCCCCGCTCGGCATAACCCCGCCCCCGCACCAGCCGCTTCACGTCCAATGCCCCCTCTTCCAACGCCCGCACCCAGGCGTTCCCCCACCAGGTCCCGGCAAAGTCCGCCCCGGATGCGCCGACCCGGGAGGGAAGTGAGGGAAAGGTCCGCCGAAGCTCGCTGTCGCGGTGGGGGGTGGCCATGGTGCGGGGCAGGCGGGGAGCGGTGGGGGCGCCCTCCGGCTCCGGGTGACCGGAGGTCGGGGCGGAGCCGGTCGGATCCGGAGGGCGAGGGACCGTGGCGGAGGCGGAGGAGAAGATCGGTTCCGGGGGGCCGGGAGGGGCGGTGGGTGCGAGGGTGTGCGGTTCCGGGGGGCCGGGAGGTGCGGTGGACGCGGGTGTGTGCGGATCCGGGGAGCCGAGGGGCGCGAGGGGCGCGGCAGCCGTCGGATCCGAGTGGTCGGGAGACGTGACGGACGCGGGGGTGCCGGACTGCGGACGCTCGGAGGCGGCAGGCGCCGGGACCGTCGGCTGCGGACGGTCGGTCGACGCAGTGGACGCACTGGACGCACTGGACGCGGCCGGAGTGGGATTCGTTTCGGAGTGTTGCGATGCCGTGGGTCGTGCCCCGTCTTCGTCGAGGTGCGCCGTGGAAGTCGCTCGGTCTGCCGGGGCGTCGGCCGGTGCCGGCTCGTTCGGCTCGGGTTCCTCTTTCGGCATCCTGAACGCGGTCGCCAGGAACTGCCTCAGGTCGTGGGCGGTGCGACCACGACCCGGCTCCGCCGGGGTCGGCGACGGCAGCCGGCGTACCGCGCGAACCGACGCTCCTTCCGAGGCTTCCGCCGCTGCCGCCTCGGCGCGCCGGGCCTCCGCGCGGGCCGCACGCAGCGCCTCGCGCGCGACGTCACCGGGGCGGGCGCCCGGTCGTCCGGCAGCGGGGGCCGGGCCGCCGGCGTCCACCGGCCCGGCGTCGGGGACAGCGGCACCACCATCCACGTCGGCCCGGCCCGCGTCGGCCCCGGCTTCGGCGTCCCGCCGCTCCACCTCCTTCGAGGCGGCGGCCGCCCGCAGCGCCAGTCGCGCCGCGTCGGACGCCCTGGATACCCGCTGCTCGGCGTCCGTACCCGGCGCGGCGGCGCCTCCGGGCCGCGCCCCGGCCGCTGCCGACTCGTCTCCCCCGGTCTCCGCACCGCGTCCCCGTGCCGCCCGCAGCGCCCGCCGTGCCGCGTCGCCCGGCCGCTGCTCGTCCTCGCTCATGACGTCCTCCGCAGCGACACCAGGTCCGACAGCTCGCGGTCCGTCAGTTCGGTCAGCGCGGACTCGCCGGAGCCCAGGATCGCGTCGGCGAGGGCGCGCTTGGCCTCGAGCATCTCGGCGATGCGGTCCTCCACCGTGCCCTCGGTGACCAGGCGGTGGACCTGGACGGGCTGGGTCTGGCCGATGCGGTACGCGCGGTCGGTGGCCTGCTCCTCCACCGCCGGATTCCACCAGCGGTCGAAGTGGACGACATGGCCCGCGCGGGTGAGGTTGAGGCCGGTGCCCGCGGCTTTCAGTGACAGCACCAGGACCGGGGTCGCGCCGCTCTGGAAGCGGTCCACCATGCGCTCCCGCTCCGGTACCGGTGTGCCGCCGTGCAGGAGGTCGACCGGGACCGCGCGGGCCTGGAGGTGCGCGGTGATCATGCGGGCCATGCCGACGTACTGGGTGAAGACCAGCACCGAGCCGTCCTCGGCGAGGACCGTGTCCAACAGTTCGTCGAGCAGGGTGAGTTTGCCGGAGCGGGCGGCCAGACCGTCGGCGCGCGTCTCCTCCTTGAGGTAGAGCGCGGGGTGGTCGCAGATCTGCTTCAGGGCGCCGAGGAGCTTGAGCACCAGGCCCCGGCGTGCGATGCCCTGCGCCGCCGTCTCGATGGCGAGCATCGACTCGCGGACCACGGCCTCGTACAGCGCGGCCTGTTCGCGGGTGAGGGGGACAGGGTGGTCGGTCTCGGTCTTGGGCGGCAGCTCGGGGACGATGCCCGGGTCGGACTTCTTGCGGCGCAACAGGAAGGGGCGGACCAGTCGGGCGAGCCGGGCCACCGCCTCCTGGTCCTCGCCGTTCTCGACGGCGCGCGCGTGCCGGGCACGGAAGGACTTCAGCGGGCCGAGGAGTCCGGGGGTGGTCCAGTCGAGCAGGGCCCAGAGTTCGGAGAGGTTGTTCTCCACGGGGGTGCCGGTGAGGGCCACGCGCGCGGGGGTCGGGATGGTGCGCAGCGCCTTGGCGGTGGCCGAGTAGGGGTTCTTGACGTGCTGTGCCTCGTCGGCGACGACCATGCCCCAGCGCTGGTCGGCGAGCCTGGCCGCGGTGGCGCGCATGGTGCCGTAGGTGGTGAGGACGAAGCCGCCGTCCAGGCCGTCCAGGGTGCGGTCGGGACCGTGGAAGCGGCGGACGGGGACGCCGGGCGCGAACCGGGCGATCTCCCGCTGCCAGTTGCCGAGCAGCGAGGCGGGACAGACCACCAGGGTCGGTTCGGTGCGGGCCCGCTTGAGGTGCAGGGCGATGACCGTGATCGTCTTGCCGAGGCCCATGTCGTCGGCGAGGCAGCCGCCGAGGCCGAGGGAGGTCATGAGGTCGAGCCACGCCAGGCCCCGCAGCTGGTAGTCGCGCAGGGTGGCCTGCAGGGCGGCGGGCGGCTCGGCAGGCCGGACGCCGGCCGTGAGGCGGTCGCGCAGGGCCGCGAGGAGGCCGACGGGGACCGCCTCGACGGTCTCGCCGTCCACCTCGGCCTCGCCGGTGAGTGCCACGGAGAGCGCGTCGACCGGGTCGAGCAGGCCCAGTTCGCGCTTGCGGGCCTTGCGGACCAGGGCCGGATCGACGAGCACCCAGCGGTCCCGCAGCCGTACGACCGGACGGTGGGCCTCGGCCAGCGCGTCCATCTCGGCGTCGCTGAGCGGGTCCCCGCCGAGCGCCAGCTGCCAGCGGAACTGGAGCAGTTCCTCACCCTCGAAGAAGCCCGTTCCGTCGGTCGCCGAGCCGGGGGCGGAGCGGATCACGGCGGCCGCGGTGAGGTCCTGGGCCAGGTCCCGGGGCCAGTGCACGGCGACCCCGGCCGCCGCGAGCCGGGTCGCGGCCACGCCGAGCAGATCACCCAACTCCTCCTCGGAGAGGGCGAGTACGTCCGGCACGTCCTGTGCGGCCAGCCGGTCCAGTGGTGGCCACACCCGCGCGGCCCGGCGCACGGCCAGCGCCGCGTCGACCCGCGCGCGGGGACCGAAGGCGGCGTCGGACCGTCCCGCCCACAGTGCCGCCGCGTCGGTCACCAGGGTGGGGTCGGCCAGGCTGTGCACCTGGACGATCGCCGCTCCCGCGCGCTGTGCTCCCTCGTCGTCGTCGAACAGGTCGTAGGCCGACAGGTCGAGGCGCAGCGAGATGCGCACGCCCGCGTCCATGCCGGCGGCGACCTCCGCGGCCCACTCCTGGGCGTCGGGCAGCCGCTGGGCCTCGCGGGCGGCGAACGGCCTGCCCGAGGTGTGCGGCGCGGCCGGGGTGCGGGGCAGGGTGTCGGCGACCGCGTCCAGGAAGGAGCGGACCAGCGCCTCCGGCTGGGGCAGCCGGAGCGGGCCGGGGCCGGGCAGCGGGACGGCGTGGCCCTCGGCGGGCAGGGCGGCGGCCACCGCGCGCAGGTGGGCGATGTCGGCGGGCTCCAGGGGCCCGGCGCGCCAGGCGTCGTGTCCGGCCGGTGTGAGGCCGGGCAGCAGGCGGCCCCGGGCGGCGAGCCGCAGCGCGTGCTGGGCGGCGGCGCCCCAGCAGGCGGTGGCGGGGTGGGCGGCCGGGTCGCGGCGGGCCCGCACGAGCAGGGGAAGGGCCTCGCCGAGTGGCAGGGTCAGCGCGGGGACCTGCCGGCGGCGGACACCGGCGCCGTGCCGTCGTACGACCGTCAGGTCCTCGGTCGTGGCGGCGGGCAGCGGGTCGCCGTCCGGGTCCCAGAAGGCGATGCGGCCCTGGCGCGGGAGGTCGGCGGGCAGATAGACCGCCGCCAGGCGCAGCGGGACGCCGTCAGGGGTCTCGGTCTCCGTGCCGCTCATACGTTCTGCCACCTCCCGCCCACATGTCGGATCAGACGTCTTCGACTGTACGGGCGGGGTCTGACAATCGGCCCCGGCGACCGGCCGGGGGCCGTGCTCACGGAACGGTGCGGGAGACGACGTAGATCATCGGGTAGTTCGGGTCGGCCGTGTTCACGACCACGTCCTGGGTGGGCGCCGGGTTCTTCTGCTTGTGCGTCAGGCCCGACCAGGGGCCGGGGCCGTTGAACTTCCAGCCGGTGATCTTCTGGTCGCGGGAGCTGATGCTGATGTCGTCCTTCTTGAGCGCGTCCCGGTTGACGCCCATGCCCTCAAGGAAGCTGTCCAGGCCGGCGCTGTTGGTCCGGAACTGGACGTAGAGACGGCTGGTCTTCCAGTTGTTCGTCTCGTAGTACGCGATCCTGTCGGCCGGGTGCGGGACCGGCACCTGGTAGAGCCGCCGCTGCACCTTCGACGGCCAGCCCTCGGTGAGGCCGGTCGCGGAGTACTTGGACTCCTTGTCCTTGCCGCTGTTGCGGCTCTGGGCGGCGGAGATCACCAGATAGCCGGCCGGTACGCCGATGAGCAGCCCGATGATCAGGAGCGTCAGCGCCCGGCGCTTGGCCTTGTGCCCCGGGGTCTCGGGCGGTCGCTTCGGTTCCTCCGGGGACGCGGCCTGGCGGGGCAGCGAAGCGGTCATGCGGTGTCCCGGGTGCGGCGGGCCTCCGCGAACCGCTCGTAGCGCTCGTACCGCTCGACCCGGCGCCGCTTGGCGCGCCGGAAGCGGCGGGCGACCAGGCGGGCGAGGTCGGCGGCGCCGACCATGCCGGCCTCGGGGCCCAGCTGGGCGCGGGCGATCCGGGCCTCGGGGCGGTAGCCGCGGCCGGTGAGCTGGCGCTTGAACGCGTCCCGCGCGGGGCCGATCAGCAGGTCGTCCGCGGCGCTCACGCCACCGCCGATGACGAAGCAGGACGGGTCGAGGGCGGCGGCGAGGTTGGCGATGCCGACGCCGAGCCACTGGCCGATGTCCTGGAGCAGTTCGATGCACATCGCGTCGCCCTCGCGGGCCAGCTCGGTGATCATCGGGCCGGTGATCTCGCCGATGTTGCCCTTGACGTGCTCGATGATCCCGTACGCCACCGGGGAGTCGGCCGCGGCCAGCTCCTTGGCCTCGCGGACCAGCGCGTTGCCGGAGCTGTACTGCTCCCAGCAGCCGCGGTTGCCGCACGCGCAGCGGTGACCGCCGGGCACGACCTGCATATGGCCGAACTCACCGGCGACGCCGTACTTGCCGCGCTTGACCTGGCCGTCCTCCAGGATGGCGCCGCCGATGCCGGTGCCGAGCGTGATCATGACCAGGTGGTCCTCGCCGCGGCCGGCACCGAACCGCCACTCCGCCCAGGCGGCGGTGTTGGCGTCGTTGTCGACGAGGACGGGGACCGAGAGCCGGCCGGAGAGGCGGTCACGCAGCGGTTCGTTGCGCCAGGACAGGTGCGGGGCGAAGAGCACGCGGTTGCGGTCGGCGTCGACCCAGCCGGCGGCGCCGATGCCGACGGCGTGCACGTCGTGCCGGTCGGACAGGTCCAGGACCAGCTCGACGATCGTGTCCTCGACGACCTTCGGGCTCTTGGACTTGTCCGGGGTCTCCGTACGGAGCTTCTCCAGGATGTTGCCGTCGGCGTCCACGACGCCCGCCATGACCTTGGTGCCGCCGATGTCGATGCCGACGGTGGGGACACGGGGGGCCGTCAGGTGGGACCGGCGCTCCCGTGTGCCGACCGTTCGCAGAACGGGGGCTCGGCGGGAGCCTATGGGGGCGGTGAGGTCGCGGTAGGTGCTCATCGGGCTTGATTCTGCCGCACGGGGAGGGGTGGCGCCGTTCGGGGGAGATAAGGAGGGGTGCGCGCCATTGCCGGGTGCGGGTGCGTCGCGGCTGGTCGCGCCCACGCGGCGGAGCCGCAAATCAACACAGCCCCGCGCCCCGCTCAGGAGCGCTGCAGCTCATGGCGTAGAGCGTCCAGGTCGCTTCCGCCGGCCATCTGGCCGGTCAGTTCTTCGAGTGTGATCTGGTCACGTGTGTGGCTCCCCACCATCGTGCCCCGCTTCAGCAGTACGAAGCGGTCGCCCACCAAGTACGCGTGATGCGGGTTATGGGTGATCAACACAACACCCAACCCCTGGTCGCGTGCCGCTGCCACGTACTTGAGGACCACACCTGACTGCTTCACTCCCAGTGCCGCCGTCGGCTCGTCCAGGATCAGGACCTTCGCGCCGAAGTAGACGGCCCTCGCGATCGCCACGCACTGGCGTTCGCCGCCCGACAGGGTGCCGATGGGCTGGTCGACGTCCCGCAGGTCGATGCCCATGCGGAGGAGTTCGGCGCGGGTGGTGCGGCGCATGAAGTCGACGTCCAGGCGCTTGAGCACACGGCCCTTGCGGGGTTCCGAGCCGAGGAAGAAGTTGCGCCACACCGGCATCAGCGGCACGACCGCCAGGTCCTGGTACACCGTGGCGATGCCACGGTCCAGGGCCTCGCGCGGGGAGGTCAGCGTCGTCTCCTCGCCCTCGACGACGAGCGTGCCGCCGTCGTGCCGGTGCAGGCCCGCGACGATCTTGATCAGGGTGGACTTGCCGGCCCCGTTGTCGCCGAGGACACAGGTGATCTCGCCGGCGTGGACCTCCAGGGAGACCCCCTCCAGGGCGCGGACGGTGCCGTAGTGCTTGCTGACGTCGGTCAGCCGGACGAGGGTCATGCGGTGGCCTCCGCGCGCTTGCGGACCCAGGTGTTGAGCAGGGTCGCGAGGAGCAGCATCGCTCCGAGGAAGAACTTGAACCAGTCGGGGTTCCATTCGGCGAAGACGATGCCCTTGCTGGTCATGCCGAAGATGAGCGCCCCGACAGCCGAGCCGACCGCGCTGCCGTAGCCGCCGGTGATCAGGCAGCCGCCGATGACGGCCGCGATGATGTAGATCAGCTCGTTGCCGACACCCTCGCCGGACTGGACGGCGTCGTACGAGAAGAGCAGGTGCTGGCCGGAGATCCAGGCGCCGAGCGCCACGCCCATGTAGAGGGCGATCCTGGTCCCGGTGACGGGGACGCCGACCGCGCGGGCCGCGTCCTGGTTGCCGCCGACCGCGAAGATCCAGTTGCCGGCGCGGGTGCGCAGCAGGATCCAGGAGGCGATCGCGACCAGGGCGAGCCACCAGAGGATCGTGATCTTGAAGTCGACGCCGCCGACGGTGAGCGTCGAGGCGAAGACCGCGTGGGCGGACGGGAAGCCCTCCATGTCGGCGATCGTCTTGGTGGAGACCGTGCCGTCGATCAGCTTGGTGAAGCCGAGGTTCATGCCGGTCAGCATCAGGAAGGTGCCCAGGGTGACGATGAAGCTGGGCAGCTTGGTGCGGGTGAGCACGAAGCCGTTGAACGCGCCGATGGCGAGGGTCACGACGAGCGAGACTCCTACGCCGACCCAGGTGTTCGCCGTCATCTGGTAGCTGAACATCGAGGAGATCAGCGCGGCGGACGTCACCAGGACCCCCGCGGAGAGGTCGAACTCGCCGCCGATCATCAGCAGCGCCACCGGTACGGCCATGATGCCGATCGTCGAGGAGGCGTAGAGGACCGTGCTGATGCTGGACGCGCGCACGAAGCCGTCGGCGGCCACGGCGAAGAAGAGGAAGACGGCGAGTGCGCCGACGACCGAGCCCAGCTCCGGACGGGAGAGGAGATTCCGCAGCGGAGAGGTCTGCAGAATCCTTTCATCAGGTGAGTGTTCCAAGGTGGCGCTCATCGGGTGCCCCGCTCGGTGTACTTCGCCAGCGCGGTCGCCTGGTCCTTGGTGATGATCTGCGGGCCGGTGAGCACCGGCTGCCCGCCGCCGAGGACGTCGCCGTTGTACTTGTAGAGCCACAGCAGGTCGACCGCCTGGTAGCCCTGGAGGTACGGCTGCTGGTCCACGGCGAAGCCGAGGGTGCCGTCCGCGAGCTCGGCGGCGACCTTTGCGTTGAGGTCGAAGGTGTCGACCTCGGCCGTGCTGCCCGCGTCCGTCTTCGCCTTCACGGCGGTGTCGGCATACGGCGCCCCGAGCGTGACGACGGCGTCGATCGACCGGTCGGCCTGGAGCTTCGCCTCGATCGAGGACTGCACGTCGGGCATGTTGGTGCCGTTGACGTAGAGGTTCTCGACCTCGCCGTCGAAGTTCTTGGCGACGCCCGCGCAGCGCTGCTCGTGGCCGACGTTGCCCTGCTCGTGCAGGACGCACAGGGCCTTCTTCCTGCCGCGCTCGTTCAGCTCGTCGCCAACCGCCTGACCCGCGATGGTCTCGTCCTGGCCGATGTGCGCGAGGGCACCGAAGGCCTTGGACTCCTCGGAACCGGAGTTCACGGTGATCACCGGGATGCCGGCCTTCTCGGCGCGGGCCACGGCCGCCTTGAGGGCGTCCGGCTTGGCGAGGGTGACGATGATCCCGTCGACCTTCTTGTCGACCGCCGCGTCCACGAGCTCGGCCTGCTGCTGGGCCTCGTCGTCGTGCGAGTACAGGAAGTTGATGTTGTCCTTGCGGGCGGCCTGCTTCGCACCGCTCTGCACGATGTCCCAGAAGGTGTCGCCGTCTCCCGAGTGAGTGATCATCGCGAAGGTCCAGCGGGGAGTGTTCACCGCCGCCCTCCCCTGGGCCGCCGCGGCGTTCCGGGCGTCCTCCGCCCGCTTGCCGCCGGTACTGCTGCATCCGGTGAGGGTGACGCCGAGCGCCCCCGCCACCGCGATGCCCACCCAGGTCCGAATCCGTGCCACGAGGCCGTGCCCTTCTTGCCGTGCTCATACGTGCGAGAGGGGCGGGCGAAGCTCACCGTGGGTGACCACCGACGGCGACCTCGCCTGCCCCAAAAGCCTCAGTATCGAACATGGGGTACACCCCTGACGGCGGCGGGCGGCACTCTGTGCTCACCTTGTCCGGACATTGCGACTAACGGAACGTCGGAAACGGGCCGCGTTCAGGACCGCACGAGCAGCTGGAACTCGAAGGAGTAGCGGGTCGGCCGGTAGATGTGGTCACCGAACTCGACGGCGCGGCCGGTGTCGTCGTACGTGGTGCGCCGCATGGTGAGCAGCGGGGCGCCCTCCGGCTCGGCGAGCCGCTCACCCTCGGCGGCCGTGGCGCCGCGCGCGCCGATGGACTGGCGGGCGCTGTGCAGGGTGATCCCGGCGGCCCGCATCAGGCGGTAGAGGCCGGTCGCCTCCAGCTGCCCGGTGTCCAGGTCGAGCAGGCCGGGCGGCAGGTAGTTGGTCAGGTACGCCATCGGCTCGCCGTGCGCCAGCCGCAGCCGCTCGATGCGGTGCACCTCGGTGTCCTCGGCGACCGCGAGCGCGGCGGCGATCTCGGCGGACGCCGGGACGACGGTGTTGACCAGTACCTTCGTCGCGGGGCGCTGACCGGCCGACTCCAGGTCGTCGTAGAGGCTGCTGAGCTCCAGGGGGCGTTTGACCTGGCTGTGCACGACCTGGGTGCCGACACCCCGGCGACGGACAAGGAGGCCCTTGTCGACGAGGGACTGGATGGCCTGACGCACGGTCGGGCGGGACAGGCCGAGCCGTGCGGCGAGCTCGATCTCGTTGCCCAGCAGGCTGCCGGGGGTGAGCGAGCCGTGCTCGATGGCCGCCTCCAGCTGCTGCGCGAGCTGGAAGTACAACGGCACCGGCGAGCTCCGGTCCACGCT
Source organism: Streptomyces sp. NPDC054813 (assembly GCF_053611365.1). Lineage (NCBI taxonomy): Bacteria > Bacillati > Actinomycetota > Actinomycetes > Kitasatosporales > Streptomycetaceae > Streptomyces > Streptomyces sp. NPDC054813. The sequence continues at coordinate 62,523 of NZ_JBSHAF010000026.1, read as the reverse complement.
GAGGTCGAGCGGCACGGTCGGGTCCACATCTGGTTTCGGCACGGGCCCGAGCGTATCCCCGTGACGGGTTGACGGGAAGTTGTGTAGTTCGATTGTCCGGACATACGGATTGACAGCGCACGGGGTGCACCCGCACCTTGTTCCCATGCGCATCGGGGTCATCGGTACGGGCCGCATCGGAACCATTCATGCGAACACGCTCAGCCGCAATCGTGAGGTCGGGTCACTGATCCTGACGGACGTGGATCCGGCGCGGGCCCAGGATCTGGCACACCGCCTGGGGGAGACGGCGGCACCCGGGACGGACGAGATCTTCAAGTGGGGCGTGGACGCCGTGGTGATCACCACCGCGACCTCGGCGCACGCCGACCTGATCGGCCGGGCCGCACGCTCCGGGATCCCGGTCTTCTGCGAGAAGCCGATCGCCCTCGACCTGCCGGGCACCCTGCACGCCCTGGCCGAGGTGGAGAAGGCCGGGACGGTGCTGCAGATGGGCTTCCAGCGGCGCTTCGACAAGGGGTACGCGGGCGCCCGTGAGGCCGTGCGCTCGGGCCGGCTCGGGCGGCTGCACACCGTGCGGGCGCTGACCTCCGACCAGTCGCCGCCTCCGCCGGAGTGGCTGCCGCTGTCCGGCGGGCTGTTCCGGGACACCCTGATCCACGACTTCGACGTGCTGCGCTGGGTGACCGGCCGCGAGGTCGTCGACGTGTACGCGACCGGTTCGGACGCCGGGCCCGCCATGTTCCGCGAGGCCGGTGACGTGGACACCGGCGCGGCCCTGCTCACCCTGGACGACGGCATGCTGGCCACCGCCACCGCGACCCGGCTGAACGGCGCCGGGTACGACGTGCGGATGGAGCTGGCCGGGGAGCTGGACACCGTGGTGGTCGGCCTGGACGACCGTACGCCGGTGGCCTCCACCGAGCCGACCGGACCGCCGCCCGCGGACAAGCCGTGGCCCGGCTTCCTGGAGCGGTTCGGACCCGCCTACGAGGCCGAGCTGTGCGCCTTCGTCGACGTGGTGCGCGGCGGGCTCGCCAACCCCTGCGACGGGCGCGAGGCGCTCCAGGCGCTGCGGATCGCGGAGGCGTGCGAGGTCTCCCGGCACGAGCGGAGACCGGTGGCCCTCACCGAGATCCCGGACCGACTGGGCTGACCGCGGCGCCACCGGCCGGCAGCCCACCGGCTACCAGCGCACCGGAAGGTTCCGCACCCCTCTCATCAGCGTGCCCGGCAGCCACTCGCCGTGCGGGCCGTCCAGGGCCAGGTCCGGGGCGCGCTCCAGGAGGGCGCGCAGGGCTGTGCGGCTCTCCAGGCGGGCCAGGGGTGCGCCCAGGCAGTAGTGGATGCCGTGGCCGAAGGCGAGGTGGCCGCGGTGGTCGCGGCGGATGTCGAAGCGGTCGGGCTCGGGGTAGCGGGCGCCGTCGCGGTCGGCGGCGGTGAGGCCGATCATCACCGGGTCGCCCCGCTCGATGGCGGTGCCGGCGATCTCCAGGGGCTCGGCGGCGTACCGGTACGTCGCGTTCTCCACCGGGCCCTCCCAGCGCAGGATCTCCTCGACCGCGCCGTCCAGGAGGCTCATGTCGGCGCGCAGGGACGCGAGTTGGGCTGGGTGGGTGAGCAGGGCGAGGACGCCGTTGCCGATCAGGTTGACGGTGGTCTCGTGGCCGGCGATCAGCAGCACGTAGGCCATGCCGCGCAGTTCCTCGACGGAGAGCCGGTCGCCGTCCTCGGTGGTGGTGCGGATCAGGTCGCTGAGCAGGTCGTCGCTCGGGCCCGCGCACCGCTTGTCCTCGATCAGCTCCTTCAGATAGTCGGCGAGCTCGGCGAACGCGTCGTACTCGTTGGCCGGACGGGCGGAGCCGACCACCTCGTTGGAGAGCTTCCGGAACCGTGCGCGGTCCAGCTCGGGGACGCCGAGCAGTTCGCTGATCACCGTGATCGGCAGCGGGTAGGCGAGGGCGTCTATGAGGTCGGCGCGGCCTCGCGGGAGCATCTCGTCGAGCAGGCGGTCGGTGATCTCCTGGATCCGCGGCTCCAGTGCGGCCACCCGGCGGGCGGTGAACGCGCGCGTGATGAGCCCGCGCAGCCGGGTGTGCCGGGGCGGGTCGGCGGCCAGCAGGTGCTTGCCGATCCGCTCCTCGTCGAGGAACCTGAAGCCGATCTTCTCGGTGTCCTTGGCCAGTCTGGGGTCGGCGAGCGCCGCGCGGGCCTCCTCGTACCCGACGACCAGCCAGGTCTCGTGGTACGCGTCGGGCAGCGGCCACCGCACCCGGTGCACCGGGCCGCGCTCGCGCAGCTGGGCGTAGACCGTGTGCGGGTCCGTGCGCAGACCGTCGCCGTACTCGCCGAGGTCGGTCACCTGCATGCTGTGCTCCCCCTTCAGGAGGTCCCCGAGGCCGTCCCGTACCCGGAGAACGTTCGGGGCGCCCGACTGGTGCCCCTACTCCTCCAGCACTCCCGCGTCGTATGCCAGCAGCGCGATCTGGACGCGGTTGTTCAGTCCGAGCTTGGCCAGGATGCGGGAGACGTGGGTCTTGACGGTGGCGACACTCATGAACAGGCCGGTGGCGATCTCGGCGTTGGCGAGGCCCTGGCCGACCGCGACGGCGACCTCGCGTTCGCGGTCGTTGAGGGCGGCGAGCCGGTCACGCGCGCGTGCCTGCCGGGTGTCGGCCCGGGTGCCCGCCGCGTGCCGCATCAGCTGGCGGGTGACGGCGGGCGACAGCACGGGGTCACCGGCCGCGACCCGGCGCACCGCGTCCACGATCTCGGCGGGCGGGGTGTCCTTGAGGACGAACCCGGCGGCCCCCGCGCGCAGGGCGTGCAACACCTGTTCGTCGGCGTGGAAGGTGGTCAGGACGACGACCTGCGGGGCGTCCGCACGCGCGCGCAGCCGCTCGGTGGCGGTGAGCCCGTCCACGGACGGCATCCGGATGTCCATCAGGACGACGTCCGGGTGGGTGCGGTCGACGAGCGCCTCGACCTCGTCGCCGTCGGCGCCCTCCCCGACGATCTCGATGTCCCCGGCCCCGCCCATCATCAGGGACAGGCCCGCCCGCACCAGGGGGTCGTCGTCGACGAGCAGCAGTCTGATCGCGGTCATGTCTCCTACGAAAGCACGCGGGTACGACATCACGTGGTCCTTCAGGCGACGGGCACGGGGGCTCAGGCGGCGGCCCCCCAGGGCAGCCAGGCCCGCACCTCGAAGCCGCCGTCGCCGGTGGCCCGGTGCTCCAGCCGTCCTCCGGCCAGCGTCGCGCGCTCGGTCAGGCCGATCAGACCCTGGCCCGAGCCGGGGACGTGCGGGGCGTCGGCCTCCGGGGCGGGGTTGTGCACGGTGATGTCCAGGCCGTCGCCGGGGGCTCCGGTGACGCGCACGGTGACCTCGGCGCCGGGGGCGTGCTTGCGGGCGTTGGTGAGGCCCTCCTGGGCGATGCGGTAGGCGGTGCGGCCGACGGAGGCGGGGACGGCTGCCGGGTCGCCGACGTGGTTGTCGAGGGTGACCTTCATGCCGGCCTGGCGGGACTCGCTGACGAGCGCGTCGAGGGCGGCCAGCGTGGGCTGCGGCCGGCCGCCCGCCTCGTCGCCGTCGGCGGCACGCAGGACGCCGATGATCTCGCGCAGGTCCTGGAGGGCCTCGTGGGCGCTCTCCCGGATCACCCCGGCCGCCCGCGCGATCTCCGCCTGGGGCGCGTCGGGACGGAACTCCAGGGCCCCGGCGTGCACGCTGAGCAGGGTCAGCCGGTGGGCGAGGACGTCGTGCATCTCCCGGGCGATGGCCTCCCGGGCCAGCCGCTGGGCCCGCTCGGCGCGCAGACCCGCCTCGGTCTCGGCCCGCTGCGCACGGTCGCGCAGGCTGACCATCAGCTGCCGCTTGGAGCGCACGAACATGCCGACGCTGATGACCAGGAGGGTGAAGAGCACGACCAGGATGACGACGGCCAGGTAGGGCAGGTCGGGGTCGGGACGCAGCCAGTAGAAGATCGGGACCAGCGCGAGGTTGACGCCGGCGATCCAGGCGACGTACCGGAACGGGCGGTGTACGGCGAGCGTGAACAGGGCGACCATGGCGGCGCCGCCCGCGGTGTCGGAGGCGAAGCCGACCGGGACCATGGCGATGGCCAGGCCCGTCGGCCAGCGGCGGCGCAGCCAGACCGCGGCGCAGGCCAGACCGCCGATCAGCTGGTCGGCGATCGCGAGGCCGTGGGAGACGTTCGGGTCCTGCCGCATGGTGTTCGCGGCGGCCACGCCCAGCAGGACGGCGAGCAGGAAACAGCTGAAGTCGACGAGCCAGTCCCGCGCGGTGCGCTTGGGCCGCCGGCCGGCCGGGCCAACTTCGGGATCGAGTTCATGGATCACGGCGGACGGGAAAAGCCACCGCCGCCGTTCGAACGTCCGTACCGAGATGTCACCGCTCACGGTCGACAAATCTACGCAGGACCCATCGGTGCCACCTCCCCGAGCACGGGATCGTCGACCAAAGTTGGGCTCGCGTGGACTTTCGGCACAGCACGCGCGCGTGCGCAGCGACTTCCGGCGGGCACGGCTCGCCCCGCGGCCGATGGCATGGGGGGAGGCCGCGGGGCGAGAGTCGTGCTGTGAAACAGCTGCTGGAACTGCTCGGATTCGTCGCTCTGGTGCAGGGTGCGCTGGGCCTGCTGCACGAGTTCACCCACTGGCACGTGGGTCTCGTGCAACGGCTCGGCTTCCTCGACGGCTACGGCGTCTACGCGAGCGTCGCACTCGTCGTGCTGGCGATCGCGCTGTTCGCCGTCGCGGAGAGCCGGAGGTCAGGCTGAACGCGGACCGGACCTCCGGCTGGTCGCGCCGTTCCTGGCGGTCGGCCGTTCGACTCGGCCGGGAACTCAGCAGCCGAAGTTGACCAGGTCGAACGTCACGTAGTGGTCCGCCGTGTAGTAGTCCTCCTGGGTCTTCTTGCCGGTCACGATGCGACGTGCTCCGCGCGTAGAAGAACCGGGCGTCTTCACGGTGTACTCGTGGTAGTAACCGCTGGCCTGGCTGGGCAGCACGCCCTCCTGGTTGCGGAAGACGACGCCGTCCTGCGAGTACGGGAACGGGCCGCCCGACGCGATCAGGTCGAGGGTGTCGTACGCCTGCGACGGCAGGTCGCTGTAGCAGATGCTGCCGACCGAGGCGGCCGCGGCGTCCGCCGTGGTGGCGGTGACCGTACCGCCGACGAGCAGGGCGCACAGGACGACGCCGGCGGCGCCGGTGCGGGTGATTCGTGGGGGGAATCTCATGGCTCCATGATGACGCGCGTAGACAGTGGCATGTCAATGACAAGTCTGAAGAATTTTCCGGCAAGTCCCGTGAGTTTTCAGGGAGTTAACCTGGGGCCCGCGGCCTTCACGGGGCGGGCCCCGGCCGCGCTAGGCGTTCGCGTCGGCGATGTAGGAACCGTAGTCGGGTCGGCCCGCCAGGTCGTACGACTGGATGGAGACGCCCGCCGCGGTGACCCGGCCGCCGGTGTGCCGGAACTTCGTCGGCACGGCGCCCTCCGCGAAGAAGCGGCGGCCGCTGCCCAGCACGACCGGGAACGTCAGCAGGTGGAGGGTGTCGACCAGGCCCAGGTCCAGCAGGGAGCGGACCAGCGCGCCGCTGCCGTGCACCTGGAGCTCGCCGTCGGTGCGCTCCTTGAGGGCCGTGACCTCCTTGGCGAGGTCGCCGCCGAGGACTGTGGTGCCGGACCATCCGGGGCCGGTGAGGGTCGCGGAGGGAACGTACTTCGGGAGCCCGTTGAGCCTGGCCGCGATCGGGTCGGCGGGGTCGGTGACCTTCGGCCAGAACGAGGCGAAGATGTCGTACGTACGGCGGCCGAGCAGGAAGGCGCCGACCCGGTCGAAGACCTCGGTGACGAACCCGCCGAATTCCGCGTCGCCGTAGGGGTGGCTCCAGCCGCCGTGGGTGAAGCCGCCGCTGGGGTCCTCCTCGGGGCCGCCGGGCGCCTGGTAGACGCCGTCGAGGGTGACGAACATGGTGGAGACGAGCTTGCCCATGAGGGGTGCCTGCTTCCTGGGGTGCCGTGCGGTCTGCTGTCGTCAGCTCAGACCCGGCGGGCGCCCGCAACTCATCGGCCGTGATCGTCCCTACGACGGCTCACCCCGCGTGCGTCGAGAACAGTCCGCCCGTCGGGCCCTGCTTGTCGCCGCCCTGGGCCTTCTTCAGGGCGTTGGCGAGGCTCTCGATGGTGAGGGACTGCAGGATCACCCGGCCGTTGCCCTCCAGGGTGGCCAGGGAGAGGCCCTCGCCGCCGAAGACGGCGTTCATGAGGCCCTGGCGGTTGAGGCCGCCGACGCGCTGGACGCCGTACTGGATGCCCTCCTCGAAGGCGACGACACAGCCCGTGTCGACCTCTATACGGCCGCCGAAGTCGGCGGGGTTGAGGTCGATGAAGTTGCCGGCGCCGGCGATGATCACGGTGCCGTGGCCGGTGAACTTCTCCAGGATGAAGCCCTCGCCGCCGCTCATGCCGGTGCGGCCGCCCTGGAAGGCGATGCCGAACTCGACGGTGGACTCGGCCGCCACGAAGGCGTCCTTCTCGGCGAACCACGCGCGTGTGCCGTTGAGCTCCAGGGCGCGCATCTCGCCGGGCAGCACGCCCGCGAAGCCGACGGTGCCTTCACCGCCCTGTGCGCTGAAGTACTGGAAGGCCAGTGACTCGCCGGCGAGCATGCGCTGGCCGACCTGCATGGCGGTGCCCATGGCCTGGCGCAGCATGCCGCCCATGCCACCGCCACCGCCCTGGGGCTGCCCGCCGCCGTTCGGGCCGCTGAGCCGGGTCTCCATGGTCACGTTCGTGGTCTTGAACAGGAACTTTCCGGCTTCGCAGTAGACGGTCTGGCCGGGGTGCAGGTTGACGACCGCCATCTGCATGGCGTTGCCGACGATTTCTTGCTGAAGGGTCACGGGAAAAGAACGTAGCCGACGCTTCAGCGGTTCCCTCGCCCGCCCACCCGACTCGTTGCCCGAGCGGCGAGCTCGAAAGGCGACCGAGTCGGGTGGGCAGGCGGGAAAGGCGGGTCAGGACAGTTCGCGGTGCCTCGCCGTCAGGGTCGCCGATCCCGTCTCTGTCGGCGTTCCGAACAGCCGCAGGCGGGAGATTCCGCCGTCCGGGAAGATGTCCACGCGCGCGTGCGTGCCCACAGCGGGGGAAGCCAGGACGAAGCGGTGGCTGGTGTCCGGCTGGAGGCGGGTGCGCGGGAGGATCTCCCGCCAGTCGCCGTCCTCGCCGTCCCGCACCGACACCGACGCCCAGCCCGCGCTGTTGCCCTTCAGGTACGCCGTGTCGATCTCGATCGCCCGGATCTGGGACTGGGCCACCAGCCGGTAGCGGATCCAGTCGTTGCCCTGGTCGCGGCGCCGGCGCGTCTCCCAGCCGTCGTCCATCTTGCGGGAGCGGCCCGGCTGGATGGTGTTGGTGGCCGGTGAGTAGAAGAGGTCGGAGGCGTCCTCGACCTGACCGCCGTTCTCCAGGGCGAGCACGTCGAAGGTGCCGAGCGCGGCGAGCCAATCGGGGTCCGGGGCGACCTCGCCGTACACGCGCAGGCGGGCGATGCCGCCGTCGGGGTGCTGGTTGACGCGGAGGTGGGTGAAGCGCTGTTCGACGGAGACGGCGAAGCCGTTCGCCGCGTGGCCGCCCACCCGCGTGCGCGGGACGAGCGTCGTCCATTTCACGTCGTCGCCGAGGAGTTCCTCGGGGGACGGCGAGCCCGGCGCCGACGTGCCCTCGACCGACACCGCCTGCGGGTAGTTGCCGCGGAAGTGGGCCGTGTCGACGACGATCCCGCGGACGACGCCGGGGGCGCCGAGGCGAACCAGCGCCCAGTCGTGGTCCTCGGCCGTCGGCCAGGGGTGCCCGGCCGAGACTCCGCGGCGGCGGCGCGTCTCCCAGCCGTCCATGATCTTGCCCTTGTGCCCGAAGTGCTCGGGGTCGAACTCGGGCCGCCCGGGCACCAGCAGGTTCTCCCGCTGGGCGAAGAACTCGTCGTTGGCGGCGATGACCCCGGCGCCGAGCTGCCGGTCGGCGAGGTTGGCGTACTGGGTGAAGGGGAGGTCGGCGGTGCGGTAGTCGGCGTACGGGTCGCCGCCGGAGTAGGGGTTCGCGTCGCCGGTGAAGGTCGGGATCGCCGTCAAAGAAGGTCTTCCTCTCAGGTGTCGGCCGCTGCGGGTGCGGAAGCGAGCGGTGGTCAGGGGGTGCGGGTCAGCAGGCGTCCCTTCGGGGCCGTGAACGCGCCGTCCGCGACGATGCGTTCGCCGCGCAGCCAGGTGGACCTCACGACGCCGTACAGGGTCTTGCCCGCGTACGCGGTGACCCGGTTGCGGTGCTGGAGGTCCGCCGGGTCCACGGTGAAGGTCGCGTCGGGCGCGAGGACGGCGAAGTCGGCGTCCCGGCCCGGGGCGATGGCGCCCTTGCGGTCGTCGAGGCCGACGAGCGCGGCCGTGCGGGCCGACATCCAGCGGACCACGTCCTCAAGACCGTGGCCGCGCCTGCGGGCCTCGGTCCACACGGCGGGGAGGCTGAGCTGGAGGCCGGAGATGCCGCCCCACGCGGTCGCGAAGTCGGCGGTCTTCAGGTCGGCGGTCGAGGGCGAGTGGTCGGTGACCACACAGTCGATGGTGCCGTCGGCCAGTGCCTGCCAGAGCAGGTCCTGGTTGGCCGACTCCCGGATGGGCGGGCAGCACTTGAACTCGCTGGCGCCGTCCGGGACTTCCTCGGCGGTGAGGGTGAGGTAGTGCGGGCAGGTCTCGACGGTGATCCGTACGCCGTCCCGCTTGGCCTCGGCGATCAGCGGCAGCGCGTCCGACGAGGACAGGTGCAGGACGTGCACGCGCGCGTGGAGGCGTTTCGCCTGCGCGATCAGCTGCGCGATCGCCGTGTCCTCCGCGTCGCGCGGACGCGAGGCCAGGAAGTCGGCGTATCGGGGGCCGCCGTGCTGCGGGGCGGCGGCCAGGTGGTGCGGGTCCTCGGCGTGCACGATCAGCAGGCCGCCGAAGGAGGTGATCTCCGCCAGGGACCGCGCGAGCCGCTCCTGGTCGAGATGCGGGAACTCGTCGACGCCGGACGGCGACAGGAACGCCTTGAAACCGAAGACCCCGGCGTCGTGCAGCGGGCGCAGGTCCTTGACGTTGTCGGGCAGCGCGCCGCCCCAGAAGCCGACGTCCATGTGCGCCTTGTCGGCCGCGACCTCCTGCTTGACCCGGAGGTTGTCGACGGTCGTGGTCGGCGGGAGGGAGTTGAGCGGCATGTCGACGAGGGTGGTGATGCCGCCGGCCGCCGCCGCGCGCGTGGCGGTCCAGAAGCCCTCCCACTCGGTGCGCCCCGGGTCGTTCACATGCACATGGGTGTCGACCAGGCCGGGCAGCAGCACGTCGTCGCCGAAGTCCTCCCGGCGGGCGCCCGCCGGGACGGGGGCGTCGTACGGCAGTACGGCGGTGATCGTCCCGGCGGACACGGCGACCGAAGCGGCCCGTGTCCCCTCCGGGGTGATGACGCGCGTCGAGCGCAGCACCAGTTCAGCGTCGGACACCCGGACCCCTCTCTCTGCCGCCGTTTTACTTCCGGGAAACGGGATTTACACCCATGTAACGGAATTCAACGTTCTGTTGAAGGAGTCTTCACTCCCGCCCCCGCGCCGTCAAGGGCACGCCGCTTCCCGGGGCCACACGGGCTCACACTCTGGACGTTTCCACAAAGTGGAATTATAATTCCGCCAAGTAGAACGTAGCTACGCACAAGAAGGGCGTCAACCGGCCGCCGGGTAGGCTTCTGCTCTTCTGCCCGGTCCGAAAGGCAGCCCCGAAAGGAACGCGCCGTGCCGACGTCCAGCGCCAGCACCACCGACTCCGCCAAGTCCAACGGCGGCGGCGTCCAGTCCCTCGAGCGCGCCTTCGATCTGCTGGAGCGGATGGCGGACGCGGGCGGCGAGGTCGGCCTGAGCGAGCTGTCCGCGAGCAGTGGGCTGCCGTTGCCGACGATCCACCGGCTGATGCGCACACTGGTCGCCTGCGGCTATGTACGCCAGCAGGCCAACCGGCGGTACGCGCTCGGGCCCCGGCTGATCCGGCTCGGCGAGTCGGCGTCCCGGCTGCTGGGCACCTGGGCACGGCCGTACCTCGCGCGACTGGTCGAGGAGACCGGCGAGACGGCGAACATGGCGCTGCTCGACGGGGACGAGATCGTGTACGTGGCGCAGGTGCCGTCGAAGCACTCGATGAGGATGTTCACCGAGGTGGGCCGGCGGGTGCTGCCGCACTCCACGGGGGTGGGGAAGGCGCTGCTGGCGAGTGTGCCGGACGCCGAGGTGCGGGCGCTTCTGGCGCGGACCGGGATGCCCGCGGCCACGGAGAAGACGATCACCACTCCGGAGGGGTTCCTGAGCGCCCTGGCGGAGGTACGGCAGCTGGGGTACGCCGTGGACGACAACGAGCAGGAGGTCGGGGTGCGGTGCCTGGCGGTGTCCGTGCCGGATTCGCCCACCGCGGCGGCCATTTCGATCTCCGGGCCCGCGGGGCGGGTCACCGAGGCGGCGACGGAGAAGATCGTGCCGGTGCTGCAGCAGGTGGCTGTTGAGTTGTCCCAGGCGTTGGCGAGTTCAGGAGCCTAGACAAAGGGGCCGACACCGCTGTCGGCGGGTGCGGGCGCGTGGGGGCCCGGCACGCCCACGCGGCGGTAGCCGCACTTCGGCACAGCCCCGCGCCCCCGGGTGGGCGACCCCGGCGGTACTTTCAAGTCCTCGGCGTCTCCCCGAACAGGTCCACCGCCTCACGCACGTCCGACAGACCCCGGGACAGTGCGCTCACCGAGCCGATGGCTCCCGCGATCAGTAACAGGGAACGGCGCAGGCGTGGGATCTCCGGCATGCCGCCCGTCGCCATCGCCGCCAGGGCGGCCAGCTCGTCCTCGGCTATCGCACGGTCCGTGAACTCGGCCGGATGCGCGGCCAGTTCGCGGCGCAGCCGGGAGACCGCCGTCCGTAGTTCCGTAACTTTCGGATCCTCGTCACTGCCGGTCACTGGTCTCTGTCCCAAGCTCCGCAACACAGCTCTCCCCCCCCTCGCCCGTCGCCCCTTGACGGTGGTCGGGCGGCTGGCGACGCGGGTCAGTAAACGCCCTCCCGTGCGCAACGCGCTACAGCGCGGACCGAAATTCAGCCCTGTGGAACCGGCCGCCCGCCCCGGCATCGGGTATGCAGGACGCATGATGGACACGCATGACCAGATCGCCGGGCTGCTGCTCGCCGCCGGCGGTGGCAGACGGCTCGGCGGGCGGCCCAAGGCGCTGCTCACGCATCGCGGGCGTCCCCTGGTGGAGTCAGCGGTCGGGGCGTTGCGCGCGGGCGGCTGCGGGCCGGTGCACGTGGTGCTGGGGGCCCGTGCGGACGACGTGCGCGAGCGGGCCGAGCTGGGCGGCTGCGTGGTCGTGGAGAACCCGGACTGGGCCGAGGGCATGGGGTCCTCGCTGCGGGTTGGGCTGGCCTCGCTCACCGGGACGGGGGTGCGGGCCGCCCTGGTGTCGCTGGTGGATCAGCCGGGGATCGGGGGCAAGGCGGTGGCCCGGGTACTCGGCGGGTACCAGGACGAGGACTCGCTGGTGGCGGCCGCCTACGACGGGGTGCGCGGCCATCCCGTGCTGTTCGGCTCCCGGCACTGGCCGGGAATCGCCGCGAGCGCGACCGGAGACCGGGGTGCCCGCGCCTACCTCAAGGCCCACGAGGCGGCCATCGCCCTGGTCGAGTGCGGGGATGTGGCCGAGCCGTTCGACATCGACACCGAAGCGGATCTGAGCCACCTTGAGTGAACGGGATGGCACGGAGCGCCACCTTGGCTCGACCCGGAGAATCTCGACATCAACAAACCATTGAACTTCCACGATGAGGAAACTAGTATCCACTGTTCAGAAGCGCCCGACCCCTGATCGGGTGTGCTTCGCTCTACCCGGAACGACTGGCACCCGGTGCCATCGCTGAAGGAAGTGACAGCTCATGTCCGCACCAGCGCCGTCTCCGCCGGCCATCGTCGACGCCGAGCCCCTGCCCCGGCAGGAGGAGGTCCTCACCGACGCGGCGCTCGCCTTCGTCGCCGAGCTGCACCGGCGGTTCTCGCCGCGCCGTGCCGAACTCCTCGCCCGCCGGGCCGAGCGCCGCGCCGAGATCGCCCGCACCTCCACGCTCGACTTCCTCCCGGAGACCGCCGCGATCCGCGCGGACGACTCCTGGAAGGTGGCCCCCTCCCCCGAGGCGCTCAACGACCGCCGGGTCGAGATCACCGGCCCCACCGACCGCAAGATGACCATCAACGCCCTCAACTCGGGCGCCCGGGTCTGGCTCGCGGACTTCGAGGACGCCTCCGCGCCGACCTGGGAGAACGTCGTCCTGGGCCAGCTGAACCTGATCGACGCCTACACCCGGAACATCGACTTCACGGACTCCGGCTCCGGGAAGTCGTACGCCCTGCGCCCGGACGAGGAGCTGGCGACGGTCGTGATGCGGCCGCGCGGCTGGCATCTGAACGAGCGGCACATCGAGGTCGACGGCGAGCAGGTGCCGGGCGCCTTCGTCGACTTCGGGCTCTACTTCTTCCACAACGCGCAGCGGCTGCTCGACCTCGGCAAGGGTCCCTACTTCTACCTGCCGAAGACCGAGTCGCACCTCGAAGCCCGGCTGTGGAACGACGTGTTCGTCTTCGCCCAGGACTACGTCGGCATCCCGCAGGGCACCGTCCGCGCCACCGTGCTGATCGAGACCATCACGGCCGCGTACGAGATGGAGGAGATCCTCTACGAACTCCGCGACCACGCCTCCGGGTTGAACGCCGGCCGCTGGGACTACCTGTTCTCCATCGTCAAGAACTTCCGGGACGGCGGGCCCAGGTTCGTCCTGCCGGACCGCAACGCCGTGACGATGACCGCCCCGTTCATGCGGGCGTACACCGAACTCCTCGTCCGCACCTGCCACAAGCGCGGTGCGCACGCGATCGGCGGCATGGCGGCCTTCATCCCCTCCCGGCGGGACCCGGAGGTCAACAAGGTGGCCTTCGAGAAGGTCCGCGCCGACAAGGACCGGGAGGCGAACGACGGTTTCGACGGCTCCTGGGTCGCCCACCCCGACCTGGTCCCGATCGCCATGGAGTCCTTCGACCGGGTTCTCGGCGCCAAGCCGAACCAGAAGGACCGGCTGCGCGAGGACGTCCATGTCGAGGCCGCCGACCTGATCGCGGTCGACTCGCTGGACGCCAGGCCGACCTACCCCGGTCTGGTCAACGCCGTCCAGGTCGGCATCCGTTACATCGAGGCCTGGCTGCGCGGTCTCGGCGCGGTGGCCATCTTCAACCTCATGGAGGACGCGGCCACCGCGGAGATCTCCCGCTCGCAGATCTGGCAGTGGATCAACGCGGGCGTCGAGTTCGAGAACGGCGAGAAGGCCACGCCGGAGCTGGCCCGCAAGATCGCCGCCGAGGAACTCGACACCATCCGCAAGGAGACCGGCGAGCAGGCCTTCGCGGCCGGCCACTGGCAGCAGGCCCACGACCTGCTGCTCACCGTCGCCCTCGACGACGACTACGCGGACTTCCTGACGCTGCCCGCGTACCAGCAGCTGCACGGCTGATCTTCAGTTGGCCGCTGATCTTCAGAGGCTCACTTGTCCGAGTGGCCCAGGGACTTCCCCGGGGCCACTCGGTCGCGTACGGCCTGTTTCACGGCCGTGGGCTCGGGGAAGCCCTGTTCCCTGCGGTCCCAGACCACCTCGTCGTTCACCCGGACGACGAAGATCCCGCCCTTGCCGGGCTTCAGGGCCAGTTCGGTCAGCTCGGCCTCGAAGGTGGTGAGCAGTTCCTGCGCCAGCCAGGCCGCGCGGGGCAGCCAGCGGCACTGGGTGCAGTATTCGATCTCGACGCGCCGGCTGTCACTCATCCGAGGTGTACCGACCAATCCTGTTGAGCCGCGGGCTTGCCGTGCAGGTCGGGAACCTGCTTCAGCCAGGCCGGGCGACCTTGCTGTGACCTGGCCGCGCGGGCGGCCTCCTCGGCCGCGAGCTGGTCGCGACCCGGGAAATCGGTGGGGAGCCACTGTGCGGAGGACCGGACCCGGGCCAGCAGATAGCCGACGTAGGCCTCGCGCATCTCCGCGGGCGTGCCGAAGTCGGTGAGCCAGGCGTCGGGGACCTCGGCGAGGGTGTCCCTGAGCAGCTTCTCGGTCACCCTGGGCGCGAGTTCGGCGTCGGCGGCCCGGGTGTCGGGGCCGTACCGGCCGAGGGCGTGGTGGCGGAAGTCGTAGGCCTTCTCCGGTGCCGAGGTGTCCCAGCGGTGGTGGAAGACGAGGGCCGCTCCGTGGTCGATGAGCCACAGGTGCGCGGGCGCGGTGCCGAACGTCGGCCAGACCATGAGGTTGGAGCTGTGCACCGTACGGTCGACGTTGACGGTGAGCGCGTCCAGCCAGACGATCCGGCCGGCCTCCAGCGGGTCCACCGGGAAGACCTCGGCGACCTCCGGGGTGAAGTCCTTCGCCCCGGGCAGGAAGTCCATCCCCAGGTTCACCCCGGCGCTGGCCGCGTGCAGCTCGCGCACCTCCTGGTGCGGCTCGTCCTCGGCGGTCGCCGGGTCGAAGTGCACGAGGACCAGTTCGGGGAAGCGCAGTCCGAGCGCCCGCGCCAGCTCCCCCACGATCACCTCGGCGACCAGCGCCTGCCGGCCCTGCGCGGAGCCGGTGAACTTGACGACGTACGTCCCCAGGTCGTCGGCCTCGACGAGCCCTGGGAGCGAGCCACCCTCGCTCAGGGAGGTGACGTAGTGGGTTGCGATGACTTCTCTCAGCATTTCCCCAGGCCATTCAGCGTTTCAGCCATGCAGTCAACAGCGGAGCCCGTCGATGGCGGTGCACCCCTTGCTTCCGGCCCCTGGCACGAAGAGAGCATAGTAACCGAGCGTGACGGCCGGCGAAAGAATGCCCGAGCCGTCGCGCCGGAGTCACCACGGACTCCCCGGCCCCCAGCATGGTCGAGGCAAGGTGTGCCGCACAAAGGCGGAAAGTAAGTCGCGAGGAACCGCGGCCCGTCGTCGCGTCGTGGGGCAGCCGGATCCTCACCCCGTTCGGTTGTGCTCGCGTCGCGCCGCGGTGTCACTGCCGTCCCACTGGAAACGGTCCGTGCCGGGCAGCCCCACGAACTGCAGCACCCGTTCGACGAACTCGTCCCCTTTCGTGGCTCGCCGGACGAACAATCGTCCATGACTCGTCCGGACCGGCACTGTCCCGCCCGCAGAGATCGAGAACCCACACACCGCCCAGATCAGGCACACACGCTCATCGCTACCTCGCCCGGTGACCGGCAAATCCTGGTGGTCACCCGACCGGCGGCTTCTCCTCCGAACTGCCCGTTGCCGGCGAGGCGCGAATCGTGACCGCTCGTTCAGGACTTCCGCAGCGGAGGGACGACAGGCAACTCCACCGCGTTGCGGATGTCCTCGATGGTCATCTTGAAGCTGTCCGGGTAGGCGTCGCGCTGGGTGCGGCGGGCAGGCTCGGAGGTGCGCCAGGTGTACAGGCACTGCCGGCAGTGGTAGATCTCCCAGACCCCGGCTACGGGCGAGGTGTGGACCAGATCCAGCTTGTCGTGGCCGCAGCGCGGACACTCGGCGGGTGTTGCGTTCTTCGTGGTCTTGGTGGCCATGGCGGTGGGATCTCCTTTCAGAGGGGTCGGCGGGTGGTCACTGCTTGGCGAGCTGCTGCAGCCTGGTGAGCCACTCGCCCATCTCGGGAAGGTCGTGGACCTGGTTTCCGTAGTTGCCGCGGTTGTCCGGCCTGGCCGGGGTGGTGGCGTCGATGATGAGCTTGGTGCCGGTGCCGGGGTTGTCCGACTGGGGAGCGAGTTCCATCAGCGACAGGTGCGGCACGACGATGAGGTCGTCGCCGGCGTTCATCTTGGTGGAGAGCGCCCACATCACCTGGGGGAGGTTGAACGGGTCGACGTCCTCGTCCACCACGATCACGGTCGCGGCGTAGCCGAGGCCGTGCGGGGTGGTCAGCACCCGCATACCGACCGCCTTGGCGAAGCCGCCGTAGCGCTTCTTGGTGGAGACGATGACGACCAGCCCGTGGGTGTACATCGCATTGACGGCCTGGACCTCGGGGAAGTCCTTCTTCAGCTGCTCGTACAGCGGGACGCAGGTGCTGGGGGCCATCAGGTAGTCGATCTCGGTCCACGGCATCCCGAGGTAGAGGTGCTCGAAGATCGGGTCGGTGCGGTAGGAGATCTTGTCGATCCGGATCACCGGCATGTTGCGGCCGCCGGAGTAGTGTCCGGTGAACTCACCGAACGGGCCCTCGACCTCGCGCTTTCGGTTCTCGATCACGCCCTCGATCACGACCTCGGAGCCCCACGGCACCGGCAGCCCGGTCAGCGGCGCGTCGGCGATCGGCGCCGGGGCACCGCGCAGGGCGCCTGCCATCTCGTACTCGTTCTGGTCGTACTCCATCGGCGTGGAGGCCACGATCGAGATCACCGGATCGTTGCCCAGGGTGATGGCGATCGGCAGGTCCTCGCCGCGCTCCTCGGCCTTGCGCAGATGCAGGCCGATGTCGTGCACCGGTCCGGGCTGGATGGCGAGCTTGCGCGGGCCCTTGACCTCGATGCGGTAGATGCCGACGTTCTGCTTGCCGGAGTTCTCCGGGTCGTCGGGGTCCTTGGAGACGATGCCGGCCTTGTCGATGTAGAAGCCGCCGTCGCCGTCGTTGAGCCGGACCAGCGGGAGGACGTCGAAGATGTTGACGTCGTCGCCCTCGACGGAGTTCTGCGCCCACAGCGGGTTGTCCCTCCGCTCCGGCTCGACCGGGAACTTCGCCCACCGGTTGATGAACTCGTCCACCTGCTCCTTGGTGCCGGTGGTCTTGGGCAGGTCCAGTGCCAGGGCGTGGTTGGCCCAGGAGCCGTGGACGTTCATGGCGATCCGGGCACTGTCGAAGCCGGCGATGTTGTCGAAGTACAGCGCCGGTGCCGCCTCCCCCATGCGGCTGGCGGCGTTCGCGGCAGCGGCGACGTCCGGCTCCGGCATCACCTCCTCGGTGATGCGCAGCAGTTGGCCTTGCTTGTCCAAAGCATCAAGGAAGCTGCGAAGGTCGTCGTAGGCCATGTCTGTTCTCCTTCAAGTGTGATGACGATGCGTCAGGAAGCCTGCACGCGGTCGGGAACGGAAGCCTCATCGGGCGCGAGAGCATGTGCGGAGCGCATCCCCTCCCAGCGCCTGGCGGCCGGAAAGGGCAGGTCGAACTGGTCGAGGATGCGGGCGGTGACGTGGTCGACGATGTCGTCGACCGATCGCGGGTGGTTGTAGAAGGCGGGCATCGGAGGCACCATCCGCACGCCCATCCGGGACAGTGCCAACATGTTCTCCAGGTGGATGTCGCTCAGCGGGGTCTCCCGGGGGACGAGCACGAGCTTGCGGCGCTCCTTGAGGACCACGTCCGCGGCGCGCCCCACCAGCCCGTCGGCGTAGCCGGCCCGGATGCCTGCCAGCGTCTTCATCGAGCAGGGCACGACCACCATGCCGTCGGTGCGGAACGAGCCCGAGGAGATCGTCGCGCCCTGGTCCTCCGGGCCGTGCACCACATCGGCGAGCGCGCCCACCTCACGGGCCGAGAAGCCGGTCTCCAACTCGACAGTGGTACGCGCCCAACGGGACAGCACCAAATGGGTCTCCACTTCGGGAAGCTGTTTCAACGCCTGCAGCAGCCGTACCCCGAACGGCGCCCCAGTCGCTCCGGTCATCCCCACAATGAGCCGCATGACTGCCCTCCTTCGTACGTCAGGTGGATTCCGTTTCGCTCTCCACGCTAGGGCGCCGTCGCGGGTCATCGCGGGTACGGTCTGGACAGGAGGTGTTCAAAATCGGACAGTCCAGGATCGTGGAGATCCCGTTCCGCCCGGCTGCCGGCGCGCTGCCCGGTCTGGAGGTGCTGCCGCTGGCCCGGCTCGCACGACGGGCCGCCGGGCACGGGTTGGATCCGCGGACGCCTGCGCGGGCCGCCTTCCACCATCTGCTGACGGTCGAGGAAGGGACCCTCCGGCTCACCGTTGACGGGGAACCGCTGCCGGTGCCGCCCGGCGCCTGGCTGTGGATCCGGCCCGAACAGGTCTACCGCTTCGACGAGGGGCTGGAGCATGCGCAGGGCACCCTGATCATCTTCCAGCTCGGCCTCCTCGACCCGGCCACCATCGCCGCCGCCGGCGTCGACCCGCCCTTTCCGTGGGGCACGCTGCTGCCGTCCGCGAAGGAGGCCGAGCCGGTCGAGCGGACGCTCCAGCTGCTCATGGAGGCGTACAAGGAGACCGGCGCGCTGCGGCTGGACGCGCAGATCGAACTCATCCGGCATCTGCTGGCGGCGCTGGTGCTGCGGCTCTCACATCTGTACGTTCGCGAGCGGGGTGCGTCCAGGACCAGCGAGGCGTTCCGGGCGTTCCACACGGCGGTGGAGCGCGACTACGCCGGGAGCCGCACGGTCGCCGACTACGCCCGGACGCTCGGGTACAGCTCGCGGACGCTGACCCGCGCCTGCCTCACGGCGACGGGAGGTACCGCCAAGCGGTACCTGGACGACCGGATCGCCCTTGAGGCCAGGCGCCTCCTCGTCCACACCGAGCTGCCGACCTCGGCGGTCGCCGGACGACTCGGCTTCCCCACTCCCACGGCCTTCTCGAAGTTCTTCAAGCACCACACCGGCGAAACCCCCACCGACTATCGTTCGCACGCCTCGGGGCGGAGCCCCGAAAGCGACGCCGTCCACCCGGCGAGCGGGCCCGCCGGCAGGTGATGCGTGCGATCGTAAGGCGGAGGCCCAGGTGCTCGATGACCTGGGCGAGAGTGTGCAGCCGGATGCCCGGCGCGGCCCGTTGCGCCGGCGGCAGCCGCACCTCGCCGGCGGCGCGCGTGATGGTGAAGCGGATGCGGTCTGCTGTCCACGGCCGAACAACCTTGGCCACGTCACGGACTCGCAGGGCCGTCTCCGGATGGCCTCATCAGTCCCGGCCCGGGGCCTCGGGTCGGCGACCGGCTATCCGAACCGGAACCTACGCATCGCGCTGGACGACGATCATGGCCATGTCGTCGATGAGCCGGCCGCCCGTGTACGCCCGGACGTCCGCGGCGAGCCGCTCGACCAGCGGACCGGGCGCCTTGTCCGCCCAGGCCGTGGCGCGCTCGGCGAGCGGATAGAAGTCACCGTCGGCGTTCCGGGCCTCGCTGACGCCGTCGGTGTACAGGACCAGCCTGTCGCCGTGCTCGAACGGGAAGGTCGCCGGCACATAGCGGGCGCCGGCACCGTCGGTGCCGTCCGCGTCGGCGGGCCACACGCCCAAGCCGAGCGGGGGCGACGGCTCGGGGGCCGTCAGCGCCAGCGCCGTCCTGGTGCAACCGCGCAGCAGGAGGGGTGGCGGGTGCCCGCAGCTGATCAGATGCACCACGGGCTCGTCGTCCGGGATGTCCAGGACGGCGGCGGTCACGAAGCGCTCGGCGGCGTCCTCCTTCGGCTCCGAGAACTCCGCGAGCCCCCACTGGACGGCGTCCTCGATGTAGGCGACCAGCTCCGGCAGCGGGATCCGGCGGTGGGCGGCGGCACGGAAGGCGCCCAGCACGATCGCCGTGTCGCTGATGGAGGGGAGTCCCTTGCCCCGGACGTCCCCGATGAGCAGCCGCGTGGAGCCGGGGATCCGGGCGGCGGCATACAGGTCGCCGCCGATGGTCGCGTCCGCTTCGGCGCTGCGGTACTGCGAGGCAAGAGTGACGGGACCGGCCTGCTGCGGCAGAGGCCGCAGTACGACGCCCTGTGCCGCGTCCGACACCGAACGCACCCGGACGAGCTCGCGGTCGCGCCGGTCCCGCAGCCGGGTGAAGAGAACGAAGAAGGCACAGACGGCGAGCAGGGCGGCCAGTTCCACGAGAACGCTCTCGGTGGTCAGTGACCGTCGTTCGAGGCCGGCGTAGACCAGTGCGAGGACCGCCAGCGCCCCGATCAGCGCGGTGGCGCGCGGCCCGGCGCCGGCTGCGGTGACCGCGACGGCGACGACGAGGAGATGGGCGAGGTGGATGTCCGGCGGCAGGAACCCGTCGGCCACCGGGATCGCGACGATCAGCAGGAGAGGCCCGACCAGCCACAGAGGGCGCGCCGAACGACGCCATGCTCGCAGGGTCTCGACCACAGATGCAGTGATCATCGCAGCGCTCACGTCGTGCTCCGGTGCTCGTCGTCCTCCTTCCGCAACACATGCCGACATGTCCCCCATTCCCGGGCACCGCCTCATGCGACCGTCCGGCCACGTTCAGCGTCGCCGTGGTCGGCGGCAGATCTCGGCCGCCGGCCGGGCCGTTCCTGGCACCGGGTTCACTCGGCGGGAAACCGGTCGCCGAACATCGGGTATCCGCTCGCGGATTCCGGTCGGGTCGCCTCTTCCTCCCAGACATCCCAGTGCTCGGCGAGTTTGCCGTCCTCGATACGGACCACGTCGGCGACCACCGAGGCGGCGGGAGCGCCGCTGCCGGCATAGCGGCCGTACAGCATGACGTAGTCGCCATCGGCGATCACGAACTGGTTCTCGTAGCGGAGGGTGTCCGGGAGACCTCGGACGAGGCCGAAAAGACCCTCACGGCCCGGCGGAATATGCTTGCTGTGCTGAATGTACTTTTCGGACCAAAACTCTTCGGCTGCCACGTAATCGCGCTTTCCGAACAGGGTGTCGAAAGCATTCAATGCCAGCTCTTTGTTCTGCGTGGGCGTTGTCATGCGAGCCTCCGGTGATCGATGCGATGCCCGTGTCCTCGCCCCGGTGAAAAGCCTCCGCGGTCAGTTGGGCGGCGCTTGGGAGGGGGCGGCCCCGGGTGTGTTCGACGGTGCGGTCCAGCTGGCGAGCAGTCGGAGTGCCTCCGCGGAGGGGGAACCGGGTTCGGTGGTGTAGAGGCAGATGCTCTGGTCGGGGTCGGCGGGAAGGGCCAGCATTTCGTAGGAGACCGTGAGTTCGCCGACCACGGGATGGGCGAGGCGCTGGGTGCCGTAGGAGCACTGGTCCACGCGGTGGCTGGCCCACCATGTGTGGAACTCGGGGACCTTGATGGACAGCTCCCCCACCAGCTCGTTCAGCTGGGGGTCGTCGGGGTGGCGTCCGGCCGCCAGACGCAGGCCGGCGACGAAGGTCGCGGCGACCTTGTCCCACTCCCGGTACAGGTCACGGGCGGCCGGCTGGAGCAGGACGAAGCGGGCGAGGTTGCGGTCGCGGTACGGCAGCGCGTCGAAGTCGGTGATCAGCGCGTCGGCTAGGCGGTTGGCGGCCAGGACGTCGGTGCGGTGGTTGATGACCAGGGCCGGTGAGACGTCGTTGAGGACGTCCAGCATGCGGTGGACCGCCGGCCGGGTACGCGGTGCGCGGGCCGGACGGCGTCGGCCCGGGCCGGGTGTCCTGGGGCGGGCGAGCTCGAAAAGGTAGTCGCGTTCGGTGTCGTCCAGGCGCAGGGCGCGTGCCACGGCTTCCAGCACCGTCTCCGAGACATGGGGATGCCGACCCTGTTCGAGGCGGGCGTAGTAGTCCGTGCTCACACCGGCCAGATGCGCGACCTCTTCGCGGCGCAGTCCCGGCACCCGGCGTGCTCCGCCGGTAAAGGCCACCCCGGCGTCTTCGGTACGCAGACGGGCACGCCGCGAGCGCAGAAAGTCACCCAATTCGCCGTTGTGCTTCATATGGCCAGTATGGCTCCCGCGGTGCGGTGCGGGCGCGGTGAAGGTGGACCAGCCAGACCTAGGTTCAGGAAGGCGCACATGAAGAGGCCGCACACGCGTAAGGAACGCAATACTGGTGGCCAGGGAATGCGCCTGTCCCGCGATAGGACCGGAAAGGTTCGTCCCATAAGAGTCCTAAGAGTCCTCTCTAATTCCTCCCGATTGGACCGTACAAAGGAGATCACCATGACCGAGTTCGCGCCTGTACCCGCCTTCGCCCTGGGTCCGGACATTCCCGAGTCCGGGTTTGTCGTCCAGGACCTGGGTGGTGGTGCCTACTTCGTGACCCAGGGGATGATCAACACGATGTTCGTGGTGACGAAGAACGGTGTCGTCGTGGTCGACGCCTCGCCGTTCCTCGGGGAGAAGCTGCTGGCCGCGGTCGAGGAGGTCACCTCGAAGCCGGTCACCCACCTCATCTACAGCCATGCGCATGCCGACCACATCGGGGCGGCTCACCTGCTGGACCGGGACGGCCTGAAGATCATCTCCCATGAGATCACCGGTGATTTCATCAAGGAAGCGAAGGACGACCGGCGCCCGCTGCCCACCGAGACCTTCAACGGCCGGCGCAAGGAGATGGACATCGACGGGGTGCGGTTCGTCCTCGACTACTCAGGGGACTGGCACCAGGCCGGCAACCTGTTCATCCACCTGCCCGAGCAGCGGCTCATGGGGGCGATGGACAGTTTCAGCCCGAAGAACGCGCCGTTCTTCCGCCTGTACTTCTCCGCGCACGTGCCCGCCTACTTCGACGCCATGGACCAGATGCTGGAGTACGACTTCGAAACCGTGGTGACCGGTCATATGGCTCTGCCCGGCACGCCCGAGGACGTCGCCACGAACCGGGAGTACATCCACGACCTGCGTAGGGCCGCCGGCGAGGCGCTGCGTACGGTCGACCTGAGGGAAGCCGCGGCCGCCGCCAAGGTGCCGGCCGACAACAAGCAGGCGGAACTCAAGGTCTGGATGGACGCGGTCGTCGCCCGCGCGGCCGAACTGATGCCGTCCTGGGAGAGGCGCCTGGGAGGAACCGACATCTTCCTCGCCGACAACCTCAACGCCACCGCGTGGAGCGTCTTCATCGACTGAGGCCGGCCGAGAGAGGCCCCGACAACACCGGTTCAACCGTACGGAGAAGGAGGGCTGTCGCATGGTGTCACCGACGAGGGCAACGTTGTTGGCGCGGAGTATCGAGCTGGCCGTGGGCGCGGTCCGTGGCGCCTCGGTCGACAAGTACGGCGGCCCGACGCCGTGTTCGGCGTGGACGGTGAAGGACCTGGTCGACCACGTCGCCATGATGCTCCTGCTGACCAGGGACGCAGGCACCCGCACGACATCGGATCCGAGCCTGCTGACCGCGCATCCGGTGCCGCTCCTCGCCGGGCGGCCGGAGTCCGAGTGGTCCCGGCTCCTGGCCGGCCAGGCCGAACCGGCGGCCAGGGCCTGGTCCGAGCCGGCGGCGTGGGAGGGAGAGGCGAGCCTCGGCGGTCCGCCCATGCCCGCTACGGCGCTCGGCGAGATCCTCATCGCCGAATTCACCGTCCACGCCTGGGACATGGCAGTGGCCACCGGACAACCGCTCGCCGTGCCCACGTCCTTGGCCCGGGCCACGTTCGAGACGTACGCGCGCGAGGCGCCCCGCATGCGCGGCCTCGGCCTCCTGGGCGCCGAGGTGCCCCAGGACGAAGGCGCGTCCCTGCTCGACCGCGCACTGGCCCTCAGCGGCAGAGACCCCCGTCCGTACAGCACGGGAAGGGGGCTCCGCCCGGGCGGACACCGGGACAGCGCCGTCGGGCCGCGCTAGGGGGGCGCGCAGGACCCCGCGTGGCCGGGTCAGGAGCGGCGCCTGCGGCCGGTCGGGGAGAGGGTGCCCGCCCCGGCGGCGACGACCAGGGCCGCGGTGCCCGCGATCAGGCCGGCCGGCGCGCTGGAGCCGGTCTCCGCCGGCGGCGGCGTGCTCGTTTCCACCCTCCGGTGCTCAGTGACCGGCGTCCCCGCCCCGGCTCTCGACGCGGAAGCCGAACGGCACGGTTCCCGGGTCGAGGGCGGTGATCCCGCCGTCCACCGTGAGGGTCGCGCCGTTGACGAACGAAGCCGCGGGCGACAGCAGCCAGCCGATCGCCTCGGCGACCTCGGCCGGGTCGCCCGGGCGGGCGCTGGGCACCAGCCGCGTGGCCTGCGTGTACGCCTCCTCGACCCCGCCGGCCATGTCCTCCTCCGCCGCGAACCGGGCCATCCGCCCGTCGGCCATCTCGGTGCGCACCCAGGTGGGGCACACGGTGTTGGCACGCACCCCCTGGCTGCCGTAGTCGACGGCCACCGAGCGGCACAGCTGGAGGAGCGCGGCCTTCGAGGTGGCGTACGCGGCGTTGCCCCACCCGTTGCGCAGCGCCGCGACCGAGGCGACCGCGACCACCGCGCCGCGGGCCTCGAGCAGGTGCGGGAGGGCCGCGCGGAGGGTCAGGAAGGGGCCGGTCAGGTTGGTGCGCAGCACCTCGTCCCAGGTCTCGTCCGAGAGGTCCCCGACCGCGCCGCTGCGGCCGATGCCCGCGTTGAGGACCAGTCCGTCGAGCCTGCCGTAACGAGCGACCGCGGTGTCGATCAGGTCCTGGACCGCCGCCGGGTCCGAGAGGTCGCCGGGGTGCGCCAGGGCGCCGGTCTCGTCGGCCACTCGCCGCAGCGGCTCGGGCCGCCGCCCGCCGATGACGACCTGGTGCCCGGCGGCTCGCAGCAACCGGGCGGTGGCGGCACCGATGCCGGTTCCGCCACCCGTGATGACGACAACATGCGCGTCGGCCATGGCCGTTGGGGCTCCTCACCAGCCGGGGATCGGGCGCCATGATCCTAGGCGGATCCGCCGGGCCGCCCCGCCGACCGCCACGGCTTCAGGCCAATTCAGGCCAAGGGGTTCGGCAGCGGCCGGTAGCGCGCGTCGGCGCCGTCCGCTCCCGTCCAGCGCAGCAGCAGGTTCGTCTTGCCCGGCAGGGTCGGCGCAGCCAGCAGTTCGGCCACCTCAGGGAGGCGATGCCGGGCCAGCTCCCGGCGGGCCGCGGGCCATGGGTCGAACCCGGGGTGGCGCTCGGCGAGCACGGCGGCGACCTCGATCAGATGGTTGACGACCAGGCAGTACACCAGCCGCTCCCACCCGGCGGCCCGCTCCACGTCGCCCAGCAGCTTGACGCCCTCGGCGTCCCGGTACAGCGCCTGCACCGGCGTACCGTCCGGGTCGACGGCGACCAGGGTGTTCTGCAGATGCGCTTCGAGGACGACGCCGTGGTCGGCGAAGGCGGTGAGCGCCGGGGGTACGACCGCGCGCAGGTACGCCTGCCACCAGGCCCCCGGATCCGCCGCCGCGGGCAGAGGGCTGCCCTCGAAGCCCTCCACCAGGCCGGCGGCGAGCAGCGGGGTCGCCCCGGGCAGCAGTGACCCGCGCAGCCCGTCCCGGACGACGACCGCGAGTTCCTCGAAGGCGAAGCGGGCGGTGCGGTAGCCATGGTCGCCGAGCCAGGCCGCGGGACCGTCCATCGCCGTGAACGCGGTGGTCGCGGCCGTGTCCGTACGGCGTAGTTTCCGCAGGTCGTGCGCCCACAGCCGACGGATGTCGTTGGTGATCCGGACGTCCAGGCTGAACTTCAGGAAGAGATCGCGCTCCGGCTCGTAGACCGTGCGGATCGCGGCCGTCGGCCAGACCGCGAAATCGGTCTCCCGCAGTCGTACCAGACGTCCGTCGGCGAAGGCCGGGGCCAGGTCACGGGCGACCAGGTCGAGCTGCCAGGGGTGGGCCGGCAGCAGCCGGTAGCCCGGCGGTGCGGCGGCCAGCGCGTCCAGCGCCGACGTGTCGCCCTCCTCGGCCACCTGGTCCTCGCGCACCCCGAGCAGCACCAGCGGGAACCGGGCGTGCGCCTCGGGCGCGTACGGCAACCAGGCGGTGACCGGGCCGCCGCCGCGCGCCTTCGGGGCAGGGTGGTAGGGATGGCCCGTGATGAGGGACTGCTCCGAGCGCAGATACGGGTCGTCGGGCGCCGTCGCCCGGGCGCGTGCCGTGAGCAGCGCGGCGACCGAGTCCCGGCTGTCGATCATCTCGGACGGCAGGTCGCCGTTGGACAGCCCGGTGTGCGCGCGCAGCTCCTCGGCGACGAGTTTCACCAGCTCGGTGTGGCCGATGCGGTGCCAGCGGCCGGCCGCGTACACCTCGGGGGCGGCCGGCCGGCGCGCGCCGCGCACCCGCAGCAGCCGTCCACCGCCGGGCAGCCGGTAGACCCGCGGTTTCCCTTCCCCGGAGTCCGGGAGCGGCTCGGCCCCGGAGTCCGGGAGCGGCTCGGCCCCGGGGTCCGGGAGCGGCTCGGCCACCTCCCGCAGCAGGCAGTTGAGCAGGGGCGCGGCAGCGTACGCGTCGGCGCGCTCGCCGATGCCGTCGCTGGGGGGCATGAGATCCACGCGTTCCATTCGTTCCCTACGTCCACACAGTCCGATCACGATCAGTATGTCTGCCGTCATCAGCCATCATGACCGTCGAACCCGTACCCGAGGAGCCCTCCCGTGCACCGTCCCTCCCCCATCGAGACACAGCTCGCCACGGAGCTGGCCGAGGCGCGGCCGGACCTGGTGTCCGGGTACACGGCCGAGCTGGCCGGTGCCCGGGCGGCGGTGCTGACCCGGCTGTGGCGGGCGCTGGCGCACGAGCCGCTGCCGTGGGTGACGCGCCGGATGCGCGGGGCGCACAGCCTGGCCCTGTGGCTGGCCGACGGACGCGCGCTGCACGGCCCGCGCGCGGATCCGTACGCCACCGACGCGTATGTGACCGCCGTACGACTGGACGGGGTGTCGTACGACGATCCGGCGCGGTTGATGACCGATCTGGGGTGGCCGCACTCGGCGGGGTTCGCTGCCGAACTCGGCCACAGCGCGGCGTCGTTGGCGCTCTCGCGGGCGGACCGGGAGTTCCCTCCGCAGGAGTGGCCCGTGGGGGTCCCCCCGGCCGAAGGCTGGGGGAGGGACTGGGAGTGGGAGCAGCGGATGGTCGACGGGCATCCCTTCCACCCCAACTGCCGCTCCCGGCCAGGCTTCTCGGCGGCGGAGCAGCTCGCGTACGGGCCGGAGCACCGGCCGGTGGTGCGACTGGAGACGGTTCCGGTGGCGGCCGGGGACTGCCTGCTGACCGGCGAGTGGCCGGACGAACTCCGGGACGCCGGGCGGCTGTTGATCCCGGTGCATCCGTGGCAGACCGCCCATGTCCTCAAGGGCGGCCCCGGCGAGCCCTGGCGGACCGCGCACCCCCTGATGTCCCTGCGCACCCTCGCCCTGCCCGGCGGACCGCATGTGAAGACCGCGCTGAGCGCCCGGCTGACCTCGTCCGTCCGGGACATCTCGACGTACTCGATCGACGCGGCCATGACCCTGTCGTCGTTCGCCACGGATCTGGCGTCCCGCACGGACGGGCTCCTGCACATCACCCGCACCCTGGGCGCGGCCACCGCCGACTCCCCCGACCTGGCGGCCGTGTTCCGCGAGTCGCCCGAGGCGTACGCTGCGCCGGGCGAGCGGGTCCTGCCGGTGGCCGCCCTGGCCACCACCGCCCTCCCGGAATCGCCCTCCTGGCTGGCCGAGTTCACCCGGCTCGCCCTGACCGTGGGGCTGCGGCTGCTGGACCTGGGCGTGGCCCTGGAAGCACACGGCCAGAACCTCCTGGTGGTGCTGTCCGGGACCGGCGTACCGCTGCGGCTGGTCTACCGCGACCTGGCCGACATCCGCCTCAGCCCGGCCCGTCTGACCCGGCACGGCATCACCCCGCCCGAGCTGACGGGACGCCTGGTCACGGACGACGAAACGACTCTGCGCCGCAAGCTGTTCGGCTCCCTGGTCGCGGGCGCCCTGGCGGCCACGGCGGGTTCCGGACCGGCCCTGGCGACGGCGCTTGAGACGGCCGTACGGGACCTTCCCGCCGCCCCCGACCTGACGGCCCTCCTCGAAGGCCCGGTGCCGGCGAAGGCGTTGACGCTGATGCGGCTGTCGCCGGAGGCACCCGGCGACCACTGGGCGGCACTGCCGAATCCGCTGGCCGACGGGCGGTGAGCGCTCACCTTCCCGCCCGCCACCCTCCGTTGGCCTGCCGGCCGCTCTCCTTTTGACATCCGGACCTCGTTTTGGAGCCCGGCCCCTCTGATCAATAGGATCCGCCGATGATCAGAACACAACGGACGGCGGCGGGAGTCTGCGCTCTGCTCGCCGCCCTGGCGGCCGGGATCGCGTTCCCCGGCGGAGCGGCCGCCGACGAGACCGACCAGGCCGCTCCCAAGGTGGAGCTCGTGCTGGACGTCAGCGGTTCCATGCGGACGGCGGACATCGACGGCGGGACGCGGATGGCCGCGGCCAAGCAGGCGTTCAACGAGGTGCTGGACGCGACGCCCGAGGGGGTCCAGCTCGGCATCCGCACGCTCGGCGCCAACTACGCCGGAAACGACAAGAAGACCGGCTGCAAGGACACCGCGCAGCTCTACCCGGTCAGCACCCTGGACCGCACCGAGGCGAAGACCGCCGTCGCCACGCTCACGCCGACCGGGTGGACCCCGATCGGCCCCGCTCTGCTCAAGGCGGCCGACGATCTCGAAGGCGGTGCCGGGACCCGCCGTATCGTCCTGATCAGCGACGGCGAGGACACCTGCCAGCCGCTGGACCCGTGCGAGGTGGCCCGCGAGATCGCCGCCAAGGGCGTCGGACTGACCATCGACACACTCGGACTGGTGCCGGACGCCAAGACCCGGGACCAGCTGAGCTGCATCGCGGACGCGACCGGCGGCACCTACACCTCCGTCCAGCACAAGGAGGAACTGACCGACCGGGTCGGGCAGTTGGTGGACCGGGCCGCCGATCCGGTGGTGACGCCGGTGGCCACGGACGGCACCGACCAGTGCTCCTCGGCGCCCGCGCTGAAGTCCGGGCTGTACACCGACCGCGAGGAGTTCGGGCAGCAGCGCTGGTACAAGGTCGACGTCAACCCCGGCCAGGAGCTGCGGGCTTCGGTCAGCGTCGCCGCCGACCGGGCCGTCAACCCGGACTACGGGGTGCTGCTGCGCGCGGTGACGGCGCAGGGACGCGAGATCGTGCGCGGCGAGGCGTCGGGCACGGGCCGTACGGATGTCATCTCGACCGGTCTGCGGTACCCGAAGGCCGAGAGCGACGACGACGAGGACACCACCCCGGAGACCGTCTGTCTCCAGGTGACCAACTCCTTCTCGGCCGCGTCCGGCGTGAAGACCAGCCCCGGTCTGCCCGTCGAGCTGACGGTCGACGTGGTGGACGGACCGTCGAAGGCGTCCGACGTCGCCTCCTTCGGTCTCGGCCGCGGCTGGTGGCTGCTCGGGGCGCTGGTGCTGACCGGCTTCCTCGCGGGTCTGGTGTGGGGCTGGGTGTCGCGCTGGCGGGTAGCGGTCTGGAGGACCAACTGATGTCGATCACACGTGTGTTGAGCGCCGCCCTGCTGGCGGTGGGCCTGGCCGCGGGCCCGGCCGCCGCCGACGACGCCTCGCCCTCCCCCAGCGCCTCGGAGGACAGCGGCGCGCCCACCCAGGCGGGCACGTCCTTCCGTACGGCGACCGAACTCGACCAGGGACAGCAGGCCACCGCCGGCGGATCGACCGGCGACTACCTGTACTGGTCCTTCCCCGCCGACGCCGGCCAGCGCCCCGACGTCAAGGCGACGGTGAAGCTGCCCGACTCGCACGCGGCGCAGACCTGGCAGCTCGACGTGTACGACGGGCTGCGGCGCCGCCAGGCCTGCCAGTACGGCGCGGGGACCCGCACGGCCGCGCAGGGCACCACCTCGGTGCAGCTGGCCTGCGTGACGCGCACCGTCCGGGCCTGGTCGGAGCCGTGGGCCAACGACCCGCTGCCCGGCACGTACTACGTCCGGCTGACGGTGGTGGACCTCGGCAACGCGGACCTCGGCCAGCCGGTGAGCGCCGAGGTCCGGGTGGACTCGAAGGACATCGGCGGTTCGGCGGCGGTGGACGGTTCGCTGGCGAAGCCACTGGTTCCCGGGATCGCGGTCAGCTCCGGGAAGAGCGAAGACGACAGCAAGGCCGCGGTGCTCTCCAGCTTCGGCTCGGACGACGGCTGGTCCTCCGGCTGGTGGACCGACCGCTGGGTGTGGACCGGGATCGGCGGGGTGCTGGCCGCGCTGGCCGGCATCGGCGGATACGCGTTGACCCGAGGGGCGGGACGGCCGTACCGGGTGCCGCCGGGCGCCTGACCTGACGTATCCGGTGACCGGGCACCGTTCGCGGCGGGCCCGGTCGCCGTTTCAGGCGTCCCGCAGCCCCTTGGCCGGCGCACCGTCCCCGGTCACCGTCACCCGCCCGGCCCGTACCGCGTCCGCAAGGGTCAACTCCCCCCGGGCCAGGGCCGTACACGTCCCGACGTCGAGCACGAGCCGGGCGTCCGGTTCGCGCGGCGCGGGACCGTCGCCGTACACCGGGCCGTCCTCCGCGCCGGCATACAGATGGAAGTCGCCGTCCCCGAGCCGGACTTCGACCAGCCCCTCGCCGTCGAGAGCCCGCAGCAGCGGCAGCGCGAACCAGTGGGCGCGGACCGCGTCGGTGGGCCGGCGCTCGCCCAGCTCGGGCTCCCCCCACCTGCCCAGCGCCTGGATCACCGGGAGCAATTCCCGCCCACGCGGGGTGAGTTCGTAGACGTACGCCGCAGCCGGCGGGGGCAGCCGCCGCCGGGTCGTGACCCCGTCCCGCTCCATGTCCTTCAGCCGGGAGGCGAGGACGTCCGTGCTGACCCCCGGCAGATCCGCGTGCAGGTCGGTGTAGCGGCGGGGACCGGCGAGCAGCTCCCGGACGATCAGCAGGGTCCAGCGGTCGCCCACCACGTCGAGGGCGCGGGCCGCGGAACAGTACTGGTCGTAGCTTCGGCGAGGTGACATGCGACGCAGTCTAGACAAGATGTTGGACTTTCCAAGCTGCTACTTGGTAAAACCAAGCAACACGAGTTTCCGGAGGGGCGCATGGAGTTCCGGCAGTCCAACAAGCTCAGCGAGGTCTGTTACGAGATCCGCGGGCCGGTGATCGAGCACGCCAACGCGCTGGAGGAGGCGGGCCACAGCGTGCTGCGCCTGAACACCGGCAACCCGGCGGTCTTCGGCTTCGAGGCACCGGAGGAGATCCTCCAGGACATGATCCGGATGCTCCCGCAGGCACACGGCTACACCGACTCACGCGGCATCCTCTCCGCCCGCCGGGCCGTGGCCCAGCGCTACCAGGCACTCGGCCTGGAGGTGGGCGTCGACGACGTCTTCCTCGGCAACGGCGTCTCGGAACTGGTCTCCATGGCCGTACAGGCGCTGATCGAGGACGGCGACGAAGTCCTCATCCCGGCCCCGGACTTCCCCCTCTGGACGGCCGTGACCACCCTCGCCGGCGGCAAGGCGGTGCACTACCTCTGCGACGAACAGGCGGACTGGTACCCGGACCTGGCCGACATGGAGTCGAAGATCACGGACCGCACCAAGGCCGTGGTCATCATCAACCCCAACAACCCCACGGGTGCCGTCTACCCGAAGGAGATCGTCGAGGGCATCCTCGACCTGGCCCGCCGGCACGGCCTGATGGTCTTCGCGGACGAGATCTACGACCAGATCCTGTACGACGACGCCGTCCACCACTCGGCCGCGGCCCTCGCCCCCGACCTGGTGGTCCTCACCTTCTGCGGCCTGTCCAAGACCTACCGGGTGGCCGGCTTCCGCTCCGGCTGGCTGGTCGTCACGGGCCCCAAGCAGCACGCGAAGGACTACCTGGAGGGCCTCACCATGCTGGCCTCCATGCGGCTGTGCGCCAACGCGCCCGCCCAGTACGCCATCCAGGCCGCGCTCGGCGGCCGCCAGTCCATCCGCGAACTCGTCGTCCCCGGCGGCCGGTTGCACGAGCAGCGCACGGTGGCCTGGGAGAAGCTCAACGAGATCCCCGGCGTGAGCTGCGTGAAGCCCAAGGGCGCCCTGTACGCCTTCCCTCGCATCGATCCCAAGGTGCACCCGATCCACGACGACGAGAAGTTCGTCCTTGACCTGCTCCTCCAGGAGAAGATCCAGGTCGTCCAGGGCACCGGCTTCAACTGGCCCGCCCCGGACCACTTCCGCATCCTCACCCTCCCGTACGCGGACGACCTCGAGACCGCGATCGGCCGGATCGGGCGGTTCCTGAGCGGATACCGGCAGTAGGACCGTGCCCGGGCCGGGCAACCCGGGTAACCCATCCCCATGACCCAGCGCCCGCTGCTCCTCCTCGACGTCGACGGACCCCTCAACCCGTTCCGGGCCCGGCTGCTGCGGCATCGCGGGTACGTGACCCACAGACTGCACCCGGCGAACTGGTCCGCCCGCCAGCGGCCCGGCTCCCGCAGGCTGCGCCGCGGCCTGCGGGTGCGGCTGCACCCGGGGCACGGGGCTCGGCTGCTCGCGCTGCCGTACGAGCCGGCCTGGGCCACCACCTGGATGCATGAGGCCAACGAGATGATCGGTCCGGCCGTCGGGCTGCCCGAGCTGCCCGTCATCGAGTGGCCCGAGCTGTTCGCCAAGGATCCGGACGGGCTGTACTGGAAGACGCGGTCCGTCGTGGCGTGGGCGGCCGGGCGGCCGTTCGTCTGGGTGGACGACATGGTCACCGACCTGGACGTCCGCCATGTCGCCGACCATCACGACGCCCCCGCGTTACTCCTTCCGGTCGACCCCCGCCACGGCCTACGGGCGCGTGAGTTCGCCGAACTGGAACGCTGGGCTCATAGCCTCTGACCTATGGCTGATGTCTTTCTCGTCCGGCACGGTGAGACCGAGTGGTCGCGGTCCGGACGGCATACCGGGTGGACCGACGTGCCCCTCACCGAGCACGGGCGGGAGGAGGCACGGCGGCTGGTGCCGCTGATCCGCTCGCACCGCATCGGCGCCGCCTTCGTCAGCCCGCTCCAGCGGGCCCGGGAGACCGCCGAGCTGATCGGCGTGCCCGACGCCCGGGTCGACGCCGACCTGCGGGAATGGGACTACGGCGGCTACGAGGGCGTGACCACCGTGGAGATCCAGCGCACCCGGCCGGGCTGGTTCCTCTTCACCGACGGGGTCGCGCCCGGTCCGCCGGAGCACCCCGGGGAGACCCCGGAGCAGGTCGGTGAGCGGGCCGACCGGATGCTGTCCAAGGTCGAGGCGGCCCTCGCCAACACGGAGGGGGTCGTGCTGCTCGTCGCCCACGGCCACTTCCTGCGCGTGCTGACCGCCCGCCGTCTCGGACTGCCCCCGTCCGACGGCGCCCTCTTCCAACTGGCGACCGGCACCCTGTGCCGCCTCGGCACGGAACACGACCGCCCGGTCATCGCGGGGTGGAACATCCGACCGGGCGAGCCGGGCCGGTAACGGCGGTCGGCGGTCGGCGGTCGGCGGTCGGCGGTCGGCGGTCGGCGGTCGATGATCTTCGTCCGGTCGAGTGTCAGTGTGCGGTCGTAGCCTTCGAGGCACGGAACCGTACGCGTCCGTACGGACCGACGCCGGAGAGGAGCCCGCCGTGACCCGACCGCCCACCGCCGCGCAGCGGCGGGTCATCGATGCCGCCGATCCGGTGAGCGGGCGGCTGCGGGGTACGGAGGCGCAGTTGGCGGCGCTGGTGAAGCGGGGGCTCGCCTTTCGGCATCCGCGGCCGCCGCACGACCACTTTCTGACGCCCGCGGGGCATCGGATACGGGAGGAGGAGGCGGCTCCGCAGCCCCCGACGGTGGCCCCGGCGGTGGCCCCGGCCGAGCCGGACCGGGTGTTCGCCGCGCGGGTCGGCGGTGAGGAGGTCGCCGCCGACGGGCCCGCCCGGGCACGGGAGGTGCACAGCGCCTGGCAGGGGCTTCTGGAGCTGCGCCGGATGACCAATCCCGACGGCGCCACGGACCGGCCGTGCGGCTGGGAGCGTACGCATCTGGTGCGGGCCGCCGCGCTCGCCCTGGAGGCGGCCGGGCACCCGCCCGAGGGACCGGCTACCGCCGGCTACCGGGTGCGGGCCACCCCGCAGCCCGAGGCGGTCGCCGTGTACGCGCCGGCGGGCGAGCCGCTGCGGGCGTGCGCGGCCACCCTGGAGCGGGCGGGGTGGCAGACCGGCGAGTACACGGAGCCGCGGACTCGAACGCGCTATCTGCTGGCATCGCCGCGCCGAGTGTGACGGCCGTGCCAGGATGCCGACAAAGGATCAGTGCGTCGTACACGAGACGTCGTGCACGAGACGTCGTACGCGAGAAGGGGAAGTCGTGAGCGAACCGTATTCCGTCCGCGTGACGGTCCGTGGCTACGAGACCGATGTGCAGGGCCATCTGAACCAGGCGGTGTACCTCAACTACGCCGAGCACGCCCGCTGGTCGCTGCTCCAGGCCGCCGGGATCACCCAGGCCGGGCTGGGCAGGCGAGGCCTGGGCCCGGTGGCGCTGGAGACGACCATCCGGTACAAGCGGGAGCTGCTCGCCGGTGACGAGGTCGATGTGACCTGCGTGTTCGAATGGAGCCAGGGCAAGACGTTCCGGCTGCTCCAGTCGATCACCAAGGCGGACGGCACGCTGGCCGCCGAGGTGGACGCGGTGGGCGGGCTGCTGGACCTCGAGGCCAGGCGGCTGATCGACCGTCCGAGCGAGGTCTTCAAGGAACTGGCCTCGGCCCCGGACCTGTTCGGCTTCTGAGGGTCCGGCGCACCGCCACCGCCCGGTGCGACACCGGCCACGCGGTCAACGCCGTCTACGCGTCGAGCAGTTCGGGCTGGTGCTCGGCGTCGTAGGCCGCCCGCGCCTGCGCGATGTAGCCGCGGTTGCGCTCGGCCCAGTCGGTCAGCCGCTGCAGCGTCTCGTGCAGTTCCAGGGCCACCGGAGTGAGTCCGTACTCCACCTTCGGCGGCACGGTCGGATACACGGTGCGGGTCACCAGCCCGTCGCGCTCCAGGTTGCGCAGGGTGAGGGTCAGCATCCGGCGGCTGATGCCCTCGATACCGCGCTCCAGCTCGGTGAAGCGGATGGGGCCGTGCGAGGCCGCGACCAGGATCTGGACGCTCCATTTGCCGGCGACCCTGTCAAGAACCTCGCGGACCGGGCAGGTGCCCGCGTTCACGACCTGGACGGTTACACCGGTGTTCCTCTGGGACATCGAGCTGCCTCCTTACGTCTCCCCCCCATGGTCACTCACCATGAACTCCGTTACAAGTCATGCACCTTGTGCACGATCGGTTCCTGTTCAGCTGCCTGGTGAGTTTCTACGGCGATTGCGGAGGCCTGAGGCCATGTCGACCACGACCGGAACACCGAAGCCGACACCGCCGACACCGGCGGCCCCGGTGGCACTCCCACGAACATACCCCCGTTGGGCGTCCCTCGCCGTTCTGTGCGCGGGGACCCTGATGACCGTCCTCGACGGCAACATCGTCACGGTGGCGATGCCGGCCATCCAGGGCGACCTGGGTTTCAGCGGTCCCGGGCTGGCCTGGGTCGTCAACGCGTACCTGATCCCGTTCGGCGGGCTGCTCCTGCTGGCGGGGCGTCTCGGCGACCTGCTGGGCCGCAAGCGGATGTTCACGACGGGCCTTGCGCTGTTCACGGTCGCCTCCTTGCTGTGCGCGGTGGCGACCGGGCAGGGGGTGCTGATCGCGGCGCGGGCGATGCAGGGCGTGGGCGGCGCGATGACCTCCGCGGTGGTGCTCGGCATGCTGGTCGCCCTCTACCCGCAGCCGCGTGAACAGGGCCGGGCCATCGCGGTGTTCAGCGCGGTCGGCGCGGCGGGCGGCGCGCTCGGCACCTTCCTGGGCGGGGCGCTCACCCAGGCGCTGAGCTGGCACTGGATCTTCCTGATCAACCTGCCGACAGGGCTGGCCGCCTGGTTCGTGGCCACCCGGATCCTCGCCCCGGAGCGGGGCGCCAGCCTGCGCCAGGGCGCCGACTTCCCGGGCGCCGCGCTGGTCACAGGCGCCCTGATGCTCACGGTCTACGTCATCGTCGGCGCCGGCGACCGCGGCCCGCTGGCCACTCTCCTCCTGACGGCTCTGGCCGTCGCCCTGTTCGCGGCGTTCACCCTCCGGCAGGCACGTGCCCGACGCCCGCTGTTGCGCCTGCGGCTGCTGCGCTCCCGGCTGCTCGCCGGTGCCAACTCCGTACAGGTGCTGATGATCGCGACGATGTACGGCTTCCAGTTCCTCGGCGCGCTGTACCTCCAACGTGTCCTCGGCTACGGTGAGTTGGCGACCGGCACGGCGTTTCTGCCGGCGCCGGTCGTGATCGGGCTGCTGATGCTGGGGCTGTCCGCGCGAACGATCGCCCGCTACGGCGCGTACCGGGTCCTGCTCTGCGGTCTGGTGCTGATCGTCGCCGGGACGGCCCTGTTGAGCCGGCTGCCGGTCGGGGCCTCTTACGCCGTCGACGTGCTGCCGCCGCTGCTGCTGCTCGCCGCCGGATTCGCCGCGGCGATGCCGGCGCTGACCGGGCTGGCGATGTCCGGGGCGCGCGCGGAGGACGCGGGCCTGGCGTCCGGGCTGTTCAACACCACGCAGGTGGTGGGCGGTTCGCTGGGGCTGGCGGTACTGAGCACGCTGGCGGCGAGCCGCACCGGCGGACTCCTCGACCGGGGTGCGGAGTTGATCCCCGCCACCGCGGAGGGCTACCGGCTGGCGTTCCGGGCGGCCACCGGGATCACGCTGGCCGCCCTGGTGCTGGCGGCGGCGGTACTGCGACCGCGGAACCGGTGAGCCGGTACCACGGCCGCTGCGGGCCCTGCGCCGGAGCGCCTCAACTCGACTCGAAGAGGCTTCTGTTGTCCTCGGCCCAGGTACGGAAGGTCCGGGCCGGGCGGCCCAGCGCCTCGGCCACGTCCTCGGTGACCGACGCGTTGCCTCCGGCGCGGACGAACGCCAGGCCGGTCAGGACGCCTTCCACCCGGCTCCCGTCCATGCCCCAGGCCGTGCGGAGGAAGTCACGGGTCTCGTCCGGTGACAGGTCCCGGGTCGGGACCGGGCGGCCGAGGACCTCGGCGAGCACGGCGGCCTGGCCGGGCACGGTGATCGCCTCGGGACCGGTCAGGACGTACGTCCGCCCGGCGTGCCCGGCATCGAGCAGGGCCCGCACCGCGACCTCGGCGATGTCGCGCGGGTCGATCACGCCCGAGGCGCCGTCCCCGGTCATGTTGGGCACCGGCTGGCCCGCCCCGAGCGCTTTCGTCCAGGTCAGCGTGTTGGAGGCGAACGACGACGGCTGGAGGACCGTCCAGGCGAGCCCGCTGTCCCGCACCGCCCGCTCGCCGTCGACATGCCACTGCGCGGAGGGGCCGGAGGCGGGATCGCCGGTGGCGATGGCGGAGAGTTTCACCAGCCGCTGCACGCCCGCGGTCCGTGCCGCGGCGACCAGCGCCGCGTCCGCTCCCCCGTCGGGACCGGGCGGCCGGAGCAGGAACGCGGCCGTCGCCCCGGCCAGCGCGGCGTCCAGGGAGGCGGGGTCGCCGTAGTCCCCGCGTACCACCTCCACCCCGGCGGGCACCCGCGCCTTCGCCGGGTCGCGGGTGAGCGCGCGCACCTTCGTACCGCGCGCGGCCAACTGTCGTACGACGTCACTGCCGATGGTGCCCGTGGCACCCGTCACCAGAATCATGCGGACCACGATGGCCGGGTCCGGGTGGCCGGCTCTTGGAAATTCCGGCACGGCCGGGCCGCCCGGACGGTGGCGCGGCCCGCTTACGGTGGAAGCGTGCCGATGACCATCGCCCAGTCGCTTCCGACCCCGCCCGAGGGGCTGCGCCCGTGGGTCGCCGAGGTGCGGACCATGTCCTTCGCCGAGCGGCCCGAGGGGACGTTCGTCCATTTGCCGGACGCGGTGACCAAGGTGGTGCTGCGGGTGACGGGGGACGGGACGCGTGACGTCCTGGCCGTCGGGCCACGGGTGCGGGCGACCTACCACGAGGGCAAGGCGCACATCGCGTGTGTGGAGTTGCGCCTCGCTCCGGGAACCGCCCGGCCCCTGCTGGGTGTTCCGGCCGCGGGGCTGGTCGGCCGGGTGGTGCCGCTGGACGCCCTGCCGGGCGGGGTGGCCCGCCGGTTCGCACGTGAGGTGCGGTGGCTGGACCCGCGGGAGGCACTGCCGCGCATCACCGAGGTGCTGCCCGGGATGCTGTCGGAGCAGTCGGATCCGGCCCGGACGGCGCTGCTGCGGGCGGGCGTCGAGGCCCTGTCGGTGCGGCTGGACCGGGCGCCCGCCCAGGTACGGGACGTGGCCCGGGAACTGGCGGTGAGCGAGCGTCAGTTGCGGAACCTGTTCACCGACGGCGTCGGTGTCTCCCCGAAGCACTACGCCCGTATCGACCGTGTCCGCACCCTCGCCGCCCGGGCGGGCAGCGCGGGCTGGTCCGAACTGGCGGCCGCCACCGGCTACTTCGACCAGTCGCACATGACGACCGACTTCCGTGCCCTGATGGGTGTCCCGCCCCGCTCCTACCTGACCGGCCGCCTCCCCGCACTCAGCCCCTGCCGGGCTGCCCGGACCGCGGGCTGAAGTCGGATGCGCGACGGCGGTCGTGGCTGCCGTGCTGCGGGATCATGTCCGCCCCGGCCGTGGCGCGCGCCGAGAAGGACGGTCTCGGCACGCTCGGCCCGTTCGTCTGCTACGCCGCGATGGTCATGCGCGGCCCCGGCAGAAGTATCTCGACGCCTTCCTCGACGCCCGCGTGTGAATCCCCTCGAGTGGAAGGTGTACGGGGATGGTTACGAGATCGACTGAGGCGATATGAGTGGCACGGCCCCCGGGGTCTTTGGGGCTTCGGAGGCCGTCCCCTTCGATTCCGCGTGCCGCCGGCCCAGGTGGTTGAAGACGAGGTTGAGCAGTACGGCCGCCACGCAGCCCGTCGAGATGCCCGAGTCCAGGACGATCCGGGCGGTCTCCGGGAAGGCGTGGTAGAAGTCCGGCACGGTGATCGGGACGATGCCTACGGCGAGCGAGACGGCGACGATCAGCACGTTCTCGTCCTTGTCCAGGCCGGCCTTGACCAGGGTCTGGATGCCGCTGGCCGCCACCGAGCCGAAGAGGACCACGCCCGCGCCGCCCAGCACCGGCCGGGGTACGACGGCGATCAGCGAGGCGGCCGTCGGGCACAGGCCCATCAGCACCAGGAAGCCGCCGCCGACCGCGACCACGAACCGGCTGCGGATCCGGGTCATCGCGACCAGGCCGATGTTCTGGGCGAAGGCGCTGCACATGAACCCGTTGAAGAACGGGCTGATCGCCGAGCCGAGGGTGTCGGCGCGCAGCCCGGCCGCGATCGTCCGCTCGTCCGCGGGCCGTTCGACGATCTCGCCCAGCGCCAGCATGTCCGCGGTCGACTCGGTCATCGAGACCACCATCACCACGCACATGGACAGGATCGCGGCGATGTGGAACTGCGGGGCGCCGAAGTGGAAGGGGGTCGGGAAGCCGACGACGTCCGCGTCCGCGACCGGGCCGAAGTCCGTGACGCCGAACGGCAGCGCGATGACCGTGCCGGCGACCAGGCCGATCAGCACGGCGACCTGCTTGACGAAACCCCGGGTGAAGCGGCGCAGGAGCAGGACCACGAGAAGGGTCACGGCGGCCAGGCCCAGGTACTTGGCCGCACCGTAGTCGTGTGCCGCCGGGTCGGGGCCCTGTGCCCAGCCGAAGGCCACCGGGAGCAGTGAGACGCCGATGAGGGTGATGACCGTGCCGGTGACGACGGGCGGGAAGAAGCGGACCGCCTTGCTGAAGAAGGGGGCGGCGAGGAAGCCGAGGAGGCCGGCGACGATCACCGCGCCGAAGATGACCGGCAGGGCGTCGGACTTGTCGTGGGTGGAGGCGGCGATCGCGGTCATCGGGGCGACCCCGGCGAAGGTGACGCCGTTGACGAAGGGCAGCCGGGCGCCGATCTTCCAGATGCCGAGGGTCTGCAGGAAGGTGGCGAGGCCCGCGGTGAAGAGGCAGGCGCCGGTGAGGAAGGTCAGTTCGGTGCCGGACAGGCCGATGGCCGCGCCGACGATCAGGGGCGGGGCGACGACTCCGGCGTACATGGCGGCGACGTGCTGAAGGCCTGTGGTCGCCATTTTCAGGGCGGGGAGTTTCTCATCGACGGGATGCACTTGTTGGTCGGACACTGCGGCTCTCCTCCGGTCGGTTACACGTCGGCTCTGACGCGGGGTTCAGGGAGGTGGTGCGTGTGCGGTCGTGCGGGACCGACTGGGGGGGACGGTGACCGTTCCCGGGCGCGCGCGAGGAAGCACGCGCCCAGGAGACGGCCGCCATGGACCCTGCCGGGGTCCACGGCCGCCGGCCGGGAGCCGTCCCTCCTGGCCGGAGCTGAGATGCCGTACCGCTGAAATGCCGTACCGCGAACTCCGTACCTCAAGTGCCGTACGGAGGAGAGGAGTCAAGGAGTCAGTGTGCTGCGATGTGTGCCAGCCGCCGGGCCTCGGCACGCGTGGTGCGGGCGATCGCGTCCTCGTCGACGTGCAGCAGGCGGTTGTCCTCGACGATCTGACGGCCGTTCACGAAGGAGGCCGTGACCGGGGCGGCCGCGCCGAAGACCAGGGCGGTCACCGGGTCGGCGATGGAGGCGTGGGCGAGGGTGTCCAGCTTCCAGAGCACCAGGTCGGCGAGCTTGCCGGGTTCCAGGGAGCCGATCTGGCTTGCGCGGCCGAGGACCTGGGCGCCGCCGAAGGTGCCGAGGCGCAGCGCCTGGCGGGCGTTGAGGGCGGCCTCCCGGTGCGCTCCGAGGCGGTTGATCAGCAGGGCGTTGCGCAGTTCGGTGTGGAGTTCGCCGGACTCGTTGGACGCGGTGCCGTCCACGCCGAGGCCGACCGGGACGCCGGCGGCGAGCATGTCGGGGACGCGGGCGATGCCGGCCGCGAGGCGGGCGTTGGACGACGGGCAGTGGGCGACACCGGTCCTGGTGCGGGCGAAGGCGGCGATGTCGGAGTCGTTCATGTGGACGCAGTGCGCCATCCACACGTCCTCACCGAGCCAGCCGGTGGACTCGAAGTAGTCGGTCGGGCCCATCCCGAACAGCTCCTTGCAGAACTGCTCCTCCTCGACGGTCTCCGAGCCGTGGGTGTGCAGGCGCACCCCCAGGCGACGGGCCAACTCAGCACCCTGCCGCAGGAGTTCGGTGGAGACGGAGAATGGCGAGCAAGGGGCGACGGCCACCTGGGTCATCGCGTCGAAGGAGGGGTCGTGGTGCTCCTTGACGGTCGCCTCGGTGGCGGCGAGGGCGCCTTCGAGGGTCTCTACGGCGAAGTCCGGGGGCAGTCCGCCGTCCTTCTCGCTGCGGTCCATGGAACCGCGGGCGAGGGTGAAGCGGACGCCGGTCTCGCGGGCGGCGCGGATGATGGCGCCGGAGAGGTCGCCGGAGTCCTTCGGGTAGACGTAGTGGTGGTCCATCGCGGTGGTGACACCGCCGCGGGCCATCATCGCGAGCGAGCCCTGGGCGGCCGCGTACACCATCGGCTCGTCGATACGCGCCCAGGTCGGGTACAGCGCGACCAGCCAGTTGAAGAGGTTGTGGTCGGTGGCCAGGCCCCGGGTGATCCACTGGTAGTAGTGGTGGTGGGTGTTGACCAGGCCGGGCGTCACCAGATGGCCGGTGGCGTCGATACGGCGTACGACGTTCTCCAGGCCCTCGGGTGCCCGGCCCGCGCCGAGCGACTCGATACGGTTGCCGGCGATGACGACGTACCCGCTCGCGTACTCGGTGTCGTGGGCGTCGACGGTCGCGATCGAACAGTTCTCGATGACGGTGCGCTGGTCTGCTGCCATGATTCGTCCTTTTCGCTCAGTGGACTTGT
Organism: Streptomyces sp. NPDC054813; assembly: GCF_053611365.1. NCBI lineage: Bacteria > Bacillati > Actinomycetota > Actinomycetes > Kitasatosporales > Streptomycetaceae > Streptomyces > Streptomyces sp. NPDC054813. The sequence continues at coordinate 20,922 of NZ_JBSHAF010000026.1, read as the reverse complement.
GGTGAGGGCACGGCAGGACCCCGGGGATTTGAGTGCCGCGGCCGGATCGCTGGGCGTCACCGGCCGCGGGTGCCGAGAATGCGGGGGTGGATCAGAGGTTGGTGAGGTCCACCGGGATCTTCGCCGCGCAGCCGTCCCGGAGGATGGTCGCCTCGATCAGGCCGTAGGGCCGGTCGGCGGCGTAGTACACCTCGTTGTCGTTCTTGAGCCCGAACGGCTCCAGGTCGACCAGGAAGTGGTGCTTGTTCGGCAGCGAGAAGCGGACCTCGTCGATCTCGCCGCGGTTGTTCAGGATGCGCGAGCCCATCTGGTACAGCGTCTGCTGGAGCGAGAGGGAGTACGTCTCGGCGAAGGCCTGGAGCATGTGCTTCCTGGTCTGCTCGTAGGACTTCTCCCAGTTGGGCATCTGCTGCTCGTCGTCGGTCCAGTTGAACCGCCAGCGGCCGGAGACCTGGGTGGCGAGGATGCGGTCGTAGGCCTCGGGGAGGGTCGTGTACTTGTCCTTGACGTACCCCCAGAACTCGGAGTTGGTCGAGTTCATCACGACCAGGTCCTTGAGGCCGGATATCACCTCCCAGGACTCACCGTCGTAGGTGATCTGGGTGAGCCGGGTCTCCTGGCCCTTGCGTACGAAGGAGTGCTTGACCTCGTCCGCGCCGATGAATTTGGAGTTGGCGTCGGAGGCCTCGATGCGCTCCCAGGCATACTCCTCGATCCGGATCCGGGCGGTCTGGATCGGCTCCTGGCTGGTCACGAAGTGCCGGGCCAGATGGATGCCGAACTGCTCGGCCGACTCGATGCCGTGCTCCTTGGCGAACGCGAACACCGTGTTCTTGGTGGTGTCGGTCGGCAGGACGTTGGCGTTGGAGCCGGAGTAGTGGACCTCGTCCATGTCGCCGGAGAGCGCCACCGACACGTTCAGGTCCTTGATGTGGTGGGTGGCACCGTCCCGCGTGATCTTCACGACCCGGTTCTCGGCCTTGCCGTACTGGTTCTGTCCCAGGATGACAGAGTGGGCAGGGCGTGAATTGGCGGTCATTAGCTAGCTCCCTCGGTAAACGGAGTAGCCGAACGGGTTGAGCAGCAGCGGTACGTGGTAGTGCTCGCCCGGTACGACGGCGAACGTGATCGCCACCTCCGGGAAGAACACGGCCGGTCCGCTGTCCCGATTCGCGGGGGCGTCCTGCTGCGCATCGGCTTGCTTCTTCTCGAAATACGGCTCCACGGCGAAGTCGAGCCGTACGTGGGTGGTCCCCTCCGGCAGCGCCGGCAGGTCCTTGCACCGGCCGTCCGTGTCGGTCGCGCTGCCGCCGAGCGCCTGCCAGCCCGCATCACGGCCCTCGCGGGCGGACAGCTGGACGGCGACGCCCCCGGCGGGACGGCCGAGCGAGGTGTCCAGGATGTGGGTGGACACGGAGGCGGTGGTGCTGGTGCTCATGGTGTCAGGCGTCCTCTGCGACGAGTCGGGCGAGCCGGATGCGGTTGATCTTGCCCAGTTCGGCGCGGACGATCTCCCGCTCCTGCTGGGGCGCGTTGCCGATCCGCTCCTTGACCGCGTCCCGCATCTCCTCGGCGCCGCGGCCGGTGGCGCAGATCAGGAAGACATGGCCGAACTTCTCCTGGTACGCCAGGTTGAGTTCGAGCATCTCCGCCTTGAGCGCTTCGGCGGCGCCGGCCATGCCGGACTGCTCGCGTGCCGAGGTGGGGTCGCCGGGCTTGGGGCGGCCGATCGGCGGGTGTCCGGCCATGGCCTCCGCCAGGTCCGCCGGGCCCAGTGCGGCCATGGCCGCGTCACTGGCCGAGTAGAGGGCTTCGGGGGTGGCGTAGGGGCGGGTGGCGAGCAGTCGCCGGGCCCATGCGGTGGAGGCACACGCCTCGTGGAGGGCGGCGAGAGCCGCCTGCTCCTCCAGATCATTGAACCGGGCCAGACCCGGGGGCGTGGAAGTCGACGTCACGGGAGCCTCCGTGGCCGTAGGCGGCCTTCGTGCTGAACGGGCTGCCGTTAGCTAACGCCCTCCGGAACCCAGCGTCAACACTTTGTTGAAAATTCCGCGTAACAACCCCCGGGCCCAACCCGCGGGTCAGCTCTCCTTCTCGCGGTTCAGGTAGTTGTAGACGGTGAAGCGGCTCACGCCGAGCGCACCCGCCACGGTCTCCACACCGTGCCGTACGGAGAAGGCACCCCGCGCCTCCAGTATGCGCACGACCTCCTGCTTGGCCTTGCGGTCCAGGTCGGCCAGCGGCTTGCCCTGCTTGCGCTCCATGGCGGCCAGGATGTGGTCGAGCGAGTCGGCGAGCTGCGGCAGCCGTACGGCGACCACGTCGACGCCCTCCCAGGCGAGCACGACGTCGTCGGCGCCGGCCTCGTCGGGCGGGAGCAGCTCCCCGCCCATGGCGTCGACCAGCGGCTTGACAGCCGTGATGAAGGGCTCGTCCGCGTTTCCGGTCACTTGTCGCCGTCCTCCCCCACCACGTTGACCTGGAGCGAGATCCGGGTGGCCCCGGCCTCCAGGGTCTGACGCAGCAGCGCGTCCACGGCGGTGAGCACGGCGTCGGCGCCGCCCTCCGCCGTGTTCCCGAACGGTCCGACATCCACCGCGTCCAGCTGAGCACCCTCGATGACCTCACGGGCGACCAGCGCGTGTGCGGGTGCCTCGTCGAGATCGAAGGGCTCGGTCGTGAACTCCACTCTCAATCGCATTGCGCCCCCAGAAAACGTCCCTGACCTGCGCTTCGCCGACCGCTGCACAGCCGCGACGCATCCCGGGCCAGTCAATTCCACCGCGACGGAGCCGCTGCGTCCGCCACGAGCCGACCCTAGCCGACCGGGGCGCCCCTGCGCCCGGCCGTCTGTCAGGCCGTTCGCCCGGTGGTTCAGCCCTGGGCCCGCTCGAACGTGCCGTACATGGTGGCCCTCGCGATCGCGTGGCTGAACAGGAGGAAGTCCATGGCGGCAGAGGTCGATGTCTCGGACACCCCCAGTTCTTCAGCTCTCCAGATCTTCGATCACGCACTGCTCCCTCGGTTCGCCGCATCGCATACGACCTCTGACCGGCTCCGAGTTGCCGGTCCCAGGCGGCCCGCTCAGACTTGGTGTTCCGTTGTTCGCGGGTCAGAACCCGGCGTCCGCTGGTCCTGACGAAAACGAGGCCGCCCGATGCAGATGCGGGCAGCTCGGATGCACGGCTACCGCAGGTTGGACGTGGCGAAGGAGAACGGCGCGGACTACGGGATCAACGTCAGGGACAAGTCCACCGAGGCCATCCAGGACGAACTGGAGGGGCTGACCGGCCGGCGGACGATCCACGCCGTCCTGGACTGCGTCGGCAGCGAGGCGTCCATCTCCATGGGGTTCGACCTGCAGGGCCCGGAGGGCGCGCCGGCGGCCGTCGGCCTCATGAGCGACCGCGTCGAACACCGCCAGTTCCCCTTCGTCGGCACGGAGTTGTCGTATCTCGGCTCCTTCTGGAGCAACCACCTGGACCTCGTCGAGGTGCTCTCCCTCGCCGAAGCCGGTCTCGTCACGCACAACGTCACCGAGGTCCGGCTCGAAGACGTCAACGAGAACCTGGAGGCCCTGGGCCACGGCGACGTGGTCGGACGCCGGGTCATCGTCTTCGACTGAACTCCGCGTCCGCGGCCTCGGGAGAATCCGGCGGGCTCATCAGGGGCAGCCTCCCGGCTCAGCCGCGGTTGCGCAGAAAACTCCGCAGGCGCCGCTCCGGCCAGGTGTTGATCACGTCGTCCTTGGTGAGCCAGCCGCGCTGGGCCGTGCCGATGCCGTAGCGCATGACGGCCAGATGAGGGACGGCGTGGGCGTCACTGTTCACGGCGAACTTCACGCCGTGCCGCCGGGCCCGCAGGATGTCCTCGTCGCGCAGGTCGAGGCGGTCCGGGTGGGCGTTGATCTCCAGGGCCGTACCGGTGCGGGCGCAGGCCGCGAAGACCGCGTCGAGGTCGGCGTCGACGCCGGGCCGCCTGCCGATGAGGCGGGTGGTGGGGTGGCCGATGATGTGGACGTAACGGTTCTCGCAGGCCCGCACGAGCCGCCGGGTCAGCGCGTCGCGCCCCTGGTTGAAGTGCGAGTGGATCGAGGCCACGCACAGGTCGAACCCGGCGAGGAAGTCGTCCGGCCAGTCCACCTCGCCCTCGGGGCCGATGTTCAGCTCGGTGCCGTGCAGCAGCCGCAGGCCGCCGCGCCGGCCCCTGGTGGGGTACGTGCCGTCCAGCTCGCGCACCCGTTCCCGCTGGGCCAGCATCCGCTCGTCCGTCATGCGCTGCATGGCCAGGTCGGGCGCGTGGTCGGTGATCGCGTAGTACGCGTAGCCGCGCCGGGCGGCCGCCTCGGCCATCTCCTCCAGCGGAGCGAGCCCGTCGGTGAGGTCGGTGTGGGTGTGCAGGTCACCGCGCAGGTCGGCCTCGGTGACCAGCTCCGGCAGCTCGTCCCGCATCCCCGCCTCGATCTCGCCGCGGTCCTCGCGCAGGGGCGGCGGGATCCAGGGCAGGCCGAGGCGGCCGTACACCTCCTCCTCGGTCTCCGAGACGATCTTCTCGCCGCTCTCGACGTCGAAGAGCCCGTACTCGGAGAGCTTCAGCTTCTGGTGCACGGCCCGCTCACGGGTGCGGATGTTGTGGGCCTTGGAGCCGGTGAAGTACTGGAGTGCCGCGCCCCAGGAGTCCGGCGGTACGACCCGCAGGTCGACGTTGAGCCCTTTGCCGGTGCGGACCGACGTTTTGGTCTCGCCCTGCCCGATGACCTCGGTGACGTACGGCAGTTCGGTGAACGCCCGCATGATCGGCGCCGACTTCTTCGCCGCGACGAGGATGTCGATGTCACCGATCGTCTCGCGGTAGCGGCGCAGTGAACCGGCGTAGGTGCACTTCTCGCAGCCGGTCACCGCGGACAGCGCTTCGACGATGCCCTCCGCCAGGTCCATCGCGACGTCGATCCGCACCCGGCCCCCGGCCGACCGGAGCAGCTCGATGCCGTGCAGGAGGTTCTCCTCGGTCTTCGGCCCGAAGCCCTTGAGGTCGCGCAGCCGCTCCTGGTGGATGGCCTCGGCCAGTTCCTCGACCGAGGAGACGCCCAGCTCCTCGTAGACCGCCATCGCCTTCTTGGGGCCGAGCGTGGGGATGGCGGTCAGCCGCCGCACCCCGGCGGGGATCTTCGCCCGCAGCTCCTCCACGGCGGACACGCTGCCCTGGTCGAAGAACTCCAGGACCTTCTGGGCGATCGACTTCCCGACGTTCGGGATGTCCTGGAGCCCCTTGAGGTCGAGCGTGGCGACATCGGCGTGGTGACCGCCGACCGCCCGGGCGGCCTTCTCGTAGACCCGCGCCCGGAAGGCGTCTCCACCGGTGATGGAGATCAGGTCCGCGTACTCCTGGAGCAGCGCGGCGACCTCGTCGTTGGACCGTGCCATGCCTTCAGGGTAGGGCGCGGCTTTTGCGCGGGCGCTCTTGACAGCTCTCCCCGGTCACAGGCAGTCTTCCATTAAGCAGAAACCAACTTCCGTAATACGGAATACAGACAGCGGAAGGGAGCGCCGACCCCCATGGGATTTGCAGAGCAGCGCTTCAACGTCAACCTGTCGATCCTCTTCACGGAACTCCCGCTCCTGGAGCGCCCCGCGGCCGCCGCCGCGGCCGGCTTCGGCGCGGTCGAGCTGTGGTGGCCCTGGGTCGACTCCCCTGCCCCCGAGCGGTCCGAGTTCGACGCACTGCGGAGCGCGATCGAGGACGCGGGCGTGCAGCTGACGGGCCTGAACTTCTACGCCGGACAGCTGCCCGGCCCCGACCGGGGCGCCCTGTCGATCCCGGGCGCGGAGTCGGAGAGGTTCCGCGCCAACATCGAGGTGGCGGCCGACTTCGCGCAGTCGCTCGGCTGCAAGGCGCTCAACGCGCTGTACGGCAACCGCGTCAAGGGCGTGGACCCGGCCGAGCAGGACGCGCTGGCCCTGGAGAACCTGGTACTCGCGGCCCGCGCGGCCGACCGGATCGGCGCGGTGCTCCTGATCGAGACCCTCAACCGCCCCGAGTCGCCGCGGTACCCGCTGGTGAGCGCACCCGCCGGTATCGCCGTCGTCGACAAGGTCAACGAGGCCACGGGACTCGGCAACGCGCGCTTCCTCATGGACCTTTACCACCTGTCCATGAACGGCGAGGACCTGCCGTCGGTGATCGAGCGGTACGCCGCGAAGACCGGCCACGTGCAGATCGCCGACAACCCCGGCCGCGGCGCCCCGGGCACGGGCTCGCTCCCCCTGGAGGAGCTGCTCGACCGGCTGCGGAAGGCCGGTTACGACGGCTGGGTCGGCCTGGAGTACAAGCCGGGCGACCGTCCGAGCGCCGAGGCCTTCGACTGGCTCCCGCGCGCCGCCCGCGCCGCCCGCTGAACCCCCCGACTTCGCAGAGCAGTTGAGAGAGGCACCTCCATCATGAGCACCCATTCCTCCAACCCGACCCACCCGGCCATCGCCTGGATCGGCCTCGGCATCATGGGCTCCCCCATGTCCGAAAACCTGATCAAGGCGGGTTACGACGTCACCGGCTTCACCCTGGAGCAGGAGAAGCTGGACCGGCTGGCCGCCGCCGGCGGAACCGCGGCCCCCTCGATCGCCGAGGCCGTGCGCGACGCCGACGTGGTCATCACGATGGTGCCCGCGTCGCCGCAGGTCGAGGCCATCGCCTACGGTCCCGACGGCATCCTGGAGAACGCGAAGCCCGGGGCGCTGCTGATCGACATGTCGTCCATCACCCCGCAGACCTCCGTCGACCTGGCGAAGGCCGCCCGGGACAAGGGCGTCCGGGTCCTGGACGCGCCGGTGTCCGGCGGCGAGGCCGGTGCGATCGAGGCCGTGCTGTCCATCATGGCCGGCGGCGAGCAGGCCGACTTCGACACCGCGAAGCCGATATTCGAGGCGCTGGGCAGGACCATCGTGCTGTGCGGTCCGCACGGCTCCGGCCAGACCGTGAAGGCCGCCAACCAGCTGATCGTCGCCGTGAACATCCAGGCGTGCGCCGAGGCCGTGGTCTTCCTGGAGAAGTCCGGCGTGGACCTGACGGCCGCGCTGGACGTGCTGAACGGCGGCCTGGCCGGCTCGACCGTGCTGACGCGGAAGAAGGACAACTTCCTGAACCGCGACTTCGTCCCGGGCTTCCGGATCGACCTGCACCACAAGGACATGGGCATCGTGACCGACGCGGCCCGCAACGTCGGCGCGGCCCTGCCGGTCGGTGCCGTGGTGGCCCAACTGGTCGCCTCCCTGCGCGCGCAGGGCGACGGCGGCCTCGACCACTCCGCGCTGCTGCGCGCGGTCGAGCGCCTCTCCGGCGCCCAGGTCTGAGCCGTACCCCATGACTTCCGGGCGGCGCCGTCGCTGACAACTGTCCTGTCGCGCCCAGGCGGCGGCGCCGCCCGGAAACCACTTCAACAAACTGTTGACGCCCCAGCCGACCCGATCCTAGGCTCCACAAAGCGGAAATGGATTTCCGCTGACACCCGCACGGAAGGTCCACGATGTCGAAGCGCGTGCTCACCACCGAGTCCGGCGCCCCGGTCGCCGACAACCAGAACTCCGCCTCCGCCGGCATCGGCGGCCCCCTGCTTCTCCAGGACCAGCACCTCCTCGAGAAGCTCGCGCGCTTCAACCGCGAGCGGATCCCGGAGCGCGTGGTGCACGCGCGTGGCAGTGGCGCGTACGGCTACTTCGAGGTGACCGACGACGTCACCGGCTTCACCCACGCCGACTTCCTGAGCACGGTCGGCAGGCGCACCGAGGTCTTCCTGCGGTTCTCGACGGTCGCCGACTCCCTCGGCGGCGCCGACGCCGTACGCGACCCGCGCGGCTTCGCCGTCAAGTTCTATACGGCGGAGGGCAACTACGACCTCGTCGGGAACAACACCCCGGTGTTCTTCATCAAGGACCCCATCAAGTTCCCGGACTTCATCCACTCGCAGAAGCGCGACCCCTTCACGGGCCGTCAGGAGCCGGACAACGTCTGGGACTTCTGGGCGCACTCCCCCGAGGCCACACACCAGGTGACCTGGCTGATGGGCGACCGCGGCATCCCGGCGTCGTACCGCCACATGAACGGCTACGGCTCGCACACCTACCAGTGGACTAACGCCGAGGGCGCGGCCTTCTTCGTGAAGTACCACTTCAAGACCAACCAGGGCGTGCGCAGCCTCAGCGCCGAGCAGGCGGCGGAGCTCGCGGGCAAGGACCCCAACTCGCACCAGACGGACCTGCTCCAGGCCATCGAGCGGGGCGTCAACCCGTCCTGGACCCTGTATGTCCAGATCATGCCGGCGGCCGAGGCGGCGGACTACCGTTTCAACCCGTTCGACCTGACCAAGGTGTGGCCGCACCGGGACTACCCGCTCCAGCGGGTCGGCCGCCTGGTCCTGGACCGCAACCCGGACAACGTCTTCGCCGAGGTCGAGCAGGCCGCCTTCGCCCCGAACAACTTCGTGCCGGGCATCGGCCCCTCGCCCGACAAGATGCTCCAGGGCCGGCTGTTCGCCTACGCGGACGCGCACCGCTACCGGCTGGGCGTCAACCACACCCTGCTGGCCGTCAACGCCCCGAGGGCGACGACCGCGCAGAACTACGGCCGGGACGGCTTCATGGCCGTCAACGCGCAGGGCCGGCACGCCAGGAACTACGAGCCGAACTCGTACGACGGCCCGGTGGAGACCGGCCGTCCGCTGGCGGCCCCGCTGGCCGTCTCCGGTCACACCGGCACCCACGAGGCTCCGCCGCACACCAAGGACGACGACTTCCACCAGGCGGGCGAACTGTACCGGCTGATGTCCGAGGAGGAGAAGCGGCGTCTGGTCGCGAACATCGCCGGCGGCCTCTCGCAGGTCTCCCGCGACGACGTGATCGAGAAGAACCTGGCCCACTTCCACGCCGCCGACCCGGAGTACGGCAAGCGCGTGGAGGAGGCGGTCCGCGCCCTGCGCGAGGACTGACACAGACGGCCCGCGCACAGCCGGGCGGCCCGGATGAGGGGTGGCCGCCGGAGGTGCGCGGGCGTGGCAAGGACCGCGGCGGCGTGCGAGCCAGTGCGGTGGTGAAGGAACCGAGCGCCCTTCTCGACCTGAGGGAAGGCCGCCCCGGCTCCGTCGCACCCGCCGCGGTCCCAGCCGTTCCGGACCCCGTCCGGCGGCGCGAACGACTTGTCGCGCCCAGCCTCGCGCCGTCGGACGGCCACAGCCCAAGAAGCCCCACCGAGCGCCGGAGCGCCGGATGCGGAACCGTCCGCGTCCTCAGCTCCGGCGCTCCGGCGTACCCGCATCCGCGCTTCGGCGTGCGCATCCGCCCCGGCCGCAGCACGCTGAAGGCATGACAGCACACCCACCCACGGAGTTCCCCCATATCGTCGTGCACGCTCCCGCCCTGGACGGCTCCCGGCGGGTCACCGAGGCAGACGTGACCCTGGGAATCGCCTCACATCTCGACGACGTGATCGAGATCCTGCGGATGGCCGATCTGGACCGGATCGAGGTCGAGGAGAGCGACCTCATCGAGTGGCAGGGCGGCGGACCGGACGACTGGCCGGGCCTCACCGAGCATCCCGAAAGCCCCTGAACCCAGCCAAAGCGGATGGCGAATCCTCAAATCAAGCTCTGAATCATGTTCAACATGCTTCAACCACCCCAGCCGTGGGGCATATTCACTGCACACGGAGCCCGTCGGCACGGGGGCGGCGGGCCCCGTGTCACCCACAGCGCGAAACGGGCGGCCCATCCTTCCGGATGGACCGCCCGCTTTGTTGTGCCCCGGTTCTCGTGCCCTGCTGTTGTGGGGGGGCTCAGACCTTCAGCGTCCTGATCGACGTCGGCGCATGCCCGGGCTCGGTCGCGATCTCCTCGAACTCGACGACGTTGCCGATGTCGTTGGTCGTGGACATCGAGATGTTGGTGACCCGCTCCAGGATCGCCTCCACCACCACCGGCACCTGGTGCTCCTGCGCCAGCTTCTTCGCCTGCTCGAAGGCCGCGCCCAGCTCGTTGGGGTCGGTCACCCGGATCGCCTTGCAGCCCAGACCCTCGGCGACCTTGACATGGTCGACACCGTAGACGCCCAGCTCGGGCGAGTTGATGTTCTCGAACTCCAGGTTGACCTGGAAGTCGATGTCGAACGCCCGCTGCGCCTGGCGGATCAGGCCCAGGTAGGAGTTGTTGACGAGGACGTGGACGTACGGGATCTTGTGCTGCGCGCCGACCGCCAGCTCCTCCAGCATGAACTGGAAGTCGTAGTCGCCGGAGAGGGCCACCACGGAGGCCTCCGGGTCGGCCTTGGCCACGCCCAGCGCGGCCGGGATCGTCCAGCCGAGGGGGCCCGCCTGGCCGCAGTTGATCCAGTGCCGCGGCCTGAAGACGTGCAGCATCTGGGCACCGGCGATCTGCGAGAGGCCGATCGTGGAGACGTACCGGGTCTCCGGACCGAAGGCCTTGTTCATCTCCTCGTAGACACGCTGCGGCTTGATCGGGATGTCGTCGAAGTGGGTCCGGCGCTGGAGGGTCGCCTTCTTCTCCTGGGCCGCGGCGGCCCACTCACTCCGGTCGGGGAGCCTGCCCGCCGCCTTCGACTCCCGTGCCACCTCGACGAAGAGCTCCAGCGCGGCCTTGGCGTCCGAGGCGATGCCGTAGTCGGGGGCGAAGATCCTGCCGATCTGGGTGGGCTCGATGTCGACGTGCACGAACTTCCGGCCGGCCGTGTAGACGTCCAGCTTGCCGGTGTGGCGGTTGGCCCAGCGGTTGCCGATGCCGAGGACGAAGTCGGACTCCAGGAAGGTCGCGTTGCCGTAGCGGTGCGAGGTCTGCAGGCCCACCATGCCGGCGTTCAGCTCGTGGTCGTCGGGGAGCACGCCCCAGCCCATGAGGGTGGGGACCACCGGGATCCCCGTCAACTCGGCGAACTCCAGCAGCAGTTCGGCGGCGTCGGCGTTGATGACTCCGCCGCCCGCGACGATCAGCGGCCGCTCGGAGGCGTTCAGCAGACCGATCGCCTTCTCGATCTGGGCGCGGGTCGCGGCCGGCTTGTAGACCGGGAGCGGCTCGTAGGTGTCCGGGTCGAACTCGATCTCGGTGAGCTGGACGTCGATCGGCAGGTCGATCAGGACCGGGCCGGGGCGGCCGGAGCGCATCAGATGGAAGGCCTGCTGGAAGACGCCGGGGACCTGGGCCGCCTCCAGCACGGTGACCGCCATCTTCGTCACCGGTTTGGCGATCGAGGCGATGTCGACGGCCTGGAAGTCCTCCTTGTGGATCACCGCGGTCGGCGCCTGGCCGGTGATGCAGAGGATCGGGACGGAGTCACCGGTGGCCGAGTACAGCCCGGTGATCATGTCGGTGCCGGCCGGACCGGACGTGCCGATGCAGACGCCGATATTGCCGGGGCGGGTCCGGGTGTAGCCCTCGGCCATGTGCGAGGCGCCCTCCACATGGCGGGCGAGGGTGTGGTTGATGCCTCCGGAGGCCTTGAGCGCCGCGTAGAACGGGTTGATCGCCGCGCCCGGCACCCCGAACGCGGCGCCGACGCCCTCGCGCTTGAGGATCTCAACTGCCGCACGGGCAGCGGTCATTCGAGCCATGGAGTACTCCTGCTTCGGCTGTCGGATGCCTGCTCCCGTCGCGCCCCGCGGTGAGCATAATTCCGCAATACGGAAACTAACTTCTACTATCTGAAATCAATGTAGGCGCGGGGGCGAACGTCGTCAAGGGACGGACAACCGGGCCCCGGCGGGAGCACCATGGGACCGCTGAACCGACGCGACGCCTGGGGTGGGGCCATGTCCGAGACCGTGCCGGTGCGCTGTCCGGCCTGTCGGCGCGAGCACGTCTACACCGCGCCGTCGTACCCGTGCGCCTGCGGTGCCCCGGTCACCCCGTCCCTCGACGGCAGGACCGCGCCGACCCCGGTGGCACACCGCGCCTGGGACGAGGACTGGGTGACGGTGAGCTGCGGCTCCTGCGGCCGCCGGGACCAGTGGCCACAGCCGGAGCTGGGCTGCCCGTGCGGGGCGGTGCTGCGCGTCCCGGTCGCCGGGACCGAGTCCGCGCCCGCGCCGGCCCCCGAGCCGCGGTCGCCCTTCCAGCCGGTCACGATCCGGACCGCCCGGGACGCGGTCACCGCCGCCGCGCTCTATCTGCGCTGGCTCGGGTACCGGGACATACGCCGCGCCGACCAGCGGCCGCCGTCCGGCATAGGCCTGGCCGCGCGTGGCCTGGTCGCCCAGGTGGACCCGACCGTGCGGCCGGCCTCACTGCGTGACGTGGAGTGCCTGTGGCTGACGGCGATGACGGAGGACTCCGGCTGCGTGTACTTCTCCCTCGCGGGGTACGCCGAGGACGCGCGTGAGCGGGCCGACGCGCTCGGGATACCGCTCTTCGTGCTGGACCTCACGGGGACGCCGCAGCCCATGAATGGGCACGCCGATGAACTGCGCAGCTCGGCTTCATGACCACCTACAGGCCGGTGGGGGCTTGTCGCGCAGTTCCCCGCGCCCCTATGGGGCGCTCTGGTCCCCGGCGTACTTTGCTCGCAGCTCGATCTTGCGGACCTTCCCCGACACCGTCATCGGGAAGTCGGCCAGGATCTGGATCCGGCTCGGCACCTTGTAGTGGGCCAGGCGGCCCTCGCAGAAGGCCCGCAGCTCCTCCAGGGTGAGCGGTTCGGCCGGGTCGTGCGGGATGACGCAGGCCAGGACCTCCTCGCCGTACCTCTCGTGCGGCACCCCGACCACCTGGACGTCACGGATCTTGGGGTGGCCGTAGAGGAACTCCTCGATCTCGCGCGGGTAGATGTTCTCGCCGCCCCGGATGATCATGTCCTTGATCCGGCCGACGATCTCCACGTATCCGTCGTCACGCATCATCGCCAGGTCGCCGGTGTGCATCCAGCGCCCGGCATCGACGGCCTCCGCGGTCTTCTCGGGCTCGTTCCAGTAGCCGAGCATCACGCTGTAGCCCCGGGTGCACAACTCGCCTGCCCCTCCCCTGGGCTGGGTGACACCGGTGGCCGGGTCGACGATCTTCACCTCCAGGTGCGGCAGCACCCGGCCGACCGTGCCGGTGCGGTGTTCCAGGTCGTCGTCGATACGGGTCTGCAGGGACACCGGGCTGGTCTCGGTCATGCCGTAGCAGATGGAGACCTCCGCCATGTGCATCTCCGCGACCACCCGCTTCATCACCTCGACCGGGCAGGGCGAGCCAGCCATGATGCCGGTGCGCAGCGTGGAGAGGTCGTACGAGGCGAAGCCGGGGAGGTTCAGCTCCGCGATGAACATGGTCGGTACGCCGTACAGCGAGGTGCAGCGCTCCCGCTGGACCGCCTCAAGAGTGGCCTCGGGGTCGAAGGACGGGGCCGGGATCACGATGCAGGCGCCGTGCGAGGTGGCGGCCAGGTTGCCCATCACCATGCCGAAGCAGTGGTAGAAGGGCACCGGGATGCAGATCCGGTCCTGCTCGGTGTAGGAGATCAACTCTCCGACGAAGTAGCCGTTGTTGAGGATGTTGTGGTGGGAGAGGGTGGCCCCCTTCGGGAAGCCGGTCGTCCCCGAGGTGTACTGGATGTTGATCGGGTCGTCGCAGGACAACTCCGCTGTGCGGGCCGCCAGTTCAGCACTCCGGTCCGCAGTTCCGCGCGCGATCAGCGCATCCCAGCCGGGATCCCCGATGTACACGGTCTCCCGCAACTGCGGGCACCTGCCGCGCACTTCCTCCACCATGGCCCGGTAGTCGCTGCTCTTGTGGCTGAGGGAGGCGAACAGCAGGGAGATCCCCGCCTGGTTGAGGACGTACTCGACCTCATGGGTGCGGTAGGCCGGATTGATGTTCACCATGATCGCGCCGATCCGGGCGGTGGCGTACTGAACGAGCGCCCACTCGGCGCAGTTGACCGCCCAGATGCCCACCCGGTCGCCCTTGGCGATACCGCTCGCCAGCAGGGCGTACGCCAACCGGTCGACGTCGGCGGCGAATTGGGCGTAGGTCCAGCGCCGCCCGGACGGCACGTCGACGAGTGCCTCCCGGTCCGGCCAGGCCGTGACGGCCCGGTCGAGGTCGGCGCCGATGGTGTCGCCGAGCAGCACGGTCCCGCTCGTGCCGTGTGTGTACGAGGTGCTCACCGGAAATCCTCCTCGCGGTACTCGTCCGCAGACCCGGCCGCCGTGGCCTCACGCAGTTCGATCCGGCGGATCTTGCCGGAGACGGTCTTGGGCAGCGGGGCGAACTCCAGCCTGCGGACCCGCTTGTACGGCGCCAGGACCTGACGCGAGTGCTCGAAGAGCACCTTCGCGGTGTCCGGGCCGGGCTCCCAGCCCGCCGCAAGGACGATGTACGCCTTGGGCACGGCCAGCCGCAGCTCGTCCGGCGCCGGGACGACGGCCGCCTCGGCCACCGCCTCGTGTTCGAGAAGCGCGCTCTCCAGCTCGAACGGGCTGATCTTGTAGTCGGACGCCTTGAACACGTCGTCGGCGCGGCCGACATAGGTGATGTAGCCGTCCCCGTCCCGGGCGCCGATGTCACCGGTGCGGTAGAAGCCGCCGGCCATCGCCTCCGCCGTACGGTCCGCGTCCCCGTGGTAGCCGGTCATCAGGCCCACCGGCCGCGCCGACAGGTCGAGGGCGATCTCGCCCTCCGTCGCCCCCGGCGCGCCCGACACCGGGTCGAGCAGCTCGACGCGGTATCCCGGACTCGGCCGGCCCATCGACCCGGTCTTCAGCGGCTGGCCGGGGCTGTTGGAGACCTGTACGGCCGTCTCAGTCTGCCCGAATCCGTCCCGGACGGTGACGTTCCAGGCCCGCCGGACCTGCTCGATCACCTCGGGGTTGAGCGGCTCGCCGGCCGCCACCACCTCACGGGGCGGGGTGCGCAGCTGGGTCAGATCGGCCTGGATCAGCATCCGCCACACCGTCGGCGGAGCGCAGAAGGAGGTCACCCCGTGCCGGTCCATCTCGGCCATCAGCCGGCCCGCGTCGAACCGGCTGTAGTTGTGGATGAAGACGGTCGCCTCCGCGTTCCACGGCGCGAACAGGTTCGACCAGGCGTGCTTGGCCCAGCCCGGCGAGGAGATGTTCAGATGGACGTCGCCGGGCTTGAGGCCGATCCAGTACAGGGTGGCCAGATGGCCGATGGGGTACGAGGTGTGGGTGTGCTCGACCAGCTTGGGCCGGGCGGTGGTGCCCGAGGTGAAGTAGAGCATCAGCGGGTCGTCGGCGAGCGTCGGCCCGTCCGGCAGGAATTCGGCGGACGCCACGTACGCGTCCTCGTACGCCTCCCAGCCCTCCGCCGGCCCGCCCACCGCGATCCGGGTGTACACCCCCGGCACCTCGGCGAACTTGGCGGCGTCCGCGGCGCGCGTGATGACGTGCTTCACCCGGCCCCGGTCGACACGGTCGCGCAGGTCGGCCGGGCCGAGCAGCGGGGTGGCCGGGATGACGACGGCGCGCAGCTTCATCGCGGCCAGCGCGGTCTCCCACAGCTCGGCCTGGTTGCCGAGCATGACGAGGACGCGGTCCTCCGGCTCGACACCCCGCGCCCGCAGATGGTTCGCGACCCGGTCGGAGCGCTCGGACAGCTCGGCGAAGGACAGCTTCGTCTCGGTGCCGTCCTCCTCGACGATGTGCAGGGCGGTGCGGTCGTTGCCCTCGGCGATGACGTCGAACCAGTCGAGCGCCCAGTTGAAGTGGTCCGGCCGCGGCCACGCGAAGCCCTCGTAGGCGGCGGCATAGTCCGCCCGGTGTTCCAGCAGGAAGTCCCGTGCCCTGCGGAAGTCCTCCGTCGCACTCGTCATACGCGTCTCCTTCGGTACCGGACCATTGCCGGGCGGCTCTCTGGCATCGTGTAATCCGTGATGCAGGTCTCACTACCCCCGAACGGGGGTGTGTGCAGCACGAGGCCGGGGTCGAAGGGGCAGCACAGATGGCAGCAGAGGTCGCGGGGGCGGTGGAGATACGCGGTGCGCTGGCCAGACTCCGGCGCGCCACCGGGCTCCCGATCGCCTTCGGCGGGCTCGTCGACGCCGACCGGCCGCAGGTCCGGATCAGCGAGCTGACCGGCGCCCACACGGCCGCCCTGCGCTCGCTCGCGGTCAGCTCGGGCAACGGCCTGGGCGGCAAGGCGGTCATGCTGGCCCGGCCGTGCGCGGTCACCGACTACTCCGTCTCCCGGCAGATCAGCCACGAGTACGACATCCCGGTGGCGGCCGAGGGCATCCGCTCGGTGCTCGCGGTGCCCGTGGTGGTACGGCGCCGGGTGCGGGGCGTCCTGTACGGCGCGCTGCGCACCGCCCAGCCGCTGGGTGACCGCACGCTGGGCGCGGCGGTGGCGGCCGCGCGGGACGTGGAGCAGGCCCTCGTCGTACGGGACGAGGCCCGGGGCCTGCTGGCGGCGGCGCGGCCGGAGCCCGCCGCCGTGGCGGACCCGGGGGCCGCCTGGGAGCAGGTGCGGGAGGCGCATGCCGCGCTGCGGGCGCTGGCCCCGCGGATCGCCGACCCCGGGCTGCGCGCCGAACTGCTCGCCGCCTGCGGGCTGCTGACCACCCCGGTACCTGCGGCCGAGAGGACGCTGGCGCCCCGGGAGCTGGATGTGCTGGCCTGGGTGGCGGCCGGTGCCACCAACGCGGCGGTGGCCGAGCGGCTCGGGCTGCGGCCCGAGACGGTCAAGGGGTATCTGCGCTCGGCGATGCGGAAACTGGGCGCGCACACCCGGGGGGAGGCGGTGTCGGCGGCTCGTCGGACGGGGTTGTTGCCGTAGCGGAGGGAAGCAATTCCATTCATGCATGCGCGCTTTGAATTACCCGATGCAAGGCCGCTGTTATTTCCCTCACCATGCCGTTCGGCCGGATTTCAGGGTTCGTTGCCTAGAATTTGGCCCGAACACGACACACGAGGGGAGCGGTGACCGTGCGACGGGACTTCCAGGAGCCTGCCCGATGCCGCCCCGACCTGGTCATCGGCCGGGCGGAGCTGCTCTCGGCCGCGCGTGAACAGCTCGCCTCGGGCGGCAGCGTGCTCCTGCACGGGCCCGCCGGAATAGGGAAATCGACCGTCCTGCGGGCTTTGGACGCCGAATACGCCGGCGCCGCCCGCACCGTCTTGCGCTGCTCGGCCACCGAGTCCGAATCCCATCTTCCGTTTCTGGCCCTCGCCGACCTCTTCGGACTGGTCCTCGACGAGGTCGCGCCCCACCTGCCCGGCGCCCAGCGCACCGCCCTGGAGTCGGCGCTCACCGGCCGCGGCGAGTCCACCCTCCAGCGCGACGGCCTCGCCCTGCGCCTCGCGGTGCTGTCGGCGCTGCGCGCACTGGCCGCCGAGGGCCCCGTGCTGATCGTCGCCGACGACCTCCAGTGGCTGGATCCGGCCAGCGCCGAACTCCTCGGCTTCGCCGCCCGCCGCCTCGGCGGCATCCCGGTCCAACTGCTGTGCGCGGTCCGCACGGAGGGCCAGGAGTACGACCGTCACCTACGCGCGTCGCCCCCCGACACCGTCGCCGTCCGCCTCGGCCCCCTCACCCGCAGGCAGGTCGCCGACCTCCTCGACCACCGCGGCCACGCGGCGCTGACCCGGGCCGCGGTCCGGGAGATCCACCGCACCAGCGGCGGCAACCCCCTGTTCGCCCTGGAGCTCGGCCGCGCCCTCGCCGAGAACCCCACCCCGCCCCGGCCCGGCGAGCCGCTGCCGGTGCCGACCTCGCTGCGCGCCCTGGTCCTCACCCGTCTGGACATGCTCTCCGTCGAGGCCCGCCGCACCCTCCTGGTGGCCAGCGCCGGCGCCCGGCCCACGCACGCCCTGCTGCACGCGGCCGGCCGGGAGAACGCCGAGGCCGAGTGCGCCCAGGCGGCCGAACTCGGACTGCTCGCCACCGAGCCGGAGGGCCCGGCCGTCCGCTTCGCGCACCCCCTCATCTCCGCCGCGCTGTACGCCGAGGCCCCCGCGCAGGAGCGCCGGGCCGCGCACGCGGCGCTGTCCACGGCCGCCTCCGACCCGATCGAACGGGCCCGGCATCTGGCCCTGGCCGCCACCGGCACCGACCCGGAGGTGGCCGCCCGGCTCGCCGAGGCCGCGGCCCAGGCCCGGGACCGGGGCGCGCCCTCGGTGGCCGCACAGCTCGGGCTGCTCGCCGCCCGGCACACCCCCGGCGACAACAGACCGGGCCCGGACGAGCGCCGGCTGCTGGCCGCCGAGGACGCGATCAGCGCCGGCGAGGTCGACCTCGCCCAGGACATCGCCCGCGAGGTGCTCACCCGGGCCACCCGGCCCGCCGACCGGGTGCGGGCCTGGATCCTGGTGATCGACTCCGCCGGCCACACCATGACCGAGGTCGACGCGGCCTTCCCGCACGCCCTCGCCGACGCCGGCGACGACCCGCGGCTGCTCGGCAAGGTCCACTACCAGCTGGCCTGGCGGGCACTGATCGTGGAGGGCGACTTCACCGAGGCCCGGCAGGCGGCCGCGCACTCCGCCGGCCTCGCCGCGCGCGGCGACGACCGGCGCACCGAGCTGCTCGCGCTGTCCCTGCAGGCCCAGGTCGAGACCCTGATGGGCCATCCGGCGGCACCCGCCACCATCAAGCGCGCGCTGAAGGAGCCGCAGGACCCGAACGTGTCGTGCCATCACAACGGGGCCGGCAGCGCCCGGTTCCGCTGGCTGGTGATGGGCGACCAGCTGGCCGAGGCCCGGGCCACGGTCACCGCGCTGCTGCGCGAGGTCCGCCGGCGCGGCCAGGTGGAGAGCGAGGTGCACTTCCTGCGCGGGCTCGCCGAGACCGAACTGCGCTCCGGGCACTGCGGCCGGGCCCTCGACCTGGCCCGCGAGGGCCTGCACCTGGCCCACGACTGCGGGATCGGCGAGACCGCCTCCGCGATGCTCACCTCGCTGGCCGAGGCCTCCGGCGGTGACGTGGACCGGGGTCTCGCGCTGGCCCGGGAGGCGGTGGACCACGCCGAACAGGACGGCGACACCATGTACCTGTCCCGGGCTCTCGGCGCCCTCGGATACGCCCAGTTGGTGGCGGGCGACCCGGCGGGCACCGTGCGCTCGCTGCGCCGGGTGCGGGAGCTGGAGCAGAGCCTCGGCATCACCGACCCGGCGCGCGGCCGCTGGCAGGGCGATCTGGCCGAGGCGCTGGTCCGGGTGGGTGAGACGGCCGAGGCGCAGGACGTCATCGACGTCACCCGGGAGCACGCGCTCAGGCTCGGCCGGGAGAGTGTTCTCGCCGTACTGGACCGGGCCGAGGCACTCGTCCGGGCGGCGCACGGGGAGCACGAGGCGGCCGTCGCCCAGCTGACCTCGGCTCAGGACCGGTTCGCCAAACTGGGCTACGGACTGGAGGAGGCCCGGGCCGCGTTCGCCCTGGCCTCGTTGGGCGAGCGGCGTTCCCCCACGGCGTACGACGAGGCCACCCGGCTGTTCCGGCGGTGCCGGGCGCTGCCGTGGCTGCGCCAGGTGGACGAGGCCGTCTCGGTGCCCGAGTCCGAGCCCGAGCCGGCGGTCGGGGCGCCGGCCGAGCCGGCCGCGACCCTGGAGGGGCTGGCCGCGATGGAGCGTCAGGTCGCCGCGCTGGTCATGGAGGGCGCCACCAACCGGGAGATCGCCGCCCGGCTGTTCATCAGCGTCAAGACGGTGGAGGCGACGCTCACCCGGGTCTACCGCAAGCTGGGCATCCGATCGCGCGTGGACATAGTCCGTTTGGCGGCAGGGCGGCGCGCGAAGTGAGAGCGCTCCCGGTTAACTGAGGCGGACCGAGGGTTTTCCCTCCCCCATCCCCCTAGGGGGTTCCCTCATTGGGAGGGTGGGGTTCCGGGTTCTAGCTTATGGATGTGCCGCTCGCCCGGGCATACGGGGGTCGGTCCCGCGACCCCCGTGCACCCCCCACACCCGCGCGACCCCCCACCGGCAACCCCCACTGAGGAGACTCATGTTCGGGCTCAACCGCGCCAGAAAGGCCGCCGCCGTCCTGGCGGCGACGGCTGCCGCCGCAGCGACCGCGCTGATCGCGTCCCCCACCGCGTCAGCCGCCCCCCAGCCGATCGTCGGCGGCACGACGACCACGACCACCGCGTACCCGTTCATGATGCAGATCACGGACGCGTCCGGCAGCCAGTTCTGCGGCGGCACCCTGGTGTCGGCCACCAAGGTGGTGACCGCCGCCCACTGCATGGAGGGCGAGACCACCAGCGGCGTCCGCGTGGTCGGTGGCCGTACGAACCTGAACGGCACCAACGGCACGGTCAGCCGGGTCAGCAAGATCTGGATCAACCCGGACTACACGGACGCCACCAACGGCGACGACGTGTCGGTCCTCACCCTCTCGACGGCGATGTCGTACACCCCGGTGTCGTACGTCAGCTCCTCCCAGACCGGCGTGTACGCGGCCGGCACCACGGCCCGCATCCTCGGCTGGGGCACCACCTCGGAGAACGGCAGCTCCTCCAACCAGCTGCGGACCGCGACCGTCCCGATCGTGTCCGACACCAGCTGCAAGAGCTCCTACGGTTCGGACTTCGTCCAGACCGACATGGTTTGCGCCGGATACACATCCGGCGGCGTAGACACCTGCCAGGGCGACAGCGGCGGTCCCCTGCTCATCGGGGGCGTCCTGGCAGGGATCACTTCTTGGGGAGAGGGGTGCGCGGAGGCCGGTTACCCGGGTGTCTACACCCGGCTGGCCACCTTCTCGAACCTGGTGACCGCGCAGGTCAACTCGTAACCAGAAGACCTCCCGAGCCTCGCTCGGGTGAGTGACCAGGGGGCGGTGGGGGGGGCGCCCACCCCACGCGCCCCCCCCCCCCAAACAGTGTCTCAGAGACGCACCCACGGCGTGTGCGCGACCCCGCAGGGCCCCCCCCCGGGGGGGGGGCGTGTTGGGGGCGCGCACACGGCTGAGCGCCCGGGCTGAAGGCGCGTGGT
>NZ_JBSHAF010000025.1:136439-169977 GCF_053611365.1 Streptomyces sp. NPDC054813 | reverse complement strand
GCCCTCATCCAACGGATGAGGGCGAACCTAGCCACCCCCACCCCCTAGTACCCCATACGCCACGCCGGTGTGTGATGGACCTCACGTTGCGAGTTGAGAGGGCATCAAAAAACGTGCAGGTCACGGCAGTTGTTCAGTGCTTGCGACGCGGGTCGAATTGGCCTGCCGCGCGGCCTCGGCCGCACCGCTTGGGACTCCGGGCACCTGCTCGGTGAACTCGACCAGAGTGAGGCGAGGGCCGGCGCCGTTCGGAGGTCACCGGCGCGCAGTCGTCGAGCGGGGGTCGCAGTCGGTGCAGGCCAGGCTGTCCGTCGGGTGGGGGCCTTGATCCACGGGGACCTGGCTGCGGCGGTACTGGCTGCGTCCCTTGGTCGCCCAGGCCCTGCTCGGAGTCCATTCGGTCGGGACGTGGCGCTCGGGAAGGTCGGGGATACGACTGGCGCAGGCTGCGCACTGGCGGTACGTCAGCCGCTCGTTGACCACCCAGGCCGCAGGATCTCCCGCTTCATCGGCGTCGACCAGGACCAGACCGGCCTGCCCGTCCCAGCCATCCGGTCGGTCGCGGTCGGGGTCGTAGCAGTCGGACACCACGCAGCCGGGCCCGAGGACGCGTCCGGCCACACGCTCCAGGCGCTCCGCGTCGACCACGCCCGGCGCGGTGACCTGCCAGCGCCCGAACTCGCCGGGCCGAAAGATCAGCCGCATGGGACGGTCGAGCTGGACGGCGGTCTGGCCGAGGGTGACGACGTACCCGTCAATGGGACAGAGGTACCGGCCGCGGCTGCGGCCGGACGTCACACCCTGCAGAGGGACGCCGCACGTGGGGCAGTCATGATTGCCGATCTTGTCGCTCCGCCGGATGCGGACATGGTGCGTCTGCGTGCAGCGCGGGCAGCGTCCGTTCACCTCTCGGTCCTTCCCTCGGTGGCCGGCCGCGCTACGGGCGCCGGTCGGCTGGTGCGGTCGGGCAGGCGATCGCCGGGAACGCGGCCGTGTGCCCGCCCGCGGTGAACGTGATCGCGGCGGGTCGCTGGGCCCAGAAGGGGGCGACGTCGATGAGGTGATCGCCGTACTCGCTGTCGAGGATGCGCAGCCACACCTCCGTGCTGGTGATGCTGGCGCGGTATGCGGTCACGTCCCACGGCTCGGTGGTGAACCCGCAGGTGTCGGCGCGGGCGATCACGGTGTCCGGGGCGTCGGCAGTGGACATGTGCAGGACGGTGCCGTCGTAGACAAGCCGGATCCCGTCCTGGGCGAGGTCTCGTCGCCGTGGGGCCTGACGCAGAAGGTCGTGCAGGTCCCGGATCTTCAGCTGAGCCACGGTGCCTCGACCTCTCCTCGATGACGGACGTCGAGTCGACGGCCGTCACCACAGCGATCGCCGGTTCCGCTCATGCGGGTCACAGGCCGAACCGCCAGTACTTGGTGAAGCGCTCCAGCGTCAGCTCTGCGTCGAGTTCCCTGTTCCACACTGCTTCGAGCCACATCGGGACCGTGTCCAGGCGCTCGCAGACCACGATGCTCTCGGGCTGGTGGGTCAGGTAGCAGCGGCTCTCGTCCGCGAACTTCCCGCCCGGCCCGTAATTCCCGTACAGCTGCCCGAGGCGTTCACGGTTGGCTTCGATGAAGGCCTCCAACTGCCGTATGTAGCCCTCCTGCTGCTCGGCGCTGACGGACTTCAGGACGACCATGAGGATCTCTTCCGAGAGGGCGCGGTCGAAGCCCGTGTAGCTGGTCAGGGACACGAAGGCCCTCTCGGCCGCCTCGAGCACGTGGTGCACCTGTTCCTCCCCCACGCTGTCGACTGGAGTGGGCAAGGGAGGCGGCGTAAGGCTCGGCGCGGTCGGCTGCGTCTCGAGGGCGGCGGCCTTGGCTTGGGCCTGGCGGACGGTGCGGTCGGCGATGTGGGTGAGCCTGCCAGCGATCGCCTCGACAGCGCGGAGCCAGCCTTCGTGGACCGGGTCGCTGCCGGAGGGGGCCTGCGTGTCCATCTCGATGACTTCGCCATGAGCGCCTTCCACGGCGCCGGCCTGGATGGCCGCGATGAGGGTGTGTACCTCGGCCGGGCTCGCGCCCGCGGCGTCGAGGAGCTCGGCTACACGCTGCTCGGCGTTCGCGGCCGTCTCTCCGTACACGGCGATCAGCGGTAACTGCCGCCGTTCTGGGCGGTGGCTCATGATGTGGATTCCCTTGCTTCGGAGGATGGTTCGACGGCTTCGTGCGCGCTGCTACCTGACTTCGACGGAGTACGAGGCGCCGGGGAATTCCCATCCGTCGGTGCCTTCGCCGATGTCCTCCACGATGACGTCGTCGATGAAGTGGTCCTCGAACTCGTCGTCGGTGAGCTCGCCGGCGAGCCAGAGTTCCTCGATCTCGTCCCAGTGGCCCCGGCTGCCGTCGATGCGCAGGGGCGCGGCGTCCACGGTGCCGCGCGTGCGCTCGTCGTCCCCGGTTTTGACGACGCCGCTGATCTCGTACTGGCCCCGCGTGATGTGGTCGGGGAGCGGGTCGGCGGGGACGATGGCCGTGTTCTCGTACGCGGTGTGGATGAGGTCCTGGTAACTGCGGCGGACGTTGTACTCGGAGTCGGACAGCCAGTTGATGAGGGTCTTGGTCGTCACGTGGAGTCCTGCGTCCGCCAGGGCCTGCTGCCCGCGATGGGTCGCGGTGAGCTGGCTGAGCTGAGCGTGCCAGTGCTTGGCGGTGTACGACGACAGCCGGTGGCGGGGGGTGACCTGGGAGCGCAGGAGGTCGTTGAGGGCGGCGCCCAGGGAGTCACCGCGGCCTGTGGGGCCGGCCATCAGTCGTCACCCTTGGGGATGATCCCGCCGGGCTCGATGAACTTGGCCTTCACTTCGCCGAAGCCGGTCCCGATCCGGTACGTGGCGGGCGCTGTGCCATCGGGCGTCCAGAAGGCGGCCGCGTCGACGTTGAACAGCCCGACGAGCCTGCTGCCTTCCTGGACGGCCTTGAAGGCCACCGACCAGTGACGCACGGACGCCTCGGCGACCATGCTCATGCGCCAGTCCGGCCGCCAGAACGGGGACCGCTGCCCCTCGCGCTTGGGCCAGAGCAGGCGCAGCGCGATGGACAGCCGGGTCTTGTACGCCTTGTAGGGGTCGCCGCCGACCTGGATGAGCTCGGTGCGGGCCTTGCGGGTGGCCTCGTAGAAGGGCTTGAACAGGGACTCGTTGGCCTTCCCGGTCCAGGAGTCGTGAATGGTCGGCGCGGCACCGAGGTGGTTTTCGCGGACGAGCTTCTCCAGCTGCTTGATGTGGGGGGTGGTGACCCACACACGGCCCTGCCCGTCGGGCCGGTCGATGATGCGCCCCAGAGGATGCGGCATGTCCGTGCGCGTCCAGACCGGGATGTCGATGAGGTAGATGCCGGCCTTGGCCTTGTCGAACGTCTCCAGCGGGCCGGTGTGCTTCAGCTCGTTCGGAGCGAGGGGAACGGCCGAACAGGCGGAGGGGAAGGACCCGTTGCGGTCGATCAGGCACAGCACGCCCTCGCCGAAGGAGTCGGGAACGTCGAGCTTGTCGCGCCTCACGCGCTTTCCGTTCGCGTTGATGTGGGGAATGCGGGTGAGGGTGACGTCGGGGTGGACCCAGCGGGGCTCGCCGTCCATGTGCTCGCTGATCAGCGGCCACGGGCCGCTGTCGCGCTGCTCTTTGCGGATGACCGGGACCGGGTGCATCTTCGAGCGGCCGACCGCGTCCTTGAGGATCTTCAGGGCGGGGAAGACGTGGCCCTCGGGCTCGTCCTCCTCATCCCCCGGCGCCAGCTCGACCTGGTTCTCTTCCTCGTCCTCCGCCGCGTCGTCCTGGTCCTGTCCGCTGTCCGCAGGGGCGTGGACAGAGGCACCGGCAGCAGCGGCCGGGCCGGCGCTTGAGACGGTGTCGGCGGACACGGGCGTGCCGTAGGGGCGCAGCGCGGCGGCGAGGCGGTGCCCCTCATGCGTGTCCGGCCACTCCGATACCGCTGCGGCGGCCTGGAGCAGCGACGGCAGGATCCCCTTCAGGGCCTCCTGGTCGCCGTTGGCAACTGCGGTCCGCCATGCCGCGAGCTCGTGGGTGAGGGCGGCGGGGATCCCCTGCTGGCCGCCGGACGTGTAGGGAAGGGCGGCTTCAGCCAGTTCCAGCGCCGCTGTTCCGCCAGCGGCCCCCGAGGGCCCCGGGCCCGCCGGGCTGTCGGCGCGTTCGAGGGGGGCGGCTCCGGCGTCGAGGAAGCGGGCGTGGATTAGGTCGGGCTGCAGGTACGCCGAGCCGATCGTGCCGAAGTCGCGCTCCGCGACCGTCACCTGGACCCTGGCAGGGTCCTCGGTCGGCGCGAGCGTCAATGTGACGTCGGCGTCCAGGAGATCCAGGACTGCGGGATCGTCGCTGTCCACGATGGCGAGCACTGGTACGTGCAGCGTGCGCGCGAGAGTGGCCAGAACCTGGGAGGCGTCCGGGAGACGGTCCCCGGACAGCGGCAGGCGGGCGCTGTGGGCTGCCTGCAGGCGGTCCACGACCACGAGGGCCAGGCCCTCCATGTGCGGGGCGGTCTCCCTGATGTCCTCGGCGGTCAGGTCACTGCCGTCATCGATCATCAGGAGGTCGCCGGCCTGGACGAGCTGGCGGGCGACGTTCTGCTCATGCTCGGTAAGGCGGCCCTGCTTCAGACGCGCATATTCGCCGCCAGTCTCGGCGGAGATGATCCGGCGGAAGATGTCGTCCCGGTTCGGTCCCGAGGCCGCGTACAGGACCATGGCGTGGTCGACAAGCGCGGTCTTCCGTGCGGCCGCCAGACCCAGCAGGCTTCCGCCGACGCTTGGACGAGCTGCCACGAGCGTCAGCTTGCCCCGCTGCAGACCGCCTGTCGCGGTGTCCAGGCCCGGCAGCCCGAAGGTGGGACCGCCGGCAGGGCCGTCGGTGAGTACGGAACCGATGGCGTCGCCGAGCGTGGCGAGCCTGCGGGGCGTGCTGCCGCGGTCCTGGTTGCCTTGGCTGTTCACCGCACCTCCTGCGGTCGCCGCGCGCGGGTGCGCGGCCGTGTCGGACGAGAGGGCATCAGAAGAGGAGTCGGCGGGGAGCAGCACCGCGACCGGGGTGGTGTTTCGCAGGAGCACCTGCGGTTGGCCCTGGGCCGCCAGCGTGACGAGGTCACCGAAGTCCCTCTGCGCCGTACTCAGCACGTGAGCCGGGAAGGCATCGGTCTTCCTGGCTGCCGGGAACCGGTCCAGTGGCGCCAGCAGAGCGCGCACCTTGTGCTTGGTGATCACGGTGGTGCGCCCCTCTTCTTCGACGAGCTTCACCAGCGAGTACAGCTTGTTCCGCGCCGTGGTCGCGTTGATCGCGCCCTCTTCCTGTGGCGACTGGCTCACTCACCCTCCCTGAGATCTCAACTACCCATCATCATAGCAGAATCCACCCCGCGAACTGGCAAAGTCACTAGGTTCTTTAAGAATCTCACTCACTATTGGTGACTCTTTGGTGTGTGGGTTGACGAGTCGGGGTGCCGCAGCCGATCAGAAGCGGACAGCAGGAAGGCCGGGACCACCGGCCCCGGCCTCCGCTCCGCACCAACCGCAGACGATCACACCCGCCGAACCGGCGGACTCGGCCCCCGTCACCGACTCCTGCTCCCCGGGCTCGTCCTTGTACGCGACGTGTCCGCTGGCGGAGTGGGTGGTTCGAGGATCTGGTGGCCCACTCGCCGAGCCTGGGTCGAACACGGGCGTCCGACCCAGGTGCTGAGGCGTCCGTTTTCGCGGTACGGATGGCCGGTCTCGACGGTCGGCGATCCGCCGGCCGTCGTCGTCAAGCGGAGAGCAGGTCAGTCGATCAGCACGTCGAGATCACAGACGCTGCAGCGGCGCCCGCCTCCACCAGGGCGGAAAAGGTCCTCCAGATCTTCGATGGTGACGGGCCGATAGTCGGTCGGGGGCCGGGGGATGTGTCGTCGGCACAGGAGATGGACGGAGTCCTGCGAGAGGTAGCCCACGGCCTCGTCAGGTCCAGACGCTGCGCGGACGTGGATTTCGTGCGGGTCCGGTGCAGGGGTCGACGGGATGTGGGCGACGGCAGCGCCGATCGCTTTGACGCAGGAGACGCAGAGGACGGGGTCAAGGCGGCCGTACGTGCTCACGTCGGCCAGGTGCAGCTGCCACTGCTCGTAGGCGATGGTCTTGTGGCATGTCATGCAGCGGCTGTTGTAGGCCGGCTCGATGACGATGAGGGCGGATTCGGTCAAGACGATGCTTGAGTCGTCTTCCGGCTCAGCTCGCGCGTTCTCGCGCACGCGATTGAGCGCGTCGTGGTAGCCGATTCCCTCGGCCTGCTGCAGCTCCCGTGCCCGCTGCTGGGCAGTGTTGCGCTTGGTCACGATCGTCTCCATGAGACCGGCCTTTGCGCCCACGCCGTCGGCCGGTGGAGAAGAGGATCGGCCTGTTCTGGTGATCTGGATCCCGAAGGACCTTCTCCCGGAACTCACGCGGCGTGGGCGCGCGACAGCGGGATGGGCGTTCAGTTCGCCTATGGGATCACGGTATCCGAAGGCGCTGACAGCGATGGGAGAACCGGGGTACGTCACGGGCTGTCAGGCACGTGTTTCCGGAACCTCTCGTGTGCGGACTGCTTGCTCGTCATGAGCGGCTGCGCGATTTCGTCCCAGGAGTAGTCCGCCGCCCTGGCTGCGCGCACGGCCTCCTTCTGCCATTCCCCGGCATGCATCTGGAGCCGGGTAGCCGCGTAGATGGCGAGGAGGGGCCGCTGCTCGTCGAGTTCCCCGCCCTCCCGCACGGGGACGCTGAGCGCCTGGACCGTCTCCTCCACCTCATCGAGCAATCGCCGGAGCCGCTCCGGCAGCGTGCGGGACAGGCTGACCTCGGCGTGCCGGACCCACTCCCGCTGCAGCCCCTCATCGCAGGCATCGGGGTCTGCGAAGTCCACCGGGCGGCGAGGCCCGCGCCAGCCGCAAGCGCAGACAACCCGGAGCGCCTGGGCGCGCCGCCGCCCTTCATTGCCGTCGTACTTGAAGGACCACGACCAGGACACGCGCCGCTTCCAGGTCTCTTCCGAGTCCTCGATGGTGTCGTGAGGTGCCTCCTCTCCGCCTGCAAGTACGGCAACGACCCAGGCTTCATGGGAGCCGTCATCGTCCGTGTGCAGCCAGCCCATACACCACTCCTCGACTCGACCACGACAGAATGCCGTCAGGGATCCCTGACGATATCAACATCGTCAGGAGAGCCTGACGAGAATGGGCAAGGTTTCGGCGATGTGCATCATGAGATGGACCAGCCGACCGGTACGACTCTGCCGACGAGTGCACGACGCCCAATCCGCGGGCCTCATGGTCAGCGTGGAAGGATCAGAGGCTCGCCCGTCATGGGGCTCTTGGCCCGATCCGGGTCGGTGAGCAGTTTCTGTGTCGCCCACTGCGCTTCCCAGCGTGCGGCGGTCTGGCTCGGAGAACGACCGCCCTTGTAGTACACCTTCGAGCCGTCCTCGCGTTCCCAGTCGAGCGACCATCGCCACGGACCGACGGGCGCAGCCGGGCTCCACAACGTGCGCCCGTCGAACGGCTCCGAGTCAACCTTGGCCCACACCAACAGGTCGGTCCCCGGCAGAGGAACCCGCGCGCTGGCACAGATGTGGTCGGCTCCGGAGGCCTGCCACAACAGAGCGGCGGGCAGCGAGTCCTCCGCCGACAGCTGTGCCGCCCACGCGATCAGGTCGGCGAGATCCCACACCAGAGCCAGCGTCAGCGCGGCACGCTGCAGCGGCGGCCAGCCACCGGGGGCTTCCAGCAACAGTACGTCCACGGCGTCGCCGATTCGGTCCTCGTTGAGCAGTTCCTCACGCAGAAACTCCTCCATCGACTCCGCCCGGGATTCACGGCCCCCGGCCGCCGTCTCCTCTACCAGATCCAGTGCCAGGGCGACCGTTTCGCGGCTCACCGACAGCGCGATCCCCAACTCCCGCAACTGCTCTGGCGCCAATTGCTCCAGGAGATTCTGCAGGCGGCCTGCCACCACCGTGTTCGCCTCGCCCAACTGGGGCAGCTCGACACGCAGCCCGGGAACGTCAACCGCCGCCGGATGCCCCCACACGTGGGCTGCCTTCCACAGCCTCATCAGCTGCCGGACGTCGTCCACGCCCTCTACCTGCTCGGCGATGTCCAGGGCCGCGTCGACGACGGCGAGGGCGGCCGTGTTCCGCTCGGCGCCGGGCCGGCCGGCGAACCGGCACAGCGCCGCCGACCGGCCGTCGACCGGACCCAGCACCAGGCCGGCATTCTCGAACCTCTGCGCCATTGGGTCTTCTCCCTTCCTCGTCACAGTCGGTCGGTGAACGCGCAGCGCGCGTGCACGGCGAGCAGGCGGGAAGAGGCAAGGGGCGCTGCAGGGGTCAGGTCGAGCGGCCCGTACAGCAGGGCCGATCCCCGATCGCGGGCGCACTCCAGCCACGCGGCCGACACCGGCTTCGGCTCCGAGGCGCTCCAGAGGATGACGTCGTACGCATCGGGGCGCCATTCACCCGGCTTGTCGGGCACGAGGGTGGCGTCCAGGAGCCGGACGATGCCCAGCAGGGTGCCGTTCGTCTCGTGGATCTTCAGCACCCACGCCGGATCTTCCGCGGGCAGTCCTTCGGGAGTGTAGGGCTCCCACGCCAGGCGCTCGTGCAGGTCGGCGTAGCCGGCCTCGGGACTCTCCGGGTCCGGGACCAGCGCGACCGAGGCGACGTTGCCGGACCCGGTCAGCGTCATGTCGGCCCGGACGCCGTACCGGGCGGGGTGAGCGAGCCCCGAGAGGTCGAGCACCGTGCCGGGGTTGGCGTCCCCGGGGTCATTGTCCGAGGTGGTGAAGGTGAAGGGCGACGCGTTCCGCTGGCCGGTGGTCTGGCTGCGCATGAGTCCGGGGTGCTTGTGCCCGAAGAACGTCCACAGGTCCAGCGCGTCTTCCAGGAGCGCCGAACGCGCCTCGCGGTTCAGCGTCTCGACGCAACGGACCATGCTGCGGCCGTCGCCCGGAGGCGACGACTTCACGGCCTGGAAGAACACCTGGGCGCCTTCGGAGGCAAGGGAACCCGCATCCGGCTCGTCGGCGGCGAGCAGGCTGTAGACGGATCCGGCCGTCACTGCGAGCACGATCGGGTCCTCGGCGAGGAGCTTCGCCGCCAGGGACTGCTGGCACGGCGCGCAGCGCTCGAGGCACGCGCCGATCAGCGCGGACGCGGTCCGCATGTCCGGCGCGGTGTCGACTCCCCAGCCGCCGGGGTTGCCAGGCTGGAGGTCCTGGTTCGACGGCCCGCTGTCGTGCTGGTGGAGGGTGCCGGCGTTGGCGGCGGCGTACGCGGCGCCCCGGGACCGGCTCGTGTTCCGCGCCCGGCTCTTGCGACCGTGGCTCTTGGACATGGCTCTCTCATTTCCCGCGCCCGGCCCCATGATCCGATGCGCGCGACGAAGAGCAGCATGCGGAAGGCTCAACGGTCGTACAGCCGTCAGATGTTGACGTACACCTCGCACTGATGCTGCACAGACCGGACCCTCGTATGAGGGGCCGCGGGCACCTTTGCCGTGGTGCGCCCTGGTCATGGGCCAGGGCGCGGGCTTGGGCCGATGCGTCGGCCACTGCGCGCACCCTATCGCTCCGCGATCGGGCCGGGGAAGCAATGGCCCAAGCAGCACACAACGTCTCGTTCCCGCCCGGTGAGGGTCAGCGGATGCGAGAGTCCAGGTAGGCATTGATCCGCACGACGTCATGGCGCATCAGCTCCGCCAGTTGCGGGCCCGCCCACAGCGCGAACGTCAAGGCGATCTCCCGAGCGTCCTCGACGGCGTGGTCCTGCCGGACGTAGTGCAGGTACGGCACGCCAATCCGGACCAGGCGCTGCCCGGCGGGCCCGTCCGATCGAGTGGCCAGCTCATCCGCGACGACCGACATGATCTCCACGGCCGTGGGGCCGGCCGGGTGCGCGTGCATCTGGCTTTGGCACACCTGGTCGCCGAATTCGCGCAGCCACTGGTCGAGCCGGTCTCTGTCCTGGTTGAGCTGGCCGTAGAGGTAGCCGCACAGTTCGACCGCGAGCCATTCGGCCAGCAGCAGTGAGTCCTCCCGCAGGGTGTCGTCCGCGCGCCAGTTCTCCAGCACGGACGTCAGGTCGTTGTACATCTCCCGGTTGGGCGGTGGCGGTCCGTCTTCGCGGTGGTCGCGGCGGGCGGCGTGGTCAAGCGCGGTCGCCCTGATCAACGAGAAGGCCATGGTGCGCGGTTCGGGTCGGATGGTGGTCTCAGTCATCGCGGGACTCCGGTGGATGGGTGTCACGGTGTCGGTCGTCGCCGTGTGGGCCGGCGTGGCGGCTGGTCGTCCTGCTTGGCCGTCACGGTGCCCGGTTCGTCGTCGTCACCGTCCGGCTGTCTGCCTCTTCTGAGTGGGGAGCGCCGCGAGCGGGGACCGGCGGCCCTTGGGGGTCGCGCGGACGGCTGTCCAATCGATCCGGCGGTTTCGAGTGACGCGGTCCAGGTCGGCCTGGCGGTAGAGCAGGACGACGTCGTGCTTGTTCCACGAGGAGCGGGCGGTGGCTGCGTGGGTGAGGAGCCCGGCGCGGACAAGGTGGTCGAGGTCCGACTCCCGGATGCCGAGGATCGTGGCGGCGGCGTCGCGCATGTGGAGCTGCCCGGCGGCAGAGGCGCGTTCGACTTTCCGGCGGTCCGTGAGGTTCTCCAAGGCGAGCCCGCAGTACAGGGGGTGGCCCTTGTGGTCGCCGACCACGGGGAGGTGGCCGCGGCGGGCGAGTTCGGCGGCGGTGCCGGAGTGCACGGTCATGCTGAAGCGTTCGGCGAGGTGTTCCTCGGCGCGGACGGCGCCGACGTCGGGCATCGCCCCGACGGCCTGCCGGATGGCGTCGATGCGGTCGAGGGCGTCGTCGAAGACGGCGGCGGACCAGCGGCCGCCGACGACGTCGGGGCCGGGAATGAGCCCGAGGCGCTGGGCGCGGGCGAACTGCCACAGTGTCAGGCCGGCGCGGTCGGGGAACTGCAGGGGGCCGTACGACGTGAGCGGCGCGGTGGTGGGCATATCGGGGTCTCCGTCCGAGGTACTGGGGCTGAGGGCAGGCGGATGGTTCGGGGCTGCGCCGGGGGCGTTGGCGGTGATCCGGTCGCGGTTCACCGGTAGGCCCCGTCCCACATCTCCTCGTCGGCCCACGCACCGTCGTCGTACTCGTCGAAGTCCGTCTCGTCGGCCCGGCGCTCGTCGTCCAGGGCGTCCAGGACCAGTTCGTCGTGCTTGTCGTCGTAGGGGTCGTACGGCTCGCGGGCCTCGGCCGCCATGTCCGCCCAGTACGCCGCCTCCTGCTCGGCTTCCCAGTCGGCGCGCTCGGCCGGGTTCAGGGAGGCCAGCCAGGCTTCGTGCTGCGTCTTACGGGCCTCATCGGCGGCCTGGTGGTAGCCCTGCCAGACGTGCGCGGCAAGGCCGGGCTCGGGGGAACACCAGGACCAGGTGCCGTCGAGCAGGTGGTGGCCGGCGGGGCGGGCACAGCGGCCGCCGTCGATGGGGTGCGCGAGGCCGTTGCAGAGCAGGACGAGTTCCGTCGAGCGACGCGGCGTCGACGGACGGGGTGCACGACGCAACTCGGCGAGGACGTCGGGGAAGCGCCGGCCTGTGGTGCGGGCGATCTCGCGGGCCTGTCGCTTGAGGTGGTCGCTGCCGGATTTGGTCACGGTCGTCTCCACAGCGGGACCCCACACATTCCCGCCGGACGTCGCGTGAAAGGGGCGCAGCCGGACAGACGGGCTCTTCGGGTGGTGCTGCGCGGGACCCGGTCTCGGTCCTTGTCCGGCGGCGCTGCCCCGGTGCGGCGTGGGCGCGGGGGCAGCAGCGGAAACGGCGGTTCGCGGCATGCCGTTTACTACGGGATCTACCGTAGTAGGTGCCACTGACAACGGGGGCTCGATGGTGTTGAGCAGGCCTTTCACACCGGGAGGACGGTGACCCGGTCCGCGATCCAGCCCGGAAGCTCGAGAATCGCCACGTCCCGGCTGATGACGTAGGGCGTGCCGTTCACGACGGATCCGGGGCCGATGAGATACCCGCCGCTGCGCCGGCCGGGACCACGGACGTCGATGCCCTGCCCGAGCGCCGCCCGGCCCCCGGAGAGGCTGGCAATCGTGCATTCGGCCGGGGCGCGGAAATACAGGTGCAAGCCCCCGCTCGGGGTCCGCACCGTCAAGGTGTCAGGCCAGTCCTGGCCGATCCGGGCGGCGAGTGCCGCCAGCCCCGCCTGGCCGTCGCCCTCGACGTCCAGGTCCAGCCCGACCACGCGGGAAGCACGGCAGCCGACGCCGATGTTGTCGCCCTCGCGCCACACGGCACGGACGCGGGAGAGCTCCGTCAGACAGCGGACATGCCACCCGCTCCCGGCCGGCCGCCGACCGCCGGGCGAGAGCGGGAACACCGCCAGCCCACGCCGGACCAGATCGACGGCCGCGGCCGTGGTCGAGGGCGGCTCAGCACACACAGTGGTACTCGTGGGTGGCACCGCACTCGCAGCAGTGGAATCCGGTGCCGAAAAACCCGCACTCCTCACAGCTGTACTCCCGGGGCTCGTCCGGCTCGTCGATGCCCAACTCGTACATGAAGACCGGAAGGTCGAGGGCCTCGACGGCCGCCGCGTACGTCGTCACGTCGGCGTACTCGGTGAAGACCTGGCAGAGCTCATCCCGGCGGGGATCGTCCAGGATGGCGACCGCATCGTGGTGTCGGACGCCGAACGTCCCCTTGATAGCAGCGAGTTCCTTCTTGCGGGCGTGGTTCTTCGGCATGGCGTAACCCCTCCAGCGCCGCGGCGATCCCGTGACTCGCCACGCAGGAAGCGTCGGCCGAGGAAAGTGCTCAGAGGGGGCTCGGCGCGGGGCACCTTCGGAGGAACATCCGGTCACGGGCCGAACAGGTTCCGGGCCTTCGAGCCGGGCCCACGGTCCACTGACCGCCACTTCGTACGGTAGTGGATACCACTGACACGCGGGGCGCACGGGGCGCTGCCGCGCGTGGGCAGGTCACGGCTCCTGGCGGGCTGCCGAAAGGTGCCGGCGTACCGAACGGCCTGGTGCTGCCAATCGTTGACCAGACGGACGGTGCCCGCCCGGGTGCTGTGACGAGACGAGGGTGATCCGATGGCGGAAACAGTTCTCCCGGAGGTGCGGGCCGCGCAGCGGCGCGTCATCAGCACGGTGAGGGTGTCCGGCGTGCTGAACAGTGACGGCCTCGCGCTGTGGCGCGAGGCTGGCTGCGGCGAGCGGAAGGCCACCGCCGCCGAGATCGGCCAGGACCTGGAGCTGCTGGAGGTGCCGTACACGATGGTGACGGCATGCCGTTTCCCCCTGGCCAACTCCCGGAGCGAGCAGCTGCGTCGTGGCGAAGAGGTCCGGATCGCCAGGAAGGACCTGACACACCTGGTGCGCTGGATGCCCTCTCTGAAGGAGTCCATTGACAACATCCCCGACGACTGTCCGGGCTGGGGCTTCACAATCTTCCAGCCGAAGGCTGAGGACATTGCGGTGACGGGCTTCGCCCTGGCGGCAGACTGGCCGGTCTGGACGGAGAAGCAGGCGCGGGCCGCGCGCCTGCTGTGCGCCGTATGCGACTACGACCTGCGTCAGCGCAACGACGAAGACCGGATGCCGTACTACATTCCGCTGCCGGAGAAGCCGAACAGACTCCGCCTGGTGTGCGGGCGGTGCTGCAACCACGGCCGGGACGAGATGCAGCGCCTGGCCTCGCTCGCCGGGTAGTCGGCGTATCCGGCTCCGAGTAGGCCCAACGCTGGGCTATCGACGTGGACCCGCTGCTCCGTTGGTGCAACCCGGTCTTCTACGCTGACGCAGGCTCCGGCTGCGGATGCCGGGCCTTTGTCCGTACGGCAGCCTCGACGTCGAAGCGGGGCTTGTCCTCCTGCCCGGCATGCGCGGTGACGGCGGCCTGGACATCCCCGGCCAGATTCCGCCAGTGCTGCCAAGCCGTCTCGTACGTCTCGGTCTCCTCCGGCGACCAGGGGTGAGCCGTGGGCCGACCGTAGGTGTCCTTCAGTTCCCGTACCCGGCCGTGCGCCTCGTCGGCCGCTCTCTGCATCTCCACAAGATCATCGAATGTGTGTGCCACGTTCATGGATCCTATGTCGCTCGCCTTGGGGCACGGTGCCGCTGACCAGCACGTCGCACGCTCATGGGTCAGCGGATGCGGTCTCGCCTTGGGCCGTCCATGTGCGAAGGACATGCTCCAGGCCGTTCGTCTCCTCGATGAGCTGGATCACCACAGCCGGGTTCTGGCTGTAGAGCCCGACCCAGGTCTTGTATCGCTCCTCGGCGGTGTCGAGGACCGTCCACTCTCCCTGCACGGCCGGGCCGGCGGCGACGAACCGCAGCCGGGCGAGATACCGGCTCTCCATCGCACTCCTCTCCGTCCAGCCTTCTTCCACACGGCGACGGCGGGCCGTCCGGCACCCGTAGGGTACGGAGATGTCTTACACCTCACTGCACCGGGCCATCGGCGTACCGCCCGGCCCCGTGACCGCCGAGATGCTCGAACAGGCCGTTGCTCTCGGCCTGAGCGAGGCGGAGGATCTCGACTGGAAACAGGACGCCGATGATGTGAAGGACAACCGCGAGACCGCCAAGGACTTCGCGGCTCTGGCCAACGCCCGCGGCGGGCTCATCATCACCGGTGTACGCGAGGATGGTGCCGACCACGCCGCCGAACTCCTGGGAGTGCCGGACGAGCGTGCCGGGAGCCTCGTGGACAAATTCCGACAGGTTGCCACCTCGCTCGTACGACCGTTCATCCCTGCCTTCAAGGTCTATGCCGTGCCGCTGTCTGCCTCTCCCGGCCGCTCGGCCGTCGTCGTCGAGGTCCCCCGCAGTCCGGAGGCCCCGCACTTGGTGGTCGTGGACAAGGAGGTCATGCGGTACCCGAAAAGGGTCGGCACGGACACGCCGTGGCTCGGTGAGTCCGAGCTCGAGGCGGCATACGGGCGACGGTTCGCCCTCCGGCAGGATGCACAGATCCACTTGCAGCGGTTGTACGACGAGCTGCGCCACCGGTCCCTCCAGCAGGATCCGCGCCGGGTGTGGGTCGTCGTGACGGCGGTCCCCACCGTGCCGGCGCCCGTCGAATTGGCCCCGACGGTCAATCCGTCGGTTGCTGATCCGGTCATGGCTGAGATCCTCGACGCCCTCCCCGGCCGCAGTCAGAGCCTGCTACGCCGGCACGTGTCGACCCCGTACCCCGTGGTGGGGCTGCGCCGCTCCATCTTCACACCCAGCCGCCCCTACACCGCCTTCAGCGACCGCGCCCAGGTCGAACTCCACCACGACGGGTCCTTCGGCGGCGGGCTGAACGCAAGCTCCGACGTGCAGATCGGCCCCACCCTGCTGCCCCAACTTCACCTCGAAAGCGCCGTACGCGACCTGGTGACTGCCGCAGTCCTCAACGCCGGCCTGCGAGGCGCCGACGGCGTCCTTCAGCTCCGTGTAGACATCCTCGCCAACAGCCCCGTGGCCCTCGCCGAACGAGACGGACGGTACGACGAGCAGATCGACGGAAGCATCACGCTCGACGGAAGTCTCCCGGCGCAGGCCGCCCGCTTTGTGACGACGGAGGCTCCCGTCGCCGATCTCGTGGCACTTCCCGAGCGCCGTGCGGAGGCCGCGAAGCGGCTCCTGCTGGACCTCACTCACCAGTTCGCCGTGCCCGACTTGCTCCAGTCCTGACCGACTGATTCTCCAGGTCCCCTGATCGGGTCACCGCGTACGACGGACCACGGACTGTCGACCAAGGCAAACACGGGCTGGGCGCCTCCTGCGACGTCTCGCTCCTCACCGAGCGTGACGACGACGCGAATGGCGAGGCCGTGGAAGGGGGCACCCGGCTCTTCGCAGGGGTCGTACCGGGCACGGACACGGCATTGTCAGACCGGAGGGACACGAGGTCGACGCTGAAAGAGATGTTCGCGCCGCTGTGCCCGGGGCGCGCTCGGTTCGGATCACGTGCTCCGCAGCCGGGTGACCGTGACCACGGCGTGCCGGGTTCGTTCCGGCAAGGACCTTCCGCATTATCGAGGGTCACCTCACCGGTGTGCGGACAACGGCCGCCGGGGTGGCGCTCATCCCGGCGTGTCGGCTTCCGCCGCTTCCTCGGGTGGTTGCTGTGCGGTGATCGAGCGGAGCACCACGAGGGCGGCCTGGAGGACCAGGGCGATCCGGTGCCGAGGTGGGCGGCGCTCTGTCAGGTCGTGGAGGACCTCGTTACGCAGGTTCATGCCTTCGTTCGGGTCGGCGAGCAAGAGGCGGAAGACGGTCGGCCAGGGTGCTTCAAAGCCAGCGGTCTCCATGTCCGCAATGAGTGCGCCGAGTTGGCCGACCTGGCCGGGTCGATCCCCTTGAGAATGCTGGATGACAGGGATGTCCGTGGCCTTCAGGTGTCGGCGCAGTAGGCCCTCGATGCGGATGAGGGCGAGTTCGACGGCGACGTCATCGTCGTGCTCGAAGTAGGCCTGGAAGGCACGGGCGAGCCCGCGCATCCGCTCGGGCGGGGCGACCGGAGGGTGGACGAAGAGGGCGAGGAGGTCGTCGACGGTGGGGACGAAGCGTTCCTGGATTCGGTCGAGCTGGGCTTCCAGCTGAAGGCCGTGCAGGTCCAGGACGAGGGTGCGGGTGTCGGTTCCGACTGGTCTTGAGCTGGCTTTGGCAAAGGGCGTGGTGACGACGGGACCATTCATGTTGATCTTGGCCGTCGGGAGACGCAGTAGGCCCTGAAGTGTGTCCTCGGGGATGGACGTGTCCGCGGCCCCGGACAACAGAGGCGTGGCTGCGGCGACTGCCCGGAAGGCCTCGCCGAGGTCGTCGGCGGCGTCGATGGCCGAGAGGGCCGGAGTGAAAAAGTCGGCGGGGATCTGTATCGGCAGCCCGATGCGCACCAGGTCGAGGTCGTCGCGAGTCAGGCGCTGCTGCTGGCGGCGGATCTCCTCCAGCGCCTCGGCGAGGCCCATCTTCTGGGCGTACGCCGCGGCTTCCTCGAGGCACATCAGCTTGGCCACGCCGCCGAACCGCTCGGCGTGGTCGGTGTAGGCGTCGATGACGCGCTGGTCGATGGCGCTGCGTTCGTCGTCGTCGGCCGCCGTCTTGCGGAGATCGGTCAGGAACAGCACGCCATTGTGGAGATCGGACCGGTATCCCTCCACGGCTCGCTCCAGCAGCGGGCGCACCCTGTCGTGGTACTCCCGGTGTTCGAGCAACGGCTCGGTCAACGCTGCGACGACGCCTGGAGCCGGATCCTCCCAACCCAGCGCCATGTCGGCGAGGGCGAGCATGTCGGCGACGACGTCCGAGAGCACCGGCTGCCCTGTCGATGCGGCCAGTCCGTACGCCGCG
Source organism: Streptomyces sp. NPDC054813 (assembly GCF_053611365.1). Taxonomy (NCBI): domain Bacteria; kingdom Bacillati; phylum Actinomycetota; class Actinomycetes; order Kitasatosporales; family Streptomycetaceae; genus Streptomyces; species Streptomyces sp. NPDC054813. The sequence continues at coordinate 152,568 of NZ_JBSHAF010000025.1, read as the reverse complement.
ACGAGTGCGTCAGCGGCCTGCATCCGGCCGATCGAGGCGAACGTCCCCGTCCCGTCCCTGAGGATGGGGGCTGCCTGGCGGTACGCGTCCACCGCTGCGCGCAGGTGCTCAATGGGGCGTTTTCCATGGCGTGCCGCCCACAACAGGTGGTGCAGTCGTGCGCGTACGGCCGGGTGGTGGGCCGCCTGCGCGTACGCCGCCCACATCTCCTGTGCGTCCTGCGGGATCTGGCGCACCTCGCGTGGCCACAGTGCCTCTCCGGACCCGTGATACTCACCGCGGAACGTGCCGTCGGACCGGGTGAAGAAGAGCATCGCGGCACGCAGCGCCTCCAGGTGCCGGTGCTCCGCCTCGGGCCATGCCTGCCGGTCGGCCGCGACCGCCAGCCCCTCGGCCACGATCGAGTGCGACGGGTAGGTGGCCGACGACGCAGCGTCCAGCGCCGCGAGTACGGAGGGGTACACGTCCGTCATCGTTCGTTCCTGTCTTCCGGTCCGGCGCCTCAGGACGTCGCGGTCGCGGAGTCCTCGCCAGGGAGGACGGTGTAGATGAACGTGGCGCAGTAGTCGAAGCCGTCCGTCCCCGTGTTGACCCGGTGGTAGGGACCGCTGCTCTTCATGTAGATGTGGACGTTCCGGCGCGCGGCGACGTCGGTGCTGCTGACGCGCCAGACGATGTCGAGATCCCGGCCCGTGTAGCAGGGGTTGTCTGTGTCGCGGGTCGGAAGGACCCACCACGTGAGGTCACGGCCCTGGGGGTCAGTGCCGCGGCACCGGAAAGTGATCGTGTCGCCGGGGTGCAGCACCGCGCCGGTCCGAAGCGAGACCCCGTGCTCCATGGGGTCCGGCGGGAAGGTGTCGATGCAGTTCCCAAGGCTGTCGATGACGCTGTCGATCCGCGCGAAGTAGTCCCCCGCCGGGTCCTGGCTGCTCATGTAGATGGTCACCCTGTTCCGGATCTCGCCGGCGATGCCGCTCAGCAGTTCCTCTTCGAATGGAAGCAGGTCCCGGCTGTGGGCCACGGAGTTGCGCAGTGCTTCGAAGCGGCTGAGCAGCCCCAACGTCTCGCTGTGATTGCCCAGCGCGGGCTTGAAGTCTGCCCAGTACTTCTTCAGCAGGGCGAGGATGTCGAAGAACTGGGCGTACGCCAGCTCGCTGCTTGGAACCGAAGCGACCCCACGGCGTGTTCGGCGGCCGGCCTCTTCATCCCGGATCCCCCGGATCTTGACCGCCCGTTCCTCGGGGAACACCTGGGAGACCCAGTCCGTGCCCAGCTTCTTGGCCAACACCGAGGCGATCAGGCTCCGCAACGCCTGCTCACACGTCGCCAGCGCCTCCGCCGGCTGCATCTGTGGCATCGGTTCCTCCACCCCGTGTGACCGCAGGACCATCATCATCCCGAAGGCGGACGCCTCACGTCACCGGGTTATCCCCCCGCGCGGCCCCCAATCGGTCGCTGGCCCCGGAGCGCCGACGACCTGTCAAATTCGTTTTTCCGAGCCCCATTTCATGCCGTACGATCACGCCAGCATTCGGCTTGTGCCGGCTCTCCACCACCCCTCATGGCCCGTACGGGCAGAGGAAGCGCAATGGTCACCCAGCTCAGCTCCCCGATTCTCTTCGTCGAGCGGGCTCGGTAGGTCGCGCACCACACGGTCGGGAGACGGACGCGTGTGACAGTTGCTCAGATCGTCTTCGGCGTGCGGTGACTGATACAGCGACTCCGGAGTTCCTCCACCGGGGTCCGGGCCCTTGCTCTGCCCGGACCGACCGGCCCGGGCCGACTCGCCCACTCCTGGAAGTCTGATCATGACGACCATTAACCTGGCGACCGTCTCCGAGGCGGAGCCTTCCACCCGGGCTAACCCGTTCCCCGGCGCCGACACGTACAGCTGGACCCGGGCCTTCTCCGAGGCGTTGGCCCTCGACACAGGACTGCCCCCGCTGGTGACCGACGCCATCGCGGCCTACGTGATCCGCCCGAAGCGCTACCTCACGAAGGCGCGGACGGAGACAGTCCACCGCCTTCGCTCCGGGGTGATCGTGAAGGACGAGCAGACGGGCCTGCACGTCCTGTCGGTGACCACGCACGGCTTCGCCGGCACCCCGACCGAATACAACGAACGTGTGCGCAGCGCCTTCGACAGTCCTGCCCAACTCGACGCCTCCCCTGTCCGGGTGCTCCCGAGGCTAACCACCGGGTCCGGCCCGGACGGCACCCCGCTGCCGTTCGTGACGACCGCCGAGCCGGTGGAGCCCACCGTCCTCAACACCCTGTTGGGCATCATGGACGTCGCCCTCACCGAGGCCGACCGCAAGCGCGGCTACGACCTCGCCGAGGACATGACAGTCTTCGGCCAGACCAACCGCACCATGCACGTGCCCTTCGTGCGGACGATCACCGAGAACCACCAGGGCGCCCCTGTCATCCGCAAGGTCGTCGACCTGGTGGCCATCAAGGGCAGCAACCGTTCCCGGGCCCGTCTCAAGCTTCACGGGCTGACTGCACGCAGCACTGCCTTCGGTGTCCCTATCGACAAGCTCGACCTGCCGGAGCCGAGGGCCGGCCAGCCCGCACCGCCGGAATACATCGCCGACCCCGTCATCTGGGTCCCCGCCTTCGCGAACACGTTGCGGAACGCGTTCGCCTCGACCGGGCACCGCCTGCACGAAACCGCCCAGGCTGCCGCTGAGGTCGCAACCGTTCAGATGCAGATCATCGTCGGGACGGACAACCCCGCCGAGTTCCACAACACGGTGTTCGACCCGAACCGCGCCGACCACCGCCGCCCGCAGCTCGACTACCCGCTCGCGGAGAAGTCGACCTCCGACATGCGCGCGGTCCTGCGCGAGGCGAAGACCTCAGGCCGCATCACCGAGCCCGTACGGGCCTGGCTCGCCGGCGAGGACAGCGAGCCGGACGCCCTCCCCGGATCGGTCACCGACGCCCGCGACCGCCGCGACCGGGCGCTGCTCGGCATGGCCTTCCCTAAGGAGCTGGAGCACGACCGCGAGGTGGCCCGGGTCCTCGGCGAGCCCGAGCGGCACTACGACAGCCGCGAGGAGAACGTCACCCTCCGGCTGCGCATGGTCTCCGCCGCTATCGCCGAGGGCTACCGGACCCGGTGGAACCCGCGCCTGCTGGACGGCACGCTCTACTCCAACTTCATCGCCACGCGCGGCACCCTCGCGGACCTGCCGGACTGGCGGACCGCGCTGGTCCAGGCCGAGGCCGACAAGACCGAGCTGTACGACTTCCTCGTGACGCGGGGTCTGCACTGGCTTGCCGAACACGGCATGGTCGAGGCCGACCGCGGGTCGGCCGACGGCCAGCGGGGACCGGGCCGGCGCAGCGGCGTCAGCGCCCGCAACGCCCTGCTGCTGAAGCCCGTGCAGACCATCGCCCTGATGCGCGAGATCGCCCGCGCCAACGACGTCGGCACCCCGCCCCGGCAGATCGATGAGACTGGCGCTCCGGTCGACGGCACTGTCGCCGACCGTATCTGGTTCAGCGTGACCTTCCCGAAAACCGGGCGCGCCAAGAAGAAGGTGGACGACCGCCCCAGCGCGTCGGACAGCGCCCCGCCCCAGCAGCCGAAGAGGAGCCCGGAGCAGGTCCTCCTCGACGCCCAGCTGCGCCTCGTCACGAGCCTGTCCAGTGAGTTGCCGCAGGCCTTCCTTGCCGCGCTGGCCGTGGCTCGCGAGGCCATCGCCGCCGGCGCGGCGGTCGGCAAGCCCGCGCTGGCCGATCCGCCCTCCTACAGCGTCGAGGTGATGGAGCAGGCCCTGATCCGACTCAAGCGGGATCTGGGTTATATGCAGGCCGGCTTGTCCGACATGAAGGGCGAGACCGAGGTCACCATCGACTCGGCCACTGAGCAGGTCGCCAACGCGGAGGGCGAGCGGTGAGCCGCTCCGTGCTGCCGGCTGGGCCGGTGCTGACCGCACCGCTCCTGGCCGGCCTGGCGCTCGTCGGCGGCCGCTACCTGCAAGCGACCTACCTGCGACCGCTCCCGTGGGCGGACCGCGGGCACTTCAACGACCTGGGTGTCCTCACGGGGATCTACCTGGTCACCGACATCGCCGGACGGCTGCGCTGGCTCGGTCAGGCAAGCCGCCTCGACGGTCTGCCCGGGCGCCTCGACGGGCACGACCGCGATCCGGCCAAGAGGGCCGTCTTCGCCTGCGTGCGGGTCCTGCACCTGGACGACCTGACGCCCACCGAGGCCCTGAACGCCGTCGAGGGGCGATGTGCGGACCTGCTCGGCGTTCGGCAGAGCATGAAGCCGCGCCGCTGGCCCCCGGCGACGAACTGGCTCTCCCTGGTCGCCTAACGCGATGGTGGCCGACACCCACGTAGGTGCCGGCCACCACCCAGTGGTGACCCCGATCCGCCGTCGCCCTTCGGGCGGGTGGTCCACGACGTGTGGCCAAGTCCTCGGGAGTGAACATGCGGATGCCGACTCGAGGTTGTCTGACACGGAACTCGGTTTCACGTACTGCGGAGCCGGGTCACTGTCACCACGGCGTGGCGGGTCGTCCCGGCCAGAACCTCAACCACCAGACCGGGAGCGGCAGTGGTGTAGGGCTCCCCCGCCCAGGTGCGCGTGCCGCGCGGCGGGCCGCTCGCCGCGAGGTGTACCGCGACCTGGGCCGCGAGCGGCGCCTTCAGGGACTGGGTGAGCGCCACGCGCCCGTCGGGGAGCCGGACCGCGAGTGCCCGCGGCCGCGCGGCCGGCCCGGTGTAGCCGACGATGTCGGCCTCCACGGTCTCGGAATGCCTGATCTTTTTCCAGACCCGACCTGTGGTCCTGTAGACGGAGGTGGCCTGCTTGGCGACGATGCCCTCGATGCCGTGCTCCGGGAGCTGTTGGTACCAGGTCATGGCCACTGCCGGGTCGTCGGTCATCGGGACCAGCTGGATCGGCGGCTTGATGTCGTACGCCTCCAGCAGGTCGACGAGTAGGGCACGGCGGTCGTCGTACCGCCGTCCCCGGACGTCGCCGTGCTCGGGGTGGAGAAGGACGTCCCACGCCACGAAATGGGCGGGCAGGTCCTCGGCGAGGCGGCGCGCGCGGGCCGGGGTGGACAGGGCGCGCGACTGCGCGGCCGCGAAATCGATCCGTCCGTGGGCGTAGATCACTGCCTCTCCGTCGAGGACCAGGCCCGGCGGGAGCATGTCGAGCGCAGCAAGGGCCAGGTCCATCCAGACCGGTGTGACGTCCCGCCCGGAGCGGGCCTGCAGCCGGACGGTCTCCGCGTCCCGCCAGATGACGGTCCTGTGGCCGTCAAACTTCATCTCGTACCGCCAGCCCGTCCCGACCGGCAAGGTCGGGACGAGCTCGGCGAGTGCGACGTCGACGGGAAAGTCCACACGATCAGACTCCGGCCGCCGCGGCGCCCGTGCATGCGGACGGAAGCTACCTGAGAGGGGCATCACCGCCTTCACGACCAGCGTGAGCGGGGCGTCCTGGGCGGCCAGGGTCGCGCCATAGGCGATCGCGACGTGCTCGATGGCCTTGACCGCCGCACACAGGACGCGGGCCTGGGGCTCGGCGAGCTCGTCGCCAGCGTCGACCGCGAGCGAGGCGAGGGCGATCGTCGCGAGGGTGACGAGCGCCGCGAGCAGAGCGAGGTGCTCGAACAGGTTGGGCATGCCTGCCTCTCCGGGCCGGACGGTCGCCGGCCTCACCCCTTCCGCTGAGAAGCAGGCCGCCATACAGGATCGAAACGCGAAGTGAGACGCACGTCACACACCACCGTCCCGGGCCTCTGATTCAGGGCCCTCCCGCTCATTGCGGCCACTGCTCGGAGCGGGGCGGTATCGAAACCACCCGTTCGAACGCTTGTACTATTCTGCGTTATGGTGGATACCTTAAGAGGAACCAGGTCAGGGGAGGGACAGGCGATAGACGGAGGTGCGGGGCCGTGGATTTACTCATCTGCACGTCGCCTCCGGCTACTCGGCCCGCTACGGCGCCTCCCTCCCCGGCGCGCTGGTGCAGCGCGCCGCCGAGCGCGGGATGACGACGCTAGCGCTGACCGACCGGGACACCGTCGCGGGCACGGTCCGCTTCGCCACCGCCGCCGCGGCCGCCGGAATCCGCCCCGTCTTCGGTGTCGATGTCGCCGTCGCCCCGTTCACCTCGCCCGACCCGGCCGCCAGGCGGCCGCGTACGCCGGTGCGCGGCGGCGCGCACGTGCTTGAGCCGCCGCTGCGGATCACCCTGCTCGCGCAGAACGCGGCCGGGTGGGCACGGCTGTGCCGCCTGGTGTCCGCCGCACACGCCGAGGCCGACGGTGCGGCGCCGGTCGTGTCCTGGACCACCCTGCACGCGCACGCCGACCAGAACCTGGTGGTATTGCTGGGCCCGGCCTCCGAACCGGTGCGGGCCCTGTCGGCCGGCCGCCCCGACGTTGCCGAGCAGCTGCTCGCGCCGTGGCGGGAGTTGGCCGAAGAGCAGCTGCGGCTGGAAACCGTGTGCCTGGGACGGCAGGGCACCGGAGCGGGATCACTGCGGCTGGCCGCGCGCACCGTGGGCCTGGCCGACCAGCTCGGCGTCCGTACGGTGCTGACGAACGCGGTCCGCTACGCCGACCCCGACCAGCACCGGCTGGCCGACGTTCTCGACTCAGCCCGGTTGCTGCGGCCCGTCGACCGACGGCATCTGGATGGCGGCGAACGCTGGCTGAAGGGCCCGGACGCTATGGCGGCGGCCGCCGACCGCATCGCCCAGGCCGTCGGCAACGGCCCCGCCCGGGCGGTCCGTCTCCTGGCCGAGACCGAGGCCACCGGCCAGTCCTGCACCCTCACCCCGGCCGATCTCGGGCTCGGGCGACCCCACTTCCCCGAACCCTCCGTCGTCGGCGCTGGCCCCGAGCGCGGTTCAGCAATGCGGCTGCTGCGGCAGCGGTGTGAGACCGGGATGGTCGCCCGGGGCCTGGACACGGATGAACATGCCGTACGACAGCTCCGCTACGAGCTGGAGGTCATCGGACGGCTGGGCTTTGAGGGGTACTTCCTGGCCGTGGCCCAGGTCGTCGCGGACACCCGGGCGCTGGGAATCCGGGTCGCCGCGCGCGGCTCCGGCGCCGGCTCCATGGTCAACCACGCGCTGTTCGTCGCCACCGCCAACCCGCTCGAACACCGGCTCCTGTTCGAGCGCTTCCTCAGCGAGCGGCGCACGTCGTTGCCGGACATCGACCTCGACGTGGAGTCCGAGCGGCGCCTGGAGGTGTACGACGCGATCATCGAGCGATTCGGTCGGGAGCGGACCGCGGTCACCGGCATGCCCGAGACCTACCGGGCCCGGCACGCCCTGAGGGACACCGGCCTTGCCCTCGGGATTCCGCCGCAGGTCGTCGGCGAGATAGCCAAGAGTTTTCCGCACGTCCGGGCCCGGGACATCCGCGGTGCCCTGGCCGAGCTGCCGGAGCTGCGGCAACTCGCTTCCCAGGCCGGAAAGTTCGGGCCGCTGTGGGAGCTCGCCGAAGGCCTGGACGCGCTGCCCCGAGGCTACGCCATGCATCCGTGCGGAGTGATCCTGTCGAACGCGGCGCTGCTGGACCGGCTTCCGGTGCAGCCGACCCCGGCCGGCTATCCGATGGTGCAGGCCGACAAGGAGGACGTCGAAGATCTTGGTCTCCTGAAGCTCGACGTCCTGGGCGTCCGCATGCAATCCGCGATGGCGTACGCGGTCGCCGAGATCCGCCGCACGACCGGACGCGTGCTCGATCTCGACAACCCCGACAACGTCAGCCTGAACGACCAGCAGGCCTTCGAGATGATCAGGGCCTCGGACACCGTTGGCCTCTTCCAGCTCGAAAGCCCTGGTCAGCAGGATCTGGTGGGCCGCCTGCAGCCCCGGCACATGCAGGACGTCGTTGCCGACATCAGCCTCTTCCGCCCCGGCCCCGTCTCCGGGGGCATGCCTGCCCTATACATTGCCGCCCGGCACGGCGCCGCCCCCACGTACCCGCACCCCGATCTGGAGCCGGTGCTCAACGACACCTACGGCGTGGTGATCTGGCATGAGCAGATCATCGCGATCCTGGCGACGATGACCGGCTGTGACCGTGCCGTCGGCGACGTCGCCCGCCGCGCCCTGGCCGACCCCGACCGGCTGCCGAAGGTCGAGCAGTGGTTCCGTCGTATGGCCAGCGAGCGCGGCTACCCCATGGACGTTCTGGACGAGGTGTGGGAGACCGTCTCCTCCTTCGGCGCGTACGGCTTCTGCCGCGCTCACGCGGTGGCCTTCGCCGTCCCTGCCCTGCAGTCCGCGTACTTGAAGGCGCACTTCCCGGCGTATCTGTACGCCGGGCTGCTGGAGCACGATCCGGGCATGTGGCCGCGCCGGGTCATCGTCGCCGACGCTCGCCGCCACGGCGTTGCCGTGCTGCCCGTCGACGTCAACCGCTCCCGCGGGCAGCACAGCGTGGAGCAGACCGAGCAGGGCTGGGGGGTGCGCCTGGCGTTCTCCACGGTCAAGGGCATCACCGAGGCGGAGACCGCCCGCTTGGTGGCCGGCCAGCCCTACACCGGCCTGCAGGATCTGTGGCTGCGCGCCCGCCCGTCCCTGCCGCTCGCCCAGCGCCTGATCCGCATCGGCGCCCTCGACGCCCTCTCCCCCGGCCTGACCCGCCGGGACCTGCTGCTGCAGGCCACCGAACTGCACCGACAGTCCCGCAACCGCACGGCCACCGACGGGCAGCTGCCGCTGGGCGGCGAACTGGTGACCGCAGCCCCGAGCGGGCTGCCGGAAATGAGCAGCCGCGACAAGCTCGGGGCCGAACTCGACACCCTCTCCATCGACGTGAGCCAGCATCTGATGGAGCACCACCACCGGCTGCTGCGCGAGCTCGGCGCGACCGACGCCGCCCACCTGCGCGGCATGGTGCCCGGGCAGAAGGTGCTCGTCGCCGGAGTGCGGGCCTCCACGCAGACGCCGCCCATCCCGTCTGGCAAGCGGATCATCTTCTGCACGCTGGAGGACGGCTCCGGACTGGTCGACATCGCCTTCTTCGAGGACTCCCACGAGGCGTGCGCGCACACCGTGTTCCACTCCGGTCTGCTGCTGGTCCGCGGCACAGTTGAGGCCCGCGGCCCGCGCCGCACCGTCGTCGGCGAGATGGCCTGGGACCTGGACGAGGTGGCCGCTGCCCGCCGCGACCACGGCCCCCAGGCCGCCCTCGACCTCCTCGGCCGCACCAGCCCAGCCCCCACCCCAGCCCAGCCCGCCGCCCCGCAGCGCACGCTCGCCGACGGCACCGCCGGGGCCCGCCTGCACCCGTACGCCGACCTCCAGCCCGCCGGCACCCGCTCGGCAGACCTGCGCCGCCTCGGCCACCGGAGTCAGGGAAGTGCCGGGTGATCGCTATGGGTCGTCGCATCCTTCACTTGCGGTTCGGCCTCCCGGCCGGCTACGACGCCGAACTCCCCGAGCGGCTCCGCCGCCTCTTGGAGGACATCACACCGCGTGTGCAGATGATCGAGCCGGACATGGCTGTGCTGGACCTGACCGGGGCGATTCCGTACTGGAAACGGGACGCCCGCGGCCTGACCGAGCTGGTCCAGCTGCGCGCGCTCGCCCACTTCGGTCTACACAGCTCGGCGGGTTGCGCCCCCAACCGGATGCTCGCCGCCATGGCCTGCGCCCTCACCCCACCTGGGCAGCGCACCGTCATCGACGACTCCCCCGAAGCGATCGCCGACTTCCTGCGCCCGCGCCCGGTCCGGGAGCTGCCCGGTGTGGGCGTGCGGACCGCCGCGACGCTCGGCGAGTACGGCCTGCACACAGTCGGCGATGTTGTCCAAGTCCCCCAGCTCACGCTGCAACGTCTGCTCGGCGCCCGGGCTGGCCGTGCCCTCCACGAGCACGCCCAGGGCCGCGACACCGCCATCGTCGACCCCACCCCGGCCCCGGCGAGCATCAGCACCGAGCACCGCTTCGTCCGCGACGAACTCGACCCGACCCAGCACCGTCGCGCCCTGCTCGCCCTCGCCGACGACCTCGGCGCCCGCCTCCGCACCTCCGGCCAGATCGCGAGCGGCCTGACCTGCACCATCCACTACGCCGACCAGAGCTCCACCCGCCGCAGCCGTGTCCTGTCCGAAGCGACTCAGCACACCGTGCTCCTGGCCCGCGCGGCGTACGTGGTCTACGAATCCCTCGGGCTCCAGCGCGCCCGGGTCCGCAGCATCGCGCTGCGCGCAGACGCCCTTCGGCCCGTCGACCTGGCCACCCGGCAGCTCACCCTCGACGCGAGTGACGACAAGCCCCTCGCGATCGAAGCCGTCTCCGATCGCGCCCGCGCCCGCTTCGGGCACCAAGTGCTCTACCCCGCCGCCCTCGCCATCGGCTCACGTCGCTCCTCAGCTCGGCACCGGGCCCAAGGCAGTCGTCCCGAAGGACCGCGTGCGACATAAGCGCGACAGCGTCAGGCAACGGTAGGCACCCCCCTGCCGAGGAGCGGCGATGACTCAGGACAGCTATTGGGACCTGCTTGTCCCGGATGACAGCGGACGGCCGGTACGCGAGGAAGTCGCCCGGCTGATCTATGCCTTCGACGCGATTGCGGACGAGCGTCGCACCCGCGCGGGCTACCTCCAGGCGGCGGACAACGCGCTCGAGATCCTCAGCCGGCGCGGGCTCCTCAAGCCAGAGGCGGCTTACCGAGCGGCCGACCGCGCTCGGTCTGAGCCTCCAGCAGAGCGGCCACGTCCGGAGTCCTCGTGAAGACGGGGCCGTTCCAGTGTGCCGGGACCGCCACGGGCGCGAGGTCCACCGTGGTGCCGTGGACGCGTGCGGCGTCGAAGAGGGTCTGCAGCATCTGCACGCCCGCCAGGTCGAGCGCGCCAAGCCGGGCGTGCCACGTCTGCGTCTCCGGCTCGTACGCGGCGATCTCGCGGAGCTTGTCGAGTTGCTTCTGCCACTGGGCATCGGCGGCCGGCACTGTCTGGATGGTGGCCTCCAACACCCATGCGTTGTCACGGAAGTTCGGCGAAGTGGTCATGTAAGGGACGGTAGACGTCGGCACTGACACTCGCCCGGTCGGGTGAATCCGGAGCCTGCAGAGAACCCCGGCGGGCACGAAGACGTACTGACAGGCGTGGAACCGATCCAAGAAGTGCACCTGTCCGAACCCGGCCTGCTCGTCATCGACGTGGCGGGTATCGACGACGCTACCGTCCTCGCCTTCCAGGCCGCGATCGCCCGGACCTGGGGAACCGCGCCCGCCGAATGCACCACCCGAGATGCCGGCCAGCCGGGTGTGCGGCTGCGGATGTACACCGATCTGCGGCAGGTCCTCGAGGAGGCTTCCCCGCCCGAGCGGGTGTCGGCGGGGACATAGTGAGGCGTGGTCCGTCACCACGGGGGGAGTGACGGACCCGCCCGGGTCCACGGTGCCACACCAGGTCCAGGTGCGCGGGGTCTCCGGGTGAAGTCGCCGCGGGTCAACTCGACGTCGGGCGAGCGGGGGTCGTTACGTGCGGGCCTTCAGTAGAGCGAGGACGGCGGCCGTGTACGCGCGGGATCGGTCCCAGACGGCGAAGTAGTCGGTGTGCAGTTGGTCGAACTCTTCGTCCCGGCCGGGCTGGACGCGCATGCCGCTGCCGCGGCCAAGGACAGGCCGCGGATCGGTGGCAGCGATCGCCCTCCGAAGGCCGTGCCGTCGGGGATGTACGCCTCGTACAGGCTGTCCCGTTTGCGGTAGCCCACCCGGCTGGCCTGCAGCAGCCGTGCCTGCTTGGCGACCTTCTGCACCAGCGGGTCGTCCGGGCTGCCGAGTCGGAAAAGGCTATCGGTTCGTCCGTACCCCGCTCGGCGTCGTGGCAGGCCGGGCCGGGCTGTTCAGAGAAGGCGGAGGACGCCGACAACCTTGCCGAGGATCCGCGCCTCGTCGCCGGGGATCGGCTGATACGACGCATTGCGCGGCATGAGCCACACCCGCCCGTCCTGTCGGCGCAGCACTTTCACCGTGGCTTCGTCGTCCAGGAGCGCGGCGACGATGTCGCCGTGGTCGGCGCTGTCCTGCCGCTTGACGGTGACGATGTCGCCGTCGCAGATCGCCGCGTCAATCATGGAGTCGCCGGACACAGTGAGGGCGAACAGGTCGCCGTCGCCCACGACCTGGCGGGGCAGGGAGTAGACGTCCTCGACCATCTCCGTGGCGAGCAGGGGTGCGCCGGCGGCGATCCGGCCGACGAGCGGCACGTCGACGGGCGTCTCGCTCCGGTCTCCCAGATCGGGCGCCCACGAGGGCCGCACCCGGTAGGCACGGGGACGGTGCGGATCACGGTAGAGGACACCCTTGCGTTCCAGCGCCATCAGCTGGTGGGCGACCGAGGATGTGCTCGCGAGATGCACGGTCTGGCCGATCTCCCGCATTGACGGCGGGTAGCCCTGTCGGCGGACCGCCTCCGTGATACAGCGGACGATCGCCGCCTGGCGGCTCGTCAGCTCCCCCTCGGCAGTCCGGATACCCGGAGGACGACCTCGGCGTGCGGGCGCGGCGTTCTCCATCCGGGGCACCTCCGTACAAGATCTCGCAGAGCGCGACGATAACCCGCCATCCCGCGTAAAAGGAACACTGTTTACGACGTCCTCGGAGAAGAAGGTGCAGGTCTGCGCTTCGAGCATCTCCAGCTCGACACACCGACCCGACGCGTCAAGGGGCAGCGGTCCCCCACTTCGCCCCACTTCCATGAGCGCAGCCCAGTGCCGCTAAGCGGGGCGTACCGGACTTCCGGGGCGGGGACCGAAGGCGTAAAGCACCCCAATCCGGGGCTCCGGCGGGCTGTTCCCCACTTCACCCCACTTACGGCAGAGGCCTCTGCTCGCGCAGCACCAGGTGCTTCGATCACTTCACGTAGACGAAGCGCGGGTTCTCGCGCATCGCGTGCACCGTTCACAAGGTTCATGCCCGACGGGGCTCGTGACCGAGGCGGTGTCGGCGTTCCATCGGAGTACCGGCACAGAAGGGAGGACAGAGGTCCTGGGCGCTCCGGACGACCATGGTGCCGGGGCGTATGTCAACGCGGAACCGCGGCCGTTGCTTGGCCACTTCATGGCCATCTCGGCGAAGCGTGGCCACTTCGCGGCCACGTTCAGAGAGCTGCCCCGAACGCGAGACGACCGTGCTTCGATGACGGCGCGCTTAACGATCTTTAACGGCGTTAGCGGAGTCCGCCGCCTGAAGGGGGTGTTGGCGCGCAGCGCGCTCGGCTTCGATCGGAGAAATGCCGGCGCACGCACCGGTCCGAACTGCACCACACGATCTCCCGAGGGGAAGCCGGGCTGGACAGCCCGTCACGCCGGTCCGGCCGGCTTCTCCCCGGGTCACAGAAGAACCCCGGAACTGGAGGAGTACATCCCCGTGACTCAGACCGACCGTAGCCCCTCGGCGCCTTCATCGACCATGGCGAAGGCGCTCACCTGGATCAGCGCGTTATCCGTGCTGGGCACGATCATCGCCGTCATCGTGCTCACTCTCAGCGGCAACAGCGACTACCTAGCACCCGTGATCGGACTCGGAGCCGCGGCGGCTGCCACTGGCGGAACGGTCCAGGTCCGTATCCACGTCCGCCGCTGAACTCTGCTTTGCCCTGTGCAAGACCCGGCGCCGGGTCCGCCCTCGGGGGAAGGGGCATGGCCCGGCGCCGGGAGCTGGTTTCCGACTGTGCCGCTGGCCGGACGGCAGGGGCGTGTTCAGCTGTAGCCGCGCAGTACAACCGCCTTCTGGCTCCGGCTCAGCGAGTACGTCCGGCGGAATGCCCATCCGGAACTCAGAGCCTGGATTTCGTCTTCGGTGAAGCCCCGGTGGAAGGGATCGGCGTCCGGCTTCCTGCTTACGCCGGGCTGGTCGACGTACACGAGCGCGTAGAAGGTGCCGGAGGGAAGCAGCCAGCGTCCGACGTCTGTCAGCAGCCGCTCGTATTGGAGATACGGGAGCGCGTAGCGGCAAGTCACGAGGTGGACGCTGCCCGGACGCAGGTTGTGGTGAATGGGATCGCCGTCGATATCCCAGTACGTGTACGTAACGTTGGGCGCCCCGGCCGCTGTGGCCTGGCGGAGGGCTTCGGCGGAGAAGTCGAAGCCGTGTGTGTTCAGCCCCCAGGCGGCGAGCTGCCGAGTCCACTGGCCGTTGCCGCACGCGAGGTCCACGGCTGATGTTCCGGGGCTCGGGGCGACGTGGTTGTAGAAGAGCTGGGCTTCCTTGTGGCTGACCATGGTGGGCCAGCCGGTCTGGTACCAGTGGTCCCACTGCTCGGGCGACAGGCGCACTCCGTTTGGGCTGCCGGTTTCATGTCCTGCCGCCTCGGCGGAGGCCTGCGAGCGGGTCACAGCGACACCTCGCCCGGCAGCAGCTGAGCCCGGACCGTCTTGAAGCGGGCGTCCTCGGACATGAAGCAGCTGAGCCTCGCGCCCAGGAGGCGTGCGTACTTCAGCCCTCTTCCCTTCTCGCCATCGCGGGCGGCGTCGCTGAGCGGGATGTCCGGGCGCGGGTCCTGCACGTCGATCACCAGCGCATCGTCCTCGGTCACGGCCAGGCGTACGGCCATGCGCGTAGGCGCCTTGTCGTCGGGCTGGGCGTGCAGGACGGCGTTGTGCGCGAGCCGGGACAGCACCTCGATCGCGGTGGCGATGTCACCGGGCCATCCCAGCAGGGTCAGGAACATGCGGGCATGGTCCCGGAGTTGGCGCAGGCTCGCCGGGGCCATGGCGTAGGAACGGGACCATTCCCGGTCGACAGGCGCGGTGAGGACGGCCTCCGAGTCGCCGGAGGCCTCGGTGACGGGCGGGAGCGTTTCATGGTGTCCGGCGTGGGGGTAGGCGGCGAACGCCGGGAGGCTCAGCAGCCACTCGCGAAGTTCTCGCTGCTCTGCCGGGGTGGTGGCTACCTCGTGCTCGGCCGGTACGACCAGGCCGGCTGCCTCGCCGGTGGCCAGGAGCCGTTCGACGGTGCGCCAACCGGTGCGCTGTCGAGCCGGGATGTGCAGGGGTGCCAGGTCGTATGCCTCGTGTGCGACGGTCCACCCCTGCTGTTCGGCGAAGTTACGCAGGGTCGCGAGCGTCTGAACGGCGATCCGGGAGTTGATGCTGGTCGCGTACAGCACGACGTCCGCACCGGCCGGGGCGTCCGCCGCCGGTGTGCGGGGCGGGCTGGCAGTGATGGGTGTCGGATGGGTCATGCCGTCAGCTCCAAAGCCTTCGAGGTGATCGTTTCGGCGCGATGCAGCTGACGGAGGCGGGGCGCCGTGTAGGCGGGGAAGCTCACGGGGCTTCCCTTCCGGCGCCGACCGTCTCGATCTCGGCCCAGATGACGGAAGTGCCGTCGTGCTGGGTGTGTCCGAAGCGGTCGGCGGTTCGCGTCAGGAAGGCGAGCACGTGGACGTGGACCGCTTCGCTGAGCGCTGCGGGGACCGGTGCCGAGATACGGAGACCGGTGTCGGTGGCTTCGGTCCGGACGGCCTCGGGATCGTCGTCTCCCAGAGGTATGCCGAGCGCGGTGCTGAGCATGGAGGCGATCGCGGTGGCCCTGGTCGTCGGCGAGCTCACGGATCTCCCCTGTACACGCGTGATCACGTAACGTATATCTGATGCATTAGCTTGAACCTGATGCATTAACTTGTCAATCGAGAGCCGTGAACCGGCACCGAGAGCAGCCGCCGACCAGTACGGAGTCCGCGCATGGGCAACGCCGAGCCGCCGCCGCACCAGGTGGTCGCAAGCGACCTGCGGCGTCGACTCGCGCAGGGCGAGTGGGAGGTGGGCGCGAGGCTGCCCTCCCGCGCACAGCTCGCCCAGCACTACGGCGTGGGCCCCAACGTGCTGCAGAAGGCCATGGAGCGCCTCATTGTCGAAGGACTCCTCGAGGGCCGC
The DNA here is from genome assembly GCF_053611365.1 of Streptomyces sp. NPDC054813. Taxonomy (NCBI): domain Bacteria; kingdom Bacillati; phylum Actinomycetota; class Actinomycetes; order Kitasatosporales; family Streptomycetaceae; genus Streptomyces; species Streptomyces sp. NPDC054813. Next base: position 136,685 of record NZ_JBSHAF010000025.1, on the reverse strand, counting down.
GCGGGGTCAGGAACCTACGTGGCCCCGCCACGCGAGCGGCGCCGGATGATCCGCTCCCGGCACCGCGAACGCCGCGGCGGCAGCCCCTTCCGCGCCGACATGTACGAGGTCGGCAGCAACGGAACCTGGGAGTCAGCCTCCGAGGCCCGCACGCCCGCCCCGGAGCGCATCGCCCGGCGCCTTGGCATCGAGCCCGGCGACCCGACCGTGCGCACGGCGTACGAGTTCCTCGCCGACGGCAAGCCC
>NZ_JBSHAF010000025.1:109368-136340 GCF_053611365.1 Streptomyces sp. NPDC054813 | reverse complement strand
ACGCCCGCCCCGGAGCGCATCGCCCGGCGCCTTGGCATCGAGCCCGGCGACCCGACCGTGCGCACGGCGTACGAGTTCCTCGCCGACGGCAAGCCCGCCCAGCTCTCCGTCAGTTGGGAGCCCATGGCCATCACCGGCGACACACCTATCCTGCTTCCCGAGATGGGCCCCCTCGCCGGCAAGGGCGTGGTCGAGCGGATGCGCTCCATCGGCGTCGACATCGAAACCTGGCTGGAGATCCCGCGGCCCGCCCGCGCTACCCCCGAGCAGGCCGACTTGCTCGGTCTCAACGCCGGCGACCTGGTCCTGGCGATCGAGCGGACGTACTTCGCCAGCGACGGCCGCGCCGTGGAAACCGCCGACATCGTCGTCCCTGACCGCAGCTGGGAAGTGGCCTACGAGTTCGCCGTCGATCCGCCCCAGTCCGGCTGACCGTCCGCCACCAGGCCTCAGAGCGGCGATCGCTGCCGTCGGTCCTGCGTACGGAGATCACGGCTCAGTCGGACCGGGTTCCCGGGTTGTCCCGGCCTGCCGCGCCCTGGACGCGCGGGCCCGCAGTGCGCTCGCACCCCAGCGGACGACCGTGACCGCGACGGTGGCGGCGATGCTCCCGAGGAACTCCGGCACTGCGTTGGAGAGCAGGCTCACCCCAGCACCTCCTGCGCCCCGACTACGGCTGGACGGTGTACAGCGGTGAACGCGCGTGCGGCAGAGCACCGTTCGGTGTACCGGGTGCCGTGCCGCTTGAGCTTGCGTCGCACGCGCTGCCCCGCCTCCGGCGCCAGGCCCAACGCGGCCGCACTCTCCGCCCAACTCCCTCCGGCATAGGCCCAATCCAGGGCAAGAGCGGCCTCCGCCGGCTGCAAGCCACGCAGCACCGCGGCGATCCGGTGGTCAGAGAACCTGGCGAACTCGGCCTCCAAGTCGTCGTGCGCGCGGATGGGCCGACGAGGCTGGGTTCTCTGTGACGGTAAGGCGTTGGGCATGGTGGCGTGTCTCCTCAGGTCGCTGTCGAAGCGTTCGCCTGTTAATGGCTGCCTGGGACACCCGAACCGGCAATAAATCTTGAACGTGCAGCTGTGATGCGCGCCACGTCGTGCTTCTGGGACGTCTGTGCCCACCACACGTGGCCACTGCGTGGCCGACGGCTCTTGCCGACGGATTGACTTCGCAGGCGGGGCCCTGGGGAGGCTCGTCATTGGCGGCCAGGCGCCAAAGGGTCCCGGCGACTGGCCTGGGGAGGAGATATCCGGTGCGCCCGATGCCGCGTCTGGGTCGGTGCAGCTCTATGACCGGTCGGTGAGGTCCACGGTGTCGTCGATGCGGAACTCGACGCCAGTGGTCTGACCGGCCGGGGCATCGGGGTCGACCCGGGCAGCGAAGTCAGCGAACTTGCTGTACAGGGTGCGGCACCGGGCCGCGCGCGGCAGGGACTGCGCCGTCGATGCCCCCTCGCGCAGCGCCTCCAGGATGCGCACCAGGTTGTGCCCAGACAGGACCACCTTCTGCATTCCGGACCCGTCTTTGTCCTTGGTGATGCGGCCCTCGGGCAGGTTCGGGGCCACGATCCACCGGTGTCCGACCCACGCGGTGTTCGGGCCGCGCGTGTCGTTCTGGTCGTGGGTGCTCGTGATCCAGCACGGCTTCCACCGGCCGAACGCCTCGGTGGCGACGAACGTCCACGTGTCCTCGTGGCAGACCAGGGTCAGATACGAGACACCTGCGGCGGCCTTCATCGCCGCGCCGTGTTCGTCGGCTCCCACCGCGTTGGCGGCGATCGCCTTCTGGGTGGCTGCGCGGTCTTCCTCGCGCCACCGCTTCTCCTGCTCCCACTTCTCCAGCTCGATGCGCCGTTTGAGTTCCTGATTGGCCTTGAACTCCTCCAGCCATGCCTTGAGCACGAGCGTCCCCTCCTAGTAACACCTGATCAGAGTCCTAGGAGTATGCCGGGCAGCCTCATTGAACCGACAGGACGCCTTCAGCCGATCACTCAAGCGTGCTCCGGCCATCACGCGGAGACGGGCCGCCCACCTGCAGCAACGCGACAGCAACGGTTGGCGAGGGAGCCGAATCAGCAGATGCGTCAGAACAGGGTGTCTTGGTCCGGCTCCTGGTGGGGCAGCGGTCCGACATCCTCGCCCCTCCACTTCGCCTCCAAATGCTTGCGCCAGCCCGGCGGTGGAGGCCAGGGAACCCCCCACTCCGCAAGCTGCTTTCTCGTCCAGCCCCCGTCGGGTGTCTGCGCTGCGGCCACCTCGTCTGGGGAGGGCACAAAGTCGACCATGAGGCGATGCTGCCCCACGCGACCAAGGAATCGCATCTTCCATGGGCCACGAGTTCGGCAGGCGGGAGAACACTGCTGCGCCCTACGCTCTCAGCCTGCCAGGATGACGGGACGCTCCGGGTGCCGGCCGTCCGCCACTGCGGCGATCAGGTCGGCAAGCCCCGCGGGGTAGACGGTCTCTCGCGTACTGCGGAGCTCGCCCAGCGTCCACCAGCGGTGAGTCTGGATGTTGTCGCGTTGAGTGGCTTGGTCCACGTGGACGTCGGCCGGGGAGACGTGGGCGAGGAAGTACCTCTCCACTTGTCGGACTTCGCGTTCCCCGACCAGCTGTTCCGTGCTGCGTTGAGCGAGTTGCATGCCCAGTTGGACAGACGTCGGGCTGATGCCGAGTTCTTCGCTCAGTTCGCGCAGCGTCGCGGCGGCATGGGTTTCGCCTTCCTCGAGAGATCCGCCGGGTGTGGCCCAGTAACCCCCGTGCTCGGCGTAGCGCAGCAGCAGGACGCGATGGTCGGCGTCGAGGAGGACGGCGCGGGCGGCTTCCCGTAGCGGCAAGGACGCATTCACGCCGTCAGTCTGGCAGCGCACGGCACACGAGGTCACCGAGGACAAAATCGCAGTTCGGTGACAGCGCCTTGGTAGACAGACGATCATGTATGTGTTGGCTGATCTCGGTGCTGCTGGAGGAGAGCTTCATGGACCACGAACCGGGCGAACCTGACGGCGTGGTGGCAGAGGCCGGCACAGCCGTGGGCACGGTCCAGGCACACCTGCCCTCTCCCAGCCGCACGGTCACGGCCGAGGTCGCCAAGGCGGTCGCAGAGGCACCTGAAGAGCCCGGGAATCTCACCAAACTCGAACTCACCAAACTGGGCCGTCGGCCGTACAACGCCGGGGAAGTCGTGCCTGCCTGGTGGAGGCTGAAGAGCACCCACGAGAGCGTCACTGGCCTGTTCGACACCCTCCACCTGGTCCGGAAGACCCGAGCGGCGCAGAACAACAAGAGCACACGCGGGCGGCTGCACTCCGATGCGCAGGATCTGCTGCGAGCCGCCATCGTCTTCACATCTGCCGGACTCGACTCTGCCGTCCAGGCCCTGATCCATCACGCAGTGCCCGTACTGATCACCCAGCCGGGCACCCCCCGGGACAAGTACGAGGCCTTCATCGAGAACCAAACCAGAGCTGCGAACGTGGACAAGGAGTTCCTGACCGCCCTCAAGGAGCAGGACCCAGGTACTGCGTTGGTCGACCTCTACATCGCGAGCAAGACGAAGGCGAGCTTCCAGGGCAGCAATGATCTCCAAGGCCGCGCCGCCGGATCGTTGGGGATCACCAACCGACAGATCCCGAAAGCGCGTTACACGGCCCTCGACGACTTCTTCACCGCCAGGAACGATGTCGCGCATCGGCTGGACATGGAGAACGTGAGTGAAAGCACCACGAAGCCGCCGAGGAATCTCCGCACCCAGCAGTACGTACTGGAGATGTGCGACCAAGCCCTGCTGCTGGTCCGCGACCTGATCAAGGGAACGGCAGTGAATCTGGCCGCCTGCAAGTGAGCACCGCCGCTTCAACGATGGCGCGGGCGGCTTTCCTCTCACTGCGGGATCCGGTGAGCCTGGGCCGGGCCTACCGAGAGCCAATGGCGACAAGTAAACTTGTCACCAGGTCCAGCGACAAGTAGTCTTGTCGCCATGGAATCCAGTCTGGACGCCTTCTGGCGTGACGTTATGACCCTGCAGGAGCCCCCGTACCGGGAACCCGGCGACGACGAGGTCCTGCAGCTCCAAGACCAGGTGGCGGAGGCTGCTCACACCCTGGCCCGTGCGATCTCGACACGGGAGTCCGCCTACCGGGCCGCTGGGCAGGAGGCCCCCAGCGGCATCGCAATCTCGCCTGACTGGCAACTCGCGTACCTGTACGCCCTTCACGAGATCGAGGGCATCGCCCGGCGCCTTGCCGACGGCACGGCCCGCACTGCCGGCGGCACCGGAGCGAGCTACGCCCAGCTCGGGGCGGCCTGGGGAATCACCAAGCAGGCCGCGCGGCTGCGCTGGCCCGGTGCCGTGCGCAAGCACGACGACACCAGCGGCGAAGGCGAACCGTTCGAGCTGCGGCTCGGCGGGGGCATCGCTGAGATCGTTCAGCTCCCCAATGAGGGAGGGTTCGTCTGGGAGGCCACCGGAGCCGACCGCACCAGCGGTCAGTCCCAGGAGCCGTACGGAAGCCGGATCGAGGCCGCAGCCCACGCTGGCGCCTTCCTCGCCCGGCATGCGGTCTCGGGCGATGACACGGACGATCTCGACGCGGTACACGGCGGCTGCTTCGAACCCCACCTCGGTGCCGAGGGCTACGTCGACTGTGACGGCACCGCCCTCTGAATCCGCGGCGCGAAGCGCGCGGGACCACTGCCGACCTGGCGCAAAGCGAGCATGTGAGACCGACCCGTCCCCCGCACAGGCCGTATAAGGAGCGTCATGGACTTCCGCCCCATCCCCCGCGATCCAGAAGCCTTCCAGCAGCCCGTCACGGCCGAGGACATCGAAGCGATCGCCCTGCGAGCCTTCGGCCGCACCGTCCGTGTCACCTCAGCGGTCGAGCTGGGAGGAGGCATGTACAACAACACCTACCGGCTCGTGGCGGATGGCCTCGACGGGCCGGTCATCCTGCGCATCGCCCCCGCTCCGGAACGCCAGTTCGCCAGCGAGCACGAGTTGATGCGCAACGAGTACGCCACCGTTCCCTTTCTCGCTCCCATCGCCGACCTCGTTCCGCGGGTCCTGGCCGCCGACTGGTCGCAGGAGATCACCGGCCGGGACTGGATGGTGCAGAGCCACCTCGGCGGCACGCCCGCCCCCGAGCGTCTCGGCGACTATCCCCGCGCCCTCTGGCAGGGGTTCTTCGCCCAGCTCGGCACGATCACGAAGAACATCCATGCCGTAGCCGGCCCGCGTTTTGGGCCCGTCGCCGGACCCGGCTACGCCACGTGGAGCGAGGCCGTGCTGGCCTCCCTGTCCGCCATCGCGGACGATGTCAGCCGCGTCGGGCTGGACGCCACGGACGTGCGCAAGGTCGCCGACGTCGCCGCCGAACACCACAAGGTCCTGGACGAGATTACTCAGCCCCGGCTGCTCACCGGCGATCTGTGGACCGTCAACACGATGCTCGCGGCCGCGCCCACGCCGGTCATCAGCGGCGTCCTCGACCTGGACCGCACCCTGTGGGGCGATCCGGCTGCCGACTGGACCATCCGTATGGCCAGCGCCAAGACGGATGAACGCACGGCGTTCTGGGACACCTACGGGCCCCGCGCTGCCACGGCCGCCGACACCTGGCGGGCCTTGGTCTACGAGGCACGGCATCTGGGAGCGATCCGGCTGGAGCGGCACCGTCTCCACAACCCTTCTGGCGTCGATGACACGTACACCTCCATGGCCGCCGTTCTGGCCCAGCTGGTCTGAACGTCGCTGCCGGCCGCCGGGGGACGCCGCCTCGTCCTCCTCGTACGAGCGGTTCCCGCGGACATGTCTGCGCGTCGCGCCGTGGTCGGCTCGGTTACGGCGTAGAGGTGACGGCGTGGACCACGACTTCGACATGAGCCTCACCGTCGCGATGGGCAAGCTGTTCGGCCACCCTGCGGAAGGGTGGCCGGCGAGCACCCGGTACGTGCACCCGTATCTCGGCATCATCGTCCGCAGCATCGGCCTGGACGGGGCTGGTGGATTCTTCGAGGCAGCCCGCCAGGCCTACCGGCGCGAGCAGGAGATCGAGCGGATCGGCGCATACCAGTTCGGCTTCCCCGCCTACCTTTCGACCGAGATGGGCGATGTTGAGCCGACCTTGGCCCTCACCGCGGCCTGGGAGGCCATCAAGGCCGTGCACCAGATCGCCGCCCACCGCGACTCCGGCGCGGACTTCGGGCAGTACATCGACTGCGCCATCGCGGCCTGTACACGCGTCGTGCCCGCGCCGGTGTAGCGGCACGTCGCGCACATTCGTTTGGTGCGGTCGCCTCAGTTCAGTCGTACGGCAGTGACGGCGACGCGGTGCAGCAGGTGCGCGGTGGGCAGGCGCCTACGTGCCTCGCCCTGCAGTCCGGCGAGTGCCGAGCCGGGCTCGGCGTCCAGGGTCAGCGCGGTGCGGTAGATCCCCTGGTAGACGTCGTCCCAGGCCGGGGTGGTGGCGCAGTGCACGTCGGTGAAGCCCGCCGTGTGTAGCACACGGATCCAGTCGGTGTGCCGATGGCGTGGTGGCAGGCGCTCGTCGCCGGGGGTGTGCGGGTGCCAGCCGGTGAGCACCAGGCGGCCGCCGGGCTTGAGGATGCGCAGGGCCTGGCGGGCGGCGGCGACGCGGTCGGGGGCGTACTGCAGGGCGTCCAACGACAGTGCCCGGTCAACGCATTGGCCGGTCAGGGGGAGGCGGGCGAGGTCGCCCACGGCGAAGGCCGCATCGGCCGCGAACGGTATAGCCCGGTGGCGGGCCTGGGCGATCGCGACCGGGGAGAAGTCGATGCCGACCAGGGCCGCGTGCGCGCGGCCGGCGAGCCACAGGCCGGGACCGCCACGGCCGCAGCCCAGATCGGCCAGGATCTGCCGGGAGCCCAGGTCGAGTTGGCGGGCGAGGTGATGGAGCAGGTCGGCGCAGAGGAAGGAGAACAGGTCGAGATCCGGCGGAAGGTCCGGGTCGACCAGGCGCGCGATTGCGCTGAGGGCGCTGTCCTGCCCCTCGGTCGCAAAGAGGCGGTCGAACTCCGACGCACTGGTGGTCTGGTGGCCCGCGGTGTCGACCGAGCGGCCGCCGGGTGGTGTGCTCATGTCCTGCTCCCCGAGGCAACCGTGACGGTGATCTGGCGCAGGATTCGATCGGCCTGCTCGTCGACCGTGCGCGGATCGTGGCCGGTGACGATGACGTGGCCGAGGCGGCCGCGGTTGGACGTCGCCGGGCCTACGTCCGATCCCTTGGCCGCGCGCACGCGTACGGCGGGGATGGTGCGGGTCACCTCCGGCAGGCCGGTGACGGTGACCAACTGTCCCTCTTGATCTGTGGTCAGGAACCGTACGGTGGCGTAACCGCCGCCGGGTGCCGGTGTGATGGTTACCGGCCTGCCGAGGGCGATGTCCCACAGGGTGCGCCACGGGTCGATGCCGAGCGCGTGCTGGATGAGGACGCCGATGTGCCCGGCGCCGAGACGGGCACCGATCTCCAGGACGGTGCACCGGCCGTCGGGCCTGAGGAGGAGTTCGGTGTGGGTGGCGCCGTTGCGTACGCCGACCGCGGCGATCGCCCGTCCGGCCTGCTCGAGCAGGGCCCGCTCGGCGGCCGCGGGGAGGCGAGCGGGCAGCGCGTGGCCGAGTTCGACGCGGTGGCTGCCGTCGCTGGTGTGCTTGCGGGTGATGCACAGATGGGTGGTGACGTCGTGCTGGGTGACGGATTCGACGCTGAACTCGCGTCCTTGGACGTGTTCTTGGACCAGAACACGCTCATCGCGCGGCATGCCGTACATCACCCTGGCCGCGCGGGCGGCATGCCATGCCGGCTCCAGATCTTCGGGACCGGCGACCACGGTGACGCCGGCCGATCCGGCGCCGTCGGCCGGTTTGACGACACACGGGACGCCGACCGCCCCGGCCTCGTGCAGGTCCCGCAGCTCCCTCAGGTCCGCGACGACCGTGGTGGAGGGCATGGTGACGTGGCCGGCCTCGAACGCGGTCGCCATGAGGGCCTTGTTGCGGGCGGCGACGGCGCGTTCGGGATCGTTGCCCGGCAGGCTGAGGGCCGCGCATGAGCGGGCGGCGACTTCGGTGAGGTACTCGTTGACGGTGAGCAGGGCCTTCACGCCGATCCGGCGCCCGTAGCCGGTGATGTCCGCGACGGCTTGGCCGGGCTGGGTGAAGTCGGTGACGAGGCAGCCCGCGAGGAGCTGGCGCAGCTCGCCGGAGTAGGTGGCGAGGGTGGCGGCGTCGGTGACGGCGTGCACGGGATGGCCGGAGGCGACCGCGGTCCGGGCGAGCGCCCCGGACTCGGGGCCGGCCGCCTCCAGCAGCAGGACCGGAACGCTCACCGGTAGTCCACCAGGCCTCCCGCGCGGTGCGTGTCGAGGGTGAAGCAATGCGCCCCGCCACCGAAGAGCCTGCGGTGCCGGTGCTGGAGGGGGATCACGGTGAAGCCTTCGTTCTCCAGAGTCTTGATCAGGCCGGGGCAGTCGGCGTTGACCAGTACCCGCTCCTCGTCCAGGGACAGGACGTTGATGTCGATGTACGGGCTGGTCAGCAGTAGCTCGGCGTCCGTATAGACGGGGAACTGGCCGGGCTCCGGTTCGGGCGGCACGATGAACTTCCAGCTGCGGAAGGGCGCGGGAAGTAGGTCACGCAACCCGGCGTGCCGGGCCAGGAACACCCCGGGGCGCAGGGCCAGGAGCATGGAGTCGATGTGGTTGTCGGCCATCCGGTACACGGTGTGCACGCGGAAGCGGTCCTCCAGGTGCCGCTTCAGCCAGTCGACGGCGAGCCGGTGGTTGTCCTGCGCGACGTTGACGATCAGGTCCTGGCCCAGGCGCAGCACCTGCGCGCCGTCGAGCATCATCTCCACGCCCACGTCGTACGGGCTGGGCTGTGGGTCGGTGATCGGCTCGGTCGGTCCGCCCAGGGTGGTGGCTGCGGACTGGGCGTAGCTGAGGTCGAAGGAGCGGTCGGTCAGGGTGGGGCGGGGCATGGTGGTCCAGCGGGCGCCGGTGTCGAAGTAGGAGCGGAAGACCTTGCTGAGGAGCCTGGTTTCCAGGTAGCGGGAGCGGATGGCCGGGGGCGTCTCGATGATCTCGTCGCCGAGGACGAGGGTGTTGTCGCGCACGTTGAGGGCGGGGGTGGGGGCGGCCTGCCAGCCCAGTCCGGCGATCGGCAGGGCGTCTTCGGGCAGCGGCAGCGGCCGGTGCACGGTGATGCCGAGCGAGGTGAGCGTGGCGGCGAGGTTCTCGACGTCCTCGTGGAGTTCCTCCGTGTACTGCTTGCCGATCTTCCAGGTCTCGGCCTGTTCGCCGGCGTGGGCGGCCAGACGCGGATAGGCCCAGTCGGAGCGGTAGCCGCCGATGGACTCGTGGAAGAACAACTCGAACGTGAGGTCTCGGTCGTGCCCCACGTAGTTCTCCGCGGACCCCACGATGATCTCGCTCAGCGGGGTGAAGTCGTCGTAGCTGTTCAGCATGTGCTGCGTCCTCGATTCGTCGTGTCAGGCGTTGGCCGGGCTGCTGTCGGCGGCCGGGAGGGAGATCTGCTGGCTGGTCACTGCACGGCCGTGGCGGGCGTGGAGCATGAGGTCGTTGCCGAGCTGGAGGGTGCGTTGCTCGCTCCAGCCGGCGTAGCGGTACTCGCCGTCGATGACGTGCTCCAGGGCGAAGCTGCGCTCGGCAGCGGTGAGGACCAGATCGCCGTCGCGCTCGGTGAGCCGGACCGGCACGGGGGAGCCTTCCAGCGGGGTGTCCTGGCTGAAGTCGGTGAACCCGGACGGCAGGTTCACGGTGCGCGGCAGCGGCGGGCCCGGCCGCAGGGCTGGGGCGGGCAGCCGGTTGAAGAGGATGTCGGCGTCGCCGAGCGACTCCTGCCATTCGGAGGGAAACAGGGCGGCGAGGTCCCGGGTGATCAGCGCGTCGATGACCGCGTGGACGCGCCGTACGGGCCCGGTGTTGCGCACCAGGTGCTCGCGGGAGAAGTCGCCGTACCAGAATGTGCCGGGCTGCCACCGGTGTTCGGCGCCGTCCAGTACGAGGACCGCGTCGGGGTGGGTGACGATCGGGATGTGCAGGCGCACCATGCCTCGCTCGAGCGCGTACTTGGGGTCGCGGTGAGGCTGGGAGGCGGCGCCCGGGCCGAGGGCGAGCAGCCGTACGGCGTTCAGCGGGGCCGGGATCTCGGCGAGGATGTCGCGCAGGTAGGGCATCTGGTCGAGCCAGTGGGTGGCGGCGTAATGGTCGGGGCCGGGGCCGCCCGGGTCGGTGCGGGTCGGGTCGCCGCCGGGGCTGCGCAGCGGCAGCACGCGCCAGTCGGTCGGTGTGTCCGGGCCGATGTGGTCGGCGGCGTAGTGGGTGCGCTGGTGCTTCCATGGATGGCTGGTGACCGCGGCGAGTTCGTGCGCGAGCCGGTCCGCGTCGAAGGCCGGGGTGAGGCGGGCCGCCGGCGCCGGTCGGGCGGGGGTCTTGGTGGTGGTCATCCGACGAGTGCCTTCCTGGAGTCACGCTGCCGCGCGCTGGCGGTGGTGAACCGGTCTTCGAGGGCGTGCCAGATCGCGTCGCGCTCGGCCGGGCTGGCGTGGACGGTGGAGAATGTGAACTGCGCCCCGCGGGAGGGATGGTCGACGATGGGCATCGACACGATCACGCCGCTGCGGGTTGCGGGGTCGTAGCCGAGCCCGAGCTCGGCGAGCGCGCGGTGGAAGGTTGCGCCGTCGGGCACGGTCCACTGCGGCGGGATGTGGGATTCGGTGACGGTGCGTTCGGGGGCCTCGTTCGCGTGCACGATGTGGTGGGCGAAGACCTCGTAGATGTGCCACGAGCCGGAGATTTGGGCGTTGACCTCGGTGAACAGCAGTCCCCCGCTGGGTTTCACGATCGCGTCGGTGCTGATGCGGCCGCGGTAGCCGACGGCCCGGTAGGTATCGGCGAGGCGGGCGGACCCGGCCAGCAGCTGCTCTTCGACGGCCGCGGGCAGGTCGCGCAGGGGGACGCTTTCGTGGCTGAGTCGCCGGTCGGTGTAGCGCAGTTCGCCGCGCTCGGTGGGCCGGGCGCCGGTCTCGGTGAGGTGCTGCTCGCAGTAGACCGTGACGGCGCCCGGGACGAACTCCTCCAGGACGACGGGGAACCGGCCGTCGGCGGAGGCCCACGCCCAGCGATCGCGCCAGTACGCGGCGGCCGCCGTGGGAAGGTCCGTGCGACCCAGGTGGTGGAGGTGACGGGCGCCCGCGTGGCCGGTGGCCAGGCTGAGGTCGGTGACGAGCAACTCGTTGCCCACCCCGGCCCCGTTATGCGCCTGCTTCACGACCACTGCCCCACTGCCCTCAAGCAGGGTCAGGGTGGCCGCGGCTGCCTCGCCCGGGTCACGGACGACGGTGCCGGCCGCCACCGGCACTCCCGCCGAGGCCGCGAGCGCCCGGAAGGCGGCCTTGTTGTTGACGAGTTCGCCGCCGCCCTGGGCGAGGAAGTCGCAGCCGGGTAATTTCTCGGACAGGCCGAGCGCCGTGGCGAAGCGGGCGACGGAGGACGACGGCCACAGCGCCCAGATCTCCCCCACCGCGCCCACCCCGCCGTGCTCAGTGAGGTACGCGCGCACCTGATCGAGGGTGTCGGGATGGGTGAGCATCTGCGGGTCGAGCAGCCGTCCGTCGTACGCACCGGCCGGCGCCACAACCAGGTGCAGCCGGTCCGGGTCGGTGCCGGTCAGCGCGGTCGTATAACGCAGGAAGTCGGGGTCCGGCGGCGCGCACAGGACGACCAGGTCGCCGTCGCGGGCGCCCCACAGGGCGCGCTGCGTCCACGCCCGCAGGTCATGGCGGTCGCGGATGGCGGGGTCGATGTGGTTGGCGATGATGATCCTCAACACGTGCTCCAGGTCGCGAAGTTGACGATGCGGGTCAGGGCTGGAGGGTGACGGGCAGCTGGTCGAAGGCGCGCATGGTGGCGGTATTCCGGCGCCGCGCGACTCCGGCCGCCTGCAGGAGGCCCGGGTGATCGGCAAGGGCGTCGACGAGCGCGACCAGGACGCGCTGGGCGAGGGTCGTGCCGAGGCAGGCATGGGTGCCCCATCCGTATCCGAGGTGCCGGTTCGGCGAGCGGTCCAGCACCAGCCGGTCCGGGTGCTCGAAGTGCACGGGGTCGCGGTTGGCGGCCTGGAACAGCACCGTCACCTTCTCGCCGCGGTGCACCGTCCTGCCGCCGAGCAGGACATCGGCGGCGGCGAGGCGGGTGGTGCCCTGGACGGGGCCGTCGTAGCGAACCAGTTCGTCGACGCCCGTGGCCCGCAGTTGCGGCGCCTCGCGCAGTGCGCGTTGGGCCTGCGAGTTGCGGACCAGCGTGTCGATGGCGTTGCCGATCGCCGCGGCCAGGGTGCTGTATCCGCCCTGGAACATCACGCGGGCCGTGTGCACGACATACCGCGCGAGCTTCGGGCCGGCGCCAGCCGTACGGGCGCGGACGTGGCCGAGCAGCCCGGCCCGGCTGCCGGTCGCGGTGAACCAGGAGGCCACCAGTTCGCTCAGTTCCTCCCGCGCGAGACGGCCGGGCTCGACCAGGTCGGGGTTGAGCCCGCCGTCCATGCTCCGCATGATCGTGTCGGACACCTCCACCCATGCGGACAAGGGCGGCGGGCTGACCCCGAGCAGGTCGGCGATGGCGTTCAGGGCGACGGGCTGGGCGAGTTCACGCATCACGTCCCACCCCGGCCGCGGGGCAAGGTCCTTCAGCCGGCCGGCGATATCGCGTCGGGCCCGTTCCTGCAGCGCGGGCAGGTCCTGCGCGTGCAGCGAGGTCATGAAGGCCGACCGCACGGCGGCCTGATGGGGCGGGTCGAGGACCTGCACGCTCAGCGAGGCCTCCGGCACCGTCCGGCCCAGCCGCCTGGGGTCACGGGCGAAGGACTCGTGGCCCCGCAGCACGCGTACGCAGTCGTCGTAGCCGGTGACCAGCCAGCACTCCATGGTGTCGTGCCACACCAGCGGCGCGTGCGCGCGCAAGGCCGCGAGCACGGGATACGGGTCGGCGAGCGTGGCTTCGTCCAGCGGGTCGTACCGCACCGGGCAGGTGGGCGTCACGGCCACGGTGGTTCTCCTTCACACGGTAGAGAGGACGGACCGGTGCCGGCCGCCGACGAGACGCCAGCGGCCGGGACCGGAACGGATTGCGGAGCACGATGCGCATCAGTGGTCGTACGTCATGGCGGACCCCCCTTTCGGTCTCGGGCGGGACAGCCGCCGTGTGCTGCGACATCATGAGAATGGGCTCAACTGTTCGAGTTCGTCGACCAGTTGAGGGGGGTCCCGTGGGGGTCCCGCCTTCGTGAAGGAGTCACCAGTCCTGTTCGCTGAGTGATTGGATGGAGACGTGGAAGAGACCACCGGTCACCCGTTAGTTGTGGCACGTCATGCGGCCGGCAAGACGATGGAGGAACTCGTCTCCGGTATCCATGCCGCCGCCGCGCGGCGGAATCTGCGCTCAGGGACCGACGAAGCACGGGTACGCAAATGGCAGCGCGGCGTCCGACCCAGCGATGAATCCCAGATCTACATCGCCGAAGCACTTGGCTGGCCTGCGGACATCGTCCGCGCCGACGACTGGCCGAACTGGCTGCCCCTCACCGCCAACGGGGTGGTCCCCCTCGGCCCCCACAGCTTTGTGCCCGCCCTGAGAGAGGCCCAGCGAACAGCGATGGAACGCCGCACCTTCCTGACCATCTCCGGTACCGCCCTGTCTGCCCTGGCCGCGGACTGGGCCGGCAGCCCTGCAGGCGCGCTCGCCCAGGCCCACGACGGTAAACCCATCGGCGAAGACCTCGTCGCCTTCCTGGAAGACTCCACCCAGCACCTGGCCGGCCTGCCCACCGAGCAGCGACAGCACACCCCCGCGCTCCTGGACGCCCACCTCGCCACGGTGACCGAACTCCTCGAAACCGGCCGCTACACGCCCGCCCTCGGGCTGCGCCTGCACACCCTGGCGGCCTCCCTCTCCCAGACCGTCGCCTGGCACGCCTTCGACCTCCGCCGCCACACCCACGCGAGCCAGAGCTGGATCGCGGGCCTGCACAACGCCCATGCGGCCGGGGACCGCGACATGGGCGCCGGGCTCTTGGGCGACCTCGCCTACCAGGCCGCCTGGCGCCGCGATCACACGACCGCAGCCAGCATCCTCAACTACGCCCTGACCCGCGTTCAGAATCCAGCCGCCCGCTGCCTGCTCCACCTGCGCCTGGCCCGCACCCTCGCCGCACGCGGCGACCGTAGTGAACACGGCGCCGTGCTACGAGCCCTCACCGCCGCCGAGCACCACCTCAACGACGCCGGTGCCGACCGGCCCGCCTGGTGCGCCTGGGTATCCGAGGCCGACCTCGCCGTCGACTCCGGACAAGCCCTCCTCGACCTCGGTGACACCAGCCGCGCCCACCAGCTCATCAGCGAGGGCGAACGCCTGCTGCCGCCCGCTCGGGACAAGACGAAGGGCGTCTTCCTCGCCTACCGCGCCGCGAGCTACCTCGATCTGAAGGAACCCGAACCCGCCGCGGCCGCCGCGACCCAGTCCCTGCTCCTGGCCCGCCGTATCGGAGCGCCCCGCTGCGCCCGCCTCATCGACGACCTACTCCCCCGCTTCGAGCCCTACGCCCGCGCGCAAGGCGTACCGGAGCTCCTTCACCTCGCCGCCGCCTAGCCGGAGATCCCCGTGGGCTCGTACGGTCACAGGGCGCGGGAGCCCAAGAGGATCCCGACGAACGCGCCGGCCAGGAGGAACGGGCCGAACGGGATCGTCGTCTTCCGTCCAGCCCGCCGCGCGAGGATGAGGCTTACGCCGAACAGCGCGCCGAACAGGTACCCGGCGAAGGTGCCGATCAGCAGGATCCCCCAGCCGTACCAGCCCAGGACGGCACCGAGCGCAGGGGCGAGTTTCACATCACCGAAGCCGAAGCCTCTGGGGTTGATCAGGAACACCACGAGGTAGCAGGCGCCGAGCGTGAGAGAGCCGAGCAGCGCGGTGCGCCAACTGCCGTCGGTACCGGGCAGCAGCGCGGCCCCTCCGAGCCCGGCGAGCGCGGCAGCCGTGAGCGGCAGGACCACCACGTCGGGAAGCCGGTGCACCGCGAAGTCGACCGCGGCGAGCAGCACGGCGATCGGGGCGAGCAGCAGCCACACCAGCAACTCGGGACGGGCCCCGGTGGCGGCCGCCAGTACGGCGCAGACCACGGTCATCACCAGGGCGATGGTGGGCGTGCTCGGCCCGAACGTATCGCCGTTGGTGCAGCGGGCTCGCCCCAGCCACCCGTTCCCGATCCCGTCGAGAGGGTGCCCTGCCGGGCAGGCTGTTCGCCACGGATCCTCCGGCGCTACGGAGAGCCGGTACGCGGCGCGCGGTATGAGCAGGCCCACGCCCGCACCCCACAGGACGGCCATCGCGGTGATCCAGAACGTTTCCACCGCACGGAGCCTAAGCTCCGCCGCGTGTGCGCGTGGGGCTGACCGGCCTCGCTTGGGACAGCAGGGAGCCCGATACGTAAATGCCGGGCACTGTGCCGAGTCCAGGCCCCACAATCGGCGCAGCACACGAACCACCAGGAAGGCGCCGCACGATGGACGAACTGCGTTTCGACGCGCCCGTCGGGACCATGGCCATCGGCCACCGGGACAACAGCCTGATGCTCCTCAAGGAGCTCGGGGCACACAGCCTGCGCCTGCAACTGGAGGTGAAAACCCCGGCGGCCGTCGATGCCGGTCGCGTGCTGATTCTGGACACCGTCTTGTGGGCGCCGTTCGGCAACGGACAGCGGGGCATCCTCGGCACCGCCACGGCCACCGTTGCGTTCCGCCCCGACTCCGTCGAGCGTCCGGAGCTGCGCTACATGCTCACCAGCGCACAGGTGCGGGCCCTGGACGAACACCGCTCTGGCGATCTGCGCCTGGAGATCGAGGTCCGCGCCACCCTGTCCCAGGCGACCTCGTACCCGGGTGCCTCGGCGACGCTGTACATCTCAGTGGCCGAGAGCCGCTGGCGCCAGCAGATGGAGGGCCTCGGTCCGTCCCTCGCCGTCGAGATGTCCGTGCCCTTCCCCGCGGACGACGAAGGGCGCCAGGAAGCCGTCGGCTACCTGCGGGAGGCCCAGCGCCGACTGCGGGACGACGACATCGACGGCGCCATGCTCGAAGCGCGTCGCACGCTGGAGTACATCAAGGTCAACAGCGGCTGGTCCTGGCCCGGCAGCAAACCGGCCCGCGAGCGCACCCCGGAGGAACGCTGGGCCTGGATCCGGGCCGCGCTCGAGGACCAGGCGAGCGGCGCGCTCCACAAGGACGCCGTCACCAAGACGTTCACGTACAGCCGCGCCGAGGCGGAGACGATGATCGCGATGTCGGCCGCGCTGCTGCGCCTGCTTGGCTGACCCCGCCCCACCCGGCCCCGGGGAGACCGGTCTCCTGGGGCTCGCGGTCGTCAGCGGTGATAGAGAGGGCGCGAGCGGGGCGTTGTCAGTGCCGACGGCGATGATGGCCGCATGACGATCACGATGCAGAACTTTGCGCTCACCTGGACCGACCCGGACGGCACCCCGCGCTCCTCCGCCGTCGCCTATGACAAGCCGAGCGCCGGCAGACGCAAGCAAGGACTCGAGGACGCTGGTTGCCGCGACGTGCAGATCGTGGAGACCAAGCCGGGTGAGCTGCCCGAAGCGGTGGCATGACTCCTGCCCCCCGGGCGGAGATCTCAACGTCTCTCCTGGACCGAGCCTGGGTTCAGGCTCGGTCGGTCCACTCTTTGAGCGTGTCGGCGAGGGCCCGTATGTCCACGTCCCCGGCCGTCACCTGCTCGGCTAGGTCGGCCGCCTCCTTGGCGGTGAACCGTGCCGTCCTGCCGCTGGCGTGCAGGTAGCCGGCCGCGACGGTGATGCCGAACAGGGCGTTGCTGTGCTCCAGCGCCGGGACGCGGCACAGCGAGTGGAACAGCGCGGCGGCGCGGTGGTGGGGCTGGTCGTAGATGAGGTCGTCCATCACGCGGAAGCAGTGCCGGGCGCGGGCGGCCTCCAGGGCTCCCCAGTCCGTCACGTCCGGGTCGCCGAGCTGGGTGCGGGCAAGCTCCAGCAGCCACGGAAGATCAATGGTCAGGTCCACTGCGGCAGGTCCGCCCTCACGCAGCGGTAGCGCTGGGCCCGGGCTGCGGGCCGAACCGGCTGGCGAACTCCTCGCGCATTCCCGGCGTGGCCAGGAACTCGGCGCAGCCCTGAAGGAACCGCGCCTTGTTCAGGCCGTCGGCCAGGACGCGGCCGGCGTACACATCCGGATCCTCGTGCCGCTGGTGCGCCTCGCGCTTCAGCTGCTCGTACTGCTCGTCATCGATCTCGATGCGGATTTCCCTGGCCATGCCCCCACGGTAGCCGGACCCGGTCGCTGACGGGGAGGGATGAGCGGAGTGCTCTCCCATGAGGAATGAGTCCGCGACGGCGGCCGCGGTGGTCCCGGCAACCGTCTCGTCTGCCGACCGCGGCCGGATGCGGGAAGTACAGCCCGGTCCCGCCGCAGCGGGCGGGTGTGCTATAAGCCGGCGGACAGTCGTGCTACGGCTTTCCGCCCCCTCACTCAGCCGTCAACGCAAGGCGAGCGACTTGCACTTGAGGTGACGTCTACTGTCGGGAGCCCCAGTAGTATGAATCCCGCCTCACCAGACCCTCCCTTGAACTCCGCGTTGGGGGACGCGAGTTCACAGACCACCGGGACCCGGACCGCGGGTGCCGGACGGAGGGAAAGGTGAGGTGGTGGTGCGATGTCCGACCTGGACAAGCACGGCAGGAAGAAGTGGACCGGCCCTGAGAAGTGGCAGGTCATCCTGTCCGCGCTGAGCTTCGGGGTGGCGGCCATCGCCCTGGTGGGACAGTTCGCTCAGTACTTCTGAGTGCCCACCCGAGGACCCGGTCGGACCGGCAGCTGCATGCAGCGAGCCCGGTCGGCATCTACTCGACCGGGCTCGTCAACTGCGTGAAGGCCTAGTTCTGGTTCCCGCCGGAGCTAGGCCCTTCGTGCTTTACACCCCTTCCGGGGTGAGACTTCATCGAGCTCTAGTTACTTCTAGTCTGCTCGACTTAGCTCGTACGACAATCTCTCACGTCATCGGATTCGATGCCAACATCCGCGATCGTTGTCGGAGTACCTTCTCGCTACGTCCTCCGTACGTTCTCACTGCAGTCTCGCAACACTCTGGCTTCGCGTGGAAACCATCTCTGTGAGCCGTTGGGTGTTCTCCGGTGTCCGCCGATCTTGTCGTCGAGGGTGTTCCTTGCCCTCAGATCCGTCTTGAGTAAGCACGTCCGCGATTACTTCGACGTTCGCCGGCGCCGTATCGGTCACGCCGAAGGAGATCTGGGACGTCTGGATGCCGTGTCCGTACCCCGCCGACTTCACGACTCGGCTCAAGACTTCCGCGCGATCACCGTTGAGAACGGTAGAAGCGGCCACTGACATCAGTCGCTCCGCAAGTCCGCTCGGTACGCGTCGCCCCTCGGATGAGACTGAGGGGCCGCTCAGCGATCAGGGGTGAGGTACCTAGTCACGCGGTTGACCGCGCTGCTGGAACTCGTGTAGGTCCCGGCTGCTCATGGGTGCAGGGTCAGGCCATGATCCCCGGCTGGTGTCGGCTGCGGAAGTGTCCTGGGTGGCAAAGACCTCGGTGAGCAGCGGGATGCGGTCACGGGCTTCACTGAGAGCCTTGAGGAACGGGTCATCGGCGGCCGCCTCGACGCGGGCATCCTCGCCTGGCTCGAAGGGCGGCACCTGGGGTCCGGTCTGGTCCACGCGAGGGACGGTACAGCGGGCCCGCCCCTGCCGGCCGCGTTCGGGCAAGAAGAAAGGGGCAGCGGCCGTTAGACGGCGGGTGCCCCTTTAAGTCTGCAAGGATCGTACCACGTGATCGTCGCCTCGCGCGTGGTACAAGATCCCCTCGGCTAAGGTGCTGCGATGGCCTCCGCTCCCGCGTCTGATCCCTACGCCCGGCACGTCCTGGCTCGCATGTCGGATTTCTTCACCGACGAAGGCACGCCGTGGGCGCGCCGCCTGTGGGACATAGGTTCGGTGCTGGCCCTCGAGGAACTGTTGGAGGCCGGCTACTGGCAGGCCCACGGGGTGCTCTCGCAGTCCGCGTGCGACTGGCAGCGCATCCAGCTCAACGCTCTGATCGGCCCCGATCGGGGCCTCGGAGACCGGGACCTGCGCAGGGAACTCACCGGTCTTCTGAAGAACGCGCTGCCGGATCCCAGTCCTGAGCGCCGCCGCCTCAAGGAGATCATCGGGCGCGTCCGGGGCGGATATCTGGAGCGGTGGGCGGCGGCGGTCAACGTCCCGGTTGAGGATCGTGTCAAACCGGAGCGGTTCTCCCGCACGGTGGCCTCTCACCTTCTCGACCTGGGCTACAGCGCCAGTCACCTCAAGGCCTGGGCGAAAGATCTCTACGATGCGCGCGCCACGACGGCGGATATAGCGGAGAGCGCCGCCGCGCTCGCGCGGACGCCGGCCCGCGCGTACGAGGTGCTGGTGGCGCTGGAGAAGGTGCCGCGGCGGGATCTCGCCGAGCCGCTGGAGCATTGGTACGACAAGGGCAAGGTCGTCGCCTGGCTGCGCGAGCACGGCCACGACACCGCGGGCGTCCGGCCCGGAGGCGGCTTCGTCTACCGGTTCACGGCGCTGGACGCCTTCAGCGCGGCCGAGCAGGCCCGGCAGATGGTGGAGCGGATGACCGCTCGCTCTCTCTTCTTGCGCAAGGACCGTGGAGGGGTGGAGCCCCTCCCCTATATCTGGGTCGCCGGGCACCCGCGGGCTATCCCGCTCGATCCCCCGGCGCGGGGCGCCGACGTCCTGACGCTGGTCAACGAGGGGCACCTCTACCAGGTCGCCGGAACCCGCAGCCGGATCGACGACGCCCTGGAGCTCGCGGCCGCGGTCAACCGCGGCCCGATGGCCCCGGCCGTCGCCGGTGTCTGGGCTGCCGTCGAGTCTCTGCTGACGCACCCGGACGACCCCAAGGGGGAGAACGAGCGGTCCGGGAAAGCCGTGGCGGCTGACCGCATGGCGGCCATCATCGCCTGCTCGTGGCCCCGGGCCGAGCTCACTGCCCTCGCACACCGGCACAAGCCCCGCTCCCAGGACGATCTCGGCCGGAGTATCGCGGCCTGCAGCACGAACCAGGAGCGTGCCCGTCTGGTCGCGGACGCGTTGCTCGCGGGCGGCGCCTCCGCTCTGGACTTCACCCGGGCATCAACGAAGTACAGCGACCGGCCCGCGGCCCAGCGCATGGCCGACCTGGTCCACGACCCCCGCCCGGTGCTGGGCGACGTCACTGGCGCCTTCCGTATCGCGCTGCGCAGGCTGTACCGCACCAGGAACATCATCCTGCACGGCGGCGCCACCCAGGGCGTTGCTCTGGAGGCCTCGCTGCGTACCGCTGCACCGCTGGTCGGTGCGGGCCTGGACCGCATCGTGCACGCCGCGTATGCCGAAGACCTCGTCCCACTCGACCTCGCGGCCCGGGCCGAAGTCGCCCTGCGGCTCGTCAACGGGGAAACCGGGCTCTCCGTGGTCGACCTCCTGGAACCCGCCTGACGGCAGCGCCTGAGCTGCTGCTCGGCGAACCACCCCTTGGAGCGAGCAGTCCCCCGTACGACTGCCTGGGACGCCGACGCGGTTCTACGATGCCGAGATGGCTTCCTACGCGAAGGACCCTCGCTGCACCGCCATGGCCGAGGCCCTCGTCCCGTTGCTGCGCCGTGCCTGTCCCGAGGACGCCGGCGGCTACGGAGGCTCGTACCAGGTGAATCTGGACGATGAGGAGGCCGTCGGCCTGGGCGGGGTGGAACTGATCAGGGCCGCGATGCGCAAGGCAGCCCGTCAGCTCGGCTGGAAGGTCACCACGATCGGGATGATCGGGACTCGCTTCGGCACGACTGTCGCCGTCCAGGACACCCGGGACGTTCCCGAGGAGTACCGGCCGATAGTCGACGCGGCGATGGAGAAGCGTATGAGTGCCGCGCTGGCCAGGGTGTGGGGTGAGCCGGGCGAGGCGCCGGTCCAGCGCGGCTCGGTCGCCCTGATGACGCAGGAGTTCCGCGCGGCTGTCGCCGCGGCGAACGCCTGACCCGGCACGTCCCGCAGGCCTTGCAGATTCCGGCCGGCGCGACGTCTGGTACACACGGTCTCCTCGGGCGGAGGTGAGCCGATGATGTACGGATGGCCTACATAGCTCCCCCCTCGTGGCCGCCACCGGATGGGTGGCCGCCACCGTCGGACGACTGGACACCGCCGGCGGGTTGGAGGCCGGACGCGCGCCGACCCGTCCGTATTCCGCCTGACGGACACGGTGTGCTGCTGCCCGGGCCGCCCGACGCTGAGGGGCCCTCCTCGCTCGAACCACCGGCCGACGTCGCGGATGCACGCGACCGCGTCGTGGTACGGATGCTGGCCCTGTGGGCGCGATCCGTCCAGCGTGACGCCCACAGCTACTACCAGGCCGCGAGCAAAGCTGTTTGGACGGACCGGGCGATCGACTATGGCGAGGAATGGTCACCCGCTGAGGGTGATCTCGCATGGGTGCTCGAGGACGTCTGGGTTCGGGGCTACCGGCTTGTCATGTCGGCCTACCAGATGGAGCGCTGGTCGCGGGCCTACCAGGAGATCACCGGCGGCAGTGAGCAATCGGACGATCAACTGAGGATGCTGCGCAACACCATCGAGCACCTCGACGAGGCGTCCTTCACCGACCTCGTCGCACAGAGGGGCCCGCTCGATCCGAAGAACAAGAGGAAGAAGTGGTCCATCGACGAGCTGCCCGGCAAGGAACTCTTCCTCGGGTTCGATGCCGGCTTTACCGAGGCCGCGTTCGGCCTGGTCAACCTGCGGGACGTGACGACGCGAGCGCGACTGTACGCCCAGCTTGATGCGCCCGACGAGCCGTCGTTCGACGACTACGTGCCCGAGTGGTACGACTCGGGAAGCGACTGAACCGCACCCTGCCGAGTACTTGAGGACGGCATTCTGCGACGAGCCTTCGGCAACTGCCGCGTTGTTCCCGGCTCGCGAGAACAAACCGGTCAACGGCCGAAGCCCCGCACGAGGCGGGGCTCCGGATGGGACGATGATCCAGTGTCCGGGGCTGTTAACGGCAGTCCCGGGCACGCTCTACTTCTGCTGGGCTGCGGCCGCGGTGTCGCGGAGTTCGTGCACCGCCCGACGGGGCACCCTGGCGCGGGTGGCGATCTCGCTGTCACTGCGGCCCCAGCCGATCGCGGCCGTGACCAGATGCAGGCGCTCCTGGCGGGTCGTCTCCAGCTTCTTGTCCACGGCGTCCGTCGAGTTCTCCAACTCGGCGATGTCGGCGCCTACGACCGCCAGCCGGTCCCAGCCTCGGTTGCGCAGCTGCTCACGGTGAGCGGCGGCGGCCTCCCGTGCTCCCAGCAGGCGCCACCCCTGTCGTGCGGCGTTCTCCTCCTCGCGGTCGGCCCAGCGGTCGAGTTCGGCGTCGGTGGAGGTGGACGTGATGTCACCGGCGGCCAGGCGGCCGTGCTCGGCGTCCCAGTCCGGGAACTCCTTGAGCGGGCGGGGGTCACCGGCCATGAGGACGCTTCGATACCAGGCCCGGACGCCCAGGACGTCGTGGCCCTTGCCGCTCCCGTCGCGGTACGGGACGCTGAAGGCCTCGTTGACCTCGGGGTGCCAGTGCTCGTTGCTCCCGAGGTACCGGGTGATCGACTCGCAGTCCTTGGCGAGTTCGTCCAGCTGCTGGCGCAGCAGGTTCGGCCGGTAGACCTGCGGGAAGCGGGCCACGATCGTGTCGTAGTCGACCAGGTCGGCGTCCGCCTCGGGCCCGGCTGCCTTCCGGTGCCGCTTGCACAGGCGCCTGATGTTGCGGCCGGCGTGGCCGGAGTCGGCGGACCAGTCGAGGTCGCCGCCGGCGTCGAACAGGCCGTCCAGCAGGGCCTGCGCAGTCGGCGTCAGCTCCTGAAGCAGCGCGTTGGCGGCGTCGACGTCGAGGTACGGGAGCTCCTCCACGCCGGAGTCGATGGTCCAGGACAGCATCTCGGGCACCGGCTCGAACCACTGGTGCGGTCCGACGCCCGAGAAGAACGTTCCGGGGTGCCACCGCTTGTACGTCTCGCGCGGCACGTCGCTGATCGTCTTCCAGGCCGGGTTCCACGGCTCCCACTGCTCCGGGATCTCGTGGAAGCGCAGCTCGCCGGTGCGGGTGTCCAGCAGCACCTGCTGGTAGTGCCCCGGGCGCCGGCCGTCGAGGGGCTGGGCCGTGATCACTTCGGTCACCGGTAAGGCGTGGACTCGCGGTGCCGCGTAGCGGGCCACCGTGACCTCCGGCACCTTCATGCCCTCGTGTGTCATCTGGTCGTCCTCTCTGTCTCTTTGCGATGGGGTCGGTCGGTTGCGAGCGTGGGCCGGGTCAGTCCGTGCGGAGCATCCCGCCGGCCTTCAGCTCCTTCTTGTGGCGGTCGATCAGGCGGCGCACGCCGTCGTGGACGCCGGCCATGGAACTGCTGCGGTACACCTCGGCGGAGTACTCGATCACCCAGTTCGTGGAGTCGACGCCGGCTTCGGCGGCGGCCTCCTGGATGAGGGCGGAGGTGACGCAGACGCCGGCGAGGTGCTCATCGGCCAGTGCGGCCATGCGCTCGGCGTGGTTGTCCCAGTTCACCGCCGCTTCCCAGGCGGCGTCGTGGGCACGGGACAGCTTCAGGGTCTGCGACTTCCACCGGTTGTCCGGCGTGGTGTCGAACGCTGCGAACGTCTCCTCCATGGCGGCCTTGGCCGTCACGTAGGCGTTCCACAGCGGCGTCGCTTCCTTGGCGAGGGGGCGCAGCGCGGTCTTGAAGCGCGCGATCTGCCACTTCCTGTGAGCCTCGCGGTACTCGTCCGTCAGCTCCTGGGCGAGCTCGGGACCGAGGGTCGTGTGGTGGGCGGCGTAGATGTTGTCGCCGCTCTCCGGTTCCGGCTCCTCGCCGGTGAACGGCCTGAAGACGAACTTCCGGTAGGAGCCTTCGCGGTCCACCCGCACCAGGTGCGAGTGGTGCAGGCCGGCGAGCGGGTCGGTGGTCGTGGTGGTCACGTTCGTGTCCTCCGGAGGGGAGTTGAGGATCGTCCGGACGGTCCCCTTGGCCAGGCCGCTCGCTTCGATGATTTCGGCCTGTGACGCGCCTGCCCGGGCAGCGGCGGTGACCAGCGGGTCCCGGTCGTTCGTGAAGTCGCGCCAGGTGCGCAGCGCGGCGAGGGCCGCCTCTTTAGGGGATCGCTCTTCCATGGGTCAAAAATGTACCGGGCCATTTTTGACCCGCGATAGGTGCTGAGGGGCAACTGGCCGATTTGCGCGGCAACTTGGCGCATCCGGGCGCGACGCGTCCGTGAACCGGCGGAGGAGCGGCCACAGCACCGTGTTGCGCCCCCACTCCGGGTCAATGAGCGTGACCTGCCACGCCGCGGCGACCTCGCGTACGGCCTGGCGGTCGCAGCCGGGCAGGATCCGCCGCACCGCGCGCGGCGGCACCCAGTCCCCCACCCCGGTGTTGACGCGGGAGCCCCACACGGTGGCGTCGACCGCGTCCCGCTTCCCGTTCTCATCGATGCGGCTTCCGGGCCGGTACACCCGTACGACCAGTCCGGCCCCGGCGGCCCGCGCGCACAGGGCCCGGGCAAGCGAGGGGTCCGCGACGAACGCGGTGACGAACGCCCGCTGCCGCCAGGGCCGCCCGTGGAATGCGGCGAGTTCGCTGGGCTGGGACTGGTTGGTGAGGATCCCGACGCCGTTGGCGGCCGCGAGCACGTCTGCCAACGGCAGGGTCTCCGGATCCGGGCCGCCGCGATGGCCGTTGGGGTGGAAGAGCAGCAGGCCGCGCAGCCACTGGGCCGTCAGGACCGCCACGTCCTCGAGCGTCCTCGCGCTCTGCCAGGCGCGGGCTTCGCTACGGCGCCTGCAGCCGGCGTCGCGCCACCGGGCCAGCAGCGCCTGCCCCTCCCCCGCCATTCCGAGGACACGAGTGGACCTGGTGCCCTCCGCCGTCCGCGCGTGGCGCGCCGCGGAGGGCACCAGGGAGATGGCCCGGCTCATGCCGCTGCCCGGATCGAGCAGACGTCGACGCTGCGGACGCCGGGGCGCAGAGCGGGCTCCTGCTCGACGTAGCCGCGCACCAGCACCTGGTCGCCGACCTTGAGCTGACGGCCGAGGGATTGCTCGGCCGCGGTGAAGCGGCTGGCGCGCACCCGGGCGTGCGCCGTCTCGCCGTCGTCGCTCTCCAGCAGCAGACGTACGTGCCCGGCGAAGCGCCTCACCGCGGCGATCGTCACCGTGGCCTCGACGCGCTCGCCTGCCCGGATCCGCGACAGCGGCTTGAGGGAGGCGTCCAGGCTGTTGTGGTGTTCGACGAGCAGGTCGCCCGGCATCGGCGCGGGCTGGCGAGGATCCGGCAGGATCCTGCCGGCCCGGTAGGCCTCGGCCAGGTGGTCCAGGTGCTGGGGCCGGTAGCCGTCCGGCAGGTAGATGAGGGCGCAGGCACGGTCGAGGCGCCGGTAGAGGTCGCCCAGCTCGTCATCCGCGTCCCACATGGCCTGCCACTGCTCGCGGGTCAACTCGTTGCCGGGGATGTGCCGCAGGGGTTCGCTGGCCCGCTTGACCTCCAGGTAGCGCCGGATCGTCGCGACGACCTCGGCACGGCTGAGGGACTCGGTCGCGAACTGGCGGGCGTGGTGCTCGTCGTACCAGGCCGGCAGGCAGTAGTCCGGGCTGGCGGCACGCCGGGTGTGCGCGAGGATCAAGGGCGTCACCGCGGTGGTGGGACGGGCCGTGGCCGGAGATGTAGTGGTGGTCGGGGTGGTCATCGCAATCGCCTCGCAGAAGCCTGGGGTCCGCCCCGGACGGGTGGCCGGGGCGAAGGGGTTCGTGCTCGGAAGTGCTGACGGAGCTGGTGAGTTCAGTCCGGGGGTGTGCGGACGCGTGAGGCGTCAGCCGGTCGTCCACTGGAGGTCGGAGACGGCCATGACGTCCTTGGCGCACAGGTCCCGAAGGTCGGCGGTGGACAGGCCGCGGCGCTGTGCTCCCTCCCAGACCAGTTGGGGCGAGACGGCGCCGACCAAGTGCTGCAGGGTGTTCGCGCAGAAGAGCGCCATCAGTCCGGCGTCGTTGGCGTGGCGGGCGCCGGCCTTCCTGGCGGCCGCGAGGGCTTTCGCGTAGGGGCCGTCGGCCACGGGACCGGCGGGCGTGTCCGTCACGGCGGCGGGCTGGTCAGCGGGGGCGGCGTCCGGCTCGTACCAGCGGTACATTCCGCCGCGCGCCGCACGGAAGGTGGCCTCCGTTCGGACCTCGCGCACCCACTCGGTGTCGGCGGACGGCGAGCGCTGCGCGGTGCTGGGGATGCCGTAGACGGGGACCGAGCCCTCGTGGGACTTGTACTTCCCGGAGTCACGCTCCGCTTCGAGCTCTTCGGCGGTCTGGGACGGCTTTTCGCCGTGGCGGCCACGAGGGCCTCCGTTGACGATGTCACCGGCCGGGTTGACGAGGTGCCAGGCCGATTCCACGGCGGCGAGGCGCGAGACGCGGGCGCTGATGTCGAGGCTGCCGTCGGCATTGCGGTAGACGGCGACCTTGCGCCGGATGGTGGCGTCGGGGCCGTCACCGAACATCATCTCGATGAGGCTCAGGGCCCACCCTTCCAGGCGGGTGACGAGGCCAGGGCCGTTGTAGACGAAGACCAGGTCTCCGTGGGAGAGGGAGGGAGCCGGGGTGGGCTGCTCGGTGCTGACCGTTCCGATCGTGCTCATGTGGGGCTC
The DNA here is from genome assembly GCF_053611365.1 of Streptomyces sp. NPDC054813. NCBI lineage: Bacteria > Bacillati > Actinomycetota > Actinomycetes > Kitasatosporales > Streptomycetaceae > Streptomyces > Streptomyces sp. NPDC054813. The sequence goes on along the minus strand of NZ_JBSHAF010000025.1, from coordinate 109,525 downwards.
CAGGAGTCGACGAATCTGTCATGTTCCATAATACCTATGACTGAGAAGGGGTCAAGCCCTTTCTCGGGGCCCGGGGGGGGGGGCCACAAACAGTCGGGGGGGGGGCCGGGCGGCGGGGGGGGTGGGTTGGATGGGGGGGGGGGGGGTGGGGGCGGGC